>JAIDTI010000024.1:23678-151311 GCA_029060755.1 Ruminococcus sp. | reverse complement strand
CGCAAGGCTCGTGAAGAAGCTGAACGCAAGGCTCGTGAAGAAGCTGAACGCAAGGCTCGTGAAGAAGCTGAACGCAAGGCTCGTGAAGAAGCTGAACGCAAAGCCCGTGAAGAAGCTGAACGCAAAGCCCGTGAAGAAGCTGAACGCAAAGCCCGTGAAGAAGCTGAACGTAAGGCACGTGAGGAAGAAAAAAAGCGTCTCAAAGCTGAAAAGAAAGCTAAAGAGGAAGAAGAAAAAAAACGTCGCAAAGAAGAACGCAGAAGAAAACGTCTTGAAGAACAAAAGCGACTTGAAGCTGAAAAAACTGCTGATGAAGATGATGAGAATTTCTCAATTGAAGAAGTTACAGACGATGATATTTCTGAAGAAACTGAATCTGACCCAGTAGGCTCATTAATAGACAATATCCGTGAAGATGCTGAAAAAGCTGTTGCTGATATAGAAAACGGCGATTCGTATACAGATGATAATGATGAAACAGAAGAAGCTGTTACAGATGACGAAAAAGACATTGAAGCTACATCTTTCGGAATTTCACCTGTTCTTGAAAAAATCCTTGATGAAAACCCTGATGAAATAATCAACGAAAGAAGCGAAAAGACAGTATCAGATGACGAAAATGAATCAGGTTCTAAATTCAAAAAGAATTTCTATGCTGTATTTGGAGTTATTTTCGCTGTATTTGCTTGTGTCGGATTTATTGCAGTTGTATCAAAGGGAATCAGCATGATTGGCGGTTATACTTCGGGCGACAACAAGAAAAACGGCTTTGAGTCAATTGTTTATCCTGTTGTAATTATGGATATTGATTCTTTTGACAATCCTACAGAACTTCCCTCCGACCAGATAATAACTGCGTCTATTTGGTCTATGATTATGTCAGAAAATGCAATAAGCAACTATGAAATGACTTTTGATGTTGTGAAAATCCCTGCTGTTGATGTTGAATCATATGCAGTAAAACTTTTCGGCGAAAATCTTCCAGCACTTAATCACACTACAGTTGGTCCTGCTGAATCACGTTTCTATTACAATGAGGAAACAAAGTCATACAATGTGCCGATAGCACCCGTAACTTACACATATTCACCGGAAATCAAGGGTGCAACAAAAAATGGAGATACTTATACAATTGTTGTAAATTATATAGATGAACTGCCTGAATGGTTGCCAAAGGTTTCATCAAAGTCTGTTGAATTCAAACTTACAGAAACAAATGACGGCTACACAATCAATTCAATGAAAGTACTCTCAACAACAAATAATTCTCTGTAAAAAATATGTGCCGTATGGTAATTCTGTACGGCACAAAAAATTTTTTTATTTTTTTTCAAAAAACACTTGACAAATCCATTTTTATGTGATATAATAATAAAGTAGTCAGGAAATACTGCAAAAAATAAATGCGAGTGTGCTGGAATAGGCAGACAGGCACGTTTGAGGGGCGTGTGTCGAAGGACGTATGGGTTCAAGTCCCATTACTCGCACCAACATTCTTGTGAGTGGAAAAGAATGTGTAAAAAGTCTTTTTGGTTTTTACCAAAGAGACTTTTTTTATAATTAAATTATCAGTAAGGAATAATTGCAATGAAGTACACAAAAGAATTTTTCGCAGAAAAACTCACAGAATTATTTATTGAAAAAGCCAAAAATTTAAAACTCCATTATGAAGATTACAACGAATTAACAGCACATATTTTCTTTGCAGATGAAATAAATGTTCCTCTGTTTGAATTGCTGAAACAAAACACTGATATTGCCGAAATAAAAAAATATTGTAGTTTCATTGAAGATATGTGGCTTAACGGAACAGATGATGTTGTAAATGTTGTTGATGTGACAATTTTAGAAAGATTATCTGATGATGCAACTGTATGGAAAAATTTCGGAAAATATATATCAAATGAGTTCATCAGGTACATAAATACCGACCTGCTTTTAAATAATTCCATGATGTACAGAGCAGATAAACTTGATTATAACAAATAATCTGTCATGTCAAAAACTTTTTACACCCGAAAAATTGGCATTTGTCAAATACTTTTGATTGAAAAATTTTCCCGTCTCATATATAATAAAATTGCAGGAGGGATAAAAATGGAACTCGGAAAACAGATAAAAAAATATCGCATGGATAAACAACTCTCTCAAGAACAGTTGGCAGAACGTATATTTGTATCACGTCAGACTATTTCAAACTGGGAGAATGACAAAAATTATCCCGATATTAAAAGTCTGCTTCTTATGAGTGAAGTTTTTGAAGTCTCTCTTGACAATTTAGTTAAAGGAGATTTGGAAGAAATGAAAATTCAAATCAAAAATGAGGACATCAAGGAATTTAAAAAGCTTGACATTATTTTTACTGTATGTTTGTTGCTTGTGATGATTACACCTATTCCGCTTTTGAAATATCTTGGAACTATTGCAGGAGCATTAATATGGCTTGCGGAATTTGGCATTGCTATGTACTTTGCACTTAAATTAGAGAAATTCAAGAAAAATCATGACATTCAGACATACCGTGAAATTGTGGCATTTACAAACGGAGAAACTCTCTCTGAAAAAGAAAAAGTTCAGGAAAATGCAAAAAATCCATATCAGAAAATTCTTTTAGCAATTGGCACAGGTATTATTACACTTATTGTATGTGCTATTATGTGGGCATTTCTGAAATAAGTCAAAAATCCTGATAAAACAATCAAAAAATCTCCCTTACCTGTTCCAAAAGGTGAGGGAGATTTTATATACTTAATTACTTTCTGTATTTTCAGAATCATCTTTACACTTTTTATATTCACGTATCACATATTGAGGACGGTTTTTTACTTCTGAATAAATCTTTGAAACGTAAAGTCCCGTAATTCCATTACACAAAAGAATAAAGCCTGAAGTGAAACATATTATACAGACCAATGAGGGCCAGCCTGAAACAGGGTCGCCCCATATTAAAGCACGTATAAAGAATATGAGCAACATAATAAATGAAATACAGCAGAATATTATTCCTATTATAGAGGAAAAGGCAAGAGGTACTGTTGAAAATGCGATAATTCCGTCAATCGCATACAGCAGAAGTCCAAAGAAAGACCATTTTGTCGTGCCTGCAACACGGTTTCGGTTTTCAAATTCAAGCCACTTTGTATTGAATCCGACCCACTGGAATATACCTTTTGAAAAGCGGTTGTATTCACGGAGTGAAACAATAGCATCAACCATAGGACGTGACATCATTCTAAAATCCCTTGCACCGTCAACTATATTCGTCTTTGATATTTTACTCATTATCTTGTAAAAAGATTTTGCAAAAAATGAACGTATCTTCGATTCGCCTTTTCTGTCAACACGTCTTGATGCAACGCAGTCATAATCAGAATTTTTTATAGTAGAGTACATTTCTTCAATCAGTTCAGGCGGGTCTTGTAAGTCGGCATCTATAATTACAACATAATCACCGTCCGCATTTTCAAGTCCTGCAAACATACCTGCTTCTTTGCCGAAATTTCTTGAAAATGTTATATAGCTGATGTGCGGATATTTTTCGGAATATTCCTTAAGAACTTTCAGTGTCTTATCTTTTGAGCCGTCATCTACAAACAGATATTCCATTCTTATATCGTACTTTTTACGCATTTCAGCATATACCTTGTCCATTTCCTCAACAAATATTGGTATCGTTTCCTGCTCATTGTAGCACGGAATAATTATTGTTATTTTATCACCCATATTTCACCTCAATCAGAATATTCGGGAAGTGTATAACCCTGTCTTGTATATACTGCAAAATTACTTTCTAATACACAATATTCGCTATAATTTTCCTGAATAAGTTTATCTTTAAATTCCTGTATACGCTCCCAGCCTGAATTCGGATTTATTACAACAACATCAACGCCAAGCGGTTCATTAAGGAGACTGTCGCCAAGTTCGTATATCTCATTACGGTTTGCAAGGGTCGGAAGATACCATGTGTCAGCAATTACAGAAGCATCTTCAGGAATTACCTCCACTACAGCATCACGGTTATCAAATCTCTCTCTATTATTTTTATATGAATCATATTTATCTATAACACGACCACTGAATAACGAAACAGCCATATAAACAGTAGCTATTGACGTATACATTGGAAGAAGTTTTTTCTTTTCTGTATTCAAAGAAGCTGTATTTACAACTGTTGCATATATAAGACAAGTAGATGTGCCGAAAACATACTGATAACCTGTTTGTGACGCATATCCATAACCTGTTGCAAGATTCATGAGTACAAATGGAAGGCATAACCAAAGTACAGAGTATTTTTTTGTAACAAACGGCATAAATCCGATAGGCATCATTACTGTAATAAAGAATATAAGAGTATCTTCTTTTACAAGCTGACTAAGGAAATATGCAGGATTAAGCAGTACCGTCTTGATTATCTCTCCGAAACCTGCATCATGGTCAATCATGAGATTTCCATATGTTCGTGAAGTCATTACTCCCTCACCATATTTTCCCATGAGTGATGTTACTATAACAAAGTATAAGCCTGCAATAACTACCATTATAAAGCCGTGTATCTTTATATCTTTCTTATCTTTCTGAAAAATCAGGTAAAGTCCGATACACACAATATAAATCGGAGCATCTTCCTTAACCATTAACACCAATGCCATAAATATATACATGAGTACTGGTTTCTTTTTTTCTATTGAGTAGAAAAGCCACATAAGCAACGGCGGAAGAAATGCGTTTTCATGGAAATGATAATAGCATGGATTGATAAGTTCAGCACAGAAAAGATATGTTATTCCCCAGAATATTATTGAGGAATTTTTGAATCTGTAACTTTTACATATTCCCATAAGCGGAATAACGCCTATTGCTATAATGACTGCC
The DNA here is from genome assembly GCA_029060755.1 of Ruminococcus sp. Lineage (GTDB taxonomy): Bacteria > Bacillota > Clostridia > Oscillospirales > Ruminococcaceae > Ruminococcus. The sequence continues at coordinate 146,433 of JAIDTI010000024.1, read as the reverse complement.
TGCGCAATAAGCAATGTCTGCGCACGTGGAAATAAATAATAAAATGGCAGCAATAAATAATATATAGGTGAACAGTGTACAGCAAAATGCGAAAGGAACTTTCCTCTTTCACAAGTTGTTACAAGTGAAAGGTCGTTTATCATTGAATGATACATCTGAATAAATATGCCCATATCAAAACAAGATGTTCCATAAGACTTGTACTGACAGATAGTTGTTGTAGCGACAATTGTTGCTGTAAATCCTGCAAAGAGCAGGACTATCAAACACGCTACCCAGAACGGCATTTTAATTTCAGCATTTTTTCTTTCATATCTGAAACCAATATAACCAAATATTGCTGTCAGTATTGTGAGAACGATTACAAGATATATACTTTCGTTGCGCCAGAGTGAAGATACTGAGAATAAAACAAATCCAGCTATCATGGTATAAACGTCAAAACGTATTCGTGGCAGTTTGTATCTGAGTATGCTTATAATTATAAATATCAGGGCAGTAATAACAACCAATGCCAATATTGATACGTCTTCACGATATTCTTTCCAGTTATATATCGGACGTATGGTGTCTTCTCTTTCAGCAAAAACGCTGTTTTTAAATATAAAATAAGCCGCCGCAAGAAGATATGAACCAATAAACCGCATCAGTAAATGAGGAAGGCTGGCATTATTGATAAATTTATTTCCTTTTTGAAAAAATTCCAATATCTTATTTCTTTTGGAAGTGTCTTTTATTAAATCATCTTGTTGCTGTTCAAGTTCACTTGATTGTAAAGATTCTTCAGACATAATTTCAGTCTGTTCATGTTTTATTGATTCTATTTCGTTTTCATTCATTAGCTTTGTTGTCCTTTCAGAATTTATATAATGTGTCGACTTCATTATATAATATAAATGTCAAAAAATCAGTAACTTTTTTCTTACATCAAAAAAGTTTGTATAGTTGCACAAAATAAGACGATGCTATTTGTGATATATTACAAACATTGTCTGTTTTCTTCTTTAAAATACTGAAAACAATTTTAGTACATTATAACACAATATTTTATTTTTGTCAAGTATCTTATCAATATATGGCAACAAAAAAGAGGATACCGAAATATCCTCTTTTTATAAAACCGTAGGAGCAAATTTAATTAATCAATCAACCACTGATTTCGTTGAACTTTTCAAGAGTAAGTGGGAACTCTGGCTGTGTTACTCTGCCTGCTTCCATGAGGTTAAGTGCAAGAGCATCGATACCTGTTACACCGCTGCCGTTGTCAACGATGTCAGCATTGATAGCACCCTGTTCTTCAAGTGCATACTTATCCTTGTTTCCGAGAGCCTGAACGATAGCTGTAGAGTCAGCGATATTTACTTCGCCGTCGCAGTTAGCATCGCCCCAAAGAGTCTTGTCTGAGCCAGATGGCTTTGTAGTTGGAGCTGTTGTTGGCTGGTCGCCACCTTCTGGTGTGTAGCCGTCTGGAAGTGGTTCAACTTCTGGATAGAGAAGTGCCATTGTACCTGTTGTCATAAGAGCGTCGCCCATGTGCCAGAATCTGTGGAGCTTAAATGTGTAATCATCAGTTGCACCTGTTGCATCATAAACAGCTTTACATTCCTGATACATTGGGTCTTTAGCATAGCTTTCACGGATTGAGCTGAATGTAGCACCTGGCTCAAGTTTAGAACCGTCAGGCATTGTTCCTTTGTAGCCTTCAGGAATATAAACTTCCTGCTCAAATACTCTCTTGAGTGAGCCGTTGTGGTCTTCGTAAGCAATACCGATTTCATCACGAGCAGCATTCCACTGAGCAGACATAAGTCTGTTAGCAAGGAAGAGAGCCTTTTCGCCACGTTCTGTACCGTTCGGATTAGAAGCAGCCTTTGCATCTGTATTATTAGCAGCAGCATAGAAGATGAGAGTGTTACAGAGTGAAGATACACAACCGATGTCTCCCTGTCCGTAGCCTGTGATTTCACAAGTAAGACCGCTGTTTGCCTTTTCATCATACTTGCCGTTCCATGTAGCAGGTGAACCCTTCCAGTTAAGGTTTGACGGAATAGCATATGCCATTTTTGTGCCTTCAAATTCAAAGTCGAACTTAGTATTCTCTAAGAACCAGTCAATCCATCTGCTGAGGAGAGCTTCGAGAGCATCTTCGAGGCTGAGACCACCATATGTCTGTCCTTCTGAAAGGTCGCCCTTTGTCTTTACATAGTAGTAAAGTTCAGCAAGACGCTGTGTTGACCATACCTGGTTACCAATCCAGTGGTTTGAACCTGGGTCAGCATATACAGGGTGTTCAACATAAGCCATATCATAGAATGTTGAATTTACATCTAATGTTATATCTCCACCGCTTCTTGATTCATTCAGATATTTACCGCCTGGTGAGTTTGTACAACCGCCAGCGAACGGACCGTTTGCAGACTGGAGCCAGAGATACATTTCAATCTGTCTCTTTGTTGATTCTTTATAGTCTTCCTGTGCATTCTTAGACTTCATGCCCTGACCGAGATTTTTGTCATAAGCAAGAGCATAAGCTGCAAGTGGGTTCTGATAGAACTGATGTGAGTGTGAGCAGCCAATCTGCCAAGCCCAACTATAGTTACCATAGCTTGCCTGCATTGCTCCGCCCCATGATGTATACCAAGCCATAAGGAAGTGCTGTGAGTCAAGACCTGAAGACTGAGTATTAATACCTGCACCGTTTTTCCAACAGCCGATAGCTTTATAATACTTATCAAACATATCGTTACGACACTGGTCACCCATTTTACCAGCAAGAGCTGAAAGTTCACCGCAGTCAAGACCAAACTGGCTTGCAAAATAGATAGCCTGAATAGCACGGTCTTCAGCGTCAGGAGCGTTTGTGAAAGAATACTGGTAAGGAACATTGCCTACACCATTGAAGATTCCCTTGATACCGCTTCCATTATTCTCATCTTTCATCTCTGTCATACCATATTTGAGTTCTTCAAGACATGGCTGTGGAACTGTTTCGAAACATGATTCTTGTTCACCACGCTGGAATGTATTGATGAATGTGAACTTGCCGCTGCCGCCGCCGAATCCATACCAGTCATCAACGTCTGCGAGCCAGTGCATGAGGTAGTAACCATTGTCACTGCCATAAGCTGATGCCATATCCTGATAAATCGGGTTGATAGCATCTACGCCATTCTGTGGTGTCGGATAATCGCCTGGGTCCCAACCTTCTTCAGCAGTATCAGCCTTAAGTCTTTCCTGCTTCCAGATTGTATTATACTCTGTATCTGCACCATAAGCTATTGATGACCAACCAGGGATAATAGCTTCAACTGTTTTCCAACCTTTCTGAAGGTCGCCTGTTGAACCTGAAATAACACCCTTGTTTGCGAGAACATCATGCATAGCTGTAATCCATGCCATGTAAGACATAGCTTCTGATGTTGTTTCGTGACCGTAGTCAGGAGCTTCAACACAAAGTGTTTCAACTGCGTGGTAAGGAATACCGAAAGAGTTTCCGTTTGTCTGTGAGCTCATGTAACCATTTTTGACACCGTTTGTGATAACGTCATCATAGAGTGACTCAAACATCTTTGCATAAGATGTATTTGCGTCGCCCTCTGTTGCATACTGTGTAGCAGCAGAAGCAAATGTAGGAAGAATTGCTGTTGCTGACATAGCAGCTGCGAGAATACCGGCTGTGAGAGCCTTATTCTTCTTGCTTATCATTGATTTTAACCCCTCTCAAAAAAATTTTAGTTTAGAAAAGATTTATCTGCCGTTTCAGGCAGTACATACACGAAAAATCTGTATATTGTGACGTTCTTCAGACACACACAATATTAACAAACTTTTTTCATAATATTATTATAATTCAATTTTATATTTCTGTCAACAGATTAGCGAATTTTAACTAATGCAGTCAATCATTTTTGTTGCAATGCACAATTAAAAAAAACATTTTTGTATATTTTGTCTATTAGCATAACTATACTCATTGTTTATTTATATACCAAATATTAATAAACAAAATAAATTAACCTGTTATGCAATATTTATTCCATATACACGATTCTTTCACATATTTCACACAAGAACAGTGTATAATTTTTTTGTATTTTGCATGACAGATAATTTTAAATTAACATTATGTACATAGTTTATTAATATTGTGTTAATAAAATTTTGCCATAATGTAAAAGTATGATTATTTTGTGCGGAAGCATACTTTAATATAATATATTCACGAAAGGAGCAACTCATGATTACTATTGAAAATCTGACAAAATTTTACGGTAACAACAAAGCTGTAAATAATATAAGTTTTACAATAAATGATAATGAGATTCTGGGTTTTCTTGGTCCTAACGGTGCAGGAAAATCAACAACAATGAACATGATTGCAGGCTATCTGCCCATGACAGCCGGAACAGTAAACATCTGTGGAAACGATATTTCCAGAGAGCCTGTAAAAGCAAAGAAAAACATAGGTTATCTACCTGAAATTCCACCTGTTTATCCTGATATGAGAGTTAAAGAATATCTCTCATTCTGCGCCGGACTTAAAAGAATACCTATGAAAGAAAAAGCATCTGAAATCAAGCGTGTTATGAATCTGCTGAAAATTGATGATGTAAAGCATAAGCTTATCAAAAATCTTTCAAAAGGCTATAAACAGCGTGTGGGATTTGCACAAGCACTTCTCGGCAACCCGAAATTCCTGATTCTTGATGAGCCGACCGTCGGACTTGACCCGAATCAGGTTGTAGAAGTAAGGCAGATTATATCCGACCTGAAAAAAGAACATTCTGTAATATTCAGTTCGCATATTCTTTCAGAAGTAAGTGCTGTATGTGACAGAGTTGTAATAATCAACAAAGGCAATATAAAAGCTGTTGATACAATTGAAAACCTTGAAAAATCACTTGGTGGAAATATCATTCTCCACATTAAAATCAAGGGAAGCCGTGCAACAGCATCAAATATTATTGAACTGACAAAGGGTGTCAGGGAGATAAGCAAGATTGATGCAGAAGGCAACGACTTCTTTGAGTTCACTATTCAACTTGACGGAGATGCAGATGAAGTTAAAAACAGCATAATGACTGAATTAATCAGAAATAATATCAATATCTCTGAAATCTATACCGAAAAACCTGACCTTGAAGCAGTATTTGTTGAACTTATCAATAAAACTTCCTCAAAATCGGGCATGGAGGAACTCTATGAACAGATTAAAGCAGAAAATCCTGAAAAAACAACAAAGGAGGATAATGAATAATGTTTTCTATATATAAAAAGGAATTACAGTCTTTCTTCTATACTCCGTTTGCATATACTGTATCGGCTTTATTTATGTTCCTGTTTACTTTCATGTTCAACAATGCACTCGGAAATCTGGACAAGCACGATTTTCAGTTCACTTTCCCTGAAATATTCTACAATGTAATCTTCTACTTCATATTCCTTATCCCGATACTTACAATGCGTACTTTTGCGGATGAAAGAAAATTTGGAACAGAAGTTCTGCTTATGACATCTCCTGTAAATGTATTTCAGATTATAATCGGAAAATATCTTGCAAATATCACTGTTTTCCTGTTTATGATTGCAGGCTCGCTATTTTTCCCGATTTTTACAGCTATGCACGGTGAAGTAGTCATGGGACAGCTTATTTGTGCATATGTAGGATTCTTTTTCTGGGGTGCTATGTTCATAGCAATAGGACAGCTTATTTCGTCATTTACAGAAAATTCAATCATAGCTGCTATTATTGGTGAAATTATAATGTTTGGCTTTATATTTGTAGACGATTTTTCACAAACAGATTTTATTGCACAGTTCCCGACACTTCAGTCACTGCTATATGCTTTTGCGGCACAGCCACGATTTGCATATTTTTCACAAGGCTTTATAAGACTTTCTGACCTTGTATTTTTCATATCAGCAATAATTATAGCTCTTGCATGGAACTATATTTCAATTGAAAAAAGACGCTGGAACAGGGGGTAATTTTAAAAATGCAAAAGAAAAAATTAAATCTTTCAGGTGCATTTGCAGTTATACTTGCACTTCTTATTCTTGCCGTGTTTGTGCCGATAAATATGATTTTCAGCTATTATGACAATGTTTACGATATGACACCATCAGGCAAATATACTCTTACTTCTGTAACAGAACAGCTTGTAAATGATACTTCGGACAAGCAGATTGAAATTTACTTTCTTTCCGACCTTATCGACCTTAAAGAAGTTCCAAGATGTCTGCCATTGTACCATACTTTAACTGAACTTGACAAGTATGACAATATCACTCTTACCTGTTTTGACCCGAATGAAGATACAGAACTTGCAAACTCCCTCAATCCTACAGGACTTCTTGAAATTGGTCTTGCTGATATTTTTGTAAAATGCGGAGATACTATCAAGCAGATTAAGTTTAACCGTTGTTTTCAGCAGGATTCAAATGGTATTCTTGCATATGCAGGTGAGGAACTTATTGCAGGTGCTATTCACCTCTGCACAAGCGGTAATCTTCCGACAATCTACTTCCTTAACGGATACAGCGACAAAACTCTTGAAAACACCTACTCAAATTTCGGAGATGCTATAAAAACAGACAACTATGACGTTCAGGAACTTGACTTGTCAACAGTTGACGAACTTCCCGAAAATACTGCTATTGTGTATCTTGCATCACCACAACATGATATTTCAGTTTCAGACCGTGAAAAATTGAGTGCATACATTGATAACGGCGGGGCAATTTCAATGTTGCTGTCGCCATGTGATACAGAAGGACGATTTGAAAATATCGAATATCTGCTTGAAAAATTTGAAATCGGTATGGACTATAATCTTATAAGAGAAAAAAATACTGACTATATAATCAGACGTATTGAAAATGATGAAAATGATTCAGACGCATCTATAAAACTTGATGACAGATATTTCCGTGTGTCTTATCCGTCAAAAGTTGAGGACTATACAGAAGACCTTACTACTGACATTAACCAGCTTGTCACAAACGGAATATATATTTCAGGTACAGGCAACACAAGAAGTTTCAGTGAACTTGCATCATCAAGTGAAATGATTGAAAAAGCATCTATTATTGAAAATCTTCCGCCATCACAAGACAGTACAGACTACACTACAATAAGTGAAGCAATGGGCGGTGATAAGGAAACAGCTGAAAAAGCTGAAGCAAAATCAAATACTCCGCTTGTTCTTGGCTATTACTCATACAACAAGCAGACTGGTGCAAAGCTTTATGTAATGGGTTCAGACGAGCCGATTATCAATGAAGTAACTGACACTGTTACAGGCACAAGAGCATTGACACTGTTTTCTAATACATGGCTTTATGACAGTGATATTGATATGGGTATAGGCACAAAAATCAACTCATATGACACCATGACATTTGAGGACGGTAAAGACGCTTCAAAAGCTATCAACTTATTTATAGCTTTACCAATTATATTCGCTCTTGCCGGTGTAGCTGTATGGCTTAAAAGGAGATATGCCTGATGAAAAATGTTATTATTGCTTCTGTGATACTTGTTATTCTTGCTGGTGCTTCAATCGGTGCTTACTTTGCTGTAAAATCAAAAAGCGAAAAGGAAAATCAGAAACAGGCAGAATCTCTTGCAGACAATGTACTTTTTAATGTTGACAGCGATTCCATAAACAAAATTCAGATTTTCTATTCTGATAATAACTATACCGCTGAAATAATGGAAAGCGACTGGATTCTTACAGAGTCATCTACAAATGAAAGATTTGCACTGAATCAGACTATATTTCAAGGAATCTGCACATCTATAGCCAATCTTACGGCAGATACAAGCTATGGTGAGGCAACAGACGAAAACAAAGCTAAATACGGACTGAATGAGCCATATAAAGTCGTATTTTCAGACAATGAAGCATCATATATACTCTATATAGGCGACAAAAGTCCGACTGGTGACTATTATTATGCGTATACTGATACAAAAAATAATATCTATGCTATAACAGCAAGTGATGCAGAATCCATGATTACTACAAATCTTTCAATTAAAGATGATAAATTCTTATCATATACTTCAAATCAGATTACAGGAATGAGCCTTAAAAAAGACGGAAAAACCGTCTATGAGCTTACACTTAACCCCGAAAGCAACTTATGGGAACTGCCCTCCGAATATTCAATGCTTACTGTAAATCAAACAAGACCTACAAGCATTATTACTCTAATCACACGTCTTACAGCAGAGGAAATGTTTGTGCAGTCTGATGATGATATTGTAAAATACGGATTTGATAATCCGACAGCAGAGTTTACAGTACAGCTTTCCGATGGAACAGAATGTAATTATCTCATAAGCAGTTACGGAAAAAATACAGAGTCATATACTTATGTTTACCTTGAACACTCAAAACAGGTTGAGACTTATTATACAGCTGATATGAAATTTATCAACTATGATATTTTTGACCTTATTCCACAGACTATCGAAAATGCAAATATGTATGCTGTCAGCGATTTTGAAATTATCTGTCCTGAACTTTGTGAAAAGTTTACAATAAATGCTACAGATGATTATGCAGAGTGCAGAGGATATGAAATAGACTTGTCAAAAGCTCAAATAAAAAGCTATTTTGAAACTTTCTACAACTATTTTTCATACACAGTAATAACTGATATTGATGTTGAATTAAAACCCGAACTTGAAAACCCTGTTTTCACTGTAAAATATACAAATTCTGATGGAACAAAATCACAGATTGACCTTGTTTCAACAGGTGAGGACAACAAATGTTTTGTGTTTGCTGATGAAAAATATACAGGAACTATAACTGATTCTGATTTTGTTATATCAGGTATGCTTGAATCGTATAAACTGCTTTGCAGTCAGGCAGAAATACAGCCTAATAATTAAAAAAATAACCTGTATTGATTAGCGACAATACAGGTTACTTTTTTTCAGGAAAAAACTATTTTTCTATTGCTTTTTTTTTATTTTTGTTATATAATAGTAACAGATTGTTTTTTATGGAGGAAATTTTTATGAATAAAATTGGTTTTGACAATGAAAAATATCTGAAAATGCAGTCGGAGCATATACGTGAACGTATAGCACAATTCGGGGACAAGCTTTATCTTGAATTTGGTGGAAAACTCTTTGACGACTACCACGCTTCACGTGTACTTCCGGGATTCAAGCCCGACAGTAAGTTGCAGATGCTTTTACAGCTTAAAGATGAGGCAGAAATTGTTATTGTTATAAATTCTGACGATATTGAAAAAAATAAAATTCGTGGCGATTTAGGAATTACATATGATGTTGATGTTATTCGTCTTGTTAACATATTCAGAAAAATAGGTCTCTATGTAAGCAGTGTTGTACTCACAAGATACGACAATCAGCCTACAGCAGACGCATTTCAGAAAAGACTTGAATCACTTGGTATAAAAATATACCATCACTACAGCATCAAGGGCTATCCGTCTGATTTAAACCGCATTATCAGTGATAAGGGCTATGGAAAAAATGAGTACATAGAAACTTCATGCAAACTTGTTGTTATAACAGCTCCCGGTCCGGGAAGCGGAAAAATGGCTACTTGTCTCTCTCAACTTTATCATGAGCATAAACGTGGAGTAAATGCAGGCTATGCAAAATTTGAGACTTTCCCTATATGGAATCTTCCTCTCCGTCACCCTGTAAATATTGCTTATGAAGCTGCTACTGCTGACCTCAATGACGTAAATATGATTGACCCTTTTCATCTTGAGGCATACGGAAAAACTACCGTAAACTATAACCGTGATATTGAAATTTTCCCTGTACTCAATGCAATGTTTGAAAATATACTCGGCGAATCACCTTACAAATCTCCTACTGATATGGGTGTAAATATGGCTGGAAAATGTATTATTGATGATGATGTTACCTGTCAGGCTTCAAAAGATGAGATAATCCGCCGTTATTATACTGCATTGTGCGACAGAAAAAAAGGTCTTATCTCTGAAGATGAGGAAATGAAACTTACTCTCCTCATGAAACAGGCTCATGTTACTCCCGACGACAGAAAAATAGTTGCCGTCGCACTTGCAAAAGAACAGGAAACAAATGCTCCTGCTGCTGCTATGGAACTTCCTGACGGTACTGTCCTCACGGGCAGAACTTCCGAACTTCTCGGCGCAGTCTCGGCACTCCTCCTCAATGCACTCAAACATTTTGCAGGTCTTGCTGATGATGTACTTCTTATGTCTCCGCACGTTATTGAGCCGATTATGGACTTGAAAGTAAATCATCTCGGCAACAACAACCCACGTATTCACACGGACGAAACACTTCTTGCACTCTCAATCTGCGCCACTACTGACGACAACGCAAAAAAAGCTATGGAGCAGATTTCAAAGCTAAGAGGCTGTGAAGTCCACTCCACTGTTATACTTTCTGCTGTTGATGAACGCATTTTCAAGCGTCTTGGCATAAATCTCACCTGCGAACCAAAATACAGTAACTGATTATGTATATATGGGAAAAAAGTCCGTATAAGGAGATATGGGTTGATACCGGAGACGATGAGCAGACATTAACGGCTCTTATAAATGGTGATTATGGCTTTCTTATGTATCTTCCAGATGATGAAAGTGCGGGATTTACTTCAAGAAATCCTGAATACAGCGGTTCTGATGATGAAACTATGGAATTTTATCTCTCAAACGGTCAGCTTGACGAATACCCATTATCATGGGTAATTCCAGCGGAACAGGTGGAAAAAGCTGTTGAGTTTTTTAAATTTTTTCACAAAATGCCTGATTTTATAACATGGCATGATGACAGCGAAATCTAAAAATTTTTCAGCTTACTCAAAATAATATTTGCGGCATCAAATTTTGACATCAGTTCAATTTCTTTGATGCCGTTTCTTGTTATCATGGTGATAATATTAGTATCAGTGCCGAAACCTGCTCCAGATGTTTTCAGCGAATTTGCACAAATCATATCACAATTTTTTGATTCAAGCTTTCTGCGTGAATTTTCAAGCACATTATCAGTCTCCATTGAAAATCCACATACAATCTGATTTTCTCTCCTGTTTTCACCGATATATTTCAGAATATCCGTTGTGCGTTTCAGTGGTATACTCATATCGCCATCAGACTTCTTTATCTTGCTGTCTGATACCGTCATTGGTGTATAATCCGCAACTGCCGCCGCCTTGATTATAATATCAGCAGAACTCATGTTCTCTTTTACTGCGTTGAACATATCCTCTGCTGATTCAACGTTTACTACATTTGCAAACATAGGCGGTTTAACGTCCGTATGTGCCGATATTACCGTAACTTCCGCACCCCTCAACATAGCAGCTCTTGCTATTGCAAATCCCATTTTTCCGCTGGAATGATTTGAAATGAAACGAACAGGATCAATTTTTTCTCTTGTCGCCCCTGCTGTTACAAGTATCTTTTTGCCCTGCAAATCCTTTTCAAATGCAATCTCACGGACAATATATTCAACAAGTGTTTCTTCGTCAGGCAGTTTGCCGTCACCTGTATCACGGTTTGCAAGCATACCACAAACAGGCTCTATTATCTCATAGCCATATTTTTTCAGCTTTGCTATATTCTCCTGCACTATCGGATTATGGTACATATTATGATTCATTGCAGGTGCTATAAGTTTCGGACAGGTACAAGCCATTACTGTTGTAGTTAGCATATCGTCCGCTATACCGTTTGCAATCTTGCCTATGACATTCGCTGTTGCAGGTGCAATAAGAACAACATCTGCCTTTTTTGCAATTGCAACGTGTTCAACACTATACTGAAAATTGCGGTCAAATGTATCAATAAGGCACTTGTTTTGTGTGAGTGTTTCAAAAGTAAGCGGGTGGACGAAATTTGTCGCATTGGCTGTCATTGCAACATGAACTTCCGCACCTAATTTTGTCAACATTCTTGCAACGTTGCACATCTTGTATGCTGCTATGGAACTTGATACTCCCAATAATACTGTTTTTTCTTTTAACATAATATAAACCTCCTTGATTATTTTCATTATATCACAAAAATTTCTGAAAATCTATAGATTTATCCGAAAAAATATGCTATAATTATATAAAGTCATTTTTATAGGGATCAAAATATGGAAATCAAAAATATATGGTTTGAATTTGAAACATGGGCAGACGGTTATAATGAATATGATGCAAACTCTGATGTTTATTTTGAATTGGACGACGGAACAAAGTGGAGTGCCACGTTTTTTACTTATAAGAATCTGTTCAACCTTTCAAAGAAAAATCAGTTGACAGGCGAATGTCTTGCAGGTCAATACTTTTATGCTGACAAACCAATTTTTATTTCTAAAATGAGTAAGCAATTAATAATCTCTGTTCTTAATGATATAATTCAGACAGAAACAGATTTATCTTGTGTTTTCACAAAAATAAGCGATTAATTGTAAAATGTATATGATATAATGGGGGATTTTTTTATGAAACGACTTAAATACAGACATCTTTTTTATGGAAAGTCCATACCCGTTATGTTTTCGCTTTTCGGAGTACTTTTATTGATAACATCAGTAATTGCACTTGATACTATAAAAAACGAATTGGGGTACATATATTTCTTGATTGGAAGTATTGCACTTATTTTACTGATGCTTGCTGTTGATTATGCTATAATACACCGCCTTAATCTCGATGAAAAAAAGAAAATTGCTGAGGCAAGTCCGCCTAAATGGAAAAAGTTTCCCGACAGATTTAAAAAGAAATTCCGCATTGATAAAAAAGCTTCTCTTATTTCTATAGCAGTTTTAATCGGACTTGAACTTATAGTAGCTTTTCTTGTAATGCTGTCAGACGGTGTACAGGCTATGCTTGTATCACTTGCAATTCTTCTGCCTGTAACTCTGATTTGCCTTGCAGTATACGCCGTATGGGAGCATATATGGACAAATATGGACGATTCAGCAATATATACAAGAATTGAGGTTGACCACTCATTTAAAGTTGAATATACTCGAGGCGGAAGAAAGAATTACAGGAATTACATAGTATTCTATCTGCCTGATGGAAAATATGTACTTGAAGTATCGGCTGGTCTTGTACCAAAAAATATAGTTGTAATCAAATACAAGTACTTTATCCGCTGGGAAGATGCAGATAAATTTATATAATCAGTAGTTTAAAATTATGGAAAAAATTTGAAATTTTAGACATTGTCACTTCTGTAACCAAAGTTCCAGGAGTAAAGGTAAATCGTGACGATTTTTTGAGAAGTGAGTTTAGCTCAGAAAAATCCAGTACAATGATGAATTCAATAATCGCAAAAGGTCCTGTTTCAGCAGGAGTTCCAAAATATGATATGGGGGATTTTTTATGAAACGACTTAAATACAGACATCTTTTCTATGGGAAAATCATACCCATAATGCTTTCAATATTCGGTGCGTTTTTTGTAATGACACCGATACTTGATACTATAAAAAACAAATGGGGTTACATATATCATATGATTGGAAGTGTTGCACTTATTTTACTGACACTTGCCGTTGATTATGCTGTAATACATCGTCTGAAACCTGACGAAAAGAAGAAAATCGCTGAAGCAAGTCCGCTGAAATGGAAAAAATTTCCCGACAGATTTAAAAAGAAATTCCGCATTGATAAAAAAGAAGCTCTTATTTATATGGCAAACTTAATCGGACTTGAACTTATAGCGGCTCTTATTGTAATGATTGCAGGAGGCGTAACAGCTATGCTTGTATCACTTGAAATTCTTCTGCCTGCAACTCTGATTTGCCTTGCAACATACGCCGTATGGGAGCATATATGGGCAAATATGAACGATTCTGCAATATATACAAGAATTGAGGTTGACCACTCATTTGAGGGTGAAATGGCAAGAGGCGGAAGAAGAAAATTTATAGTATTCTATCTTCCCGACGGCAAATATGTACTTGAAACTTATGGTTATATACCGAAAAATATTATTGTTATAAAGTACAAACGTTTTATACGCTGGGAAGATGCAAACAGATTTATTTAATCAGGGGGAGGGATTTTTTATGAAACGACTTAAATACAGACATCTTTTCTATGGAAAATCACTACCCGTAATACTCTCACTTTTCGGAGCATTTTTTGTAATAACATTAGTAATTGGACTTGATGCTATAACAAATGAATCGGGTTACATATATCTTTTGATTGGAAGTATTGCACTTGTTTTACTCACACTTGCTGTTGATTACGCTGTAATACATCGCCTTAATCCTGACGAAAAAGAGAAAATTGCTGAAGCAAGTCCGCCTGAATGGAAAAAATTCCCCGACAGATTGAAGAAGAGATTCCACATTGATAAAAAAGCTTCTCTTATTTCTACGGCAGTTTTAATCGGACTTGAACTTATAGTGGCTTTTTTTGTGATGCTGTCAGACGGTGTACAAGCTATGCTTGTAACACTTGCAGTTCTTCTACCTGTAACTTTGATTTGCCTTGCAGTATATGCCGTATGGGAGCATATATGGGCAAATATGGACGATTCAGCAATATATACAAGAATTGAAATCGACCACTATTTTAAGGGTGAAATGACAAGAGGTGGAAGAAGAAAATTTATAGTATTCTATCTCCCCGACGGCAAATATGTACTTGAAACATATGGCTATCCACCGAAAAATATTGTCGTGATAAAGTACAAACGTTTTATACGCTGGGAAGATGCAAGTAGATTTATTTAATCAGGAGGTTTTATTATGCTTTTAGCTGTAGATATTGGCAATACAAACATAGTTTTCGGCTGTGTGGACGAAAATGACAACATAGTCGTATTTGAGAGAATCTCAACAAATCACAATGCAACTGCAACTGAATATGCGTCACTTATCAAGAATATTCTTGAAATGAATAATTTCTGCTGTAGTGATATTGATGACGCTGTTATGTCGTCAGTTGTACCGTCCGTGACAAATACTGTAAAAGAGGCTGTCAGAAAGCTTTTCGGAGTGGAAATTCTTGTTGTAGGTGCAGGAGTTAAAACAGGGTTGAATATAATTATTGATAATCCGAAACAGCTGGGAAGTGACCAGGCTGTTGATGCTGTAGCTGCGATAAATACATATCCAGTACCGCTTATTATTATTGATATGGGTACGGCTACAACTGTTTCTGTTGTTGATAAAAACAAAAACTATATCGGCGGACTTATAATGACAGGCATGGGTGTTGCAACTGATGCGCTTATTCAGCGTACCGCACAACTTCCGAAAATCGACTTTGAACTTCCGCCTAATATAATCGGTACAAATACTATCGACTGCATGAAAAGCGGTGTACTGTATTCAAATGCGTGCGCTCTGGACGGCATAATTGAACGCATTGAAGAAGAAATCGGTGAGCCGTGTACTGCTGTCGCAACAGGTGGACTTTCGTCTGTTGTTGTACCGCTTTGCAGAAAAAATATTACTATTGACAAAAATTTACTGATAAAAGGTTTGACTATAATCTATCATAAAAATAAAAAAAGGTGATTTTCATGAGCGATACAGAAAAATTTCTTGAAATTCAGAACTCTTTCAGGGATAAAATAAAACTCTCCGACAGTTTTCAATTGTCGGAGATTAAAACGGTTGCAGGTGTTGACCTTGCTTACTGGAATCATAATAATGAAGAATATGCTGTATGCTGTATTGTGGTGACAGACTATATAACACATGAAATAATTGAAAAACAGCATTACAGCGGAAAAATTGAAGTGCCTTATATACCGTCATTTCTTACATTCCGTGAACTTCCCCTGATTATAAAAGCATCAGAAAAACTGGAGTGCAGACCTGATATTTATATGTTTGACGGCAATGGCTATCTGCACCCACGACATATGGGTATAGCAACTCATGCATCTTTTTATCTGAATACTGCTACTATCGGGGTTGCCAAAACTTATTTCCGTGTGCATAATGCTGATTACATTGAGCCTGATTCAGTTGCAGGAAGTTTTACTGATATTGTGATTGAAAATGAAGTATATGGCAGAGTTCTGCGCACTCATGATAATGTAAAGCCTGTATTTTTATCTGTCGGGAATTATATTTCACTTGATACTGCAACAAAAATCACTCTTGCTTTAACAGGAAAAGAAAGTCATATCCCGATACCGACAAGGCTTGCAGACCTTGAAACACATGAGCAAAGGCGTTTACTAAATATATAGCTATTCTTATCTTGTTTCAGCAAAATACATTCCATATTCTTTCAGCTGTTCAGGTAAGTCGTATATGCTCATATCATTCACTGTGACAGATTTGCATTGCCCTGGATTATCACTGCTGAATGTGTCCCACGCAGAAATATAGTTATCTGTGATGTGTATGCCATGAGTATCAAAAAACAGACTATATTTCTGCATATTATTTGTCCAGAATGTCATAATATTATACTCATTCATCATTATTTCTGCTGAATTGTCATGTACTCCGAATCCGAATCGGCAAAGACCGTCATTTATAAGCAGTTCCTTGTATTTCATGAACAAAATGAGTGCCTGTTCATTTGTAAGTCCATCAATATAATATACATCTCTGTGTAATGAAACAGGTTTGTCTGTCTGGATTTTTTCTTCAGTAACTGCATTTGCAGGCAGTTCAAGTATGAAAAATATAAGTTCTTTCTGTATTATTATGAAATGCTGAATAATTTCTTCTATTTTACTTGCGTTTACATTTGCTGTTATATAGCATTTATCAATCATGTATTCCTCTTTAAGCTTATCAGCACACGGAACATAACAGCCTTTTACCATTTCAAGCATTAACAATCATCTCCATTTAACAAAAAGCAGTCCCTATAAAAGAGACTGCTTTATTTTTGCTTATTTTAAATTAGTCCTCTTTTTTGCGTAAAGCAAATGCTGTTGCAACTGCTGCTCCCATTAATGCAACTGCTGCTCCGACACCTGCAACACCTGTTTTTGGTGAACTACCAGCTTTTGTTGTAGTTGTAGTAGTGCCGGCTTTTGTTGTTGTGGTTGTTGAAGCTTTAGTTGTAGTTGTAGTGCTTGTTGAAGTTGTTGTGCTTGTTGATGTTTCTGTAGTAGATGTTGTCTCTGTAGTTGTCTCTGTTGTTTCAGTTGTTGTCT
This sequence comes from Ruminococcus sp., assembly GCA_029060755.1. Lineage (GTDB taxonomy): Bacteria > Bacillota > Clostridia > Oscillospirales > Ruminococcaceae > Ruminococcus. The sequence goes on along the minus strand of JAIDTI010000024.1, from coordinate 129,307 downwards.
CTGTTGTGGTTGTTTCAGTTGTTGTCTCTGTAGTTACTTCTGTTGTTGCAGGTGGTTCAGCGTTAGTATAATCCCATACACTGAACTCTGCCTGTGAAGCATTTTCTGCATCAACTATCTTTGCATTTCCTGTTTCAGCATCAACAGTACACTTGTAATCAGATGCTTCATTAGTTTCTTTTGAAACCAAAACAACAGCGTTGTCAGCAAAGTCGTTTTCAGATACTGTATAATTATTCCAGTCATCATTCTGTGAAAGATATGAATTTATAGCAGTACATATATCAGAAGCTGATAAGTCTGCAACGGAGCTTTCTACAGCATAGCTTGAAAGTTCTACATTTGCTGAATTTACAGCAGAACCGAATACAACAGCAGAACACATTACAGCAGCTGCACCAAAAGCGATTAATTTTCCTGAATTTTTCATAATAAAAAGCCTCCAAAATTTAATGTCTATGATGATTATAATACATCTCTTTTATTTTGTCAATGATATATAAAAAAATTCATATATTTTCTACATTGTAAACAAAAAGCAAAAAATTCCAATTAACATTTTTAAGCAAAAAAGATGAATTTTTTGATTATACGTTTTTATTCAGCTGTATCAGGAAGCTTATCAATCATTTTTGCTTCAAGTTTCTGAATTGCAAGTGCGTCAAGACCAGTTACACCATCACCGACATTACAGCAGTCTGCATTTGCAAGACCCTGCTCTGAAAGTCCGTATTTATCCTGATTGCCAAGATGCTGAATGATAGCTGTAGCATCAGCAATATTAACTTCACCATCATTATTTGCATCACCAAGAAGCTTAACTGCAACAGTGCTTCCTCCTGTTGTGGTAGTTGTAGTATTGCCTGATGATTCTTTCTTGATATATGCACCAACAATCTTTACACCGTCAGTTGATGCGGATTTTCCGCCCTCCTGCGCATACCATATCTGACCTTCATATGTCTTTGACTTTCCAAGTTCTGCCTTGATTTTCTCAATAAGTGCCTCATCTTCAATAACTTCTGTACCAAGTGAGCAGTTGAGGAAGTTGTCAACAACGTTTACCTTTACAGCACCGCTTGCCTTTGCTTCCCACTGAATATTTGCCCAGTAGTATTCGCCATCAAGCTCAACACTTACGCCCATTCCGCCGTTTGCGTACTCTATACCCTTTGGAAGTTCAACATCAACATAAAATTCCTTTACAGCTTCAGGCAGGGTTATCTGATAGCTCTTGTTTGTCTTGTCATAAACAACTTTGCCGTAATTCTTTGTCGGGTCTGCTTCCGTAGTGATTACTGTAGTTGTAGTAGTCTTTGACGGGTCAGCAGTTGTTTTTGTTGTAGTTTCAGGTGCAGGAGTTTCCTTTTTATACAAATCTTCAGGAAGTTCATCAAGTGTAATGCAGTATTCACTCTGATACATTTCAATTGTATCTTCCTTTGTATTGAACATAGGATTTGTGAGGAAGTTTATATCATCGCTTCCGCCGTCATACCATGTACAGAAATAGAGCCAGCCAGCTTTTTCATCAATAAGGTTGCTTACTGTTGAGAAACAGTCGTTCTCTGCCATTGAAACCATTTTTGCGCTGTTATATTTATTCATGATACCATAGAATGTAGAACTTATTGCACTGTCATTATGGTTGAGTACAGCACTTCCTGTTGACCAGTCTGTACAGTTATACTTATCATAGCCGATAATATCTACATATTCATCACCCGGATACCAGTCCTGTGAATATTCATAGTTATAGCTGTTCCATTCCCAGATAAGATTGTGGCAGTCAAATTTCTGTGTGAGTGTTTCATATGTGTAAATCCAGAGTTTCTTGTAAGCTTCAGAGCCTTCTCTGCCCCACCAGAACCACGACTTAGTTTCACCGCCGCCGCCTTCTGCTTCATGAAGTGGTCGCCAGATTACTGGAATACCCTCTGCTTCAAGCTTTTTAAATTCAGCTGCAAGAGTTGTCAGAGCCTGCATATAATATTCGTTTTCCTTTGTACCCTCTGTAGCAGCTTTTGACGGTGAAAAGTCTGTTTTTTCACTATATGTAGTTTTACTCCAGTCGATTCTGCTTCCGATAGTATAACTTGAAAAATCAGTCGGAACATTGAGATGGAATGATGCTGTTGCAATACCATTCTTATTCTTTACCCAGTCAATTACACGTTCTGTTGAGCCGTCATCACTTCCAAACGCCGGACATGAGAAATTGCCATAGTCAAAACCTCTGATTGCAGGATAATGACCTGTAGTTTCTTTGAGATATTCAAATTCCTGTTCAAGACCATGAGGACCACCGCTGTAAATTTCCTGCTGACCTGAAATGATGTTCTTTCCGTAAACGCTTGCAAGATATGCCATTAATGACCTTGTTTCAGCTGTTGCACCTGCATCACAGCAAGTTGTCTGAGTTGCCTTGATTTCTGAAAGCGTAGCCTCCTCAACATCAAGGTAATCAAAATTAGTCCAGCCCCAGCTACTCTTTATCATTACTTCATTGTCACCTTTTTCAAGCTTGACAGCTCCGCAGTCAACCTCTGCCCAGTCTTCAGAAGTGAATGAAATCTGTCCCTGGTCTACGCCGTTTACATAAAGATTCTGTATTTTTTCGCCAAATTCAGCATTATAGCCGATTTTAAGATTGTACATACCTGTTGAAGCAACATTGACTGTAACTGTAACGGTATCGTCATTGCTTTCAAGATAGAAATATTTTCCGCCCGAAGCCTTTGAATCAGTCTTTACACTGCCTGTACCTGTAGAAACTCCATCTTCAAATTCATATCTTGTTGTCTTGCCTGCTGCAACAGTAGTTCCCATACTTATTGCAGTAGCATTCATCACCATAGCTGCTGCCATTATTGCAGCACCTGTTCTGTTAAAAAAATTCAACTTCATTTTAAATCCCTCCGATTTCATACATTAACTATTGTATGATATATTATACTTTAATTATATAGCTTTTTATTGAAAAAATCAAGTTATTCCCAGTTTTTTAAGAAGGCTATAATAATTTTCGTGAATCTGCACAAAGTTGATTTGTATAATATGTTAAAAACGCTTAAACATCTTATATTATTTTTACATAAAATTTTCGGTTTTCTTCTTTACTGCTGTTTTCACAGAAATAAATCCTCTGATGTTTTCCAAGCAAAAGTTTACCGCCTGAAATTATTACAGTTTCAGATGTATTTTCTTTTGCATCTTCATCATATTTTATAACTATATATGCAGAAGTATGTGGACAGAAAATAACGCATATACCCTCATAAATTCCGCTTTCTGTAACAGCCTCTGCTATTTCTGCTGTTATATCGGTCAAGCCTGTTGTGTTCGTCTGTAAATCAAAATCAAAAAGCATATTTCAATCTCCCTTTTTATGTATTTCAGAATAATATCTGCAAAAATAATTCAATGTACATTCATTGCATTTCGGCTTTTTTGCATCACAAATATCCCTGCCGAACTGCACAAGCTGATGACAGAAATGATTTGATATTTCAGGTGGAATAAGTTGTATTAAGTCTTTTTCAACTTTATATGGCTGTTCATGTTCAGTAAGTCCAAGTCTGCCTGATATTCTTATACAATGTGTATCTGTTACAATAGCAGGCTTATTGAAAATATCGCCCATGACAAGATTTGCTATTTTTCTGCCTATTCCTGTAAATGTCAAAAGCTGTTCCATTGTATCGGGAATTTCACCGTCAAAATCGTCAATCAACTTTCTTGCTGTATATTTAAGACTTTTTGCCTTTGCACGATATAATCCACATGATTTTATATCCTGCTCAAGTTCTGATAAATCTGCATCTGCAAAAGACTGCAAATCAGGGTATTTTACAAAAAGAGTTTCTGTTATAATATTGACTCTTTCGTCCTTGCACTGTGCTGAAAGTATTGCTGCGAACATAAGTTCATAAGGCTTGCTGTAATTCAGCATACACTTTATATCAGGATATATCTTTTCAAGCTCCATAATAGCAAGTTCTGCAATTTCTTTTTTAGTCATGTTATATTCTCCTTAGTTTCAAACTGTTCTTTCTTCCTTAGCATCTCATCATATACCCTATACATCTTCTGAACTGTATTTTCAAGGAAATAATAATGCTTTATGTAAAAAGCAAGCAGTATCAGAATCATTGTAACAAGTATAAGAAGTGCAAGATTTTCCGCAAAAATAAATGTGCATATAAAAATAGTAAGAATTATTGCAAACATCATTGTAACAAGAAAATGCACTATTCTTTCATGTTGCATAAATGCAATTTTGTCCTTGTGTTCAGCAAGAAGTCTTTCAAGTTCTTTAAGTGAGCTACAGTTTTTAAGTTCCTGTTCAGTTGCTTTCATATAGTCTGTCAGGTATTCTGTCATATTTCCACGCTCCAATCTGATTTAATTATACAACGTTTTATGAAAAAAGTCAACAAAAAAGCCCTCTTTAAAAGAGAGCTTTTTATAGGATTTTTTTGTTAAATCAAAGTTCAAATGAACCCGCAATATCATCGATAACATAGTAAACCTTGTTATCTTCCGGCTTGATATAAATATCAACTGATTTAGGTGATTTAATGCCTGAATCCTCTTTAGCCTTGCTTACAAGTTCAGCAGACTGAGTGCCACCATACTGGAAGAAAATATTAACCTTGCTCTTTGTAGCAGTTTTCTTTTCAGCAGGTTTTTCAGCAGTTTTAGTTGTTTTCTTTTCAGCAACAGCTTTCTTTGATGCTGTCTTTTTTGTTGTGGCAGTCTTTTTTGTAGCAGACTTTTTAACAGCTGTTTTCTTTTCTTCAACAGTTTCAGCCTTTTTCTCCTCTGCAACTGCTTCTTCAACTGGTTCTGCTTTTTTTACTTCTACAACGACTTCTTCAACAGATTCCACCTTTTTTTCTTCTTCCGGAGTAGTTTTCTTTGCAGAAGGTTTTCTGCCTGCTTTTTTCTTTGCTGTTTTTTCTTCAGTTGCAACAGCTTTTTCTTCTGCAACAGCAGTTTCAGCTATATCTGACTGATTTTCCACTTTAACTTCCTCAATCTTTTCAGAAGTTTTTCTTGGTTTTGCCATTGATGTTTCCTCCGTCAATTACTTATTTACAGCGTTCTTAAGAGCCTGACCAGCTTTGAATGCAGGTGCTTTTGAAGCAGGTGCAATCATCATCTTCTTTGTCTGTGGGTTGATGACTTTCTTTTCTTTTCTGTCACGAACCTCAAATGTTCCGAAGCCGACAATTGAAACTTTCTCACCGCTTGCAAGTGCTTCTGTGATAGTAGAAATAACAGCATTTACAGCAGCCTCTGCATTTTTCTTTGAACATTCATTCTTTTCAGCAACAACGCTGATTAATTCAGATTTTGTCATATTTGTTATCCTCCATTTCGTTAATTATACTTGAATTATATACCCTTTATCATGATTTGTCAAGCAATTTATAAAAAAATGACATTTCGACCGATTCTAAGGCAAAAATAAGTCTCTTTTTATAAAAAATAGCCATAAAAAAGTGCCTATTTTACGTTGGTTGTTATAATCAATAGTTATGCAGTTTATTTTACAAAAATTCCAATTCAATATTTTTTCAAAAAAAATGCACCTCTGAATGAGAGATGCAGAATGTGACCCTTACGGTAAAAAACCGTCTAGCACTGAGGGTCAAGCCATAAAATAATAAGTTAAAATAAGTTATTGAGAATAGAAAACATGAAAAAACCACAAACCATGTACTTAAATCTGAACACTATTTATTAACAGCGTACAGCAAAGACTTTTAAAATAGGCTGTGTTCCTATAGCAATTTAAAATAATACACGCTTAATAAGTATATTGAGAGGGTTAAATACTTATTCTGAATACTAAATTTCAATTGCTATATATATTATATTGCAAAATGGAATAATTTGCAATACAATATAGTAAACTCAACTATAAAATAATGTACTTTTTTCTTATTTTTTCAAAAAAATTATTTAAATTTGTGTTAATATATTTTTCGATATAACTTATTAATTATTTATACACTATTCTATTGTGAAAATATTCTGTCCCTCTGATATTATAAAATCTGATGATGCTGTCCCGTTAAGATACGCTGTAAAGATGTCCCCTGCACATATATCAGGAGCAAGCATAAGAATACATTTTAAGTTTTTCTGCGGAGAAAGAACAGCATTTTCTGCACCATTAAGCACAAGACCTATAGTATTTCCTGCTGAAATGCCATTGACATAATTTACAACAATATACGGATTCGGAGTAAATGCGGGCGGTGTAACCTGATTTCCGTATGCAAAAACTTTTCCGCCTGTATAACTGAATGAAACAGAAGCATAAATTGAGCTTTTTTCCTCTTTTTCTCCGCCCGATATATACATATTTCCACCGTTTATATTTACAGTTCCCTTTGATTTTATACCGTTAGTACCGCCTGAAATCTGTAAATCTCCGCCGTTGATTGTTATATCATCATGGGCTGTTATTCCTGTTTTTAAAGCGTTTATTATGTATGTTCCGCTTTCAATTATAACATCATCATCACTTGCTATGCCGTGAGCGTTTCCTGAATTTATTTCAAGAGAGCCTTTGCCCTTTAATCTCAATGTATCATTTGAAAAAATCACACCATCATTTATCTTGTCATTTCCACCATCACGGAGATAGTTTGCACTTCCTTCAGCAAGCTTTATTATACAGCGTTTAGCCTGATTTACAAGTATTGCGGAACTTGTCGGACATGAAATATCCACGCCGTCAAGAGTAATCTCCACTTTTTCTTCTGATTCTGTATTGATGTATATCTGTCCTTCTGCCGTATAACCTCTTACTATATAATCTCCGCCTTTTGTTATTTCAATATACGGGGTTTCAGCAAGATTAAATTCAGCATCATATTTACTTTCAGGCTCTGTAACTGCCTCTGTTGTCATCTCTGTAACTTTTTCGGTAGTTTCAGCAGTTTTAGTTGTTGCCGATGTTTTTACAGCTGTAGTTATTTTATTGCTTTCAGTCGCTTTTGTAACTGTAGTCGTTTTATTGCTTTCTGTTGTTTTTTCAACTGTAGTTGAAGTCGTCTTTTTTTCTGTTGATTTGGTTGCAGTTGTCTTATCAGTCTTTTTAGTAGTTTCAGTTGTTGTTGTGGTTTCAACTTTTTCTGTTGTACTTTCTGTAACAACCGGCTCTGACGATATTTCAGATTCTGTATTTTCTCCGCAGGCTGTCAGAATAAGCATTGACATGACTGCAATAATAATTCTTTTGTAACTCATAAAAATCTCCCTGTCAATAATAATATCTCTCTCCATTTATAAACAGAGAGAGAAATTTTTTACATATCAGTTTTCATAAATCTTGTCATCATACTTGAAAAATACAAGGTTTATTGTCATATTTCCATTTAATGCACGAAGTTCATCAATGAATTTTTTCTGGTCTATGTCATTTCTTACGTCAACTGAATAAATCAGCTCAAAAAGTGTGCCGAAATTTGTTGTCTTTACACGGCGAAGCTTGTTGAATGTAGTGTATTTTGCAAGAACAGGGTCAAATACTCCCTGATAATCAAGATTTTCGGGGATTGTGATTTTCAATGTCATATGATTTGTCTTACAACCACCGAAATTCATTTCAGAAAGTGCTATCATTACAATTCCAAGAATGATAAAGAATACTACTGCAAATCCTACATAGCCAATACCGCAGGCAACACCTGATGCCATTGCAAAGAATATATATGCTATGTCTTTCGGGTCACCTGCAGCACTTCTGAATCGGACAAGCGTAAATGCTCCTGCAAGACTTAATGCACCTGCTGTTGTGTTAATCAACAAAAGAATGAGTGATACAATTGTCGGGAGCATGATTATTGTAAGCACATAGCTTTGTGAGTAGCCCTCTTTTCTGTGACAGAATATGTATACAAGACTGATTAAAAAGCCTATTACAAGTGCCGAACCGACACATATTCCAAATTCGCTGAATGATATATTCGGAATCAATGTTGTTGATGAACCCGAAAAAATATCAGATGTGCTGTTGTCCGCTTTGGTTAAAACATTTCCAAAAAAATCAAATAATGCCAACATAAATCATACGCTCCTGTTTACTAAAATTTTATTGTTTATCATTGATATACCCGAAATCTGAATATGACTTTTTCCTGCCTGCTCCTTCACAAAATTTGCATAAGCTCTGCCATATTTTGAAAAACTTGTCTTGTATATGCCAAGTTCTGAAAGTTTCTGCACAAGCCATGCGGGCATTGAATCACCTACCTTGACTTCCATAAGCCTTTGGTCTGCACCGATTATATAGTTGCCATAACTCTCTTTGCTTAACTGCAAATCGTAACGGCGTTCAGTAATCTTTCTGTCAAATGTGAGACGGAAGTCCTTGTTGTCCTTACCGAAAAACGCTTCACGCTGATAGCTGATATACTGCTTCGGGACAATCGGGTAATGATTGAGAAAAGCATCAAGTTCTGTGAAAACCTGTCCTGTTATGTACTTCTTTATTTCAGGTTTATGGCGTGTTGCAAAATATTCATCACTCTCTGCAAGCGTCATTGAAACACGTCTCTTTGTCACGATACCGCCGATTTTTTTCTTTATTTCAAGAAAAACAGGTGCATCAGGTTCAGCAGGTGAATAATAACTTCTCAAGCGGATTTTTTCCTTGTAATAAGGCTTTGCAAGAGATTCACGGATAAGAAAATCATCAGAAGTATCATAGTAAATATTATATATACCATACTCTTTACCGCCTATGCAATACTTATCAGGATTCATATATTCACTTATAGTTTCAATAAGTTCATGATACTGATTCATGTCAAGCAGAAACTTTATTTCCTTTCGTGCAAATGTATTTATAGCCATATATCTGACTCCTTTCAGGTATGAATTAACTTTATGACTATATTATAAAACTGTTATCTTAAAATAATCTTAAAGAATTGAAAATATTTCTGTGATTTTTGTGAAAGTTGAGTGAAAAAATCAGCGGAGTTGTTTGCTCCGCTGAATGAATTATGACAATATACTATTATTTTCCCAGTCAATGATAATATTTTCTTCTGTTCTGTCGGGTTTGTCAAGTTCTGTGATTTCACTTGCTATTGCTTTTTTCGGTGCAGTAGTTGTTGTAGTTGTTTCATAGTATTCATCAGGATAAATCACAATATTACAGGCATCACTCAAATCAAGAAATTTATCGTCACCAAGTTCCTTACGCTTTTCCAGAAGTTTTTCAACGTTGCCAATAACAGCACCTCTCATAAGAATAACATCAAAAACATCTATTCCGCCATCATTATTCAGGTCATATCTCTTAATCTCATCTTCTTCATATGCAATGGGACAATCAAGAACATAGTGTATAAGCTTTACAAGGTCGCCTATATTGAATGTAGTGTTGCCCTCTGTTGTAGTTGTAGTTACTATCGGAATAAGTACAAAATCAGTAGTAGTTGTCTGTGTTGTTGTAGCCGTTTCTGTAGTTGTAGTTACTTCAAATGTTGTTGTGGATTCAGCAGGCGAATTTTCTGTCAGATATTTGTCAATAATTTCAACCCACTTTTCGCCCATTGCCTTATATCCTGCATTATTTGGGTGTACACCATCGAAAAGCTGTGTTTCAACGTCTGTTATTTCAAATGCAGCTTCTGAAAATACAACATTCCTGCCCTCCTGCTTTTTCTTTGATGCAACCGCCATAACCTGCGTATTGTACTGCATGAGTGAAATCTCAACATTCATTTTAGCCATTGCATCATCGTACTGCTCCGACCAGTCAGAAGAATGACGGTAATTGCCGAACCAGTCATAAACTTCACTTCTGTTCGGGTCAAGCGGAGGAATTGGAGAAATGAAAAGTGTTGCGTCCTGCGGAATATTGTCAAGAATATAGTCAACAAGTACCTCAAGTCTCTCCCCTGCTGTATCAATATCGTGGTTATCAATGACATCATTCGTGCCAATCTGTAATGTTACAATATCAGGCTTTGTCTTTGCAAGACAGTCTGTTGATATGAGCGTTTCGTATATGCCCGAACGTCCGCTATACTCTTTAATGGCATATCCGCTGTAGCCCGTATTATCGTTATCAAACGACCACGTTTCACCTGTTTCCTCATCTGTGTATGAAGATGCCCATTCACTTTCCTTTGCGCCTACCATGTCAATATTATAACCCATTGTCATAAGATTATGGCAAATGAATTTACGATATGAACCGACATACTCACTTGTATAGCCGTCTGTGATTGAATCACCTATGCACATAATCTTTATTGCATCATCTTCTGCCGATACCTCTGAAACAGTATTCATTGCAGGTATTGAAGATATAAGAAGTGCCACTGCTGATACTGCTGAAATAAATTTTTTCATGATTAATAACCTCCATTCAGATTTATTAATCATATTATATCACTTTTCCGTGCAGAAGTCAACCTTTTCACCATTTAAAATCTTATTTGTTGTACGGACAGCACACATTTTTCCGCACATTGAACAGGTATGGCGGTCTGACGGCGGTGTACTCTCAAAATATGCTCTTGCTTTATCGGGGTCAATTGCAATACTGAATATCTTTTCCCAGTCAACTTCATGACGTGCCTCTGCCATTGCATTATCAGCATCAGTTGCATGAGGTACACCCTTTGAAATATCAGCCGCATGAGCCGCAATCTTACTTGCCATAATACCCTCTTTTACATCATCAATATCAGGTAGTCTAAGATGTTCAGCAGGTGTAACATAACAAAGAAAATCTGCTCCGCTTGCCGCCGCAATTGCTCCGCCTATTGCTGATGTGATATGGTCATATCCCGGTGCTATATCAGTTACAAGAGGTCCGAGAACATAGAATGGTGCATTGTGGCAGATGCGTTTCTGCAATTTCATATTAGCAGCTATTTCATTCATTGCCATATGCCCCGGACCTTCAACCATTACCTGCACATCTTTCGCCCATGCTCTTTCAGTCAATGCTCCCAGCTCAATAAGTTCACAAATCTGTCCTGCATCTGTTGAATCATTAATACAGCCTGGACGGAGTGCATCACCAAGACTTATTGTCACATCATATTCACGAAGTATATCAAGTACATCATCATAATACTCATAAAACGGATTTTCATTGCCAGTCATCATAATCCACGCAAAAAGAAGTGAGCCGCCACGAGATACTATATTCATTTTACGCTTGTCACGCATAAACGCTTCAATAGTACGCTTGTTTATTCCTGCATGAATTGTCATGAAGTCAACACCATTTTCAGCGTGCGCACGGACTACTTTCAGGAAATCCTCTGCTGTAATTTCAAGCAAGTCCTTTTCAAGATAGCCGATAGCATCATACATAGGAACTGTACCAATCATTGCGGGAGATTTTTCAATAAGCTGTGTACGGAAAGTATTCGTCTTACCATAGTTGCTCAAATCCATGATAGCTTCCGCACCGTATTTTATAGCCATATCAACTTTTTTCATCTCATTATCATAGTTGTTGCAGTCTCCTGAAATACCAAGATTCACATTGATTTTAGTACGCATCTTTGTCCCGATTCCCTCCGGTGAAATCGACTTGTGATTGATATTGCATGGTATACATACTTCACCTTTTGCAACAAGTCCGCACAATTCCTGTTCACTGATGTATTCTTTCTGTGTAACAATTTTCATTTCTGGAGTAATAATACCTTTTTTTGCCGCCTCCATTTGTGTACTGTAATTTCTCATATCTTTTTTCCTTTCATTTATCTGCAAAATTCATGATTCAACGGTCCATTGCCCTTGCCTAAATTAATATGCGACAACAAAGTACTGTTTATATACTGCTTTGCATACATAACAGCTATTTCGCATATATAACGCTTTGCAAGATTAGCCGTAATTGCACTTGACAGCGTACAGCCTGTTCCATGTGTATTGGGATTATCAATTTTTTTGCCCTCAAAAAATCTGTACTTCCCATTGTTTCTGTAAAGCAGGTCGTCTGCACTGTCTTTAAGGTGACCGCCTTTGCAAAGTACATTACAGCCATACTTTTCAGCAATAATTTTCGCAGATTCATACATATCTTTCAAATTATTGATTTTTACGCCTGTTATAAGCTCCGCTTCGGGAATATTGGGTGTTACAAGTGTCGCAATCGGGAATAGCAGTTTTTTTACTGCCTCATAAGCTGATTTACTGCTCAAATCCGCACCACTTGTTGCAACTGCCACAGGGTCAACAACTATATTTTCAGCTTTCCAGTATTTCAGTCTGTCGGCAATCACTTCTGCTATATCAGCATTTGAAATCATACCGATTTTTACTGCGTCGGGACGTATATCGCTGAAAATCATGTCAATTTGCTGTGCAACAAATTCAGCAGGTACTTCATGTATGCCTGTTACACCCGTTGTATTCTGTGCAGTAAGTGCAGTTATTGCACTCATAGCATAAACATTGTTTGCCTGCATTGTTTTTATATCAGCCTGTATGCCTGCTCCGCCCGAACAGTCACTGCCTGCTATAGTAAGGGCTGTATGTGTTCGGTATACCTTTCTCCACGTTTCAGCAAGTTCCTTTGTGGCTGTATAAGGATTATCCGCACCGAAAACTGCCGATACTACTGCAATACCTCTGTTTCCACACCCTCTGATTTCCCACACGTTTTCTTTGGTAATACCGCCTATTGCAACTGCCGGAATTTTTACACTCCTGCATATCTCACGGAGTTCATCAGGAGTAATTCTTATAGCGTTTTTCTTTGTCGGAGACGGAAAAACAGCTCCCACTCCGATATAGCTTGCACCTTGTTTTTCAGCTTTTCTTGCCTGCTCCACTGTTTTTGCAGTTGCACCTACAATAAAAGCTGTATCAGTATTGGCACGTATTTTTGCTACAGATTCATCTTCCAGTCCGACGTGTACACCGTCCGCACCGCTTAATCTTGCCGCTTTCCAGTCGTCATTTACTATGAGTTTTACTCCGTGCTTATGGCATATCGGGACAAGTTCTCCTGCGATTTTTGCAAGTTCTTCTGTACTGATATTTTTTTCACGGAGCTGTATCATGGTTGCACCGCCCTGTATTGCAAGTTCAACCTGCAACTTCATATCCTTACCCTTTAAACATTCGCTGTCAGTTATCGCATAAATATTAAGTTCGTCAGGACTAAAATTCACTTATTTCAGCTCCTTTCCTTAAATCTTTTATATATTCAGCAGGATTTTCACAAGCCATAAATCCACTCATTATGCAAGCACCGTCCGCTCCTGACTGTGCAATCTGTGATATATTCTGCGGATTGATTCCGCCTATTGCATACACAGGTATTTTCACGCTTTCACAGACTTCACGCAGAAAATCAAGTCCACGTGGAGCTAAATCAGGCTTGCACTGTGTAGCAAAAATATGACCTGCCATAACGTAATCAACGCCCATGTTTTCGGCTTCAACAGCTTCCTCAACTGAATGAACAGACGCACCAATAAAATGGCAGAAATTCATTTCACTCAAAGGAAAATGCTGTAACATCGGCATTGTCATGTGAACATTGCTGAAAATTTCAGGGTGAAAGTATATACTACATGGTACATCATATTTATCGCTTATGTCAAGAACTTTAAAGGCAAATTTCGTATAACCCTCATCACTGCATTTCTTGTCACGGAATATTATTCTGTCAGGCTTTGCCGATGCAATTTTTTCAATTCTTGTAAGAAAATCCTCTTTGCAGGACTTTCTGTCAGTTACACAGATAATCTTAAACATACAAATAATCGTTCAGCACAGGCTGTAAGCCCTCATCAGTCATATCGCTGTACATCTTATCAAGGCTTCTGCTGTCGTTTATCTCAAACTGTTCATCACCCTCTGCTGAATCATTCTCCTTTCCTGTATATTTGCTTTCGTGGTCACCGATACCTGTTGAAACTCCTGCTGATACTTTGGTTGCACATATCTTTACAATGCCATTGCGGAAACTCTCACTTTCTCTTGATGATACAGTAATCCCGCAGAACGGCAGAAATATTCTGTATGCACAAAGTATCTGGCAAAGCTGTTTTTCGTGAGCATCAAGCGGATTTATTTCATCATTGTTTATAATCGGTCGCAGACGTGGACATGACAGCGATATTTCAGCGTGCGGATATTTTCTTTGTAAATAGTATACGTGCAATGCGCTTGCAAAGGCATCTTTTCTGAAATCCGACAAGCCTAACAATGCAGAACACGCTATTCCACGCATACCGCCCATTAATGCACGTTCCTGTGCTTCAAATCTGTATGGAAATACTCTCTTATGTCCTAATAAATGCAACTGTTCATAGCGGTTGCTGTCGTATGTTTCCTGAAATACTGTAACATAATCAACACCACATTCATGCAGATATTTGTATTCATCAGTGTTTACAGGGTAAATCTCAATACCAACAAGGCGAAAATACTTTCTTGCAAGTTTACACGCTTCCCCGATATACTCAACACTTGATTCTGTATGGCTTTCACCAGTCAGAATAAGTATTTCCTCCATTCCGCTTTGTGCGATTATCTGCATTTCATGCTCAATCTGTTCCATTGTAAGCTTCATACGACGAATATCATTATAGCAATTGAATCCGCAGTATACGCAGTAATTTTCACAATAATTTGCAATATAAAGCGGTGTGAAAAGATAAACTGTATTTCCGAAATGCTTTTGTGTTTCAAGACGTGCTTTCTCTGCCATTTTTTCAAGAAACGGTTCAGCCGCAGGTGATAAAAGTGCTTTGAAGTCCTCAACTGTGCAGGTGTCATGTGCCAATGCACGTCTCACATCTGAAACAGTGTACTTGTTATAGTCATATTCCTGCATTTGAGATATAACCTTATCATAAATATTAGAACTGATTTTCTCCATACCGTTCATATATTCCATATGATTTGTGCGTGCGGACGGATTTGTTTCAAGTTCGTGCTTGCGTTTAAGTGCTGATTCAGAAAGTTTGTCTGAATCAACAAAATAATTATTATTCACCTGAATCACTCTCCCTATTCATACTTTTGAAAAATCTGTATTCCTCTGACTTCTCAAATTTGTTGCAAAGCTCCATTACTTTTTCACGGCTGTAAATACCTCTTTTAAACCAGTCCCATAAAGCATTGTAAATATTTTGTCCCTGAATATCAATAAAGCCAATGCAATCCTCTGCACTGTCGTTTTCATCAACCGTATAGCAAGCAAAATCATTGCCGAAACGTGAGCAATCCTTGCATTTTAATTCCTCAAAAGAAATATAATGGCAGTCATCTTCTGATTTTATCGGAAACCAGCTTGCCGACAGACTACAAACATCCTGACTTTTTTCTGCTGTAGGCATATATTTTTCACAATCCTTGCATTTCATACAAACACCTCAATCATGCAGAAAACCTGTAAGGCTATCAGAAGGAGACGCTCCACGAGTGAGAACACGTCCTAAGCCTGATAAATATGCTTTTCTGCCTGCTTCAACTGCCTGTCTGAAAGCTTCTGCCATAACGGGCAAATCGCCTGCTGTTGCAAGCGCAGTATTTGACATTACAGCCGCCGCACCCATTTCCATAGCTTCACAAGCCTGTGACGGTCTGCCTATACCTGCATCAACAATAATCGGCAAATCAATTTCATCAATAAGAATCTGTATGAAATCCTTTGTTGCAAGTCCTTTATTTGAGCCGATTGGAGATGCAAGTGGCATTACTGATGCTGCACCAGCATTAACAAGGTCTCTTGCTGTATTCAAATCAGGGTACATATATGGCATTACAACAAATCCCTCTTTTGCAAGAATCTCTGTAGCTTTTACAGTTTCTGCATTATCGGGAAGAAGATACTTTGTATCTCTCATAATCTCAATCTTGACAAAATCACCGCAGCCAAGTTCACGGGCAAGACGTGCTATTCTTACCGCCTCATCTGCATTTCTTGCTCCCGATGTGTTCGGCAATAATGTAATGCCGTCGGGAATATAGTCGAGTATATTCTCACTTTCTGCCGTATTTGCACGGCGTACAGCAAGTGTTATTATCTCTGCACCTGCATATTTAACAGCTGCTTCAATAAGTTTAAGCGAATATTTTCCCGAACCAAGAATAAAACGTGAATTAAATTCATGTCCGCCTAAAATAAGTTTATCATTCATTTTCAGCATCTCCTAAACTTCAAAATCTTTGTTTATAATTTTAATTATCATGTGTGCTTGATGTCCTGCACAAACTATTACACGAGACGAAACAAGTCCCATACCGTCTGCAACGTCGCTTGCACCGTCTCCGCAGATATAGAATTTATTTGTAATACGACGGGTTTTTATCGCATTGGTAGAGTACATTCCTGCCATTCCCGAAGCTGATACAATGTATTTTTCGGGCATCTTCTCAAGCACACAGTTTACAAGTTCTGCCTTTGAATCCGCATTATCAAACGATTCACAGATAATGTCATCATCTTTCAGAATATCAGGAATATTGCTTTCTGTAAGTCTTATACAATCCGTCTGCACATTGCAGTATGGCGATATTTTTTTCAGTGTATCGTATAACGCATCTGTTTTGTATTGTCCAATCTGTTCCATAAAATACTGCTGTCGGTTTATGTTTGATATATCAACCCTATCAAAATCAATTATATGAATTTTTCCCACTCCTGCTCTTGCAAGTGATATTGCAATATTTGAGCCAAGTCCGCCGATTCCGCATACTGCAACAGATGATTCTGACAGTCTTTTCTGCAATTCTGCTCCATGACGTTCAGCAAGTGCATTATATATTTCCTCTTTTGTTGGTATACTCATCAGCCACCTCCGACAAAACGTACAATTTCCAGATTATCACCGTCGCAGACAAATGTTGTATCATACTCTGCTTTAGGCACAATCTGTTTATTGAGTTCAACAGCTACATGCTTTTCAGAATACCCCATATCAGCAAGAATCGCTGATATATTTTTTCCGTCTGCATTAACTTTTTCGCCGTTTATCTTTATCATTTTTCAGCCCTCCTCAATACAAAAAAGAGTCCGCAAACGCAGACTCCGATAAAAAGCATTATTCGTTCCTACGTTGGCATTATCCAAATCAGGTTCAATAGGTCGGAAGTCACACTTCCCTCTCAGCCTGTTTACAAGCTCCCTTGTTTATTTTTTACATTATAACATGATATTTCTGATTTGTCAATAGCTTGTGTTAAAATTTACTTGCATATATCATTAAATTGTGCTATAATTATATAGTCACTATAAAATTAAGGAGATGTATTGATATATTAAGTAAAATAAGAAATATAATCGGTGATTCAAAGCTTGCATATGTGAGAAGTTTCGGCTGTCAACTCAATATATCAGACGGCGAAAAAATAAAAGGGCTACTCAAAAATGCCGGTTACGAATTTACTGATGACGAAACAAAAGCAGACCTGATTATACTTAATACCTGTGCAGTACGTGAAAATGCAGAGGACAGAGTTTTCGGCATTGTCGGAAGTATGAAAAAGCTGAAAGAAGCTAAGCCGTCTCTTATAATCGGCATAGCAGGCTGTATGACAGCACAAAGTCATATTGCAGAAAAAATAAAGAAATCATATCCGCAGGTAGATTTTGTTGTAGGTACTTCCGCATTGAGCAGTATTCCGAAATTGTTGCTTGATTGCCTGAACGGTCAGAAATTCGGTGTTGATATATCTGAATATGATGACTTTTCAGCAGTTGCGGAACAAGTGAGGGACAGCAGTTTCAAGGCAAGTGTACCAATAATGTTCGGCTGTAACAATTTCTGCACATACTGCATTGTACCGTATGTCCGTGGACGTGAACGCAGTCGGAAAGCAGATAATATTGTTGCAGAGGTAAAAGGACTTGTGCAGAACGGTTATAAGGAAATAATGCTTCTTGGTCAGAATGTCAATTCCTATGGAAATGATTCATGTGAGACAAACTCATTCCTGAAACTTTTAAGGGCAGTCAATGACATTGACGGAGATTTCATAATCAGATTCATGTCGTCTCACCCGAAAGATGCATCAAAAGAATTAATTGATACTATTTTTGAGTGCGATAAGGTTGCAAAGCATCTGCACTTGCCTTTGCAGAGTGGAAGCAGTGACGTACTGCAACGCATGAACAGAAGATATACAGCTGAAAAATATCTTGAAATCGTGGACTATATCCGCAGTAAAGACTCTGAATTTTCGCTTACAACTGATTTGATTGTCGGATTTCCGAACGAAACAGACGACGATTTTCAGGCAACTCTGGACATAATAAAGCGTGTGAAGTACGATAATATTTATTCGTTCATTTACTCAAAGCGTACAGGTACAAAAGCTTCTGAAATGTATGATTTCACGTCCGATGAGGTAAAAAGTCAGCGTATGAGAAAGCTTTTGGAAGTACAGCGTGAAATATCGTCTGAAAATTACAAGCGTTTTATCGGAAAAAAAATGCGTGTGCTTGTGGACGATATTTCCAAAAAGCGTGAGGGTTATGTTTCAGGCAAAAGCAATGAGTTTATTATAGTTGAGTTTGAGGGCGACAAGTCACTTATTGGGCAGTTCGTGGACGTTGAAATTACTGATGCTATGAACTGGGCTGTTGTGGGCAGAAAAATATAGAAAATGTTAATGTGTAGAAACAAGAGGAGACAATATGAAGAAATTTTTGATAATAATATGTTCAATGTTTTTATTAACAGGCTGTTCAGATAAAACCATTGAAAGCAGTACATCGGAGATAATTCCTGAAAGTACAACAGCGTTACAGACAGAGGAAGTTACTACAGAAGTGACAACAGAAACAACTACAGAAGAAACTACTGAATCAAATGTATATGAAAAGCAGACTTACCGTGAAGTACTTGAAAATATATATTATAACTGTAAATTTCCGCAGTATGATGAGCCTTTTGAGAATTATGACTTGGATATATCTGATAATGAATTTGCTGTTTATGATGTTGATAACGACGGCAGAGATGAACTTATTTTTATGTTTACTCATACATATACAGCAGGAATGATGGGAATGATATATGACCATAACAGCGACGGGAATATTTTTGAAGAATTTATTGAGTTTCCCTCTTTAAGATTTTATGACAATGGTGTTATTGAAGCGAATATTTCTCATAATCAAGGTCCTTCCGGAGATTTCTGGCCTTATACCTTATATAAGTATGATAATGAAACAGATTCGTATATTGAAATAGCTTCTGTATGGTCGTTGGGAAGAGATATAATTGAAAGACAGAAAGAAGAAGCAGAAAAGGCAGGATATGAGCCTTATTGGGAATATCCTTATGAAGCTGATACAAGCAATTCAGGGATTGTTTACAGTATTATTCTCAGTGATGATGAATATAGCAGTGAATCTCATTATGATGTTGATGTAACCGAATATAATGCATGGCATGAGCAATATATTGGAGATGCCAAATTACTTAAACTTCCGTTCATGAAGCTGACAGAAGAAAATATAGAAAACGTCAGCCAATAAAAAGGAGATAACATGAAGAAATTTTTAATAATATTATGTTCGGTATTTCTGCTTACGGGCTGTAGTGAAAAAAACATTGAAAGCAGTATATCGGAGACAGTTCCCGAAAGTACAACAGCATCACATACAGAAGAAGTTACTACAGAAGTGACAACAGAAACAACTACAGAAGAAACTACTGAATCAAATGTATATGAAAAGCAGACCTACCATGAAATACTTGAGAATATATATTATGACTGTAAATTTCCCGACTGGGATTATAAAAATTATAACAAAGATGTATCAATTGATTTTGCGGTTTATGATATTGATAGCGACGACAGGGACGAACTTCTTGTAACGTTTGACAATCGTGCAGTATATGTGTATGACCACAATACTGACGGAAATTTAGTTAAGCAGTTTTCGGGTTATATCAGGTCGGATTTCTATGAAAACGGTGCGGTAAGGGTATATTCTGCCCATAATCAGACACATTCTTTTGAAGTTCACCCGTTTGAAATGTATAAATACAACAATGAAACTGATTCTTATGATAAATGCGGAGGTGTATACGGGATTGATAAGGATATTGTTGACATGATAAACAAGGAGAAAGAAGAAGTCGGCAGGACTGATTTCCTTGAATATCCGTCCAAGTACGATACAAGCGATTCAGGAACGGTTTATTATATACGTTCTGACGATGAAACAGAAATACCATTGGATTTGACGGAGTATAACGAATATTGTGAGCAGTTTACTGAAAATACAGATATTATTGATATTCCGTTCATGAAGCTGACAGAAGAAAATATAAAAAATGTTAATGTGTAAGAACAAGAGGAGACAATATGAAGAAATTTTTACTTATATTATGTTCAGTATTTCTGCTTACAGGCTGTACTGTAAAAAATCCTGAAAGTTCCATAAGCGAATCTACTTCCGAAACAACTGTGGAGACAACTACGACGAAACCAACTGAATCCGAAAATATATTACCTGTAACTGAAATTGCAGACAATATAAAACTATATGACCTTACTTTTTCCGAAAATAAAGAGTATCTGCAAAATCACAAAGAATTTTCTTATGGAAATGAATACGAAATATCAGGGAGAAAAATTTCGGAAGAAAATGGAAATATTTATCTTGAAAATCTTTCGGGTGAGCGTACTGCATTGATTGAACTTCCTGTTGAAAGTGAAACTGTCTATGTTGTCATCAGTTGTATAATTGATGACAATCGCTTTGCTTATAATATAATTCAGGAAGATGTAAGTCTTGGGTGTGGAGTTTATAATCTTTTCAACAATGAAGATTTCCGTATTGAAAGTGCAGAAAGATGTCACTATTTTCCAAAAGAAGTTTCAGGCGATTATCTGATACTCACAAGGGGCTTTATTGCTGATTTTTATGGTTACTCAAAGCTGAATCTTAAAACATTTGAACTCACTGATATTGATACGGATTTTATTGAAAATAAACGTTATCTTCCTTGCCCAGCTTTTTCGCCAGATATGAAAATGACTGCAAATATATCATCAGATTACAGTGAAAATCCTGAATATACTGTAACTTTGTTTTCACTTGAAAATGAAAAAGTAACTGAGGAATATAAATTCAGTTCCGAAAACAGATATGTGAACTTTGATTTGCAATTTGTTTCTGATAATAAGCTGTATATCTATGCACTTAAAGAGGGCGATAGCGAATTTAATTATCTGTATATTATTAATCTGCCTGTAGTTAAAATTGCTGATAATATAAAGTTCTATGACCTTACTTTGCTCGAAAATACGGAGTATCGCCCGAAAAATTTTGTAGTCGGGCTTAGCTATGATATGCTGGAACATGGTACAATCAAGGGAAAAGACGGAAATATTATTCTTGAAGCTCTTTCGGGAGAAAATAAAGTGCTTATCAGTAATGATGATTATCATGGGTTTGTTGGTGTGGATATTATATGCAAAATCGACGACAGTCGTTTTGTGTACCGTGTTATTGCAGAAGAATCAACTATTGAATGTGGAATCTATAATCTTGAAACAGATGAAAAATTCATTATTGAAAATAACACGGAATATACTATGAATTATCCATACAATCCGCAGTATATAGCAGGTAATTACCTGATACTCTACAAAGGCTGGGTATATTCAGGAAAGAATTTTTCGTATTCAAGACTTAATCTTGATACGCTTGAAATTACTGATGTTGATTCAAAGTATATTTCAAAAGAACAGCATTATCCGAAAGTAGCATTTTCGCCTGACGGTAAAACAGCAGGAGTATTTTCAGGAAAAAATGAAAATGATGAGTATGTCATAACGCTGTTTTCACTTGATGATGATACAAAAATCGCTGAATACAAGTTCAGTTCCGACAATGATTACACAAGCTTTAATCTGGAATTTGCATCTGAATATCAGCTTTATGTATATGCCTATGAAAAAGATGATGTTGGCAGTAATTATCTGTATGCTATAAATATTCCGCATATACCTGAATTAAACGACTGGCAGAAAGCCTATAAGCAGGCACTGTTTGATTTCATGGACTCCGACGAATATTTTACGGGAAATAAAATTATAGAACATTCAGCTTTTTCAATATATGACCTGAATACAGACGGAACACCCGAACTCATAATATCGGAAGATACAAGTCATGCCGCCGCTTGTCGTATATATACATATGACAACGGACTGATATATCTTGGAAGAATAGGTGCATACGGTGATGTCGGATATTACGAGGATAACGGTACGATTGTGCATTATAATATAGGACAGGGCATTGAATATGAAATATTCAATCGGCTTGAAAACAATCAGATAAATATGATTGCTAAATTTTATAATGATGTGGGATATTATGGTGAAGAAAAGGCAACTTTCAAGTTTAATGATAGTGAAATAACCAAAGATGAGTATAACGTTGAGCTTGAAAAATACAGAGGAAATGAATATATATCACTTGGCAGAGATTACAGCTTTGATGAGATAGATACAGCACTCACTGAATATTCACGTATAATAAGTGTCAGCAGAGCATCTGAACTGCTTTGGCTGAATCTTCCTGAATCAAACAACAGGCATATTTCATATTACAAAAGACAGAAATTTGACGATAGAATGTACTATGTTTTTCGCAGTTATGAGGATTACGACGACCGCCGTGTAACTACAGGCTGGTATGCTGTGGATATATTCAGAGGCGACTGCTACAATACAAACGTTCTTACTGAACTTACTCCGCTTATAAATAAAGAAAAAAACTTCTCACACAAGATTACAGAATCAGGCGGAGTTGAAATATATCTTGACGGCGAATTTTATCAGTCGCTTGATGTAACAATTAACAATAATATTCTTGATATGGATTCCAGAACTTTAGTGAGGTTTATAGACTATGATTTTGATGGCTACAATGATATAGCAGTTGAAGAACGTCTGGGAGCAACAAATGCTGTTGTTCGATACTTCCGCTATAATCCCGATACGGAATATTTTGAAAACTGGTCTGAACTTGATAAGTTATATTTCTATGTGCAGATAAATGACGATAAAACTCTTTCTGTACACTCAAAATCGGGTGCAGTCGATGCGGATGATACCGTGTACAAATGGTCGGGAGATGTTCTTATACCTGTTTCAAAGGAAAAAAGGTATAGCAAGGGCAAGGATATATTTGTTGATTATTTTGAATATGACAGCAACGGCAATGAAACACTTGTAAAGCGTGAAAAGCAGGTTTACGATGATGACGGCAGTTTAATCAGCGTGACTGATGTAACGCCATGAAGATAAATAATTTAATTCAAAGGAGACAGAATGAAAAAATTTTTATTGATATTATGTCTGCCGTTTCTGCTTATGGGGTGTAGCAACGTGGACAGCAATGAAATAATTTCTAAAAGGTTAGGAATTGCAGTCGAAGAATCAACAACAGAAAATTTAAGTTTCAAATTTAATGACTGGCAGAAAGCCTATAAACAGGTATTGCTTGATTTCATGAACTCAGATGAATACAGTGAACACTCAAATTTTTCACTTTATGATATAAGTACAGACGGAATACCTGAATTGATAATCTCACCTGATACTGCACACTTTTCTGCCTGTAGTGTATATACTTATGATAATGAACTTATATATCTGGGCAAAATGGGAACTTATGGTAATATAGGCTATTGTGAGGACAGCAATATAATTGAACTTTTTAATCAGGGACAGGGAATAGAGACTTATATATTCTGCCAACTTGAAAACAATGAAATTTTGTATCTTGATTCATTTTATAATGATGAACTTCGCAGTGAACAGGCAACTTATAAACACAATGATACAGAACTTACAAAAGAAGAATATAATAAAAAACTGGAAAAATACATTGACAGTAAATTTATATGGCTTGGACTGGATTACAGTTTTGATGAAATAGCTGATGTATTATGGGAATAAAAAATTCCTTTAATATAAATAAATTTTAACTAAAGGAGAAATTGAAAATGGATATTATTGAAATGACAAGAGAACTCGGCAAGGCTTTACAGGCTGATGACAGATACACTGCTTATATGCTTGCAAAGCAGGCTAACGACAATGATACTGTACTTCAGGCACTTATCAACGGCTTTGAGAATATGCGTTTACAGCTTAATGAGGAACTTGCAAAAGACGACAAGGACACTGACCGCATTAAAGAACTTGATGAGGATATCAAGTCAAATTACAAGCAGATTATGTCCAACAAAAACATGATTGTTTTCACTGCCGCACAAAATTCACTGGAATCACTTGTAAACAACATGAATCAGATTATTACAATGTGCGCAAACGGTGAAGACCCTGATACTTGTCAGCCGTCAACAGGCTGTTCGGGAAGCTGTGCAACTTGCGGTGGCTGTGGCTGATTATGATTTTCAGGAAAAGAAAGGAGAATTTTTCATGGAAATTGACAGAAGTAAAATTTCACCAATGATGCAGCAATATCTTGATATAAAAGAAAAATACAAAGAATGTCTGTTGTTTTTCCGTGTGGGTGATTTTTATGAGATGTTTTTTGATGATGCAATAACTGCATCAAAGGCAATTGAACTCACTCTTACGGGCAAAGACTGCGGACTTTCTGAACGTGCACCAATGTGCGGAGTACCTTATCATGCCTGTGAAGGCTACATTAAAAAGCTGATTGAACAAGGTTATAAGGTTGCCGTATGTGAACAGCTTACAGACCCGTCCGAATCAAAAGGAATTGTTGTGCGTGATGTTATACGTGTTGTAACTCCCGGAACTCTTACAGAGACAAGTATGCTTGACGACAGCAAGAATAACTATATTTGCAGTATTTTCTATAATGAGCATGAAAAAAACTGCGGTATTGCATCAGCTGATATTTCAACAGGTGATGCGGATTTGAGTGTATTTCACGGCAAAGACCTTGAAACAGGTGTTATAAATGAACTCTCACGCTGTCAGCCTGCTGAAATTATCTTCACTGAAAGTTTTCTGTCACTGAAATCAGTGACAGACTTTGCGAAGATGCGACTGAACTGTGCAGTTACTCTGCGTGATAATGCGTGTTTTGATGTAAATTCAAGAAGTTATATTGAGGAAGTTTTTGGTGTGAAATCTGTAGCTGAACTTGGAATATCCGAAACAGGTTCAGACTGTTCAGCAGTATGCGGACTTTTTGATTATATTCGTGATACGCAGAAAACGTCCGTTTCAAGATTTACTTCTATAAATCTGCTTAATTGTGAATCATTTATGGGACTTGATATAAATGCAAGACGAAATCTTGAACTGACTGAAACAATCAGAAATAAAGATAAAAAAGGTTCGCTTTTATGGGTACTTGATTCCACACGTACTTCAATGGGTAAACGTCTGCTTAAAAACTGGATTGAACAGCCTTTGAAAAGTCCTGCAAAGATAATTGAAAGACTTGATGCTGTTGAATCACTTTACAGAAAAAGCGTGATATTATCAGATATTGGCGATTTGCTTGACCGCACATATGACCTTGAAAGACTTATGACAAAAATCATGTATAAATCGGCAAATCCACGAGATGTAAAGGCACTTTCTGCAACAGCCCTGCAACTGCCTGTACTGAAAAATGAACTTGCAAAATTTTCCGATTCAAAACTTCTGACAAGATATAATAATGATATTTCAGACCTTAATGAAATTGTAAGACTTGTTGAAAATGCTATCATAGATGAACCGCCTGTAGCTTTAAAAGACGGTGGTGTGATTAAAGACGGTTTCAACAAAGAACTTGACAACCTACGCCATATTATGAATCACGGAAAAGAAATCATTGATAACATTGAACAGCGTGAAAAAGAAAAAACAGGCATAAAAAATCTCAAAATAGGATATAATAAAGTTTTCGGATATTATCTGGAAGTTACACGCTCATATTATGATTTGATACCTGATGAATGGATTCGCAAACAGACTCTTACAAATGCTGAACGTTTTATTACAGAGGAACTTAAAAATGCAGAAAATTCAATTTTAGGTGCAAAAGATAAGGCATTGGCATTAGAAGCGGACATCTTTGCGGAAGTACGTGATTTTATTGCAACAAAGCTTGCGGAAGTTCAGAAAACTGCATCTGCTGTAGCATCTGTTGATGTGTTATGCTCATTTGCAGAAATTTCACTGCGTAATCAATATATAAAACCTGATATTTCAATTGACGGTGTTATTGACATAAAAAACGGCAGACACCCTGTTGTTGAGGTAATGCTCAAAGATGAAATATTTGTGCCGAATGATATTTATCTTGATACAAAATCAAACAAAATGTCAATAATAACTGGTCCTAATATGTCGGGCAAATCAACGTATATGCGACAGACTGCGCTTATTGTACTCATGGCACAAATCGGTTGTTTTGTACCTGCTGAATCTGCTAAAATTTCAGTTGTTGACAAGATTTTCACCCGTGTCGGTGCGTCAGACGATTTAACAGCAGGACAGTCAACATTTATGGTTGAAATGAGTGAAGTTTCGGATATTCTCAAAAATGCCACAAATGACAGTCTTGTTATTCTTGATGAAGTTGGACGTGGTACATCAACTTTTGACGGAATAAGCATTGCACGAGCTGTTGCGGAATACATATGCGAAAGCAGAAAATTAGGCTGTAAAACACTTTTTGCTACTCACTATCATGAACTTATCGGACTTGAAAATGAACTTGCCGGAGTAAAAAATTACAGCATAGCAGTAAACAAGCATGGTGGTACAATAAGATTTCTGCGTAAAATTGTCAGGGGCGGAGTTGACGAAAGCTATGGTGTGGACGTTGCAAAACTGGCAGGACTTCCATCTAAAGTTGTGAACAGGGCAAAAGAACTTCTTGAGGAAATGGAAAAAGCACATAAAACTGAAAAGCCTGTTACAAAAAAACATGATGAGCAGATAAGCTTTACAAGTATTAACAGAGAATCAGCAATTGAAATGCTTGAAAGAACAAATATCGATGAATTAACAGACAGCGAATGTCGTGAACTTCTGAAAGATATGACGGCAATGCTGAATTGAGGTAACTTATGGTAAAAAAATCAGACTGGAAAATTGTCAAGGAAATGCCTGCTGAAACAGCAGAGTTCACTCTTGAAATGAATCTGAATGAAACGGATATGAGCCTTATCCGTGAGGGCTTATGTCCAAAACAAATGGAAGATAAATGGTTTATCTATTTTGAAGATGATACTTTGTATATGCACAGAAGCTGGACAGGCTATTGCAGATATACTGCGGTTTTTTTGGAAAATGGTATTGTAAAAGTGACTGTCAACAGAAACCCTGAACAGTATAATGAAACTAATATTGAAATAGATAAAATAGATTTTAATATTCTGATTAATGGTATTATAGGAAGAAGTTCTCGTGATTTGATGATGAAATATGTAAAAAAGAAGTGAGGAGACAAAATATGCCTTCAATTAATATTCTGAGCAGGGAAATATCTGAACTTATTGCGGCAGGTGAAGTTATAGAACGTCCTGCATCTGTTATAAAGGAACTTGTTGAAAATTCAATAGATTCAGGGGCAAAATATATAACTGTCGAAATAAAAAACGGCGGTATTTCATATATGCGTGTTACAGATGACGGCTGTGGAATGTCATTTGAAGATGTTCCGACAGCTTTTCTCCGTCACGCAACAAGCAAGATTTTAACCAGAGATGACCTTGATAATATAAATACTCTCGGCTTTCGTGGTGAAGCACTTGCATCTGTTGCGGCTGTTGCAAAAGTTGAAGTATTAAGCAAGCTGAAAGATGATGAATATGGAACACATTATTCTATATCGGGAAGTGATGAACTGCTCCACGAAAAAAGTGGCTGTCCTGACGGTACAACTATAATTATCCGTGACTTGTTCTATAATGTTCCTGCAAGGGCAAAATTTCTGAAAAAAGACGTTACAGAAGCTAATGCAGTAAGTAATATAATGCAGAAAATCGCACTTTCAAACCCTGATATTTCATTTAAGTTTATCCGTGACAACAGAATTGAGTTCAATACGGTTTCAGACGGTTCACTGTATTCCTGCATATGTGCAGTATATGGAAAAGATTTTGCCCGTGACCTGATACCTGTTGAATACGAATACAATGGCATCACCATAAGCGGAATGACCGTAAAACCATTATACGC
This sequence comes from Ruminococcus sp., assembly GCA_029060755.1. Lineage (GTDB taxonomy): Bacteria > Bacillota > Clostridia > Oscillospirales > Ruminococcaceae > Ruminococcus. The sequence continues at coordinate 101,137 of JAIDTI010000024.1, read as the reverse complement.
AAAAAATAACAGGTCATTTCAGATTTTTTTTGTAAATGACAGATATATCCGTTCCAAAATATGCTCCTCCGCACTTGAAAATGCCTATACAAATATCATCATGACAGGAAAATTTCCTGCTTGCGTACTGTCTGTCTATATATCACCGCATGACATGGACGTTAATATACACCCCTCCAAAGCGGAAGTCCGTTTTGCAGATGAAAAAAAAGTATCAGATGCTGTTTTTTTTGCTGTAAAAAATGCACTTATGAATAACGGTCTTATCTATGAATTTGAAATGAAACAAAAAAATGACTGGATTAAGCCCGCACCTGAAAAAGAAGAATTTATTCAGCAGGAAATAATGTTCACTCCTGTTGAGGAGCTGAAAGAGAAAGAGGAAATTACAGAAAAAAAAGAGCCTGTTACTCCTGAAATTGTTGAGAAGGAAAAGACTGTTGAAATTTTCCCCCCTGAAATTGAGAAAGTGACTGAAACAGTTCCCGAATCTGTACAAGAGGATTTCAGATATATAAAAGCTGAATCATTTGAAAAACCTGATAAACCTGTTGAAATTCCGTCCGAAATAATAAAGACGACTGATGAGAAAAAGCCTGATATACGAATAGTCGGCGAAGTTTTCGGACTGTATATAATTGCAGAATGTGATAGCACAATGATTATTATTGACAAACACGCCGCCCACGAACGTATTATCTTTGAAAAACTTAAAAGCAGAAACTGCCGTCAGTACAGTCAAAAAATGCTTGTCGGAATAAAAATGCTGTTGACTTCTGATGAAACAGGTGTTATTGAAAACAATACAGAACTGCTTCTGGATTTAGGCTTCGAGTTTGATTTTTCTGAACGTCCGTGTATTATTGTGACAGCTGTCCCGACTTTTATTATGGATAATGATATTGAAGCAATAGTATATGAAGTCATCGAAAATCTGAAATTATATAAGCAGAATCCGCAGTCAGCACTTCTTGATGATATGCTTCACACAATGGCTTGCAAGTCGGCAATAAAAGCAAATGATAAAAATGCTCCCGAACAGATGAAAGCACTTGTTGAACAGGTTTACAGTAATGAAAATATACGTCATTGTCCACACGGCAGACCCGTTATGTTCACAATGACAAAGGCAAATATCGACCATCAATTCAAACGCACATAAGGAGTGATTTTCTATGAATGACAAGCCTTTTGTACTTGCTGTATGCGGTGCTACGGCATCAGGTAAAACATGGCTTGGTGTTGAACTTGCAAAGAAATATAATGGTGAAGTTGTTTCAGCAGATTCAATGCAGATTTACAAAGGACTGAATATAGCATCTGCAAAACCTACAGCAGAGGAAATGCAGGGAATACCACATCATCTCATTGATTTTCTTGAAAGAGATTCTGTATTCAGTGTTGCAGACTATGTTGAACTTGCAAATAAAAAAATACATGAAATCCTTGAAAGAGGAAAACTGCCGATAATTGTCGGCGGTACAGGATTATATATTGACTCACTGCTTGACAATGTGAAATTTTCAGAGGCTGGAAGTGATAATGATTTCCGTGAATCGCTTTATGAGTTTGCAAGGATAAACGGCAATCGCGCACTTTACGAAAAGCTTGTAAATGCTGACCCCGTTTCTGCTGAATCAATTCACGAAAATAATCTTGTGCGTGTTATTCGTGCATTGGAAGTGATGCACATAACAGGACGGAAGTTCAGTGAGCTGAAAGCAGAAAGCAGACTTGAAAAAAGTCCTTATGATTCTATTATAATCGGACTGAACACCGCCGACCGTTCAATGCTTTATGACAGAATAAACAGGCGTGTTGATGAAATGGTTGAAAACGGTCTTATTGATGAAGCAAGGGAACTTTATACAAGCGGATTTATGGCTACCGCTTCAAATGCTATCGGCTATAAAGAACTGATACCATATTTTGAAAATATTATGTCTCTTGATGACTGTATTGACAAAATCAAGCAGGAAACAAGACATTATGCCAAAAGACAACTCACATGGTTTAGAAAAAATGAACGTATCAGGTGGATTATTATTGATGATTTTAGTAAAAAATATGAAATTTTGGAAAAATGTGAAAAAGCTATAGCAAATTATAAAATAATGTGATATAATGTATTGTGTGTATATCTAAATCAAAAAATAGTTTACACATTTAAATAACAAAGAACAGGAGAATGTGTATGAACAAAGTAATTAATTTACAGGACGTATTTCTTAATCAGTGCAGGAAGGAAAAAATTGTAGTTACAATTATTCTCACGAATGGTTTTCAGTTTAAAGGAATGGTAAGAGGTTTTGACAGCTACGTTGCAATTTTTGACTGTGAGGGAAAGCAACAGCTTGTATATAAGCACGCTATCTCAACTATTATTCCTACAAAGTCTGTGTCTATTCTTGATGCTTCTGAAAAAAGCGAGTAAAATATGCGTTCAAGTAAATCAGAAAGCGGATTTATTGTAAAATTTCTAAGAAACAGTGTCCTTATATTGCTTCTGATTGTTTTTATAAGCATTGTATATAACTTCAACAACAGACAAGCCACAACAGAAACTGCCATTATGTCTGAAGCTGTTTCCTCAAAGGATTTTAAAGGTATTTTCATAAGAGATGAGAAAGTAATAACTTTCAGTGGAAACGGTGTTCTGAGTTATAACGTTGTAGACGGCGGAAAAGTCGGAACTGATACTGTTATTGCAGAAGTTTATCCTGATGATGCACAGATTGGCAGAAACAGAGAAATAAACCGTCTTGAAAAAGAACTTGCAATACTTAAGAAAATTCAGAATCCCGGCACGCTTGAATCTGCACAGCCGTCAAGTCTTTCGGAAAATATAAATCAAAGTTACAGAAGTCTTATATACAGCCGTGATATGCAGGATTACAATAAGTTAAGAGATGATATGGAAAATCTGCTTGTTCAGATGAGTACATATCAGATTATTACAAAGCAGGTTTCAGGATTTGAACAGCAGATTAATGATATTAATGCAGAACTTGCTGAACTGAAAGCAGAATCAATAGAACCTGTTGAACTTGTAAAATCAAATCAGCCGTCATATTTTGTAAGCTATTGTGACGGATATGAAACTGAACTTAATCCGGATAAGCTTGATGAAATAACCATTGCTGAAATAAACAGCATTACAGACCGCAGAAGTGATGAAAATACAATTGTAGGAAAGATGATAAACGGATATAGCTGGTATCTGGCAGGTGTTGTGGATAATTCACGAAAAGAATATGCTGTCGGAAACTATGTACAGATAAAATTTGATTCATCTGATGAAACTTTTGATGCTGTTATAACAGATGTACGTGACGAAGGAAGTCTTGAACAGTGCATAATTATCATAAATTGCAGTCAGTTTAATTATGACCTTGTTCAACATCGTGCAGAACAGTGCAAAATTATAAAAGGCAAATACAATGGGCTTAAAGTTCCACGTGAATCAATACGTTTTGACGATATTGAGGAGAGTATATACGATGAACACGGAAACCAGACAGGCTCAGTTGTAACAAATTATAAGGGAGTCCGCATATTAAAAGGCGAACAGGTTGTATTCAAGAAAATTGATGTTATCTATGAGGGAAGCGATTACGTTCTCTCAAAAGTTCATGATGATGATTCAAGTTATCTTGCACTTTATGATGATATTATTATTGAAGGTGATGAAAATGGCAGATAAATTCTGTTATGTAGATGAAAATCTAAAGGTGATAAATGAAAATATTGCTGAAACAGCGGATAAATGCGGACGGAATATAAATTCTGTTCGTCTTATGGCTGTTACAAAAACTGTTGCACCTGAAATTGTCAATCATGCTGTAAATCTTGGACTTAAACTTCTTGGCGAAAACAAAGTTCAGGAATTTTTATCAAAACAGGAAATCTATGATAAATCCGCAGAAGTTCATTTTATAGGTCATTTGCAGACAAACAAAGTGAAATATATTATTGAACCTATGAGTATGATTCAGTCTGTTGATAATATTAAACTTGCAAAGGAAATAAACCGTCTTGCGATTGTCCATAATAAAGTTATGGATATTCTTTGCGAAGTGAATATCGGCGGAGAAGATTCAAAAAGCGGTGTTGCACCTGACAGACTGCGTGAACTTCTTGAACAGATTTCAGAAATGCAGGGAATAAAAGTAAAGGGTCTTATGACAATTCCCCCGCCCTCAGAAAGTGATATTTTTCTTGGAAGAATGGCAGAACTTTTCAACAACATAAAATCAGCCGAAATTCCTGCTGTTGCTATGGACGAGCTTTCTATGGGCATGACCCATGATTATCAGCAGGCAATAAAATATGATTCTACTATTGTAAGAATCGGAACAGGACTTTTTGGCGCAAGAAACTATAACTGACCACGACCCGTTTCACAGATTTTCCGCATGAATCCTGCGAAACCTATAAAATATAATATGCGGAGAATGGAGAAAAAATTATGAAACTTTTTGACAATATCAAGGATTTCTTCTTTGCTTCTGACGAGGATGAGGAATTAGTGGCTACAGAGACAAATTTAGCATCAACTGATTCAAGAAGTGAAAGAGCTGCTGCAACTGCTGCCGCATACAACAACAGCACTCAACAGAATACAGTTACACCTGTTGTCAGTGATTACGAAGAACCGGTTTCCAATGAAAGCGGAAGAAAAAACAAGGTTGTCAATATTCAGACAACTGCACAGCTTCAGGTTGTACTTGTAAAACCCTCTGCTTTTACAGATGCAAAGCAGATTGCTGACCACCTTATTGCAAAGAAAACAGTTGTACTCAATCTTGAAACAGCATCTCCCGAAAACAAGAGAAGAATAATTGATTTTCTTGTCGGAGTTGCTTATGCAAACGGCGGAAGTTTAAAGCCTGTTGCAAATCTCACCTATATTATTACACCTTATAATGTTGGTTTTATCGGTGAAGATTTAGTCGGCGAACTTGAAAACAATGGTGTATTTATCTAATGACTGAACAGACGGATAAAATATTCTTCGCAAAATTAGCTGATATGGTTAACCACTGTAATAGAGACAGCATCGCATATTTTTCAAATTTCCTTGATGAAAGACAATGTGCAGAAGCTGAAATGTGGTGCAGAAAAAACACTGGTGAACTGCACTATAAATTCTATGGCGGTTTTACCGGAGCAAGCAGAAAAATTCTTGCTATATATCCTGATTATCTGGAAGATTATATCATTGAGGATTTTCCTTTGAAATGCCTTACTTTTTCATACAGAAAAGAGGATAAACTTACACACCGTGATTTTCTGGGTTCTTTCATGGGAATACAGATTAAAAGAGAAAAAATCGGTGATATAGTTGTTTCAGAGGGATTGGCACAGACTGCTGTAAATGAAATCACAGCAAAACTTATTATGTCAACTGTTTCAAAAATCGGCAGAACAGGAGTGAAAATTTCTGACAATAGAAATTTTGAGCTTTCAATTGCCGATATTCAGAAATTCAAAGAAATAAGCGGAACAGTCGCTTCCATGCGTCTTGATTGTATAGTTGCATTAGCGGTTAATACAAGTCGGGAAAAAGCGTCTGCAATTATACGTGCAGACAGAGTTGACATAAACCATTTTGCTGTTTCCTCTGTTTCACATGAAATAAAAGAGGGCGATATACTTTCAGTTCGTGGCTGTGGAAGATTTATTTTGTCATGTATAAACAGTGTAACTAAAAAAAACCGTATACACATAGTTTTGAAAAAATATATATAATGAGGTGAGTAGCTATGATTACTTCAAAAGACGTAAGAAATAAAAGATTTGAAAAGGCTGCTTTCGGATATAAGCAGGAAGAAATAGACGAATTTCTTTCACAGCTTGAAGCAGAACTTGATGAAATGGACAGAGAACGTACAGAGGCAAACAGCAAAATCCAGATTCTTGCTGACAAAGTAAGAGAGTATATGAAAGACGAAGACGCTATAAAAGATGCTATTCTTTCCGTTCAGAAACAAAAATACGATATTATCAATGAAGCAAATGCAAAGGCAGAAAAAATTATTGCAGATGCACAAGCAAAAGCAGATGAACTTGAGGACGAAGCTGTCAGAAAGCACGCTATTGCTATGGAAAAGAACAGAGCAGAAATTGCAAAGGAACAGGAAAGTCTTATAGATGCCCGCAGGCAGGTTGCAGATTTTAAAAGAAGTCTTTTTGATATGTACAAATCTCATCTTGAAATGATTTCAACAATGCCTGAAATTGTGGAAGAAGAAGAAACAGCAGAAGAAATTGTTGCTGCTGTTACAGGCGAAAGCAATTGATTCAGTTTTATTAAAGGAATGGTGATACCAATGGCAAAGGATTATAACGCAACTATCAATTTACCGAAAACGGATTTCCCTATGCGTGGAAATCTTCCAAAAAGAGAGCCTGAAACTCTTGAAAAATGGGAAAACGAAAGACTTTATTACAAGATGATTGAAAAAAATACAGGCAAGCCTGCATTTATTCTCCATGACGGTCCTCCATATGCAAATGGTGAAATTCATCTTGGTACAGCACTTAACAAGACACTCAAAGATTTTATTGTAAAATATAAAAATATGAGTGGATTCTGTTCACCCTATGTGCCGGGCTGGGACACACATGGTCTTCCGATTGAATTAAAAGCTATGAAAGCAATCGGCGTGGAAAATGGTGCAATTCCACCTGTTGAACTGAGAAAGCACTGTCATAATTTTGCTATGAGTCATGTACAAAATCAGATGAAGCAGTTCAAACGTCTTGGAACTCTCGGTGACTATGATTACCCATATCTCACACTCCGCCCCGATTATGAGGCAAGACAAGTTGAGGTATTCGGCGAAATGGCTAAAAAGGGCTATATGTATAAAGGTCTGAAGCCTGTTTACTGGTGTCCTGACTGTAATACTGCCCTTGCCGAAGCTGAAATTGAATACTCAAACGACCCTTGCTATTCAATATATGTAAAGTTCAATGTCACTGACGATAAGGGAATATTTACAAATCTCGGACTTGATATTTCAAAGATTTATTTCGTAATCTGGACTACAACTACATGGACAATTCCAGGAAACCTTGCAATCTGTCTTGGTCCTGAATACAACTACACACTTGTTAATGCAAACGGTGAATATTATGTTATGGCTGAAGAACTTGTAAAAACTACAATGGAAACAGCAGGTATAACAGAATATACAACAGAACATATCTTTACAGGTTCAGAACTTGAGGGCATGAAAACAAATCACCCGCTTTATGACCGTCCGTCCCCGATTATTGTCGGCGACCACGTTACACTTGAAAGCGGTACAGGTTGTGTTCACACTGCCCCCGGTTATGGTGTGGAGGATTTTGAAGTCTGCAAAAATTATGATGACATCGGCATTATTGTCTGCGTTGATTCAAAGGGCAAGCAGACAGCTGAAGCAGGTGAATTTGAAGGCATGGACACTGACGAAGCAAACAAGGCTATTGCAAATAAACTTGTTGAAGTCGGTGCAATGCTTGCTACACAGAAAATTGTCCACCAGTACCCGCACTGCTGGAGATGCAACAGTCCGATTATTTACCGTGCAACTGAACAGTGGTTCTGCTCCGTAAACGGATTCAAGGACGATGCAATCAAGGCTATTGAGGGAGTTCAGTGGATTCCTGAATGGGGCGAAGACAGAATCAAAGGCATGGTTCGTGACAGAAGTGACTGGTGCATTTCACGTCAGAGAACATGGGGTGTTCCTATTCCTGTAATCTACTGTAAAGACTGCGGAAAGCCGATTTATACAGACGAAACAATCAAGGCAATTGCCGACCTTTTCAGAAAAGAGGGTTCGGACGCATGGTGGACAAAAGAAGTAAGCGAATTTATCCCTGATACTTTCAGATGTGAGTGTGGTTGTGGTGAATTTACAAAAGAATATGACATCATGGACGTATGGTTTGACAGTGGTGTATCACATACTTCTGTAATGGAACAGTTCGATTGTCTCAGTTTTCCTGCTGATTTATACTTAGAGGGCGCAGACCAGTACAGAGGCTGGTTTCAGTCGTCACTTCTCACATCTGTTGTATATCACGGTTGTGCGCCTTACAAGGCAGTATGTACACATGGCTGGGTAGTTGACGGCGAAGGAAAAGTAATGCACAAATCACTTGGAAACGGTATCGACCCGCAGGAAATTACCGACCAGTACGGTGCTGACATTTTGCGTCTCTGGGTTGCATCTTCCGACTATCACAGCGACATCAGAATTTCAAAGACAATTCTCGGACAGCTTTCAGATGCTTACAAGAAAATCCGTAATACGGCAAGATTCATTCTTGGAAATCTCGGCAACGGAAACGGCTTTAATCCTGATAAGGACAGCGTTCCGCTTGATAAGCTTACAGAACTTGACAAATGGGCAATGATGAAGCTTGACAAGCTCATTGACGAAGTAAAGAACGGCTATGAAAAGTATGATTTCCATGTTTCATTTCATGCAATCCACAACTTCTGCGTTGTTGATATGTCAAACTTCTATCTTGATATAATCAAGGACAGACTTTACTGCGAAAAAGAAGATTCAGAAATCCGCAGAGCAGCACAGACTGTAATGTACAAGATTCTTAGTGCGTTGACACGCTTGTCAGCTCCGATTATTTCGTTTACAGCAGAGGAAATCTGGCAGTTTATGCCACATAGTGCAGATGATGATACAGAAAGTGTATTCCTTAATCAGATGCCTGAAAAGTCTGGTATTGAATACAGCGACGAATTTATCAGCAAATGGGAATTTATCTACAGCACCCGTGAATCTGCAAACAAGATTCTTGAGGAATCAAGAAACAATAAAACAATAGGAAAATCACTTGAGGCTAAAATTGTAATCAAGAGCAGTGATGAAGATTTTGAAAGATATTCAGAACTTGCTGAACAGCTTAAAGAAATTCTTATTGTATCTAATATATCTGTTGAGAAATCAGGCTCAGAAACAGCTTTTGCAGTTGAAAAGGCAGAGGGCGCAAAGTGCGAGAGATGCTGGTGCTATTCAAAATATGTCGGCACAAACTGCACACACCCGACACTTTGTGAGAGATGTGCCGTTGCTGTTGAAGCATAAATCATGAATAATATTGCCTGCTGTTTAAACTCAGCAGGCATTATTGCGAAAGGAAGATTATGAGCATACTGCTTATTATAACTATTCTTGTACTTGTTGTGATTGACCAGCTTGTGAAACACTGGGCGGTTGATGTTTTACAGCCTTTCAGGACTATGGATTTTATTCATTTTGGCAATTTCAGGATTATCAATCTGACATATCTTGAAAATGACGGTGCAATTTTCGGAAGTATGTCAGGGCAAAGATGGTTTCTTGTGGGCTTTACTTCTCTTGTTGTTGTAGCTGCATTTGTGTTCATGCTTATGTCACTGAAACGCTCAAAACTGCTGGCTACTTCAATAATGCTTTTTGTTGCAGGCGGAATAGGAAATCTCATAGACCGTATACGTTTCGGATATGTTGTTGATATGTTTGAGATAAAATTATTCAGATTTGCAATTTTCAATGTTGCAGATATATGTGTAACAATCGGATTTGTGCTTGTGTTTATATATGTATTTTTCATAGAGCCAAAAATCGCAAAAGAAAAAGCAGAGGTTAAAAATGAGTGATATTCTTGAATACTTTTCAGAATTGTCAGGTATAAGGGTAGATAGTTTTATCGCAGGAAATAACAATGAGCTTACACGTTCAGCCGTTCAGAAACTCATTGAGGAAAATAAAGTTCTGGTAAACAATAAGCCTGTCAGTAAAAATTACAAGCTTAAATCTGGTGACTTTATAACTGTTGAAGTTCCTGCTCCACAGCCAATGGACGCACTACCCGAAAATATTCCGCTTGATATTGTATATGAAGATGACGACCTGCTTGTTGTGAATAAGCCAAAAGGAATGGTTGTTCACCCTGCACACGGCAACTATAACGGCACACTTGTAAATGCCCTGCTTTATCACTGCGGAAACAGTCTTTCAGGGATAAACGGAGTAATCCGACCGGGAATTGTACACAGAATCGACAAAAATACAAGCGGACTGCTTATAGTTGCAAAAAACGACAAATCACATCTGCATCTTGCAGAACAGATAAAAGAACACAGTTTCATGCGTGAATATGAAGCAGTCGCAAGCGGATATTTCAAAGATACAGAGGGAATTATTGATGCACCAATCGGACGACATAAAACCGACAGAAAAAAAATGTGTGTTACAACTGAAAATTCAAGAAATGCTGTTACACACTACAGCGTTATCAGACAGTATGGCGGATATGCCCATGTAAAGCTTAGACTTGAAACAGGTCGCACACATCAGATAAGAGTGCATCTTGCGTATATCGGTCATGCTGTACTGGGCGATGATGTATATGGCAAGTCTTACAAGGGAATTGACGGACAGTGCCTACACGCACGTAAAATAGGTTTCATTCACCCGACTACAAACAAATATATTGAGTTCACAAGCGAACTACCCGATTATTTTATTTCTGTACTGAATAAACTTGAAAAGATGTGAGGTGTGCAGAGTGTTTGAAGATATAACAAAAGTGATGATTTTCAGCGATATGGACGGAACATTATTGAACTCCAAAAAGCTGATTAATGATATTGACAGAAAAGCTATTGAAAAATTCACATCACTTGGTGGAAAGTTCACGATTGCAACAGGTCGCACAATTCAGTCATTTGAGCAGTACAGAAGTATAATTGATTTGAAAATGCCGATTATAATGTACAACGGTGCAGGAATTTATGACTATATCAGCAGAAAGTTATTGTATTCAAAGTCATTGCCTGAAACAAGCAGAAAAATCACGGCTGAAATTCTTGATAAAATGCAGTGTGCAGGCGGTGAAGTTTTAAGACCGGACGGGACGTACATTTTCAGAAATAACAAATACGAACAGCTTCACACAGATTTGTGCAAGGTTATCCCGAAATATATGGATATAAATGATATACCGTCAGGCAACTGGCTGAAAGTTCTGTTTGCAATGGAGCATGAAAAAATTTCAGAACTGGAAACGCTGATTCATGAGCTTGAACTTGATGAACAGGCAGACTTTGTGCGTTCGTCTGACATTTTTCTTGAGATGCTCCCGAAAGGCACAAGCAAAGGCTCGGCTCTTGATGAGTACAGAAAACTTGACGGCATGACGGATTTTACGTTTGTTGCAGTGGGTGATTTTGATAATGACATTGAGATGATAGCAAATGCGGATTTTGGTGTATGTCCTGCAAATGCGGAAAAATCAGTAAAAAACACAGCAGACCTTGTGCTTAACTGTACAAATGATAATGGTGCAGTTGCCGAACTGATAGATTATATAATTGATAAAATGGAGGGCTGAAATAATGATAAAAAAATTTTTCTTAATCATTATGGCTATACTTATTCCGGCAATGATTGGATATGTGGATAAAGCAAAGGCGGCAAAAGAAAGAACAGAAAATCCGCCTTATGAGTATTTTAGTTTTTAACGGAGGTAAAAAAATGGAAGATTCAGTTAAAAAGAATTTGCAGAAAATTTCCTGCAAAGTCAGAATGGGTGTTATTGAGGGGACTTACAATGCAAAATCAGGTCACCCCGGCGGTTCACTTTCAATAAGTGACCTTGTAACATATCTTTACTTCAATAAGATGAATGTAAATCCTGATGACCCTGAAAATCCCGACAGAGACAGATTTGTACTTTCAAAAGGTCATACAGCACCCGCACTCTATGCTGTTCTTGCACAAAAAGGATATTTTGCGGAAGATGAACTGAAATCACTGCGTCATATCGGTGCAATGTTACAGGGTCACCCATGTATCCACACGCCAGGTATTGATATGTCAAGCGGTTCACTCGGACAGGGTATTTCGTCAGCCTGCGGAATGGCACTTGCTGGTAAACTTGATAACAAGGATTATAAAGTCTATACAGTTCTCGGAGACGGAGAAATCGAAGAAGGACAGGTATGGGAAGCGGCAATGTTTGCATCTCACTATAAACTTGATAATCTTGTTGCAATTGTTGATAACAACGGACTCCAGATTGACGGCGCAATAACAGAAGTATGCTCACCAGAGCCGATTACTGATAAATTTGAATCTTTCGGCTGGCACGTGATAACAATGGACGCTCACAACTTTGACAGTATTGACAAAGCATTTGCAGAGACTGAAACAGTTACAGGAAAACCCGTTGCAATTATTCAGAAGTCAGTAAAAGGCAAAGGCGTTTCATTTATGGAAAATCAAGTCGGCTGGCATGGTACAGCTCCTAATAAAGAGCAGTACGAACAGGCAATGACAGAACTTTCCGCACAGTTAAAGGAATTGGAGGGCTAAAACAATGGCAGATGTAATAAAAAAAGCTACCCGTGAAAGCTACGGAGAATCACTCAAAGAACTTGCTGAAGAATACAAAGATTTAGTAGTTCTTGATGCAGACCTTGCGGCAGCTACAAAAACTGGAATTTTCAAGAAAGCATATCCCGACCGCTTTTTTGATTGCGGAATTGCAGAAGCTAACATGATGGGCGTTGCGGCTGGTCTTGCAGCTTGCGGAAAAATTCCGTTTGCAAGTACATTTGCAATGTTTGCAGCTGGCAGAGCATATGAAATTGTAAGAAACTCAATCGGCTATCCGCATCTCAATGTAAAAATCGGTGCAACTCATGCAGGAATTTCAGTAGGTGAGGACGGCGCAACACACCAGTGCAACGAAGATATAGCACTTATGCGTACAATTCCTGGAATGACAATAATCAATCCTTGTGATGACGTTGAAGCAAGAGCTGCTGTAAGAGCTGCTGTTGAGTTCAATGGTCCTGTATATATGCGATTCGGCAGACTTGCTGTACCTGTAATAAACGATAAGGAAACATATAAGTTTGAAATCGGCAAAGGCGTTGTAATGAAAGACGGAACGGACGTTACAATCGTTGCAACTGGTCTTATGGTAAATGAAGCACTTGAATCCGCAAAATCACTTGAATCTGAAGGAATTTCTGCAAGAGTTGTAAATATTCACACAATCAAGCCACTTGATAAGGAACTTATCTGTAAATGTGCAAAGGAAACAGGCGTTATTGTTACAGCAGAGGAACACAGCATAATCGGCGGACTTGGTTCAGCCGTTGCAGAAGCAGTAACAGAGTGCTGTCCTGTACCTGTAATCAGGATTGGTGTAAATGATGAGTACGGCTATTCAGGACCTGCTGTTGAACTGCTTAAAAAGTTCGGACTTTCAGCAGAAAATATTTCCGAAAAAGTCAGGGAAGCTGTTAAACTCAAATAAAAATTCAGTCACCGCACAGAGTTGCTTTGCTTTGTGCGGTCTTGATTTAGGAAAAAGCCATGAAAGTTACGAAGATAATTATAAATAACAAAAAAACTGAATCCGTGCAAAATACGTCAATGCAGGATTGCTGTCTTTATCTTTTCCGAAATTCCGTTATATTTAATATCAACGGGACAGAAAAAACATATAACAGAAATACAGTGATAATATATAAAAGCGGAGCTAATCAGAGTTTCAAAAGTCCAGTAGGAAAATGGCTTAAATATGATATGGTATGTTTTCATTTGTCTCTGGCTGATAAGCAGTATATAGCGGATATGGATATTCCGTTCAATACGCCTGTTTCTGTTCCTGATGATTTTATTATTGCATCAGCTATAAAAAGTATGAAGATACACAGCGATATTTCAGGAAACAGAGAAACTGAATTTGCGGAACTTTATATGCGTATTATTTTAATTGCAGTTGAAGATGCTTACAGTGGTATAAAGTTGGAGAAAAATAATATACCTAAATATCCGAAACTTAAAGAACTGCAAAACTCAATTTATAACAATCCGTTTAATGACTGGACGGTTGATAAAGTATGCAGACAACTTTCAATAAGCAAGACATATTTTCACAGGATATATTCAGAGACGTTCGGGACAACATTCATGCAGGACGTTATTGAAAGCCGTCTGATTTATGCTTCTGAACTTCTCTTAAATACAGATTTATCTGTAAGTGCAATTGCGGAAAAATGCGGATATGAAAGCGATTCATATTTTATGCGACAGTTCCGTACTCACAGAGGTTGTACTCCTACAGAATACAGAAAAAGAAAACAGTCAAAATCAAATGAGTGAAAAAATGGTGAAAAAAAAGAAAAAGTATTTACATAGTGTGTAGATTGTGTTATAATTTAGAAAGACAAAAAGAAAGACAAGGAGACAGATAAAATGGCAAAAGGAAATAAAAAGAGAAAATACCGCATAAGATATGACCGCATTGTGATTGTTGTACTGGTGATGATTATTATTGCTGTAATTGCAACATCATGTATGAAATTTTTATTCGGAAAAGACAAGCCCGAATTTTCACAGACAAACTCTGAATCAGAGATACATACAAGCTCACAGCCCGATATTCAGACAGATACACCGACTGAAACAACTACAAATATTAATACAGGAAATATAGTTCAAAGCACTACAACATCATCTTATACAACATCATCTTATACAACAACACAAGCAACAACTGTTCCGACTGTTCCTGACGGATATAAAACAGAAAGCTACAGCTATGATGAGATGTACAAAGGAAATCTTGTGCTTGTAAATGCTGAACATGAATACAAGTTCCTTGAAAATGACATTGATGTTATAACTGTTGCCGGAAACAGAAATGACTATTATGAAGTAGGCGACTATGTAACTTCGCTTGACAGAGAAACATTATATCAGCTTAATGCAATGATAAGAGGATATGCAGAAGCAAGCGGAATTCCCGACAGAACAGGCATATTTATACAGTATGGCTACAGAACATATGATGAACAGGTTGACCTGCATAACAGCGGAAAATCAAAAACTTTTGAAGCAGGTCACACGGATTATCATACAGGACGCACCTTTGATATGTTCTATTATGACAGTGAAAGTGCAACAGGATTTTCATATTTTTCTGCTGACGGAAATTATGAATGGTTTGCAGAAAATGCAGGAAATTACGGATTTATCGTACGTTATCCTAATGAAAAGAAATTTTTCACAGGTGAGAATCCACGAAATTATACATACAGATATGTTGGTGTTCCTCACTCTGTATACATGAATGAAAACAATCTTTGTCTTGAGGAGTATATTGAACTTGTAAAGACATATACTATTGATAATCCTCTTGGAATTTCAGCAGACGGAAATATATACAGCGTATATTATGTACCCGTTGAACAGTCAGATATAAATGAAATAACAGTTCCGTCAGATAAAATGTACTCAGTATCAGGAAATAATGTTGATGGATTTATCGTTACAGTTACAGAATAGAAAGAAATGTGAGCAATTTGAAAAAAATATTAAGCATAATAATATGTGCATTTGTCCTTGTATCATGCGGAGATGACAGCAAGGGAGACGGTACAGGGCATATGTATAATGCACCGCTTAACGGAAATCCGCAGAGCCTTGACCCACAGTTTGCAGATGATGCTTCTTCAAATACAGTTATAAAAAATCTTTACAGCGGACTTATGCAGATTGACAGTAACGGAAATCTCACTTGCTGTAATGCTGAAAGCTATACAATTTCTGATAACGGACTTATATATACATTCAGGCTGAAAGATGATAATTTCTGGTTTTTTGACGAAAATAACAACGATGTCATTGATGAGGACGAATATTTCCCCGTTACAGCACAAGATTATGTCTTTGCACTGCAAAGAGTTATTGACCCGAAAATGCACTCCCCATATGCAGAAGATTTCATAAGCGTTATGGGAGCATCTTCTGTTATGTATAATGGAGCAGATGTTGATACAGCTGAAATTACTGCTGTTGATTCTCATACTCTTATGATAATTCTTGAAAGACCTGATGTTGATTTTCTTAGTCTCATGGCATCACCTGCATCTTATCCATGCAACGAAACATTTTTCAACTCCACGAAAGGACGATACGGACTTGATGACAGGTCTGTAATGTCAAATGGTGCATTTTATGTACGACAATGGTTTTATGACCCATATGGACATAATAACATACTATATATGAAAAGAAATGATGCAAACTGGAGTGAAACTTTTGATATAGCACCGTCATTTTTGAGCTTTACTATTGAAAAGAATGAAAATGACATCAGTGAGATTTTCAAAAAAGGTGAAATAGAATGTTTTACAACTCTTAATGGCAAATCATACAATGCGGACAAATATTCCATAAGCGGAACAGGCGCAGTAACTCTCGGACTTATTTTCAATCCCGACAGCAAATGCTATTCAAATGCAAATATAAGAAAAGCACTTGCACTTTCAATAGACAGAGATTCATTGAGCAGTAAGCTTGATGATGATTTACAGGTTGCTATGGGAATAGTCCCGCCCGCACTTAAATTTCATGGCAGAAGTTACAGAGAACTTATTTCTGATAGACAGTTTACATCATATGATTTGGAAGAAGCACTTGATTGTTATGTCAAAGCAAAAACAGAACTTAAAACAGAAACTCCTGATTCTGTAAAAATTCTTGTAAATGCAGAAACAGTTGATTCAGGTTATCTGCATATTCTCTCTCAAAAATGGCAGGAGCTTTTCAATTTATATATAGGTGTTGAGGATGTAACACCTGATGAATTTTATGAAAGAATTGATGATAGCGATTATGATATAGCACTTTATCCGGTGAAGCCAAAATCTGCAAATGTTATTTCTGTTATGCGTGAATTTGAAAGAACTCCATGTTTAAGCAATGCAGTTCCTACCGGAAATTTGTCACCTGAACTAAAGGGCTGTACTTCTCTGGACGAACTTATAGAAGCATATACAGATGCAGAAAAAACAATAATAGACAGCAATCTGTTTATACCACTGTTTTATAAAAACTGCTATCTTATAGCACATAAAGATAATGAACAGATAGTATACGACCCGTTTTCAGAAGCTGTTGATTATCGACTTGCATTGAATTACAGCTAAAAAAACTAATTTTCCTGAAAAAAAGTCAGTCTGTCAAAAAAAGTCCAGTAAAAATCCGGACTTTTTTGACAGACTGTTCTGTATTACTATGATACAGCAGTTTTTTTAGTTTTCCTGTTCGCCGAATGTGCGTACTGCTTTTATCATTATTGCACATTCAAGACGTTTCTTTTCAAGTTCGCATGAAATTTTGTGTGCAGAACGTACATTACCCATATACTGATAATTATTTGCGTTGCAACCGCCACTGCAATAGAATTTTGCCCAACATTTACGGCAGTCAGGCTTTGAATATACATGACAGTCTGCAAAATCTGCTTTCATTTCTGAATTGAATGTTCCCTCATCAATATTGCCCATTTTATATTCATCAATGCCGACAAACTGGTGACATGGGAAAATATCACCGTCGGGAGTTATTGCAACATAGTCATTTCCACAGCCACAGCCACGAAGTCTCTTTATTGCACAAGGTCCTTGGTCAAGGTCTATCATGAAATGGAAAAAGTTGAATTTTTTACCGCTTTTTTCATTTTCAAGTATTCTTCTGGCAAGTTTTTCATATTCTCTGAATACGGCAGGAAGTTCCTTTTCTGTAAGTGCATATTCGTCACTTTCACCAACTACAGGCTCAATTGAAATCTGGTCAAATCCTGCTTCATACAATGCAAATACGTCATCTGAAAAATCAGGATTCTTTTTTGTGAATGTTCCACGCACATAATATTCCTTGTCGCCTCTGCCTTCGACAAGTTTCTTATATTTCGGCAGAATTATATCATAACAGCCTGCACCGTTCGGAAGTACTCGGAAATAATCGTTTATTTCCTTGCGTCCGTCAATGGAAAGCACAACATTTGACATTTCTTTATTTATAAAATCGATTTTTTCGTCATCAAGAAGCAAGCCGTTTGTTGTTATGGTAAATCTGAATTTCTTGCCGTATTCCTGTTCACGTGAGCGTGCATATTCAACAGTCTGCTTTACTACCTTGAAATTCATCAGAGGTTCACCGCCGAAAAAGTCAAGTTCAAGATTAGTGCGGTCGCCTGAATTTTCAAGCAGAAAGTCAATAGCGTGTTTAGCTGTTTCAAATGACATAAGCTTTCTGCCTTTGCCGAAATCACCTGTTGATGCAAAGCAGTATTTACATCTTAACTGGCAGTCATGAGCTATATTAAGGCACATTGCCTTTACAGGTGATGCAACTGAATATTTAGCATATTTTTCATAATCGTCATCAGAAAAAAGGATTTTTTCCTGATAAAGTTCAACAATTTCCCTGTAGCATGACTCTATTTCTTCAGTTTCATAGAACTTTGAAAGTTTTTCAACAACCTTTTCGGGACAAACTTCATCAAAAGGCGGTTCAACATTATCAAGCATATCGTATGTAAGTTCATCTACAATATGAACTCCTCCGCTGTTTACGTCAAGAACGATGTTGAATCCGTTAAGCTTATACTTATGTATCATATATACCACCCTTATTGTAAAAAATAGAGGGCAGTGCAACACTGCCCCGACAGACTTTAAAAACTGTAGATACAGTCTTATCTTTCACACTTCTGATTTGCAACTGTACATGAAGTCTTGCAAGCTGACTGGCATGAAGCCTGACACTTACCACAGCCACCCTTTTGAGCTGATTCCTTGAGATTAGCCTTGTTGATAGTTCTGATGTGTTTCATTTGAATACCCTCCTTAAAATCATTAATAATGTGCTGGATTTTATTATATCACACTTTTTCAGACTTTTCAAGGGTTTTTGAAATTTTTAGCATTTTATATAATATTTTTAGTTTATAACCGTATATTATAAACAATATATTATTCATCAAGTTCTATAATCTTTTCAAAATCATCATCAATTTTCTGCTTCAGTTCATCAATTTCAGAACATTTTCTGTTCATTAGTTCATAGTCGGAATAAACTTCCTCTTTTGAGATTTCTTCAGTGAGTGCATCAATCTGCAACTGAAATTCCTCTATCTCATTTTCAAGACGGCGTATCTCATTTTTTCTTGCTGCATCTGCACTTCTCTGCTGTTTACTTCTGTATGCCTTTACCTGCTTATCTTTAGCTTTTTCAATAGTTTTTGCAGATTTTTCTGCTTCTGCAATGCGTTTTTCCTCTGCCTGTTCTGCACGCAGTACATCAAGATACTTTTCAAATCCGTATTTATGTTCACGATAACCGTTGTTGGTAAGTTCAATAAGTCTGTCAGCAATTCTGCTCAATAAATATCGGTCATGTGAAACAAATATAATTGTACCCGTGTATTCTTCCAATGCGGTTTCGATTGCCTCTTTTGAGTTTAAATCAAGATGATTTGTCGGCTCATCAAGTATAAGTACGTTTCCATGTTCCTGCATCATTATCGCAAAACAAAGTTTCGCACGTTCTCCGCCACTTATAACACCTGTTTCCTTGAAAACATTCTCCCCGATAAATCTGACCTGTGCAAGCAGATTTCTTACTTCCAAATCTGATAAAATCGGATAACGGCTGTGCAGTTCTTCCATAACTGTAAGATTAGGATTAAGATTTGTGCTTTCCTGCTCAAAATATGATATTTTTATGTTGATATTCCAACGTACAGAGCCTTCATGTGGGAGAAGTCCCTGTATTATTTTCAGAAGTGTTGATTTTCCTATGCCGTTATCACCGATAATTCCTATTTTTTCACCTCTGCGGACTTCAAAATTAACATCTTTTACAAGTGTTTTTCTGCCTGCTCCGCTTCCTACTGATATATCAACATTTTTTACTTTCAGAACGTCAAGTGGCGGTTCAACTGCATATGTGAAATTGATTTTTGCGTGCTTTTCGTCGTGGAACGGCTTTTCAATACGCTCAATCTTTTCAAGTTGTTTACGTCTGCTCTGTGCCATTTTTGTGGTAGACGCTCTTACAAGGTTTCTTGCAACATAATCTTCCATTTTTGCAATCTGTTTTTGTTGCTGTTCATATTCTTTTTCCTGACGTGTGTCATTTTCTTCACGCTGATGAATAAATGCAGAATAATTGCCCTTATATCGCTTTAGTACACCTCTTTCAATCTCACATATTGATGTGCAGAGTCTGTCAAGAAAATATCTGTCATGACTTACAATCAATACAGCTCCTCTGTAATTGCGTAGATAATCTTCAAGCCACATTATTGTTTTGAAATCAAGGTGATTTGTCGGCTCGTCAAGTATAAGCAGATTCGGTTCTTCCAATAACAGACGTGATATACAAAGACGGGTTTTTTCTCCACCGCTGAATCCCGAAACAGTACGGTTAAGCTCATTTTCTGAAAATCCCATACCATTAAGTATCATGCGGATTTTTACATCTGTATTATAACCGTCATTTGCTTCAACCCATGATGACAACTGCTGATACTCGTCAACTGATGAATTGTTGCCTTGTGATATTTCAATTTCAATCTCACGCAGTCTCTCAATTGCATTGTGAATTGGCTCAAAAACTTTCCGCATTTCTTCTATAACTGTATTTTCGGAATCAAGTCCGCCCATTTGTTCAAGATAGCCGATAGTTGTTTTTGATGCTATAGATATAACACTGTCTTTTTCAGCTTCAATATTTCCTGTCAGAATTTTGATAAGTGTCGATTTTCCACAGCCGTTATTGCCAACAAGTCCTATTTTGTCATTTTCGTCAATTGTCAGTGAAATATTTTTCAATATCTGATTGTCATTAAAAAACTTATTTATATTATTTAAACTTACAAGCATAGAATCTTCCTTTCAACATAATATCTATATAATAACATATTTTTTCAGGCAAATCAAGTAATACGATAAAAAATTGTTATTTCCTCTTGAATTTTTATGAAAAATGTGATATGATTATAGTAAATTATTATGTATAAAGGTGGAGGATTTTTATGATGTCTACTCTTACAGAGCAAGAGATTGCTTTAATGAGTAAAATTGAAATGGCTATTGAAAACAATGAATTTAAAGCATATTATCAGCCACAGTATGATTCCATTACTGGCAGACTTGTAAGCGCAGAGGCTCTTGCAAGATGGATAAAACCGGACGGAAGTGTGGTTTCTCCGGCAGAATTTATTCCGTGTGCCGAAAAAACTAATCTTATTCTTGAAATCGACTGGTGTATACTTCATGAGGTCTGCCGTTTTCTGAAAAAACGCAGAACAGAAAATCACCGTTGTGTCCAGATAGCTGTAAATTTCTCACGAAAGCATATAATCGAAGAAGGATTCAGACATAAACTTTGTGAAATCGTTGACAGCTATGGAGTACCAAGAGAACTTATTGAAGTGGAACTGACTGAATCCGCTATGATGCATGATTCCAGTATTATTGTGGAGCTTGTTTCAGATATAAGAAGCTATGGCTTTAATGTTGCGATAGATGATTTCGGAAGCGGTTTTTCTTCTTTAGGTCTTGTAAAGGATATTTCCGCAAATGTTCTCAAGATTGACCGTTCACTTCTTAGTGGAAACTGCGAAAACGAAAAGGAACGTATTGTTCTTGAAAGTATTTTTGCCTTTGCTCACCGACTTAAACTCACTACTATTGCAGAGGGCGTTGAAACACGTGAACAGCTTGAATTTCTCCGTACCTGCGACTGCCGTCTTATTCAGGGATTTCTTTTTGCAAAGCCAATGCCTGAAGACCAGTTCGGCGAAGCTTGTTCCAAAAGAGTAATTGATGATTACAACGAAGATATTCTTGTAACACAAGCCCCTGCAAGTGCCACAACTTTACTTATGGAAGTGATTTTTACAAAATTCCCACTCGTTATTATGGCAAATCTCACTCGCAACAGTTACTACATGATGGCATATGAAAATTTTTCTGCGACCTCATGCCCTTCAACAGGTGTTTTTGATGAACTTATCATTCATGGTACTACAACAATGCACCCCGATGACCAGGAACTTTTCAAAACAACTTTTTCTATTGATAACCTTATGGCTGCCTATAACAGAGGCGAAAAATATGTGAAAATTGTCACCCGTCAGATAGGTGACGACGGAATATACCGTAAAGTTGAAACTACTGATTTCTTTGTAAAGAATCCGTCTGTTGATGATGTTCTTGTTATCACGCTATGTCAGAATCTTGAATAAATACGCAAAAAACTCTCCTTTTTATCAGGAGAGCTTTTTTGAAAGTAGATATTTATATTTTTAAGAAGTTATCAGTTAGTGTCAGGAAGTGAGTCTATCATTCCTGCTTCAAGTTTCTGAATTGCAAGTGCATCAAGACCTGTTACACCGTCGCCGACGTTACAGCAGTCCGCATTTATTAAGCCATGTTCGGAAAGTCCATATTTATCCTGATTGCCTAAATGCTGAACTATAGCTGTAGCATCAGCAATATTGACTGCTCCGTCGCAGTTTGCATCACCTAAAATATTAACGTCTGGCTGTTCTATGGCAGGAGCTTTGCCAAGCGATTCAAACTTACAGTTATATTTTTCAGCATATGCCTGTGCTGTTGAATTATCATAACTGCAGATTGTACCATTAAAATAATGTTTAGAATCATCATTAAGACCGTTTGAAATTGTGTTTTTATCATCATGAATAAAACATTCAGGATTCAATATTTTTATTGATGTTAAATCCGTACAGCGTGAAAATGCAAGTGTGCTGATACTTGTCACACTGTCGGGAATTTCTATTGATTTTAAACTACTGCAACCATTAAATGCAGAAATTCCAATTGTTTTAACACTGTTTGGTATTGTTACTGATGTCAGCCCTATACAATTAGAAAATACAGCTTCTTCAATGCTTTCAACGCTATCGGGAATTTCTACTGATGTCAAACCTGTACAATAAGAGAAAGCAGAACCATAAATGCTTGTTACACTGTCAGGAATTGTTATTGATGTTAAACTTTCACAATTAGAAAATGTACCTATTCCAATACTTGTAACGCTGTTCGGAATCTCTATTGATGTTAAACATTTACAATAAGAAAATACAGAATCTTCAATTCTTGTTATACTATTGGAAATCTTTATTGATGTCAAATTAATACATGAAGCAAACGCAGAAGATTCAATGCTTGTCACACTGTCAGGAATTTCTATTGATGTTAAATCTGAACAACCTTTAAATGCATAATATTCAATATTTGTAATGCTGTCTGGAATTGTTACTGATTTTAAATGTTTACAACTTGAAAATGCACTGTTTCCGATGCTTGTTACAGATACACCCTCAATTTCAGCAGGAATAACAACTTCTGTTGCTGACTTATCACAGCCTGAAATTTCAATATGGTCACCATAATTGTTGTATGTAAGCTGTTCATATGTACCCTCTACATAATCATCAACTGCACCTGCTGTCATGACATTATTGCTTGTCATTTTCTCAACAGTCGGTATAACTCCACCCACGACACAGCAGGCAAGAACACCTGCTAAAAGTTTTTTCATGTTCATAAAATTAACCTCTATTTTTCTTTTTTTAAACTAATTTTCATTTTTTCTTTCTCTTTATACTTATATTATATATATATATATAATATTATCAAGTGTTTTTGGCAAATTTGTATAAATTTTCTCTGTTATAGCTAAAATAAGACGTCGTTAATCAGTAAAAATGTGCAAAAAAACTCTCCTTTTTATTAGGAGAGCTTTTTTGAAAGTAGATATTTATATTTTTAAGAAGTTATCAGTTAGTGTCAGGAAGTGAACTTATAATTCCTGCTTCAAGTTTCTGAATTGCAAGTGCGTCAAGACCTGTTACACCGTCGCCTACGTTACAGCAGTCTGCATTTATTAAGCCTTTTTCGGAAAGACCGTATTTATCCTGATTGCCTAAGTGCTGAACTATAGCTGTAGCATCAGCAATATTAACTGCTCCGTCGCAGTTTGCATCACCTATAAGAACGTCTGAAACAACAGAAGTTGTTGTTTCTGTAGTTGCTGTTGTTGCTTCTTTGGTAGTTGTTGTTTCTGTGGTGGTAGTAGTAGTTTCTTTAGTGGTAGTTGTTGTGGCTGAAGTGGTGAGTGTTTCAGCACTCCATTTCTGACAATCATTGTCTGTATTTTCCCACTGCTGAATATTCGCACCTTTTGTCTTACTTGCTGCTCCTACTTCAACATAACAGGTATCATCTGATTCCTTTGTCATTATTTGATATGTTCCGTCAAGATTCTTTATAAACTTAAACAACATAGCATTGTCATTTTCTGAATAAGTCTCAACAGCTATATTTCCTCCGTTGCCTGATTCAGATACTTTAAGAACATATGTCGGGTCTGCAACTGAACAGATATAGTAATAATTTCCACCTGATGCAGATTCTTTCAACTGCCACTGCTGACAAGTAAGACCGTTTTTCTCCCACTGCTGAACATTTGCGCCAGATTCTGTTTTGCCGTCCTTAATCTCCATAACCATACCGCTGTTTACGTTTTCAAACTCATAGATAACACTTGTATCCATTTTACAGCCTGACTCTGAAACTTTTTCAAGAATCCAGTCCTGACAATTTGCACCATTTATTTCATACTGTTGAACATTTGCACCGCTTGAAGTTGATGCGCCTGCTATTTCAACAGCTGATTTAGCGTTTGTGTGCTTTGGTCTGATTTTATATGAGCCGTCAGAGTTCTTTGTAAACATGAACTTCTGATTGTCTCCGCCTGTATATGAATAAATTTCTATATTTGTATTATTATCAGTTTTCTTTGCTTCAACATCAAGTACATATGTACCGCCGTCGCCTACGGCTGAAACAATATAATAATATCCGTCACCTGCATCAACAAGTTTCCATATATCATGGACTGTATCGTCTGTAGTTCCCCATTGCTGAACGTTTGCACCGTTTTCTGCCTTTGCGCCGTTAACCTGCATATAAAGACCTGAATTTACATTTTTGATTTTATATGTTGAACCGCTTATAAAAGTCTCTGCAACAAGATTCGTTGAAGGTGTTACAGGTGCTGTTCCTGATTTGTCAAGAACTGTATCTGTCGGTCTTTTCGGCAAGTCATATCCTGTACCTAAGAAAAAGCTTGTGTGCGGTGGCTGATTATATGATGTATTCTGCGACGATACCTGCATACGATACTGTGCATCGTGCATAAGTGTTGTTATTCTGTAGTCTGTATCATAAGGAGTACAGTAAATTCTTACAGACTTATTGTCAGATGCACGGACAATAAGTTCCTCACGCCAGTCGCCGAAAATGTCAGCAGAAAGACAAGGATTTGCTTTTGTGGAGTTATTTGTTACAAAGCCGTCTGTTGTGAGAAGTGTTGTGATTTTTCCGTTGTCCATCATTTTAGTGATAGTTGCAGGCTTATTGTCACCGCCGTCAAGAAGTTCACGTTCAAGGTCGCCGTCCCAGTAACTGAAAAAGTTCATAGCAGGAACGGAAAGTCCATTTATAGTATTTCCGGCTGTATCAAGTACAACTCCGGCAGGTCTTGCGCCCCAGAGTTCCGCACCCGGATTTCCTGCATAAATGTTGTCAGCAGCACATCTTCCTGTATCTTTGTCAGCATTGATATGATATATAATGTTGCCGTTCTTTGCCTCAATCAGACTTACACCATAGCCCGAGCTTGCTTCTTCGTGACAAATCCAGAGTTCAAGACCGTCTTTTGTCGGGTCGAGGTCGGCAAGATGCATTGCATCACCGTGTCCCTGATTTGTACACCATAATACTTTTCCGTTATCATCAATACAAGTAGAACCTGTTATAATTTCCTGCTTGCCGTCGCCGTCAACATCAGCAGGCATACTGTTGTGATTTCCATCACCGTAACCCGCAGCAGAGGAGTTGAATCCTGTATCAAATGCCCATTTCTGAACGAGTTTTTTATTTTCAACTCCATAGCAGGTTGCAGTCATTCTTGTATAGTAGCCACGTCCTGTTACAACACAAGGGTGAACGCCGTCAATGTATGCAACAGTACCCCAGAATCTGTCAACACGGTTGCCATAATCATCTCCCCATGTTTTCTTTGATACTTCGCCTCTCTGCGGTACATAGTCAACAGTATCAAGTGCCGCACCTGTTGCACCGTCAAAAAGTGTATAATATTCAGGACCGCTGAGAATATATCCGCTTGAATTGCGGTAATCCTTTGAAGCGTCGCCGATTACTTTTCCTGTACCGTCAACTGTACCGTCAGCAGTTTTGCAGGTCATTTCAGCTTTGCCGTCAAGGTCGAAATCTGCAACGTAAAACTGCGTATAGTGCGCACCTGCACGGATATTTTTACCTAAATCAATTCGCCATACTCTTGTGCCGTCAAGTCTTATGCAGTCGATGTATACATTGCCTGTATAACCGCCTTTGGAGTTATCCTGAGAGTTGGACGGGTCCCATTTTAAGAACAGTTCATACTGTCCGTCGCCGTCAATATCGCCGACAGACATATCATTCGGGCTGTATGTACAGTCTTTACTTGTCGGAGGTGTCAGCGGAATATCAAAATATGTGTTATTTGAAATAAGTTTACAGTCCTCTGAACCGACAACTTTTCCACCTGAAAGAGTGTCAACACGGTATTTTGAAGATGCACTGCCTTGTGCATCAAGATAGCAGGTTGACTGTCCTGCTTTACTTGTATAGATAAGTGAGCCGTCACGATAAAGTTCATATACAGCATTATCATCATCATTTGCAAGGTATCTCCAGCTTACCAACATTCCATTTCCTGTATTGATTGCTGAAATTCCTCTGTCAAGATATTCAAGCGTTACACCTGATGCGGCATTTGCATTGACTGAAAGATTTTCAACTGCTTTCGGCAATACCGTTGAAGTTGTACCAACTACAAATGCAGCGGCTGTTGAAATTACACGTTTAAGATTTATTTTCATTGCTATATCCTCCTTTAAAATTTTCGTATTTCAAGAACTATTTTTTTACATTAATATCATTATACACAATTTTTTAACATTTCACAATGAATTATTATATCATATTTCAGAAGATTATTTTATTTTTTCGAAAATACATTCAAATTAATCTTGCTTTTTATATATAGATATGATATAATAATACATATATAATACTATTGTGAAAGGAGAAAAATTTGTGAAAAAAAGATTATTGATTGGTGTTATTATAACTTCGTGCAATATTGAATTTCAGGAGGAAATTATAAAAGGAATTATCGCACAATCTCTAAAAAGCAACTGTGATATTGCCATACTTACACCACTTAACGATTTTTCGCTTAATACACCACATAAGCAATGTGAAAAAAATATATTTCAGCTTATTCTTTCTGATAAGTTTGACGGTTTTTTATATAACAAAAATACTTTCTGCAATGAGAAAATAATCAGCTTTATTGATGACCTGCTTGAACGTTCAGGCAAACCTGTTATGCTCCTTGATTCCACAAATCACAAGCAGTTTGAATCAACAGCTATTGATGACGGAAGCGCATTTGAACAGATTACAGACCATCTTATTGATGTACATGGTTGTAATAAAATATACTGTCTTACAGGTCCTAAAAATCATTTTATTTCTGTAGAACGTATGAACGGATTCAAAAATTCCATGAAAAAGCATGGTTTATATTATGACAGAAGTTCCTGCATTTACGGCGACTTCTGGGAAGATGCCTCAAAAGAACTTGCCTCACACATTATAAAAGGTGAACTTTCAAAACCTGATGCTATAGTGTGCGGAAATGACCATTCCGCTAAAATTCTTATAGATGCACTTTCAGAGGGCGGAATAAACGTTCCTGATGATATTGCTGTAACAGGCTATGATGCTTCTGATGATGCAATGTATTCAAATCCATCAATCACAACTTTCTACAGACCTAATTTTCAGCTTGGTACAGAGGCTTTCCGTCGGCTTTACAGAATAATAACAGGGAAAATATGCAGAAAAGTCAATAATAATGACGGCGGAATTATACTTGGCAGAAGTTGTGGCTGTATGCAGAAATCAAATGTAAAAAAAGGCTCTCTGCGACGTATAAAAGTAAATGAACGTCTCAAAGCAGATTTTTTTAACCGTGATATGCTTTTTGATATATCAGGAGCAGAAAATATTCAGGACTTCTCAAACAAGCTTATTAACTATAATTACTACATTTACAAAATAAAGCACATTGAAATCTGTCTTACAAAAAAATATCTTGAATTTAATGACAGTCTCACTTTTAAAAATGGTGATGATGTAAAAAATATCATCTCACATTCTGCAACAAAAAAAGAAAATATTTCAGATGAATATTTCAGCTCATCTGATATTATTTCAGTATTCAGTCAGAATCGCCCTTATCCGTCTGCTTATTATATATCGCCACTTCATTTCAACAATAATTTTTTCGGATATTGTGCTGTATCATTCGGAAAAGAACTCATGAGCTTCAGCAGACTTTACATATACTGGATTAACTATGTCAACAATGCCCTTGAACATATCCGTATAAAATCTATGCTGAAAAATGCTGTTTATAATGCGAAAATCAGCATAATTCATGATGAAAATACAGGTCTGCTCAATAAAAACGGTATGGAAAAAGTTGTTGAAGATATGATAAAATCAAAAAGCGGACTTAATATAAAAACTTATTTTATCCGTATTCAGCTTACGGGTTTGAATAAGATATATTTTCAGAATGGTGATGAAAAGTGTATGTGTATAATTGCACAGCTTTCGGACATTCTGAAAGAGTGCATTATCAGCGATGAAATACTTGGCTTGTGGGAGTCTGATACGTTCTGTATAATTACAAATGCTGAAAAACGTACTGAAAAAATAGTATCTGAATTTCTTGAAAAAATCAAGCAGACTCAGTTTATACCTGAAAAGAACTGCAACATTGATTTTACAGCGGGAATTTATAATCAGGAAATAAATATGAGTCTTAATCTCAGTAATGCAATGCACAAAGCATCAGTAAACAGCTTCTTCAACTACAATGTTTCAGAAACAAATCTGAATCCGCAGTATGAAAAAATACATCAGCTTCACGGAGAAATAATGAAAAATCCTGAAAAGCAATGGAGCATTGATGAAATTGCGGACAGTATGTATTTAAGCAAGAGTTATCTGCAAAAAATATATAAGACGTATTTCGGAAAAAGCATTATTGCAGAGGTGATTGAGTTCCGTATAGAAAAAGCAAAAGAACTTCTCACAAAAACAGATATGACTATAACAGATATTGCAAGAGAGTGCGGTTATTCATCATACAACTATTTTGTAAGGCAGTTCAGAACATCAGAGGGATTTTCTCCGACAGAATATCGCCTGAATATTTCAGAAAAGAAATGCCATAGCGATTGAATCACTATGGCATCATCTGTTATTTAATTCTAAGAAAAAATATCTTTCCGCTGTATGCAGGAATATCCATGACAAGTTTGTCGCCGTTTCTTTTGTAAGATGTTTTTTCGTCAGTTGTAGTTCCGCCAAATATGCAGTTATCAGAATTAAGCAGTAATCTTTCTTTCCAGTCTTTTCCGACTATAACAGAATAATCTTTTTGTAACCAGTCGGACAGATTGATAACAGCTAAAATATGTCCTTGAGAACTTTTTCTGCGGATTGCATATACACATCTGTCGGCAGAATTGCAGTCCGACCATTCAAAATTTGTCGGGTCAAAATCATGATGCAGAGCGTCATATTTAAGATAAATTGCATTGAGAGCCTTTATATATTCTCTGAATGAATCGTGATTAGGATATTTAAGCATATCCCAATCCTGTTCACGCTTTTCGTCCCATTCACGAAGCTGTCCGAACTCATTACCCATGAAGTTAAGTTTCTTTCCGGGGTGGACTGTCATATACATATACAACGCCCTTGCCTGTGGAAATTTATTGTCATAATCTCCGTGCATTTTCTGAACTATAGTTGCTTTTCCGTGTACAACCTCATCATGTGAAAACGGCAGCACAAATCTTTCACTGTAAAAATAAAGCATTGAAAAAGTAAGCTTATGATAATTCTGCGTGCGGTAAATAGGAGATGTCTGAAAATATTCCAGTGTATCGTGCATCCAGCCTAAATCCCACTTATAATCAAAGCCAAGACCGCCGTTTTCGATTGATTCCGTAACTTTCGGATATGCTGATGAATCTTCTGCAATAAGCATAACAGACGGATAACGCATTTTCAGACCTTCATTCATATTGCGTACAAAATTTATTGCTACTCTGTTTTCTCCTCTGTGTTCGTCGCCATTCCAGTAGATTATATTTCTTATTGCGTCCATTCGTAAGCCGTCAAAATGATACACATTAATCCAGTAATCTGCGCAGGACTGCAAAAATGAACGGACTTCACCTTTTGAGTGCATAAAGTTACGGCTTCCCCATTCATTATATCCTGCGGAATCGTCGGGATATTCATATAGTTTCGTTCCGTCATATTCTGTAAGTCCATAATGGTCTACTGCAAAATGAACAGGTACAAAATCAATTATCACACCAATTCCGTTTTTATGACATTTATCAATAAGTTCCATAAGCTGTTGAGGTGTTCCATAGCGTGATGTAGGTGCAAAAAATCCTGTTATCTGATAACCCCATGATTCGTCGCACGGGTGTTCGCTCAATGGCATGAACTCAATAAAGTTATAGCCGTATTCAAGTACATAATTTATAAGTTCATCTGCTATTTCGGAATAGTTATACCATTCAGGCTCGCCCTCTTTTGCTTTCGGCTTTTTCCATGAACCAAGATGCACTTCATAGATATTTACAGGCTTGTCACGGAAATCAGTACGCTTGTTGAGCCATCTTGAATCATGGAATTTATATTCAAGACTTCGTATTACTGAACAAGTTCCCGGTCGGAGTTCACTGCTGTAGCCGTATGGGTCGCAATGGTCAATAAAATTATTGTTTTTATCGTAAATCCTGTATTTATAACGCATACCCTCTTTTGCCTGCGGACAAAAAAGCTCATAGAAATTCCCGTCTGCAACTTTTTCCATAGGCAAGTCTTTCCAGTCCGTAAAATCTCCTATTACTGAAACTTTTGAGGCATTCGGAGCATAAGTTCTGAATATTGTACCTTTGTTTTCAATATGTGCGCCGAGATATTCATAGGCATTAAAACAATCACCTTTATAAAATCCATATATATCCATAAATTTTTTCACCTTTCATAAAAAATTATCGGAAAAATATTGACAACCGACTATTAATATACTATAATATATTATAAGACGAGTATATAAAAAAATCAATAATCATTTTTTTACTAATGTCTATTAATTTACTGTATTCTAAAAAAGTTGAGTTTTTGGAGAGTGATATTATGGATTTACGTATCGAAAAAACAAAATGTGCTATCAGAAATGCTTTTCTGCAACTTCGTTCAAAAAAGCCACTTGAAAAAATAACAATCAAGGAACTTTCTGCTCTTGCAAATATCAATAAAGCGACATTTTATCTGCACTATCATGATATTTATGATTTATCTGAAACTCTGGAGCGTGACGTTGTTAAAAGCTGTCTTGACAATATCGAACACCCCGAAGAAGTTATATCTGATATAGAAAACTTTCTTAAATGTCTTAAACAAAGTGTTGTTGCAAATGAACAGCTTATAAAAATTCTTTTTGAGGGCAACAGAAGCAACAGTTTTACTGAACTTTTTGAAAAAGAACTTTATACAATGATTTACAAGTATTACCCTGATTACAAACCAAGTATTGAAAGCAGAATGCTTACTTCATTTCTTATTTATGGTGCATATCATACATACTTTAAATATACAGACCAAGGTATACAGCCTGTTTTACAGCTTATAGAAAGTTTTTCAGGCGGTATTGTAAAGCTTCATAAGTAAAAAAAATCAACTCATTCTCCGGAAGAATGAGTTAATTTTTTACTTATTCTGATTAATCTTCATCATAGAATACATTATAGTTCACAATTCTATGACTATAGGTACTCATAACAAGTCCAATAATCACATACATACTTACCATAGCTGTACCGCCACCACTTATAAACGGCAGAGGAACACCAATAACCGGAGCAACTTTAAGTACCATGCCTATATTCATAACACAGTGTATAAAAAACATTCCGAAAGCACCCATACATATAAATCTGCCAAGACGGTCACGGGTGATTCTGCTGTCCGCAAAAATTTTAAGACATATATAAGCCAGAACTATCAATATACCTATTAAACCGACAAAGCCGAAAACCTGACCTGCATGCGCAAAAATAAAGTCGTTGTGAAGTTCGGGAACATAGATATATTCATTTTGTCC
Organism: Ruminococcus sp.; assembly: GCA_029060755.1. Lineage (GTDB taxonomy): Bacteria > Bacillota > Clostridia > Oscillospirales > Ruminococcaceae > Ruminococcus. Next base: position 68,894 of record JAIDTI010000024.1, on the reverse strand, counting down.
TGCAAAAAGACCTTTTCCGAAAACACCGCCCGACTGTATAGCGGCGATACCTAAATCCTGTTGATATTCAATATTTTCGGGGTCTGTTCCGGGCTTGAACAGAATCAATATACGCTCCTTATGGAAATTGTCAAGAAAATTAAACCACATAACTGCAACAGCACCTGCAATTACAAATGGAGCTGCAACAAGGTATTTCCACGATATATCAGCAGAAACAATCATAAAGCCGAACATTGCCGCAAATACAATAGCTGTACCGTAGTCACCCTGAAGTGCGACAATTCCTATAGGTATTCCGCCATGTATCAGCAGAAAAAGCATATTAAGCGGTTTATTCATATCTTCCTCAACTTTTGAGAGATGATAGCTGAATGTCATAATAAATGCAATTTTCATAATTTCAGACGGCTGAACACTTACACCAAAAACAAGAATCCACGCACGGTCATCAGCACCATCTCTTGTTATACCAAGTGAAGTGAAAGTGAGTGAAACAACAGCAAGGGAAACAGGTGCAAAAATCCACCATAGTTTTGCAAGTTTTCTGTAATCAATACGAGATACAAGAACAGACAGAATAAATCCGATTATCATTGATGCAAGTTGAGTATGCCAATAGCTGTTGCCTATGCCCTTATCTTCGCTTACTTTGCTTACTCCGCTTGATGCAATTGAAAAAATAAGTAGTGTGCCGATTACAGCACAAAGAGTAACTGAAAAAATCAGTCCTATATCAAGAGGACGTTTATTTGCAGGTAATTTTTTAAATGCCGATTTCAAGTTCAACCTTCTTTCAATGTTCGTTCCAATATTTTCTGTCTAGACTTCTGTATTGTGCCGCTGCCGCAAGATGCTTGCGCTTTATGATGTCGCTATGGTCTAAATCGGCAATAGTTCTTGCAACTTTAAGTATCTTGCTGTATGCACGTGCGCTTAAACCAAGATTATCAATAACATTTTTCATAATACTTTCAGCACTGCTGTCCATAGGACACATAGTATTAATTTTATCATCAGTTATAAAAGCATTGCAGGTTATGGAAGTTCCTTTAAAGCGTTCAGCCTGTATTTTTCTTGCATCTATAACACGCCTGCGTATTTCAGCAGATGTTTCCTCTTTGCCGTTTGATGAAAGGTCTTTGAACTCAACAGGAGCAGCCTCAATATGTAAATCAAATCTGTCAAGCAAAGGACCTGAAACCTTTGAAAGATAGTCACTGATTTTTCTGCCTGAACAGGTGCATTTTACTTTCGGGTGACCGAAATAACCGCATGGACACGGATTCATAGCACCTATAAGCATTATTTTGCATGGATAAGTTGCTGTGCCGGAAGAACGTGATATAGTAACTTCACCGTCCTCAAGTGGCTGACGGAGAATTTCAAGTGTTCGGCGGTCAAACTCTGCTAATTCATCAAGAAAAAGGAGTCCGTTATGTGCAAGTGACACTTCTCCCGGTTGAGGAATTGAGCCGCCGCCTGCAAGTCCTGCTGATGAAATCGTGTGATGTGGCGAGCGGAAAGGTCGTCTTGTCATAATAGGATTCTGCGGAGAAAGAAGCCCTGATATTGAATGGATATTTGTAGTTTCGAGTGCTTCTTCAAAAGAAAGCGGAGGAAGTATTGACGGCATTCTTTTTGCAAGCATACTCTTTCCGCTTCCGGGAGTACCTATCAACAGTGCATTGTGACCGCCTGCCGCTGCAATTTCAAGAGCCTTTTTAGCTGACTGCTGACCTTTTACATCGGCAAAATCAAGTGTATCATTATATGCAGCTTCAGGCGGTATATAATGTTCGCATGGAATCATGTTTTTTATATTACGGAAATGCAGGATAAGTTCTTCGGTATTTTTTACTGCATATATGTTTATACCCTGAATCGCAGATGCTTCATGTGCATTGTCATATGGGACAAATACAGATTTTATGCCTTTTTCACGGGCAAGAATAATCATTGGAAGAACGCCGTTAATACCTCTGAAATCGCCGTTCAATGAAAGTTCGCCGATAAATGTGCAGTTTTCTGTTGATTTGTCAATCATCTGCATAGCAGAAAGTACAGCCATTAATATTGCCATATCATGTACAGAACCACTTTTTCTTGTGCTTGCCGGAGCAAGATTTATTGTTACATTGGCTACAGGAAATTTTATATCGCAGGCACGTAATGCTGAACGGATTCTGTCACGGCTTTCTTTTACAACAATATCAGGCAAACCGCCGATAGAAAATTGCGGCATGCCTCTGCTTATATCTATTTCAACATCAACAGGAAAAGCATTAAGTCCGAAAAGTCCAAGACTTGAAATTTTAGCAAACAAAAATAAAACCTCCTTTACGTTAAATATCGTCCATATGTGCAGATTTTGATTGTGAAAATTCCTGCTTTACAGTTTCTGTAGGAATAGGCATTTCCTCATCTTCGTCAATTTTATTTTTTGAACGTTCAAAATAATATGACTTGTATTCTGCATTATCTTCTGCATATGCAAGAATATCGCTGAAATTTGGAAATCCCTCTGTTTCTGACAGCTGACGGTAATCAAGATAAGCATTTATTGACGGAAAAGTCAGAAGTATAGCCACTATTCCCATAACGAATGGCAGAAACACATAAAAACTGCCTATTCCTGCAAATAAACAGCTTATAATTATAATGCAGTTCACAGCAAAAATAATAACATCAAATATTTTATTTACTACCTGCCCTAATATACCAAAAATGAACATTGCTGTTATTTCAACAGACTGTAAAATAATATAATTTATGTTAAAAGGGTCACCTCCGCCGCATAAAGACGGAAACCACGAAAAAGCACCTATATTAATGCCAGCTAATGTCATGCAAATCATAACAGCACATTCAATTGATGTATAGACGAAAACTTTTTTTGAAAATCTGTCAATCTCCGCTTTTCTTGTACGGCAGACCATGTAATGTTCATGATTAGGTTTTTCGGCTAACTGTTCATTTTTTTTCATAGAAATCACCCTTAAAAAGTTTTATGATTATAGTATACCACTTTTTCAAAAAAATGTAAACAATTACAAATATGATAAGCATAACAAAAAAGCCGAATTTCATCTGTAAAAATTCGGCAAATATTCCAAAAAAAATAAAAACAGCTTGACAATTATATTATAATATGGTATTATAATATAATGTATCGATATTATAAAAAACAATGTTTCCTTGCAACATATTATATCATATAATCAACGTATTTGTCAATAGTTTTTTTGAAAATTTTTTATATCGTATACGGAAAACATAAATAATTTGTATGTCTGTAAAAAAACGGATATGCGGGTAAAATAATAAGGAGGTTTCGCCTATGGTGAATGTCACACCTAAACAGCTTGGAAAAAATGTCAGAATGAGCTTCGGTAAAATCACTGAACCTTTGGAAATGCCGAACCTTATTGAAGTTCAGAAGAACTCATATAGATGGTTCAGAGAAGACGGTCTGAGGGAAGTATTCCGTGACATGACGGCAATAACTGACTACAATGGAAATCTCGTGCTTAACTTTAAGGATTATCGTTTTGATGACAAACCAAAATATACTCTTGCTGAATGTAAATCAAGAGGTGCTACGTATCAGGTTGCAATGAAAGCAACAGCCATACTCTATAACAAGGAAACCGGTGAACATAAGGAAAGCGAAATCTATATGGGTGATTTTCCTCTTATGACCGACAGTGGAACTTTTGTTATCAATGGTGCAGAACGTGTAATAGTTTCACAGCTTGTTCGTTCTCCAGGTGTTTATTATGCTTCCGAAAAAGATAAGACAGGTAAAGACTTATTCAGTACAACTGTTATTCCAAACAGAGGTGCATGGCTTGAATACGAAATGGATTCAAACGATGTTGTCTATGTCCGTATTGATAAAAACAGAAAAATTCCACTCACAACATTCATTCGTGCTTTAGGTGTTGGAACTGACGAAGAAATCTATGAGCTTTTCGGTGCAGACGAAAGACTTAAACAGACAATCCTCCAGAAAGACCAGACAAAAAATAACTCTGATGCTCTTATTGATGTCTATAAAAAACTTCGTCCGGGCGAACCTCCGACGGTTGAAAGCGCAGTTACACATCTCAACAATCTTTTCTTTGATGCAAAAAGATATGACCTTTGCCGTTTCGGCAGATATAAATACAACAAAAAGCTTGGTATTGCCTCACGTCTTGCAGGACACACACTTTCTGAACCAGTTATAAATCCTCTTACAGGCGAAGTAATGGCAGATGCAGGCGAAACAGTAAACTATGATAAAGCTTGCGAAATTGAGCAGGCTGGCGTATACAGTGCATTTGTTACTGTAGAAGCAAAAGAATACTATCAGAATGACAGAGGCGAAACACAGATTCGCTTTGTTGAAAGAGTTGCTAAAATTATAGGCAACGGCATGGTTGACATTAAAGGCTATGTTGATTTTGATGCTGAAAAATATGGTATCAACGAAAAAGTATCTTTCAAAGTTCTCCGTGAAATCATTGAAAATTCAGCAGATGCCGAAGAACTCGAAGAAAATATCAAGAAAAAAGCTGATGAGCTTGTGCCGAAACACATTATTCTTGATGATATTTTTGCAACAATCAGCTATTTCATAAATCTTTGTGAGGGCGTGGGCAATGTAGACGATATTGACCACCTCGGAAACAGACGTATCCGCTCAGTTGGTGAACTTTTACAGAACCAGTTCCGCATTGGTTACGCACGTATGGAGCGTGGAATCCGTGAAAGAATGAACATTCAGACACAGGATTTGAATACACTTACTCCGCAGACACTTATCAATATAAGACCTATTTCATCAGCAATGAAAGAGTTTTTCTGCTCCTCACCGCTTTCACAGTTCATGGACCAGAACAATCCGCTTTCTGAACTTACACACAAAAGAAGACTTTCAGCACTTGGTCCGGGTGGTCTTTCAAGAGACCGTGCAGGATTTGAAGTACGTGACGTACACTACAGCCACTATGGCAGAATGTGTCCTATTGAAACTCCTGAAGGTCCTAACATCGGACTTATTTCATATCTTGCAACATTCGCAAGAATAAATGAATATGGCTTTATTGAAGCCCCTTACAGAAAAGTAGACAAGGCAACAGGTGTTGTTACAAATGAAGTAGTTTATATGACTGCTGATGTTGAAGACAATTTTGTTGTTGCACAGGCTAATGAACCTCTTACAGAGGAAGGCAAATTCGCACGTCCGAGAGTTAATGCACGTCACCGTGACTTGATTCTTGAGTGCGACCGTGATACTGTTGATTATATGGACGTATCACCTAAAATGGTAGTATCAGTTGCCACATCAATGATTCCGTTCCTTGAAAATGATGATGCTAACCGTGCGTTAATGGGTTCAAATATGCAGAAGCAGGCAGTACCTCTTTTCAAGACCGAACGCCCCTTTGTTGGTACAGGTATGGAATATAAAGCAGCTGTTGATTCAGGTGTATGTATTATTTCAGAATGTGATGGTAAAGTAAGCTATGTTGATGCTGATAAAATCAATGTTATTGGTGATGACGGCATTGAGTATAAGTATGAACTTATCAAGTTCAAGCGTTCAAATCAGGGTACTTGCGTAAACCAGAAACCGATTGTTTCAGTCGGAGAAAGAGTTGAAAAAGGTCAGGTACTTGCAGACGGACCAGCTACAGCAGACGGTGAAATCTCTCTTGGAAAAAATGCACTTATCGGATTTATGACATGGGAGGGCTACAACTATGAAGATGCTGTACTTCTCAATGAAAGACTTGTCCGTGAAGATGTATTTACATCAGTTCATATTGAAGAATATGAGATTGAATGTCGTGACACAAAGCTTGGACCTGAAGAAATCACAAGAGATATTCCGAATGTTGGTGATGATGCCCTTGCAAATCTTGATGAAAATGGTATTATCAGAATCGGTTCAGAAGTAACAGCAGGAGATATTCTTGTTGGAAAAGTAACACCAAAGGGTGAAACTGAACTTACAGCAGAAGAAAGACTTCTCCGTGCAATTTTCGGCGAAAAGGCAAGAGAAGTTCGAGATAATTCACTTAAAGTACCGCACGGTGAAGCAGGTGTAATTGTTGATGTAAAGGTATTTACAAGACAGAATTGTGATGAACTTAGTGCAGGTGTAAATATGCGTGTAATATGCTATATTGCACAGAAACGTAAAATTACAGTCGGCGACAAAATGGCAGGTCGTCACGGAAACAAAGGTGTTGTTTCACGTATTCTTCCGGAAGAAGATATGCCGTTCCTCCCCGACGGAACACCACTTGACATCGTTCTTAATCCTCTGGGTGTACCGTCACGTATGAATATCGGTCAGGTACTTGAAGTTCATCTTGGTATGGCTGCAAAGGCTCTTGGCTGGACTATTATGACCCCTGTATTTGACGGTGCGCACGAAGATGATATTCGTGATTGTTTCCGTCTTGCAAATGAGCAGAATAAAGCTCACCGTGACGACGTTTTTGAGCTTAAAGCAATGGATAAGGTTATCAATCCTAAAGCACTTGAAATGAACGAAGACGGAAAATTCACACTTTATGACGGACGTACAGGTGAAAAGTTCGATAACCGTGTAACAGTCGGATACATGTACTACCTCAAACTTCACCACCTTGTTGATGATAAGATTCACGCACGTTCAGTAGGTCCGTATGCTCTTGTAACACAACAGCCTCTCGGCGGTAAAGCACAGTTTGGCGGACAGCGTTTCGGAGAAATGGAAGTATGGGCATTGGAAGCTTATGGTGCTGCTTATACACTTCAGGAAATCCTTACTGTTAAATCTGATGATACAATCGGACGTGTAAACACATATGAAGCCATTGTAAAGGGTCAGAACGTTCCTAAACCTGGTATTCCTGAATCTTTCAAGGTTCTTATAAAAGAAATGCAGTCTCTCGGACTTGATGTCAAGGTTCTTGATTCAAATCAGGAAGAAATTGACCTTAAACAGAATTTTGATGAAGAAACTATTCCGACAAGAAGTGATTATTCCGATGAGGAAACAGAGGACATCAAGAATTATGCTGATGATGATGACATTGACAAAGAGGGCTTTATAATCGGCGATAAAGAAATGAGTTTAGACGAATACGACAATTATGACGATGTTGACAGTGTTGACAAAGATGACGAATTTAACTTTGATTCCGATGATAAGGACATTTTTGACAGCGACGACGAAAACTTTGATATTATTGATTTTGATGACTCTTTTGACGATTAATTAAAATTATAAGTTATGCACGGCGGAAACGCTCTGTCGTGCATATAAGTTTAAGTATTTAGCAGTAAATTGCAGGAGGTAGCAGTTTGGAATTTAATACTTTTGAATCAATAAAAATCGGTCTTGCCTCACCAGAACAGATTAAAAAATGGTCTTATGGTGTTGTTACAAGACCTGAAACAATCAACTACAGAACACAGAAGCCGGAAAAAGACGGTCTTTTCTGCGAAAAAATTTTCGGACCAACTAAAGACTGGGAATGTCACTGCGGAAAATTCAAGAAAATACGTTTCAAGGGAAAAATATGTGACCGTTGCGGAGTTGAAGTTACAAGAGCAAGGGTAAGACGTGAAAGAATGGGAAGTATCGAGCTTGCCGCTCCTGTTTCTCACATATGGTATTTTAAGGGTACTCCGTCAAGAATAGGACAGGTTCTTGAAATTTCACAGAAACGACTTGAAGAAGTTCTCTACTTCACAAAATATATTGTTACAGACCCAGGAAATACAGAACTTATAAAAAAACAACTTCTTTCCGAAAAAGAATATCTCTCATATCAGGAAAAATACGGCGATGATTTTACCGCTGAAATGGGTGCAGAAGCTATTAAAAAGCTCCTCAATGAATACGACCCCGAAAGATATGATTTTCAGAAAGAAAGACTTGTGGAAATCGGAAAAATTTCACTTTTCGGAAAGAAAATCCAGTGTTTCAATAATCCTGTTGAATGTCAGTGCGAAGAATGTCAGAAATTTTCAGCATTGATTGATATTGAGTGGAAAAACAATCTTGAACTCTGTTCAGACGACCTTAAAAATGAACTTGTCGGACTTGCATCAGGTCAGAAAAAGGTTAAGCTTATAAAAAGATTACAGATTATTGAAGCTTTTCGTCTTTCAGGAAATAAGCCTGAATGGATGATTCTTGATGTTATCCCCGTAATTCCGCCCGACCTCCGTCCTATGATTATGCTTGACGGCGGACGTTATGCAACTTCAGACCTCAATGACCTTTACAGACGTGTTATTAACAGAAACAATCGTTTGCAGAAAATGATTGAACTTGATGCTCCTGATATTATTGTAAGAAATGAAAAGCGTATGTTGCAGGAAGCTGTTGACGCTCTTATTGATAATGGCAGACACGGCAGACCTGTTACAGGTCCAAGCAACCGTGCATTAAAATCACTCTCTGATATGCTTAAAGGTAAACAGGGACGTTTCCGTCAGAATCTTCTTGGTAAGCGTGTTGACTATTCAGGACGTTCAGTTATCGTTGTAGGACCTGAACTTAAAATGTACCAGTGCGGACTTCCAAAAGAAATGGCTCTTGAACTTTTCAAACCTTTTGTATTAAAGAGACTTGTTGATAAAAAGGCTATCCAGAATATAAAATCAGCAAGAAAACTTATTGACCGTGCAGATAATAAAGTATGGGACGCTCTTGAAGATGTAATCAAAGACCACCCTGTAATGCTTAACCGTGCGCCCACGCTCCACCGTCTTGGTATTCAGGCATTTGAGCCTATACTTGTTGAGGGTCGTGCAATCAAGCTCCACCCGCTTGTATGTTCCGCTTTCAACGCCGACTTCGACGGCGACCAGATGGCTGTACATCTTCCGCTTTCAGCCGAAGCACAGGCAGAAGCAAGATTTCTCATGCTTGCCGCAAATAACCTCCTTAAACCGTCAGACGGCAAGCCTGTAGCTGTTCCATCACAAGATATGGTGCTTGGTTCATATTATCTTACAATGGCAAAAGACGGTGAAATCGGTGAAGGAAAAGTATTCCGTGATGTAAACGAAGCACTCATGGCATATAATGAGCATGATGTTTCACTTCACGCAAATATCAAGGTAAAAATCACAAAGGATATAGGCGACAAGAAAGTATCAAAGATTATTGATGCTACAGTCGGACGACTTATTTTCAATGAAAATATTCCGCAGAATCTCGGATATGTTGACAGAACAAATTCCGACAAGCAGTTTGACCTTGAAATTTCATTCCTTGTCGGAAAGAAAAAGCTTTCTGATATTATCGAACGCTGTATAAAAATTCACGGCACAACAACAACATCAGAAGTTCTTGACAGAATAAAGGCGCTCGGCTATAAATATTCAACAAAGGCAGCACTTACTGTTGCAGTATGTGATGCTACAATTCCACCACAGAAAAAGGAAATCCTTGCTGAAGCAGATGCAGAAGTTGAGGAAATCACAAACGAATATAATTACGGCTACATTTCAGCACAGGAAAAATCCGCTAAAATTGTAGCACTCTGGACAAATACAACAGACAGAGTTACAAATGCACTTAAAGCAAACTTCAACCCATATAACCCAATCTGGATGATGGCTGATTCAGGTGCTAGAGGTTCTATCTCACAGATTCGACAGCTTGCCGGTATGCGTGGACTTATCGCCAATACATCAGGTGCAGTTATTGAAATTCCTATCCGTGCTAACTACCGTGAGGGACTTAACATTTTGGAATACTTTATTGCATCACGTGGTGCAAGAAAAGGTCTTGCCGATACTGCTCTCCGTACCGCCGATTCAGGTTACCTTACACGTCGTCTTGTTGACGTTTCACAGGACGTTATTATTCGTGAGGAAGATTGTGGTACATCAGAAGGCATAGAAGTATTTGAAATTACAAATGGCAAGGAAGTTGTTGAGCCACTTTCAGAACGACTTGTCGGCAGGTTTCTTTCTGATGATTTCAGAGATGAATCAGGCGAACTTGTTGTATCAAAAAATAAACTCATCACAGATGCAGATGCAAAGAAAATTATTGATTCAGGCATTGAGAAAATCAAAATCCGCTCTGTACTTACGTGTAGAGCAAAAACAGGCGTATGTGCAAAATGTTACGGTGCAAACCTTGCATTTAATAATATTGTATCAGTCGGTGAAGCTGTTGGTGTAATTGCAGCACAGTCAATCGGTGAACCAGGTACACAGCTTACAATGAGAACATTCCACACAGGCGGTGTTGCTTCGGCTGATGCGGAAGATATTACACAGGGTCTCCCACGTGTTGAGGAACTTTTTGAGAGCAGACGACCTAAAGGTGCGGCTATTCTTTCAAGAATTTCAGGCACTGTTCACATTGAAGAAGTCAAGACTACAACAAATGTTATCGTAACAAATGACGAAACAGGCGAATCAGAAAGCTATATGATTCCTTACAACCTTAAAAAGCGTGTATTTGAGGGCGACAAGATTACAAAGGGTACAAGACTTACAGAGGGTAATATATACCCTACAGATATTCTTAATATTCTTGGCACTCAGGAAGTTCAGAACTACATTATAAATGAAGTTCAGAAAGTTTACCGTTTGCAAGGTGTTGACATCAACGATAAGCACATTGAAGTTATTGTCCGTCAGATGCTCAGAAAAGTCAAGGTTGACGAAACAGGCTCAAGCTATCTCCTTACCGGAAATTTTGTTGACTACAAAGAAGTTGAGGAAATCAACAAGGAAATTCAGGCACGTATTGACGCAGGCGAAATCGGCTTACAGCTTGTACAGTATACACCTATTCTTCAGGGTATCACAAAAGCTTCATCAAATTCCGACAGCTTTATGTCAGCGGCTTCATTCCAGGAAACAACAAAAGCTCTTACAGATGCAGCTATCAGAGGAAAGAGCGATAAACTTCTTGGACTTAAAGAGAACGTTATTATCGGTAAGCTTATTCCTGCCGGAACAGGTATGGACTGCTACAACCACGTTAAAGTTGTAAAGAACGAACCATCAGTTTCAGAACATAGTATAAACATTTCAAATTCAATAGTTTAATAAAAAAATCTGCTGTACCTGAAATACGGTACAGCAGTTTTTATATTAGTTCTGAAAAATTTCAGAAACCGGTGATATATATGTGATAATATTTATTACCTCAATACGAGTTAAATGAGTTCTGTAATCTATACGGAAATCAATGTAAAAATCGCCATCATCTGTTTTTACTCTATCAAAGGGCGGAGTTTTCCACCAGCTTGTTGACGGGTCATGACGTTTTGGCTTTTCAAGTTCAAGATTTTCAAGCTTACAGTACATATTATATTTTCCGCTGTCTGTACAGTCATTAAATTCTTCTTCGGAAATCACCTCTTTTAATTTATCCGAAAGCATTTCATAAGTCACAACTTTTCTCCAGTTATCTACTTGAGCAAGTTCATTTGCTTCTATATCCATATGCACAAACTGTACATATAAACAAATTGCTGTCAATATTATCAGGATTGAAGCAACAATACTGATTATAATTTGATTTTTATGACTCATATTTTTATTCTCCTTTGATATTTTTTAGCAAGCTCTTTAATTTTGTATTGACAAATCCCGTAAAATATTGTAGAATAGTATAGTAAAATAAAAGAAAGATGAGGGTATTTATATGGATTACACTTATATGACAAGCAATGTCTGCTCACAGGAAATAAGTTTTCACATTGAGGGAAACGTTATTACAAATGTACGCTTTATAGGTGGCTGTAATGGAAATCTTAAAGCTGTTTCAAAACTTGTTGACGGCATGACAATTGAGCAGATTGAAGCAAAACTTAAAGGCAACACTTGCGGAAGACGACCGACTTCATGCGCAGACCAGCTTTGCGTTGCTATAAGAGAAGCTTACGAATCACTCAGCAAGAAATGATTATTCTGAAAAAATATCTTCGGATTTTTCATTAATCATGAAAGAAACTGCCTTATTGCAGTTTTCTACAACATTAACAGTAGAATCTCCGCCAAATTCACCGTCAAGCGTCCACGTTATCGGCTCATCGCTTAATGACGTGAATGTTATCTTATCTGCACGGAAAAATTTTATATACTCTTTGTCTATATCTTCCGATATATTAAGGAGAGTATGTACTATTTTCTGTAACTGAACTATATTTGCAGGCTTCTTGATAAGAGTAACTTCAAATGCACCATCATCAAGAAGAAAATCTGTAATTGAAAGAAGTCCTGCAACAGATGCGGAGTTTGTCACCATTCCGAAAACAAAATCATCTTCAATAACATTTCCGTTATATTCAACACGCATTCTCTTTGACTGTATACTTGTAAGCTGTGTCATTCCGTTGAGAAGATATGAGGCATGACCAAGAATATTCTTGACTTGCTGTGATGTCTCATATGTTACATTTGTAAATGCTCCGAATGCGACAATATATGTAAAATATTTGTCATTGAAACTTCCTATGTCACAGCTTACGGGTTTTCCGCCTGTTATCCACTTTACAGCCTCCATGACTGTTTTCGGGATTCCGAGTGTACGTGCAAAGTCATTTGTTGAGCCGGCTGGAATATATCCTATAGGGATTCTATGCTCACTTTTCATGATGCCGTGCAGACATTGACTGAGTGTGCCGTCTCCTCCTGCACATACGAGTATATCGTAGCCATTTTCGCAGGCATAATAAGCCTGTTCAGACGCATCATCACTGCTTTGTGTTACATGAACTGTAACTTCATAGTCAGCCTTATTAAATTCGTCTATAATCTCACCGAGCTTATAACCAATAGTAGCTCTGCCGGCAACAAGGTTGATAATAAAATAAAGTTTTTTCATAAAAACCTCCTGAATCTGTAGTTATTTTCCATATAATATATTATAGCGTAAAACAAGAATATTTTCAACAGAAAACAAATAATTAAAAAATAAAATTTTATAAAAAGTACTTGACAAATCAAAAAAAACGTGATATAATATAAAAGCTGAATGATTTACAGCAGATATAAAGACACTGGGGTGTCGCCAAGCGGTAAGGCAACGGACTCTGACTCCGTCACTTCCGGGGTTCGAATCCCTGCACCCCAACCAGATTCAAAGCGGTATACTTTTGTATATCGCTTTTTTATATCAGTAAACTCAAAAAAATCCTGTAATGCTTTTTCTTGCATTACAGGAATATTTTTTTAATTGGAGAGTGCTTTGTCAAGCCATATTTTAGCCGTATCAAGAGCCTCATAAAGTCCGCCGTCACGGTCTGAACGTCTCACAATTTTTTTCATAGGGTCATCTTCATGTGTGTCAAGCTGAATTACTCTTACTTTTGATGTAATATCTTCACCATCAATTTTCTTTGTTTCAAGTATCTGAATCCATATTACATAGGGTTCAGACATATAGCCATAGTAAAGCTGATTACCGCATCTTACAAGCGGATAGCCTTTGTACGTGTTGAATTTTTCCATATTTTTTTCCTCCTTTTAGTATTGCAAGTCTGCTGTTATTTCCATGTAGTCGCAAAATCTTCATCAGTAGCAAATTTCTTTGTGTTTTCAATAATTGTTTCAACAAATGACTTTGCAATAAAGAATCTGCTTTCACCGTCAACAGCAATAATAGCTGTCATATTTGAATAATCATAGAAATCAAACTTAATCTTTCTTTTTTCGTATGAGTCTGTATATTCAATTGTAACCATTGGCTCTTTTGACGGAAGTTTTTCCTCAAATGCAAAATCTTCTGCATTTCCTTTTATAAGGAAAGAATAGAATAATCTGTAACGCTCACTGTCAAAATCCTGTCCGTTAAGTTTAACTGCAAAATCAGCTGATGTAGGTGATTCAAGCTCCTCATCAGGATTTATCTGTGAAATTTCAAAATTATATTCATCATTTCCTGCTGTAACTTTCATATCAGATATGCTCCATACATATGATGCAAGATACATGGTTGAAGCAATGTCAACAGGCTTTACAGTAACCCACTTTGCCTTGTCAACAGATACAGTAAATATAATATTGCCGTCCTCCAGCATTGCATAACAGCATTTTCCGTTTTCGCTGTCATTGAAAGGCTCACTCAACAGCAATTTATACTCATTTTTATCATCGCATTTCATAGTAACAGTGCAGAACGGTTCTTTAAGTCCCGCCTCTGCAATGTCATCATCTGTACAATGCACACTATAGACTTCTGACGCATACAGTCCGAACATACCTGTTGTTATATAATTTGAATCCTCAACAGAAAGGTAAGCCTCAACAGGTTCTTTCATAAGATGCGCTGCGGAAGTTCCTGCATGGAATTTGCTGTCATCGTCATTATCATCATATTCAAGAAATATATCATAATCAAGGTCATCACGTTCAATTCTAAGACTTTCAACTATCGGCATTTCATCAGGTGACTCCAGAATAGTTGTATCAACAAGTTCCATAACTTTCTTGCTGTAGTTTGCTATAGTTGAATTATTTACAGTATACACAGTATTGCTGTTGTCAAGCATAACATAGGTAACAGCACCTGACGGAGCTTCATTGCCTATGAAAAGCGTGTATTTTGTGCCTGTTTCATACTCAACATCAACAGTAATTTCAGGTGAATCAAGCCCGAATTTTTCAGGATTTGTGCAGTTCTCCTCAATTAAATCAACTGATGTAAGACCGTTTGCATTATTTGCAAGAGTACCGATAATTGAAGTTTTCATTGCAATATCCTGAAAACCGTCAAGAGTGTATGTTGCAGAAGTTTCACTTGTTGCAGACGTTTTCTGTACAACATGAAGCTCACCATCCGTATTTTTCACATCAACAGTTTTTATAACACTGTTCTGCTCATCTTCTGAAACATTATCATCATGTATAAGGACAATATTCCGCTGTTCAGATTCAGAACTCTCTGAACTGATACTTGAATCGGGATTTTCTTTGTCAGGGTCAGTTAGTACAAGGGCGGTATATCCTCCGCCAAGAACAACAAGAACAGCTGTAAGTCCAATAATTCCTTTAACTGATTTTTTCATTTATTTTTTCTCCATAACAGTACAGAAACACCAGCAACAGCAATAAGCAACGGTATCACAATTATAACAATCAGTTCAATAACTCTAGCTGTTGATGCTTTCATTGCAATACTTGTCTGCTGAAGTGATTTTTCAGAAATAATAGAACTTTCTTCCTTGCCTGAAATATTATTTACAATATTAAGAACAGCATTTGCATTATTGTATGTGTTTGTACTTGAAAGTACTGAATTATCAAGCATAAACGGACTGCTTATTACAAGTAAATCACTTCCGAAAACCTTTATACCTACAGATGATTCACGTCTTGCCTTTACAATAACATTATATGATGCTTTTTCATCGAACTTTTCGCCTGTTTCGATTCCCATAAGATAAGAACCTGATGAAGATTTAAGAATTTCATCTGTAATTCCGTCATTATTCTTGCTTATGATGTTTATAGGCTTTGCGTACGCTGAAATAATCGGGAGTGCCTCATTTGGCAGATTTCCTACAGCCTCACTGTCTGCAATTTCCATTATAGGAGCATAATCAATCACACCAAGAGAAGAATAAGTTGCCTGTATCATATTTTCCGTTTCTTCCATGATAGCGGACTGTTCTATCTCAATTTTCCAGTCTGCTAAAAATTCGTTGATATTAGGAAGATTTACAGCATAGAAGTTTGGAACATAGATGACATCTCTTTCGTATTCTCCGCCATTGTAGAGAAAATCGCTAAACTTTGTTATAATATCCTGTGTGAAGTCATAGGCAGGACAAGCAAGTACAATCATATCATAATCATCAGGACTTAAAGAATCTTCTACAACGTCTATTTCTGTACAGTCATAGCCGTTTGTTGAAAGGAAATCCTCAAATGATGCTATAATTGAAGCATGGGTATAATCAGTAACTGATTGTCCGTTCATTGTTGTTATAAATGCAGTTCTTATCGGTTTTGTATCTGCAACAGCCCTTATAGCAGAAGTAATTGTACTTTCGCCGACAAAAGTCATTCTGATATTTGCCTGTGTGCTGTCTTGAGACGGTGTAATCATGCCTGAAACCTTGTCCGGCTCAATAACCTTTACACGCTCACCGCACTGCAAAACAATACTTCCCTGCTTAATTTCTCCGTTATAGTATTTGCTGAACTTTGTAACAACATCAGGGTCTTTATTCATATCAACGTATTTTACAGTAATTTTTCCGTTGCCCTGTTCTGAATATACGGAATATTTATCAAGTATTTCAGGTATAATTTCATAAGGCATTTCAACCACAGCACCATAATATTGATAGAACATTTCTTTATAATATTGTGACATTGTGGTAAAATAATCCTTTGTCATCATTACAGTTATGTCAATATTTTTGTCAAGAGCCTTTATAGCATCTATTGACTCCTCTGTAATCTCATATCTGTTGTCGGGAGTAAGGTCAAGCTTTATCGGATAACGCTTCATAAGAAGTCCGCACATAAGATTTATCACAACAACAATAGCTATAACAAGTACAATAACAGCAACAGACATTGAACCGAATTTCAGTTTCTTGAAATTTTTCAGATTTTTCTCTTTGACGGATACTGCACCGTCAATAGAAGTTTCTTTTAAATCTTTTTCTTTTTTGCTCATTGGTATAACTTCCTTTCTGTAGATTAACCCCAGCGTCTCTTGTCAAGAACTCTGACTGTAAAGAAGTTAAAGAGAAAAGCTGCACTGATAAAAAATACTATACTTGAGAGATTGAATACACCGCTTGTAAACTCAATATATCTTGAATAGAATGAAAGTGAAAGCAT
Organism: Ruminococcus sp.; assembly: GCA_029060755.1. Lineage (GTDB taxonomy): Bacteria > Bacillota > Clostridia > Oscillospirales > Ruminococcaceae > Ruminococcus. Next base: position 52,073 of record JAIDTI010000024.1, on the reverse strand, counting down.
AGCTTTCTGAATGTATTCATTTTCTATATTTGATGCAAGTGAATCAAAAAGATACAATACAAAAAGTGCAAGCATACTTGCAACAGCAGATGCCATCTGATTTTCTGTAAGTGACGAAACAAAAATTCCTACAGCAATAAAAGCAGAGCCAAGAAAAAGCATTGCAAAGTAGTTGCCAAGAAGTGATGCCCACATTACCTCACCATAAACAGCGATTATCAGAGTGTAGATAAATACAACACTTTCTGCAATAATAAATAAAGTAAGTGCCGCAAAATATTTTCCAAGAACGATAGACCATAAGCCTATAGGGGCAGTAAGAAGTCCCTGGTCTGTTCGGTTTTTCTTTTCCTCACTCATAAGCTTCATTGTAAGAATCGGAATAAGAAACAGTACTATAATAAACATAGAGCCAAACATTGATGACATATTGGAAGTACCCGAACCGATTACATTGAAAAAGAAAAATATTCCTGAAATAAGTGAAAAAACTGAAAGGAACACATATGCAAGTCCCGAAGTAAAAAATGCACCCATTTCACGTCTGTATATAGCTCCCATTATTTCTCTCCTCCTTGATTTTCTTCTATTTCAGAAGCAATAAGTTCGCCGTCCTTGACATCAAGTTCAATTTTCGGGGACTTTTTTTCTGCATTATTAACAAAAGAATCGTCCATTGTAATTTTAAGGAATATATCTTCTAATGTAAGGTCAGAAAGCTGTAACATCAGAATATTCCAGCCTTTTTCCTTGCAGATATTATTTATTGCACGTCTGATGTCAGTCTGCCCGTCTGTTTCAACATCATAATCATAGATGCCTTTTTCTCTCTCCATATCAGCACGCACATATTTCACGCCGTCAATACTTCTGATAGCATCAACAATAACTTGCTTATCCTCTTTTGTATGTGTACTTCCCTCAATTCTGAGAGTCATTTTGTGCTGATTTGTAATATCTCTTGCAATTTCGTCCGCTGTACCATGTGCGGCAACAACACCCTTGTTTATAATAATGATTCTGTCGCATACAGCCTGAATTTCAGGAAGAATATGGGACGAAAGTATTACAGTGTGATTTTTGCCAAGTTTTTTAATAAGTGTACGTATCTCAATAATCTGATTCGGGTCAAGTCCGACAGTAGGCTCATCAAGAATAAGTACAGGCGGATTATTTATAAGAGCCTGCGCAAGTCCGACTCTCTGCTTGTAACCTTTTGAAAGATTGCGGATAAGTCTGCCCTTTACCTGAGAAATTTTGCAGAGACTGCATATTTCATCAAGATGCTTTTTTCTTGACAGCTTGCACTTTTTTAAATCAAACATGAAATTAAGATAGCCTTCAACAGTCATATCCACGTAAAGCGGAGGGATTTCCGGCAGATAACCTATATTTGACTTTGCCTTGATAGGGTCTTCCAGAATATCCACTCCATTGATTTTAATATGTCCTGATGTTGATGAAATATAGCCCGTAAGCATATTCATTGTGGTTGACTTTCCTGCTCCGTTCGGACCAAGAAAACCGAGTATTTCACCCTTTTCAACCGTAAAACTGATACCTTTTACAGCTTTTTTGTCGCCGTAATTCTTTACAAGGTTTGTAACCTCAATCATCTGGCTTTGTCCTCCTGATATTTTTAATTTAATAATGCCTTTTAAAATAATATAACATATATGTGACAACAGCGTGAAAGCATTACGAATTTTCTATGTTTATATGTTGTATATATTTCATATCTTTGGCAATCTGCCTTTGAAGTTCACCTACAGAATCAAATTTCTGTTCGGGACGTATAAACTCCCTGATATTTGTCTGAATCCTCCTGCCATACAAATCACCCGAAAAATCTATTATATGTGTTTCCGCAAGAGGTATTCCGTTATAATTTACAGTTGGTTTCATGCCGATATTTGTCATAGCTCTGTAACATACTCCGTCAATACACACGTCGGACGCATAAACGCCATATTTAGGCACAAGCTGTCCCTTATTGAAAAGCTGGTTTATCGTTGGAAAACCGATAGTCCTGCCGAGTTCCGCACCATGAATAACTGTTTTATTAATAGTATAAGGCTCACTGAGAAACTGCCAAGCCCTTACAACATCACCATTCTGAAGCATATTGCGAATAGCTGTTGACGAGACTGTCTCACCCTCATATACAACATCATCAGCAATACATACATCAAATCCGTATTTTCTGCCGAGTGCATACAGTTCACTTACTCCGCATGAAGCATTTTTGCCAAACCTGAAATCGTTCCCACAACATACAAATCCTGTAGTCAGCTTGTCAATGAGAATATTTTTAACAAACTCCTCACCGCTTAATCCGCATACTTCCTGAAACGACACAGAATAAATATGCCCGAGAAATCCAAGTCTGCACAATATATTCAGCTTATCAAGATGAGTATATATATATCTGTATTCCCCTTTACTTTTTTTTAATACCATTGTAGGATTAAATGTAAAAACACAGGGAATCAGACCATTTTTTTCCTGCTCCAAAGCTAAATTAAGTACAGCACGGTGTCCAAGATGAATACCGTCGAAAAGACCAAGTGCAACAGCAGATTTTCTTTTTTCCATAAGTTCACCTCAGATAAAATTTTTAACAACACGCAGTTCGCCTTTTTCAAAGTCCGCACACGCAACACCAATAAATTCCTTGTCATAGCTATATACAGAATATTCAGAAAATTCAGGCTTAATATGATTTATGCGGTTTAAATCAAGCTTAACGCCGTTTTTATACATTCTTGTCTGAACTTTATTAAGCCTTGTTTTCGGAAGTCCGCTGAAAACACATTCTACAGATATAAGTGCATATTCAATATTTTCCGAATCCGCAAGACTTTGAATTTCATCAAGTGTAAAGCAATCATCAAGTGAAAATCCTCCCGACCATGTACGCACAAGAGAAGTCATAACACCGCCACAGCCTAAAGAATTTCCAATATCATCAATAAGACTCCTGATATAAGTACCTTTTGAACAGATTACCGAAATCACTCCCGACTGCGAATCTTCGTCAAAGCTTTCAAGTTTTATACTGTCAACAGTTATTTCACGTTCAGGACGTTCTATTTCAATACCTTTTCTTGCAAGATTGCATAACTTCTGTCCACCGATTTTAACTGCTGAATACATAGGCGGTATCTGCTTTATGTTTCCTATGAACTTCGGAATTACATCAAGTACATCTTGTTTTGTAACTTTCAACGAGTATTCAGATGTAACTTTCCCTGTAATATCAAGTGTATCAGTAGAAATGCCGAATCTGAATCCAGCACGGTATGCCTTAGAAGTATCGGGCATCATATCACAAGCCTTTGTTGCCGTTCCGATAAATACGGGCAGAACACCTGTTGCCATAGGGTCAAGAGTACCGCTGTGACCGATACGCTTTGTTTTCAGTATGCCACGCAGTTTAGCAATCACATCAAAAGAAGTGAAATCCTGTGGTTTGTCTATACAAATTATTCCGTTCATTCTACAGCCTTTCTTGTCACTTCTAAAAGCCTGTTTCTTACTTCATCAAGAGTACCCTCTATTGAACAGCCAGCCGCTTTTGCGTGACCTCCTCCGCCGATACTTCTGCATATATCTGATACATTGATATTATTTGCAGAACGGAACGAACATTTGAATAAACCCGGCTCACGCTCCTTTACAAGAATACCTACTTCTGTACCTTCAAGCTGAACTGTCATAGGTGCAAGCCCTTCAAATTCATCATAACTTACACCGATTTTTTTCATCATATCAAGCGTTATAGCAGCAAAAATAATTTTTCCATCCTCATATTCTTCCATAAGTTCCATAAACTTTGATTCAAGAATCATTCTTGCCTTTGTCTTGACTTCAAACATATTGCGGTTGATTTCTGCGAAATCTATATCATAACTTCTTTTAATTTCAGCAGCTATTTCATGAGCTTCAGCAGTAGTGCAGTCATATCTGAAACAGCCCGAATCAGTTGCAATGCCTGTATAAAGGCACATTGCACAGTGACGGCTTATTTTCACACCCATAAACTTTGCAAGGTCGTATATGATTTCACATACAGCCGTTGCCTTTGGTCTTAACAAAGTTTTTTCAGCATAGTTTCTGTTTGAGATATGGTGGTCAATGCAAAGCTGAACCCTGTTACCGTAAATATCCTTATATTTTCCCATAAGTTGAGTATCAGCAACATCAACAGCAATTATAGTTTCAGGCTCAAACTCCTCACCTGCTCCAACGTTTGTCAGAAAATCAAATCTTGACGAAAATTCGTCACTGCATATAACATGACTTCTTATGCCGAGTTCGGCAAGAATATCTTTCAAGCCGAACCCTGCACCGATACAGTCACCGTCAGGGCTTTGATGTGTAATTATAACGGCATCTTTACAGTTTCTCAAAAAAGTTTCTGCTTCGCTGTAACCGATATACATAGCAACTCCCCCTTAAAGAATATCATTGAGTTTCTTGCTTATTTCAGCACCACGCTCAATGGAATTATCAGCAATAAAAGTAAGTTCAGGTGATTTTCTCATCTGCAAACGATGAAAAAGTTCACGGCGGACAAATCCTGATGCACTTTTCAGCCCTTTTACTGATTCAACAGTTTTTTCCATTCCCCCGAGACTTGAAACATAAACCTTGCATACAGACATATCACCCGACAAATCGACCTTTACTACAGTAAGCATCTTGTCAATACGAGGGTCTTTGAGTTCACGCATAATTGCTGTCAGTTCTCTTTTAATATCTTCTGCCATACGGCTTGTTTTATAGTTTGCCATAATTATCCTTTCTTTACAGCCTTTAATTTTACCTTGAATCCGCCTGATTTTCTTTCATAATGCTGCTGAACGGAATCAGACTTTCCAAAAAATCCGTCAGATTGTTTTTCAGGCTCATATGTCTTGCTGTAGTCGGGTAAATCTTCATCCCCTTCCTGATAGTATATATCAGCAAATTTATGATATTCAGGCTGAAGCTCAATATCACGGACAGGGCGTTCCATTCCCATAAGATTATTAGGAAAATTATCCGTATCCTCAAAAGGACTTGACTCGCCTAAAAGAATTTTTTTAACTGATTCAAAAAAATAAATATCAACAGGACCAAAATCTTCCCATGCAAGAGCTTCATTGCAATACTGAATCATATCAGCATTGCTCATTCTTTCATCGCCCAAAATATCACCTCATTGTACTATATTCGGAGTTCTTTGTAAAGAACCCCGAAAAATGAATTAATCTTCTCTGTATTCCTCAACCATATAAGCCTCGAAAATGTCACCCTCTTTTACGTCGCTGAACTTTTCAAGACTGATACCACATTCATATCCTTCGGCAACTTCCTTTGCATCGTCCTTGAAACGTTTCAGACCTGCAACTTTGTCATCTGCAATTATAATTCCGTCACGGACAACACGAACCTGACAGCCACGTGTAACTTTGCCGTTCAGAACGTAACTTCCTGCAACCATGCCGACATTGGAAATCTTGTAAACCTGACGGACTTCAATGCGTCCAAGTTCAACGTCACGGAATTTTGGTGCAAGCATACCTTTCATAGCTGTTGAAATTTCCTCTATAGCATCATATATAATGCGGTAAAGTCTTATGTCTACACCGTCACGAACTGCATTTTCAGCTGCTACAGGGTCGGGACGTACATTGAATCCTACAATAATAGCATTTGATGCACTTGCAAGCATAACATCACTTTCTTTTACTGCGCCAACAGCACCATGAATTACACGGACTCTTACTTCATCATTTGAAATTTTTTCAAGTGACTGCTTTACAGCTTCAACAGAACCCTGCACATCTGCTTTTACAATAATAGGGAGTTCCTTAATATCGCCCTCTGCAATCTGACTGAAAAGGTTATCAAGAGTTACTTTTCTGTATGAGTTAAACTGCTCCTGTTTTGCTTCATGCTTTCTCTGCTCAACAAGTTCACGGGCAAGTCTTTCATCTTCAACAGCGTTGAAAGTATCGCCAGCACTTGGAACTTCTGCCAGACCAGTAATTTCAACAGGAACAGAAGGACCAGCAGTTTTTACAGCTTTTCCCTTGTCGTTTGTCATTACACGCACACGACCTACAGCCGTACCTGCAATAAGCACATCACCTTGTTTGAGCGTACCATTCTGTACAAGAAGTGTAGCAATAGGACCTCTGCCCTTGTCAAGACGTGCTTCAATAACAGTACCCTTTGCAAGTCTTTCGGGATTTGCTTTAAGTTCCTGAACTTCTGCAACAAGAAGTACAGATTCAAGAAGTTCATCAATTCCCTCCCCTGTTTTTGCAGAAACAGGAACGCATATAATATCACCGCCCCAGTCTTCACAGACAAGGTCATATTTAGTAAGTTCTTCCTTGATTCTATCAGGGTTTGCGCCCTCTTTATCCATTTTGTTTATAGCAACAATTATCTGTATTCCTGCCGATTTTGCATGGTTGATTGATTCAACAGTCTGTGGCATGATACCATCATCAGCGGCAACAACAAGAATTGCAATATCAGTAATATTTGCACCTCTTGCACGCATTGAAGTAAAAGCCTCATGTCCCGGAGTATCAAGGAAAGTAATTTTCTGTCCATTTACTTTAACCTGATAAGCACCGATATGCTGTGTGATACCGCCTGCTTCACCTGCGGCAACATGAGCATTTCTTATCTTGTCAAGTATCGATGTTTTACCGTGGTCAACGTGACCCATAACAACAACAACAGGACATCTTGTTTCAAGATTTGTATCGTCGTCATCACTGTCATCTATAAGACGTTCTTCAATAGTAACAATGATTTCCTTTTCTACTTTTGCACCCATTTCTTCAGCAACAAGTGACGCTGTATCAAAATCAATCTCCTGATTTATAGATGCCATAACACCAAGACCCATAAGCTTCTTGATAACTTCTGTCGCTGTAGCTTTAAGACGAACAGCAAGTTCGCCTACAGTAATATTATCAGGAATCATAACTTTAAGCTGTTGTTTTCTTGCTCTTTCAAGTTCAAGTCTTTTCAGCTTTTCTGCTTCAGACTCTTTTTTAGAGAACTGCTGACGGTTTCTCTGTGCTGATTTCTGATTTATCTTCTGTTTCTTTGATGAATAATTTTCACCGCCATGCTTGTTGTTTCCTGATGCCATCTGGTCATAACGTTCATTATACTTGTCAAGGTCAACATAGCTTCCTCTTGTATCAACAGTACGTCTTTGTGTAGCTGTTGATGCTGTTTCAGACGAGAAATTCACATTAAGTTTGGAGCTTTCTCCTCTTGTTCTTGCTTTAGCCTGTTCCTTTTTCTTCTTCTTGTCTGAATATTTGTTGTCATCAGCTTTTTTTGTTTCAACAGGCATTTTTGTTTCCTTTTCAGGAGCTTTTCCCTCATTTTTCAAAGTTTTACCCTCATTTTTTACAGATGCTTTGACATCATTATTTTTTGACGGCTTGTTATTTTTAAACTTCTTGTCGTCATTCTTGTTTTTCTTGTCTGATTTCTTATCAGAGTTTTTTTCAGATTTAACTTCTTTTTTTGATGAAAAATAGCCGTCAAATGACTTTAACTCATTGGATTTTGTGTAATATTCAAGAAAAATATTAAGTTCTGTTTCTGTAAGAACAGATGCTGCCTTTTTCTTGTTATCACCTTTTTCAGCGAAAAAATCGATGATTCTCTGAGACGAAATATTCAAGTCTTTCGCCATATCAATTAACTTTATCTTTTTTGCCATAGGCTGAAATACCTCCATTAAGTCACGCTATATAAATATACAGCTTTTGTTTATATCCATTTATGCAGACACCTGAAATCAGATGTCATTTTCTATTTTCAAGAAACCTTGTGCAAAGCCGTTGTCACATACAGCAATAACAGCTGTTTCTTTTCCGCAAAGTCTGCCTGTTTCAGATTTTTCAAGTTCTGTAACAATAACATCTACATTATTTTTTTCACATATAAAGCGAACTTCTTTAAGCGTTTTCGGAGAAATATCGCAAGCTGTCAATATACAATATGCCTTGTTGCTTATAACTGCGTCTTTCACACTGTCAAAACCCTTTACAGCTTTTCTCGCTTTGATACATATCGTGAGAAGATTAGCTGTTTTCTGTTTCTTTTTTGAGTTCAACTGTCATCACCTCATAAACGCTGTCATCTATCCTGCATGAGAATGATTTTTCAAATCTTCTTGCTTTTCTTGCTTTACTGAAACATTCTATATTCCGGCATATATAAGCACCTCTGCCGTTTTTCTTTCCTGTAAAATCAAGACTTATTTCACCCTCCGGCGACTTTACAACTCTCATAAGTTCCTTTTTTGGCTTATTTTCATTACAGCCAAGACACATTCTCATTGGTATCTTTACAGACTTCATAAATCATTCCTCTGCTTTATCAGCAGATACTTCTGCATTTTCTTCTGAACTGATATTGATTTCCTCTGTAGCTGATTCATCTTCAACAGACTTTTCAGCAGCAGGTACAACAAAATCTTCACTTAATTCAGGAGCTGTTTCACCAGTAGCTGTATTTACCTGCGGTTTTATATCAATTTTATATCCTGTAAGCTTTGCCGCAAGCTTTGCATTTTGACCCTTGTTTCCTATTGCAAGAGAAAGCTGATTATTTGGCACAATAACAGTACACATTTTTTCTTCTTCTGATACTATAACAGTTTTCAGTACTTCAGCAGGTGCAAGAGCCTTTGCAATAAACTCCTCCGGCTTTTCGCTCCATGAAATAATATCAATCTTTTCGCCGTTGAGTTCCTTTACAACAGCATTGATTCTTGCCATTTTTGTACCAATACAAGCACCTACAGCATCAACATCAGGGTCTTTTGACCATACAGCAATCTTTGTTCTTGAACCTGCCTCACGTGAAATTGACTTCACCTCAACTATACCTTCATAAATTTCAGGTACTTCAATTTCAAAAAGTCGTTTTACAAGGTCTTTGTGTGTACGTGAAATCTTTACAATAGGCTTTTTGCTCTTTCCGCCTATACCTGTAATATATACCTTTATCTGGCTTCCCTCTTTGAAAGTTTCGCCCTCAATCTGTTCAGCCTTAAAGAGATAAAGCTCTGTTCCGTCATAATCAACCGTAACAGTTCCCCTGCCCGGCTCAACCTGTGAAACTTTTACAGTAATGCAGTCATGCTCTTTTTTCTCAAACTTATTAAGTATCTGATTTCTGTTTATCTCTCTCAAATCGCCCTTAATTGACTGTTTTGCAGAAAGTGCAGCCATTCTTCCGAACTTTGAAATATCAATCTCTTTGAGAATAGTTCCACCCACAACAGCATTTTCGTCAATAAGCTTTGCCTGCTCAATGTTGATTTCATTTTCGTCAATAGGCTCATCATCAATAATTTCCTGCACAATATACATAGCGAACTTTTTAGAATCAGGGTCTATCTCAACTCTTATTCTGTCCTCACTATGCGGATAAGCTTTTTTTGCAGCTTTAAGCATTGCTGATTTTACCTTTTCAATAAGCTGTTCTGTTCCGACACTATTCTCCTCACCAAGTTCATGCAATGCCTTGAAAAAGTTTTCCATGTTAAATTCCTCCAAAAATTATATTTGACTTTTTAATTATTCAAACTCAAACCAAAGTTTAACAAATGCCACATCTGAAAGCGAATATACTTTCTCATTATTGTTTTCATCATAAACAACAATCTGATTTTTGTCTGCACCTTTAAGATAAGCACATATTTCCTTTTCTCCGTCAATATTTCTGATAAAGCGTATTCTCACCTTATCACCCTTGCATACTTCAAAATGGTCTTCTTTGAGAAGTTCACGTTCAAGACCAGCCGAACCCACCTCTAAAGTATAGCTTTGAGGAATAGGGTCTGTTTCGTCAAGAATTTTATTGACCGGTTCAGTAACTATCTCACAATCTTCAATTGTAATTCCCTCATCACAATCAATAAATATTCTGAGATACCATGATGCACCCTCTTTAACATAGCTTACGTCCCACAGATAATAACCAAGTTCATCTGTAATTGGCTTTACAAGGTCATAGACTTTCTGCTCTGTACTGCCGAATTTTTTAAGTTTCAAAAAAAGAATCCTCCTTTTATTGATTTCATAGTTTGATTACAAACATAAAGACCGGAAGTTTCCGGTCTTTAGCTTAAACTATCATCATATAGTATTATAACACATTAAATCTGAAAAATCAAGTCTTTTTAAATATTTTTTCAAAAATTTTTTCAGAATACATTTTCATCATCAATACTTCCCGTATATCCATAAACAGGAGTTGTAGGAGTATCGACAACAGGCGCAGAATTTCCGCTGTCTGTTGTTGTTGAGTCAATTGTTGCATTATTAGGTGTAACCACAGCATTATCCGCAACAGATACCTTTATTTCAATCTCCACACCGGGATTATTGTCAAAACTTAAAACAATAAAAGTTTCGCCCTTTGATACACCTGTAACATATCCGTATTGGTCAACAGTTGCGATTGATTCGTCCATAGACTTCCATACTTCATTTGCTTCTGTCGAATTATCGGGGTATACCTGAATAATCGAAACATTTCTTTCACCGACGTTAATAAAAAGTTCTCTTGTTGAAAGCTGAACTTTTGCAGAAAGCGGATTTGTCGTTGTAACTGTAGTAGTTACTGTTGTGGTTGTTTGAGTTGTAGTTGTAGTTGCTGAAGTGGTTATTGAATTGTTTGTTGTGCTTGATTCGTCATCGCCTGACGGTTCTTTTGAACAGCTTTTTGCGATGATAATGAAAAAAATCAAAACAATCAATGCTACAATAGCAAGCGCAGAAAGTCTTCTCTGTCTCAGGACTTTTTTACTTACTTTTTTTTTCGGTGCAGTTTTTTGCTCTGAATTGTTATTATCCATGTTTATTTCCTTTCTTATTATACATAATATGTAGTATCACAACCGAGATTAACCTTGTCCGATTAACTGCCGGCATTTTATACCTGAATTTATTATATCACAAGAGAAATAAAATGTCACGCAATTTCAGAAAATTTTACACTTTGCTGTATAAATCAATTTATTTTTGTATTTTTTTTACAAATATATCTGTTGAAAATGGACAGACAATATTTTTAACCAATACGATTATTAACTTCATTTACAACATCATCAACAACGCCTGCCCAATCATCACACAAAGCCGACCACGACGAAACAACATAGTTCGGGATAGCTTCTGTAAGATTATTCATAACTCCTCTTGTCTGATATGTATAATCACCCTCACTGTTCATTTTTTCGCCCATTCCGTAAGCAAAATCAAACATAGGCGCAGAACTTGTCATATCAAGAAAAGACTGTAAAGCATCATACTGCTCCTCTGTCACAAAAGAAATAGTTTTTCCTGCCGATTTGCGTACAGCAAGAGCGTTTTCCTTTTGTGTGGATTTATATTCCTCTTGAGTTGATGCTATTCTTTCACACTTGATATATGTTGCCACAGCTTCACCCTTTGTGGAGTTTTTCACAAACATTCTTGCATCAAAACTACAGCTTATATAATTTTTGTCTGCATCAGGTGAAACAGGAAACGGCACAACCATTAAATCGCTGTCAGGATTCAAAGCATTTGATTCACCTAATGCCCAGCTTCCCATTACAAAAAACAGCGTTGAATTGTCCTTTGCAAAGTGACTTAGATAAGGCGCATAAACAAGATTATTTTCTGTCATTTTCTGCATAAAAGCACCCGCCTTTTTTATTTCGGAGCTTTTTATATTATTTTTAAACCTGCCGTTTTCAAAGCTTACAACGCCTTTTCCCGTTGACTGCAAAAGAGCTGTACCAAAAGAGCCGTTTATTCCGTATCTTCTTACACTTCCATCAGAATTTTCAACAAATTTCTGCATCATCTGCATCATTGTATCCCAGTTCCATTCGCCTTTTTTATAAAGTTCGTATGGGTCGGCAAGTTTTTCCTGCTTCATAAGTTTTCTGCTGTATATCACAACAACAGGATTTGAAACATTATACGGCATAACATAATGTTCTCCGTTATACTCAAACGCATCAACAGCACTGCTTATATCGTCCCATAAACCCTCATTCATACCCATAATATCAAAATAAGGGTCAAGCGGTTGAAACTGTTCATTTATAACGCCAATCGGGAAAATATCGCTGTCATAAGGGAACATATCCACTTCCTCACCACTTGCAAGCATTTCAGAAAGCTTATTGAACTTGTTTTCAGCTGTAGTATACACAAAATTGATTTTTCCGCCATAAACATCTTCAAAAATGGACAATGCAACAGAACGCTCACCGCCTGATGACGGATTAAGGTCATAATCGGCAAGCCATGTGATAGTCTCTCCGCTTATGTCAAAATCTTCTTCCGGTGGTTCTGTTTCGATTATATCAACCGAACTTTCATACACAGAACTTTGTGTTGAAACAGATTCAGGCGGTTCAACTTTCCTGCATGAAACAACCGCTGACATCACTGCAACAGCCATTATTAAAACTTTTTTTGAATTTCTCATCTGTCAGTCTCCTTTTGTTAATGTATATATATTATTATACTACAGAAAATATCAAAGTCAAGTATATTTTTTTAATAAGTAAATACTAACAAAAAACTCTTGATTTTTCAGATTTTTTGTGATATAATGGATTCAATAGGAAATATCCTAAAAAATTCTCTTATGGAGGTACTTAAAAATGGCTTATGTAATTTCTGACGAATGTGTTAGCTGTGGTGCTTGCGAGGCTGAATGTCCAGTAAGTGCAATTTCAGAAGGCGACGGAAAATATCAGATTGATGCTGATGCTTGCGTTGAATGTGGTGCTTGTGCAGGTGTTTGCCCTGTTGGAGCTCCTTCCGCTGAATAATCAATACACAAAAACTGACGGCTGCTGTTAAAACGGCAGTCGTTTTTTGTTTCTACAAAAATTCTTGACAATATCATATATTTTGTGATATACTGTATATATCTTAACACGGAGGTTAAAACCATGAAAAAACATAAAACCATACTGCTTGCATTTCTTACAGCATTTATGCTTTCTACAACTGCAAGCTGTTCAGGTAATACAACAGTATCTTCTCCCGAAACATCAGGAAACGGAAATATTGTTACAAATGAACCAAGTAAAAATAATGGTATTGCTGTAAATGAAATTTCTGTAAATCCTGTTGAGGAAGCAAATGCAAATGATACAGGATTCAGGCTGAACAGAGTCATTGATTCAGGACAGACAAGCGACAGCGGAGAGCCTTATATCTATCTTGATGTTACAATTTCAAATCCCACTGACAAATCATATGACCTGAATGTACTAAACAATTTCTATATTCTTCTTGCAAATGAAGATGAAGTTCATTTTGATGTAAGAACACAGCTTTATGGCACAAAAAACATCAGCAACTATGTTGCAAGCCCGTTCAATATCCCTGCAAACGGTGAGTTTTCGGGTATTATAGGCGGATTTATTCTCCCGAAAGACAGTCAGGACTTTACAGTCTGCTTTTTCCCGACGCAAGATGACTCAAACAATAAATCAAATGTTATAAAAGTCAATATCAGCGCACAGAATATTGAAAAACTTTAAAAAAACGGTATCAGAAACATAATATTTCTGATACCGCTTTTTTCATATTGTTGCTTGTTTTTTTGTTGATTTTCTGTATTTTTTTACAGATAACAGCCATAATGAAAGCAGATATACAAATCCGCCAATAAGTGTTGCAAGAAGTATCACTGCAAACTGTCCCGACATATATCTTTTACATACATCTGCTGTAAGATATGCTGAAACTCCGCATAGTAAGCCTGAATATAAAACAGATACAAACGGGGCAATTTCAATAGTGATTCCTGATAATTTTATGTAAATATCAAGTGACACAGCAAGTATAGCAACATAGCATATTGATGTTGAAAGTGCCGCACCGTCCGCACCCATAAGCGGTATGAGTATAAGATTGCCCAGAAGCTTTATTATAGTACCTGCAAACATTATTTTAAGCGGTGCAGATGCTTTGCCTATAGCCTGCAACATACTGAAAAGCGGAAACGACAGACACAGACAAACCATTCCGGGCATAAGAAGTCTAAGAGAATTTATACATATTTCTGCCTCATCATGCTGTTTTGCAAAAAGAAACATCAATATTTCAGGTGCAAGAACACCCATGCCAAAAGATGCAGGAACAGCAATTATAGAAGCAGTAAGAAGTGCCTGCAAAGTGTGATGTTTCAGTGCCTGCTTGTTATTTTCAGCCCACGCTTCCGTTATACAAGGCAGTATACCTTTGCCAAGCATATTTGTAACAGAAGGAACAAGATTGAAAACAGTAAGAGCGATTCCTGCAAATGAGCCATAGACAAAATCTGGAATATCTTTTTCACTGATTCCCGACGGCATTTCCATTCTGCAACCGAAATGCGATATACAGCCTATTATCGTCCACATATCAATTATAGCTGTAAGATTCGTCACAACCGCACTTATACCAATCGGCAGAGACGTTGAAATAAGTTCATGTGAAATTTCCCGTCTGCCCATAACTGTATTTTCACTGCCTGAATGTTTTTTCCTGAATATTCCGATAACTGCAAAAAACAGCATAGCCCCGACAGACGAAAGAGTGACACCAAGTATGCCTGCTGATGCTGATAATGCACGTATATCCGTAACTTGCGGAAAATATGTCATTATTTCTTCTCTATGCTGATTTACATATCCGCAGAGCCACAATCCCGATACTACCTTTATAATACCCTCTACCGCTTGAGAAATTGCGGTCGGATACATATTGCTCATGCCCTCATAATATCCACGCTCAACAGCAGTAACGCACCCGAAAAATACAGAGGGAGCAATCATAGCTATTGCAAGAGCAGATTCCGTACCGCCCGTAGAAAAAAGACTGAACGGCTTTGCAAGCAGAAAAACCGCCACACTGCCGATAATACCGAACACGGAGAAAAGCAGAAATGCTGTCCGTCTTATACGTGTGATGTTTTTATACATTCCGAAAGCCATGCTTTTTGCGGTCATTCTTGCAACAGCAGAGGATAACCCTGTAACAGTAAGTGCATAAACCGGCATGAATATACTATATGCACAACTGAAATAGCTCATTCCCACACCGCCCAGCATATTTGTAAGCGGAATTTTAAATAATGCTCCCAGAGCCTTTGCAACAATTGCTGAAGCCATTAAAATGACCGAACCTTTAATAAAGTTTTGCTTTTTCAATAAATCACCGTCCATAATCTTATTTTTTTTAATAAATATGTTGCAGAATTTTAAAATATGTGTTATAATATAGGATAGCAGTACTATGCTTTGACTTTGTTTAAAAATATAACAGAAAGGTTGGTATTAAATGGAATATAAATTTTCTGATAAGGTCAGCGGATTGCAGGCATCTGCAATAAGAGAAATCTTAAAATTTACCTCTGACCCTGATGTCATTTCTTTTGCAGCAGGAAATCCCGCCCCCGAAGCATTTCCAAAAGAGCAGATTGCGGAAATTTCTGCTGAACTCCTCAGAGATGACCCGATTCTTGCACTTCAATACAATGTAACAGAGGGATATACACCTTTGCGTGACTTCCTCAAAAACTGGCTTAAAAACAAAAATTGTTTCCACCCTGAATTTGATGATTTGATTATCACATCAGGCGGACAGCAGGCAAATGAACTTTCATGCAAAGTATTGCTGAATGAGGGTGATACACTTATCTGCGAATCACCATGCTTTATAGGCTCACTGAATGCTTTCCGCTCATACAATGTAAATCTTGTCGGAGTTGAAATGGAGGAGGATGGCATAAATCTTGAAAAGCTGGAAAATACTGTCAGAACTCAGCCGAATGTAAAGATATTGTATCTTATTCCGAACTTTCAGAATCCTACAGGACGTACAATGTCACTTGAAAAGCGCAAAGCCGTGTATGAACTTGCGTGCAGATATGATTTCATAATCCTTGAGGACGACCCTTACGGCGAACTCAGATTTTCAGGTGAAAATATTCCGTCAATCAAAAGTCTTGACACTGAAGGACGTGTTATTTATTCAAGCACATTCTCAAAACTTATTTCGTCGGGCTTCCGAACAGGATTTGTTTCTGCTCCTGCTCCGATTATTCAGAAAATAGTTGTGTGCAAACAAGTTTCGGACGTTCATTCAAATATATGGGCGCAGGTTGTTTCATACCGCTTTATGACAACTGTTGACAAGGAGGCACATTTTAATAGTCTCCGTGCAATATACAAAAAGAAAAGCGACTTGATGTGCAGTTATATCGACAATGAATTTTCAAAGAAGATAAGCTATGTACGTCCGGAGGGCGGTTTGTTTGTATGGTGTACACTTCCTGACAACTGCAATATGAATGACTTCTGCAAAAAAGCTATTCAGGAATATAAAATTGCTGTCGTTCCCGGAAATTCGTTCAGCATAGACGAAAATGAGACAAGCCACTCATTCCGCCTGAATTATTCAACTCCTACCGATGAGCAGATTAAAAAAGGTATGGAGATTCTCTCACGCATGACAAGAGAAATTCTTGACTGATATATTTAATTTTATTTTTGAAAGGAAATTTTAACTATGGCAACTACAGACAGATACCCCGTAACTCAAAAGTACCTTATGACAAGAAGTCAGGCACTCAACTTCCCTATAAGCTTTTTTCAGGGAGACTTCAAGAAAAACGACGTTTATGGCGTTGTAATTGATATACCAATGCCAAACAATGTACTTACATCAATGGTATGCTTCATTAACGGAGCTGCAAACCTCTATTTCAACAATGGCAATGAATATACCGGAGCTTCACAGAAGTACAGAAATCTTGTTCAGGCTGCACATAACCTTGTTGCAAATGCAGGAATACTTCTTCCAAAGAGTGAAAAAACCACAAAATTTGACATTCCAAGAGGAAAAACACACAATCTTTATCTCCTCACAAAAGGCGGAATATACAAGGTTGAATTCCAGCCAGGCATTATTCCGACAGAAGAAACTGAAAAGCGTACAATCTATGTTCTTTATCAGCGTGTTCTCAATGAGTTGAGAAATTGTCAGCTTAAAGATATGGCTGAACAGCGCAAGGGCAATAAATAAGCAAGGAGCATAAGTTTCAGATGGAAGATAAAAAGCTTATTTTCAGCGGAATACAGCCAACAGGTACATTTACACTTGGTAATTATATCGGTGCTGTACGCAACTGGGGTCCTTTACAGGACGAATATAACTGTATTTACTGCGTTGTGGATATGCACGCTATAACAGTCCGTCAAGACCCCGTAAAACTAAGACAGAACACACTTAATTCCTATGCGCTCCTTATGGCTTGCGGAATTGACGTAAACAAGTCTATACTGTTCATTCAGAGCCATGTAAAAACTCATGCAGAGCTTAACTGGATTCTCTGCTGTAATACTCAATTCGGCGAACTTTCAAGAATGACACAATTCAAGGACAAAAGTCAGCGTCACCCTGATGACGTAAATGCAGGCTTATTCACATATCCATCACTTATGGCTGCTGATATTCTTGCATACAATGCAGATTTAGTGCCTGTAGGTGTAGACCAGAAACAGCATCTTGAACTTGCAAGAAATATTGCACAGAGATTCAATCAGCGTTATGGCGATTTCTTTACACTTCCCGAACCTTATATAGCTGAAGTCGGTGCAAAGGTAATGTCATTGCAAGACCCGACAAAGAAAATGTCAAAATCGGACGAAAATCCGAATTCTGTTATACTTATTCTTGACGACAAGGACACAATAATCCGCAAATTCAAGCGTGCTGTAACAGACAGCGAAGCAGAAGTTGTATATCGTGAAGGCAAGGACGGAATAAACAATCTCATGACTATCTATTCAAGCGTTACCGGAAAAACTTTTGCTGAAATTGAATCAGAGTTTGCAGGTAAAGGATACGGAGATTTCAAGCTTGCTGTCGGTGAAGCTGTTGCAGACCATCTTGAACCGGTTCGCACAGAGTTTGCACGTTTAAGTCAAGACAAGGCTTACCTTAAAGAATGTTATACAGCAGGAGCAGAAAAGGCTCTCCGCTATTCGCAGCGCACATTAACAAAGGTTTACAGAAAAGTCGGTTTTGTCGATAAAACCTGATGTAAAAATATACAAATAAAATAAACGAACGTTCTCTTTATTCCGCAAAAAGCACGAATTTTCAAAAATGTATTGCTTTTTGCGTGAATTTAGAGTATGATAAAGGAAGTGCTTTTTTCTATGGTTGAATATCAGCAGAAAGATAAATATCATATCAATGATTTGCTTGAAATTGTAAGACTGCTTCGTGGAGAGGGCGGTTGTCCCTGGGATATGGTGCAGACTCACGAATCAATAAAAAAGGATTTTATTGAGGAAACATATGAAGTAATTGAAGCTATTGATTGTAACGATTCCGCAATGCTCCGTGAAGAACTTGGCGACGTTCTGTTACAGGTTGTTTTTCATGCGGAAATTGAGGAAGAAAAATCAGTTTTCAGCTTTGATGATGTGTGTGACGAAGTATGCAGAAAGCTTATTGTACGTCACCCGCACGTCTTCGGAGAAGTAAAGGCTGATACTACTGACGAAGTTCTCAAAAACTGGGACGCAATCAAAATGGAAACAAAAGGACAGGAAACATATACCGATACATTGAAAAGCATTGCAAAAACATTTCCTGCGCTCATGTATGCACAGAAAATCGGCAAACGTGCAATGCGTGCCGGAATGGATTTCAGATGTGCAGAAGATGCCATTGACTGTATAGCAAAAGAAAAGGCAGAACTTGATAAAGCTATTGTTTTCAATGATAAGCAGAACATAGAAGAAGAAATCGGAGATTTACTTTTTTCATGCGTAAATGCTGCACGACATCTTAGCGTTGATGCTGAAACAGCTCTTAAAAGTTCAGCTGAAAAATTCATAAAGCGTTTTGCAATTACAGAAGAACTTACAAAAGCAGAAAATCTTGATATGAAATCCATGTCAATTGAAGAACTTGATATTTTCTGGGAAAAAGCAAAAAATATTATAAATATGGAGGACACAAAAAATGACTAAAACACAGCTTATAAATTCTATTGCAGAAAAAGCTAACTGCACAAAGAAAGATGCTTCATGTGCTTTGGAAGCAGTTCTTGCTTCTATTCAGGAAGCACTTGTAAATGGTGAAAAAGTTTCCATTATAGGATTCGGCACATTTGAAGTTCGTGAAAGAAGCGAAAAAGTTCGCACAAATCCAAGAACTGGCGAAAAAATGATTTGCCCACCATGCAAAGCACCTGCTTTCAAAGCTGGCAAAGCACTCAAAGAGGCTGTAAATAAGTAATAATTACGGAGCAGGGAAAAACCTGCTCCCGATTTTTTAAGGAGAATTTCATGAGACTTGACAAATATCTTAAAGTAACACGTTTAATCAAACGCAGAACAGTTGCAAATGATGCGTGTGATGCTGAAAAAATTATAGTAAATGGCAGAATTGCAAGGGCATCTTATGATGTAAAAGTTGGTGATATTATCGAAATAAACATGGGAACACGTCCGTTTAAAGTAAAAGTTCTTAATGTTACAGAATATGCAACAAAAGAAAATGCCGCCGATAACTATACTGTTATAGAATAATAAAATCCCCGAAAATTCGGGGATTTTTATTATTTAACTTCATTGACGGCAATCCAGACTTCACATACATAATCGGGATTATCAACATCTGCTGATGGATAAACTTCAATTTCAATACCTCTGCCATATTCGTATTTATCACTCTGTGGAAAAAATTCCGTGAAAATTTTCTTGTAAGTTTCAGGGAATACTTCAGGCATTTTTCCTTTGATAATAAAAACAGCATAAGTTGATGCAGGAATGTCCACAATTTCAAAATCACTGTCATTAACTGGTCTGCCATCATATTCACTGCCTATTCCGTAAGGAAATTCATTCTCATCAATAATTCCCGAAAAACATATACCAATAAGACCCTTGAGTTTCGGGTTTTCAGGGATATATTCTGCAAGTTTCTGAGCTGTACCATTTTCCATACATTCTCCCCAAAAAGCAGAAATATCGGGCGTAGCAGTCATACCATCTTGCTTGAATACCTGTTTGCGTTTGCAGATAATCTTTAAGTCATCAAGTTTTTCAATTCTGTAGTCCATTGTACTACCTCCTGTAAAAATAAGTTTCACAGACAGACGGGAAAAAGATTTGACATTTTTGCCACGTTTTGCCTCTGTAGGCGTGATACCATGAAAGCGGACGAAAGCACGGGTAAAACTTTCGGGCGAATCATAACCATAACGCAGTGCGACGTCTATCACCTTGTCATTGCTATAAATCAAGTCAGAGGCAGACATTGAGAGCCTGCGCATACGGATATAATCGCCAACCGTAATACCGCATACAATGCTGAAAATCCTCTGAAAATGGAATTGTGAAGAATAAGCCTGTTTTGCAATATCTTCATAATTTATATCTTCTGTAAGATTAAGTTCGATATAATCAATTGCCCTCTGTATTCCTTTTATCCATTCCATAGCCATTTTCCTCCTGTTCTGTACTTATATTATAGCAGAAGTTTAGAAAAATTTCCTGATATTCAGTGCTTTTGTATGTCAGAAAGAAAATCCCTGAAAAATCAGGGATTCATAATTATTTTGTATTGTTTATATCCCAGCGGAATGTAACAACTTTTGATGCTTTTGATATATCAAGCATATTATTATTTTCAAGTTTTGACATATCAAGATAGCGGTAATTTGTCTTGTATTCCTTATCAGGCTTGAAAATTTCCTTGATTTTCACAATAGCACTTCTGCCCGATTTCTGAATAACTGTTCCAAGAGTATGGTGCTTTCTCATAAAACTTATAATATCAGCCGCAGTTGTAAGTGTCTTATCGCCTACATTATAAATTCCCGCAAATGACATATCTTCTGCATTCTGCACAAAGCAGAGAAAAAAGTCAACAAGATTATGAACACAGCACATCTGAAAACCGTATTGTCCCGTACCAAAAACAAATTTCATTTTATCTTTCGGGTCTGTAATTTTTGCTACAAGATTATCAGTAAATCCTATTGAATATACTGGTGCTGTTCTTGTTATACAGCATATAGTATTCTTGTGAGTTCTTATTTCATTCACAAAAGCCTTTTCGGATTCATATTTCATAACAGCATAATTTGAAGTAGTTTTTATGTCAGAATCCTCTCTTATCGGCTCTCTTGTCTTTGGAAAAGCATAGACTTTTTCCGTGCTTATCATACAGATATGAGTAATGGTTGGTCTTTCTATTGCACTTTTGTAGATATAGCTGTCACACTTCCTGCTTATTTCCATTTCACTTTCTGTAATAATATTAGTGAAATCATTATCAACGGTACAGGCTGCATGAATCAGAATATTTACTTCATATTCTTCCAGAACTTTTTCAAATCCCTCTTTGTCGTCAGGTGTCCATGAAATATAGGTGTAATGCAGTTTACCCATATTATGAAAACCCTCCTCCTTATCAAGAGCAATAACTTCATATCCCTTTTTCAGAAGTCCGGAGCAAATATACTGACCTATATAACCACAACCACCTGTAACAAGAACTGTTGTTGCCATAATTAACATCTCCTTTATAACTGTACAGACAGCAGGATTGTGTCTGATTTTAATTATATTTTATTCATCTGTGTTTGTTTCGTTTACTTCGTCAATATAAGTATCAATAACCGCATTTATAGAATCATAAGTTTCATTCCATGGCGCACCTCTTGATGTATACCTAAGATTATTGTTAAGAAGTTCTGCACAGTCAGCAGATACACCCATAGAAAAATCAAGAGACGGATTTTTCTCTGCCAGCATCTGCATTTCGTGCTGCATCTCAACCATTTCATCTGTCCAGCCATAGTCGCTTTTGAACTGTTTATCCGCAACTGCTTTTGTTTCAGCATCAAGAAGTGTAAAACGCTTACATTCAAGATATTTTGCAACTCCTTCAGGATTGCTTCCGCCCTTTATAAATACATATGCGTCCATTCCGACAGGCACATAATATTTATCTGCTTCAGGGTCTTTCGGCATAGGCACGAAAAACGCATCATCTCCGAATCTTTCTTTCCATTGGTCAGATGTTTTATAAAATTCATAAAGTCCGACAGGATAAAACAGCGTTTTTCCTTCACCGATATATTCGGGGTGCGACTCCCAGCCAAAATCTTTCTGACCTACAGCAATACAGTTTGTCTGATAGAGACTATACATAAAATTCTGTACACGTTCCATTTCAGGCGTTCCGATATTGTTTACAAGTTTTCCGTTTTCGATAGCGACAGGAACTTTTCCGGTTGTACCCATCAAACCGAACTCAAACCACCAGCCGTCAATCCCGTAACGCTGATTTTCCACATCAACAAAACTTTTCAGCATATCATGAAATATATTCCAGTCCCATTCGCCTTTTGCATATAGTTCAGCAGGGTCTTGCAGTCCTGCCTCCTGAATGGTTTTTCTGTTGTAAACACAGCCTGTCTTGTCTCCCAGTGTCTGCAATACTGTACAATAATGCTTTCCGTTCCAGATAAGACTGTCATTGACAGCCTGTACATCTTGCCATAAAGGTGTACTGAAATCGATATATTTGTCAACAGAAACAAACATTCCACGGATTACACCTTTCGGAAAAGTGTCCATATTTCCTGCATAAAAAAAGTCTATACCGTCACCGCTGTTAATCATTTTAGCAAGCTGTTCATATCTGTCCTCATAGGTACATTTTACCCACTCAATTTTTCCGCCGTATTTTTCCTCAAAAGCAACAACTTCTGGCGGTTTGCTTTTTCCGGATTCATCAGGATTGATATTCCAGTCTGAGAACCATTTTATTGTTTTGTTTTCAAGTTCAACATCTTCCAGCAAATCAGAATCATTTACTCTTTCGCTAATCTTTTCACGAACGCCCTCACCTGCATCAACATTCGCATATGGATTAGATGATGATTTTTCATTTCCGCAGGCAGTAAGAAAAACTGTATTTGCCGTCAAAAAAAGTGCAGAAATAAACATCACTATCTTTCTCATATTTAATAATGCTCCTTAAATCAAAAAATCATTCCTCAATTTTATTATAACATCTTTCCCTCAAATAGTCAATATCTATCTAACTATGTAAATTGTGAAACTTTTGTTAATTTATACAACATTCACCGTTTTTCCTCAATACGCAGGTTTCACGCATACTGCATATTTCACAGCCTTTTTTCTGCTGTTCATGCGGACTGTCTGAAATACCTATTATAGCTGTAACAGATTTTGACGGTATAAGCAGACAATTTTCTGTAACCGTCAGACCTATTCTGCGTTGTGCATTAAGAGCATGAATAACTTCTTTTTGCAGATTTACTGATAAATCGCCATAGCCGATACCAAAACGCCACGTCCTGAACACAACTGGATTTTCAGCAAAAATTTCTTCTTCTGCCATGTCGCAAGCCTGTTCAATAGCTGAACTGCAAAGACAATCAACAGCAAGCGCATCAGCCATTCCGACAACAGATGCTTGTCTGATAAGCTTGTCCGCTTCCGACGAAACAGTCACCGCAAGAATTATAGCACTTTCACAACCCGACAGATGCTTTTTTATGTCATTTCCTGTAAAAACTGCATTAATGCCATCAAATTTCACACCGTCAGGCATAAAATGCACCTTAACTTTGCGGTAAACATACGACGGTTTAAGACGTTCACGAACAATCGGCTCATATTTTTCAAGAATTTCTTTTGTCTGTCTGTCGGGTATACCCTTTATGCCCATATATCTTGCCGATTCTGATTTTGAAATAACATTTAATTTCATACTTCAATAATTCCGCTTACAGCTTCGCTTATTTTTCTTGCAACATAAGCATTATTCATGGTATAGAGATGTATTCCGTCAACATCATTTACAAGCAGGTCAACAATCTGATTTATTGCATAAGCAATTCCAGCATCTCTAAGTGCTTCAGGGTTATGCTCATATTTCTGCATGATTTTGACAAATTTTCGTGGCAGACTTGCTCCGCAGGTCACAACCATTCTTTCAATCTGCTTTTTGTTTACAACAGGCATAATTCCAGCTTCAACAGGAACATTTATTCCTTTCTGTACTATTTTATTGCGGAAATTATAGAAATACTCATTATCAAAGAACAGCTGTGTTATAAGGTGGTCTGCACCTGCATCAACCTTTATTTTGAGATTTTCAATATCTTCGTCAAGTGTATCTGAATCAGCGTGACCTTCAGGGTAACAAGCCCCTGCAATATCAAATCCGCCCTTTTGTTTAAGATACTTAATCAAATCGCTTGCGTGTCTAAACTCCTCAACAGGCGGAATATCGGGGTTAATGTCCCCTCTTAATGCAAGAATATTTTCAATACCCTTTGCTGATGCCTCCGCAAGAGTCTTGTCAATCTGTTCTCTTGTGTAATTTATACAAGGCAGATGCAGAACTGGAGTTATTCCCATTCCGCTTATTTTTTCTGCAATATCAAGTGCAAGACTGCTGTTTCCGCTTCCGCCTGCACTGAATGTAACACTTATAAAATCAGGGTGCAGGTCGCCCAGTTCGTCAAGCGTGCGGAAAATAACATCAACAGAACTTGTACTTTTCGGCGGAAAAACTTCAAAAGAAAATACAGTTTTCTTGTCAAAAATTTTTCTTATTTTCATATCTTATCTCCGTTTCAGTCAATTGACCAGTCAATTTCACTCATGCCATGAGCTTTAAGAAACTCATTTGCCTGTGAAAAATGTTTACAGCCGAAAAATCCGTTATAAGCCGAAAGCGGACTCGGGTGAGCTGATTTAAGTACGCAGTGATTCGGATTTGTGATGAACTTCTGCTTTGCCTTTGCGTCACCGCCCCAGAGCATGAATACCATAGGTTTTTCACGCTGATTAAGTATCTTTATTACATCTGTTGTAAACTCCTCCCAGCCAAGACCTTTGTGACTTCTTGCCTGATTTGCACGTACAGTAAGTACAGAGTTAAGCAGAAGTACACCACTTTCAGCCCATTTTGTGAGGTCACCATGCTTGCCAAGATTGTTTACTCCCACATCATCACGGATTTCCTTAAAAATATTAACAAGTGATGGCGGTGGAGCAATTCCCTTGCGTACGGAAAAACTTAGTCCGTGAGCCTGTCCCTCTCCATGATATGGGTCTTGTCCGATAATAACGCACTTTACATCATCATAGGAAGTAAGCTTCATTGCGTTGTAAATATCGTACATACCAGGAAAAATCTGATAATTTTTATATTCGCTGATAAGTTTCTGCTTCAAAGCAACATAATAATCCTTTTCAAATTCTCCTTTGAGGATTTCGTCCCAGTCGTTTCCAAAATTAACCATAAAAAATCTCCTTTTCAAAAAATATGCTATAAATATTATATAATATTCTGCGTATTTTTTCAAGATATAATTGAAAATTTCTTGAAAATGTTGTATAATTGAATAAAAAATATTTTTGGAGGTAAAATATGCAGAAAATTCTTGGATATTTGCGAAAAGCCATACAGCAGTACAACATGATTCAGGACAGCGACAGAATTGCAGTAGGTATTTCAGGAGGAAAAGACAGCATGATTCTATTGAATGGACTTGCACTTCTGAAAAAGTTTATCGGAATTGACTATGAAATAATAGGCTTGACAATAGACCCTGCTTTCAACGGAGTAAAAGGAGACTATTCAGCCGTATCAGCATTTTGTGCCGAAAAAGGAATAGAGTATCATATAATCCCGACGCAGATAGGTGAGATTGTATTTGATGTGCGAAACGAAAAAAATCCGTGCAGTCTTTGCGCAAGAATGAGACGTGGAGCATTACACAACTCGGCAACAGAACTCAACTGCAACAAAATTGCACTTGGACATAATTATGATGATACTGTGGAAACTTTTATAATGAATCTTTTCACGGAGGGAAGAATCGGCTGTTATTCGCCTGTAACTCTGCTTGATGACAAAAATCTGACAGTAATCAGACCGCTTGTGCTTGCTCCTGAAAAAGAAATCCGCAGAACAGCAAAAAAAATTGATATACCTATTGTAAAGTCTGCCTGTTCTGTCGACGGTCACACAAACAGACAGAAAACAAAGGATTTCATTACAGAAATGGAACGCAGTAATCACGGATTTAAAGGCAGAATTTTCGGAGCGTTGCAACGTTCAGGCATTGACGGCTGGAAAATCAAATAAAAAAGACTCTCGCAAGGAGAGCCTTTTTTTGTGTTCATTTAATCAGACTTGATTAGTCCTCTTTCTTTCTAAGTACAAAAGCAGTACCGAGAGCAACTGCAAGACCTGCTACTGCAACGCCAACGCCTGCAACACCTGTTGTTGGTGAACCGCCTGCTGCTGCTGTTGTTGTGCCACCTGCAGCCTTAGTTGTAGTTGTAGTTGTGCCACCCTTAGTTGTTGTTGTAGTTGTTGTTGTTGAACCACTGCTTGTTGTAGTTGATGTTGTAGAAGATGTATCGCCTGTTGAAGTTGATGTTGAAGTAGATGTAGATGTTGAAGTAGATGTTGATGTAGATGTTGAAGTTGATGTAGATGTTGTTGTTGTTGAAGTTGTTGTTGATGTTGATGTTGATGTTGTTCCTCCTCCAACAATAGCAATTACACCGTCTGTACCTGGGTCAACATTTGCGATAGCTGGACAATTATCAACAGCTTTTTCTATAACATTACCATCTATATCTACAATTGCAGCTGGGTCAAAAGAGCTTGTTCTGCCGTTGTTGATACCTCTTGTAAATACATAAGCCTGCATTGTCTGTCCTTCAAGGTTGTTAGGCTTGTTTGTGAAAAGGTCCTTAGCATTTTCAGTTGACTTGTAATAAATGTCAATCGGGAATACTTCGCCCTCTTGAACATCATCAGGAATAATAAACTGGAATTCCCACATTACACCGTCTGTACCTTTGCTGCTTGCACCTGCTGAAGCAACGAAAAAGCCTTTCATATCCTGTTCTTCAGCTGTCGGGTCTTCCTTTGGTTCACCTGGTGAGATAAACTCAAGTGCAGCACCTGGTTTAACTGCCATATCGCCGATACGGTTTTTTGCAAGTTCAAGTCTCTTACTATAATAAACGTGGAAACCTGTTGAAGCATACTTAAGCTCTGCACCTGTTACTGACATAGTAACTGTTCTTGTCGGGTTAGCTTTAGCTTCATCAACAGTAATTACTTCACTTGAAATTGTAATCTTTGGCTTGAGTTCAGAAGCATCAGCCTCTGCCTGTGTAAGACCATTCAACTCATCGGAAGTGCCTTCAGCAAAAGCGCACATTGTAGCTGATGAAGCAGCAACTGCTGTAAGAGCGAGTGCTGAAAATACTCTCTTTAAAGAATTCTTCTTCATTTTAGTTTTTTCCTTTCAGATTAATAAAAATTTATATGCAGTTCTGCCGCCGCTCCGACGGCAGAATTAACATTTCATTTGTTTATATGCGTATGATTCGGATTATTTTACACGTTCAAGAACTTCGTTCCATTTTTCTCTTGTTGCCTTTGCACCTGTTGATAATTCTTCATACATATCAAGTATATTAGAAGCATCATCAGGGTCAATAAGTCTCTTGCTCTTTGTCAGCTTGTTATTGCCCTCTGTTTTTTCATTGTTAACATCAGCGAGGAATGCTGCAAACTCATCAAGCTGTTTATCAATAATAGTTGCATTTTCTTCATCATCTGTTTCAACTGCAAGCTTGCTTGTTGAGAATGCTGTTTTGTCAGGGTCACCACCTGTTGAAATGTTAGAATACCATGCAAGAACTACTGAAGAGTCCATAGATGATACCATACCATCAAGGTCAGCGTCACCCTTAACACCAATGTAAACTGTAACTTCTACTTCTGTACCGTCTGAAGCCTGAAGCATTTCACCTTCATTAGCAATAACTACACCGTTTTCAGTAACAATGTCCTGATTTGCATAAAGTGCAACTGAATACTTGAATGTATTCTTACCTGGCTGGAATATGCTTCCAGGTGTGTCTTCAATTCTGAAATCGCACATATCTGTGATAGTGCCTGATTCTGTACTTTCGTTAACTTCTGTCTTAACTATAGTACCTTCTTCATCAATATAGCTGTATACTGTATCTACAACATACTTAACAGATGTGATGTTGTCCTTGTTGAATTTTTCATCAATTGTGAAATAGAAATCCACTTCAGAAGCTGTTTCAACAGAAACTGTTACTGTATAAGATACAGAAACGGTTGTTGTTCCTACTGGTGGTTTTGTTGTTGTGGTTGTACCTGATGGGTCTGTTGTTGTAGTTGTACCTGATGGGTCTGTTGTTGTTGTAGTTCCTGATGGGTCTGTTGT
>JAIDTI010000024.1:20171-23578 GCA_029060755.1 Ruminococcus sp. | reverse complement strand
GTTGTACCTGATGGGTCTGTTGTTGTAGTTGTACCTGATGGGTCTGTTGTTGTTGTAGTTCCTGATGGGTCTGTTGTTGTAGTTGTACCTGATGGGTCTGTTGTTGTAGTTGATGTTGAAGTAGATGTAGATGTTGTAGTCGTTGTAGTAGTTGTATCTTTCTCTTTAGCCTTAGCCTCAACAATTCTCTTGAGCTGGAAGTCAACTGAAACATTGCCTGCGCTGTCTAAAGTAGCATAATCAACAACAATTGTAGCCTCTTTATAGAAGTCTGATACTTCAACTTCATATGTGTCCTCAATATAGCTCTTAGCATTTACACCGCCTGTTTCATCTTCATCAGTGAGCTTTCCTGTATATGTAAGAGCTCCGCCCTCAAAGCTTGCTGTAATTTCAGAGAATGATTCAACAAAAGCTGCAATATCTGCTGGCTTGCCCTCAATCTGAATACCTGATGTTTCAGCAACCTGATTTACAATCTGTGAGAAGATTTTCTGTACTGCTGACTTAGAAGCAACACTTGAAAGACTTGTAGGAATACTGTCAGGAATCTTGCTTGCGTACTTATCAAGACTGCTTGGAATCTTGTTCTTAGCTGCTGATAAATACTTCTTGAATGTTGCGTCATTATTAACCTTGTTAGCTAAATCAGCATAATTTTTAGCTTCAATAGTCTTTTCAAATGACTTTACTGTATCATATTTTGCCTTAGCAACTTCGTACTTTGCTAAAACAGGTCCTGCAAGATTTTCAATTTGCTCCTTAGCAGCATTAGCCTTAGATGTCATTTCAGCATACTGTTCTTCATATTCAGCATTGATTTCAGCAAGCTTGTTCTTATAGCTGTCAGAACCTTTTACGATTTCTTCGATTTCTTCTCTTGTGTATGTATACTTGTCTGTATAATCCTCAAGGAGCTTTTTGTACTCGTCTGATTCTAAAACTGCTGCTACAGCTTCATCAGGAGTTGCGCCAGCTTCTTCCTGAGCTGCAACAAGTTTCTTGTAATCATCTGACTGCTGGAGAATGTCTACAATTTCCTCATCACTAAGACTAGCAAAACCATTTGAGAATCTGTCCATCATCTCCTGATAATCATCAGAATCTTTAATTTTAGCCTCTGCTTCTTCATAGCTTATACCTGAATGTTCTTCCATATAATCAGTAACAAGCTTTTTAAACTCTGCTGATTCAAGAACCATTGCTTGAAGTTCGTCTCCTTCAGGCTTATAACCTGTTTCAAGGTCAGTAATCATATTATTGTATTCGTCTGAATCCTGAACCATCTGTTCAATTTCTTCAGATGTAAGCTCATATTCGCTCACAAGACTTTCAATCTTTGAAACAACAGCATCTCTGATAGCTTCAACCTGGTCACGAGCATAGTCAGCAAGAGCCATTCCCTTGTAAGTCTTGCCAGCCTTGTCAGTAAATGAAATTTCGCCATTTACAAGAGTATCAGCATTAAGTGTGGAAGCATCAATTGTAATTACAATATCGCCCTCAATATTAAGACCTTCAAAAAACTTAATATTTGCAAGTTCAGGCATATCATACTTTTCAGCAAGGTCTTTCAGTGAACTGCCGACCTTTTTGTCTGCAAAATCTTCAAAAATCGGAATAATATCTTCCATATGTGCAGATACAGTGATTATGTTCTTTGATGAGATTGTATATTTTACATCGCCGACTTTTTCTGTAACGCTTTTAGCAATATCTGAATACTGTCCTGCTTTATTGACAATTCCTTCAAAAATTGGCGCAGTATCAATAGTACCTTCTTTTGCTGCTGCACTGATTGCGCTTGAAACAGTTACATTCCATTCAGAATTTTTTTCAAAATAACCTTCACCGACAGGCATACCGTCTGCATCTTTTTCTCCAACCCATGTATAGCCGTCACTTTCTGAAATGCCTGCTGTTGGTTCAATAAAAGCAAGACTATCTACAGAAACTGACTTCTCATTGGTAAGATTTGCGCCTGCAAGTACAACTGTTGCATCAGTTACATTTATAGCATTTGCAACACTCAGACATTGTGTGAGAGCAAGCGGAACAGCTGTTGCTGTGGCAAAAACTCTCTTGAATAATGATTTCTTCATTGTTTTATACCTCTCTAAAATATTTTTTTCTCATATGTCACCAAAGTTTTACTGCTTTTGTGATTTATGAGAGATATTTTTGTTCAAGACATATAGCTTTTCTATAGCCATGCCCAAAAATTCATAATTACATTTTATCATACAAATTGCAATAAGTCAAGGAAATCAGCAATTTTTTTATAAAAAATTATTGATGATTAATTCAACAAATTTTTGTATGTATTTCACAATAAAAAGCAATATAATTCGCATTTTCGTTGAATCTTTTTAATTTTTTACGTAAAATAATACCAAAATTAACTCCACATATATATTATATCATCTATTATTCAATTTGTCAACAGTAATATTGTACCATTTTGATTTTTTTTAATAAATTATTAATAAAATCAAAACAGAACCCGAAGGTTCTGTCTTGAATCATGTAAGATAATTAGTCAACATATTCGTTTTTGTCTATATACTTATCGAAAAGAACTTCTCTGGTTTCTTCAATAAATCCAAGACCATCAGCAAATGTTTCATTCCAGCCCTTATGCGGGTCTGTTTCACCAGTTGACATAATACTATAGTATGCGAGAATCCAGCTTGCGTCCTTAGCATCAACTTCTCTGTCAGACTTCATCATCTTCCAGTTGTTTACATTGTAAACATCAAGGTCAACGTCTGCGAGGAATGCTGCGAAATGATCAAGCATCGGATTTGCCTTGATTCTCTCATCATCTTCTTCATTCAACAGAGCTTCATTAGCAGAAACACCGGTTTGAAGAGTTGAATAATATGCGAGAACAGATGAAGCGTCCTTAGCGTCTACAATTCTGTCAAGATTTGCATCGCCCTTGAGACCAATGTATACTGTGAACTGTACAGGTTTAGCCTTTTCAGTATCAACAAGTCTTATTCCGTTGTAGTAAACATTTACTGTATAAGCATATGTTTCATTATCCTTGTCAAACGCCTCTTGTGGATTGTCAGCCTTAGAATTAACTTCCTCAAAAGTAAAGAGTGAGTAATCAGGTTCTGCAATAGGATTGCCGTCAACATCTGTCATCTCAATGCTTGTAATGTGACCTGTCTTGAATGGTTTCGGGTCATGACTGAAGTAGAAACCGTCAATAACTGTTACTTTACATTCAGGGTTAGGAACAACATTGTTTGGATTAGTTGTTGTTGTTGTAGTATCATTTGAACCGGTGCCTGGGAAAGCAGTTGTTGGTTGTGTTGTTGTAGTTGTTGCACCTGATGTTGTAGTTGTTGTTGCACCTGATGTTGTAGTTGTTGTTGCGCCTGATGTTGTAGTTGTTG
>JAIDTI010000024.1:0-20071 GCA_029060755.1 Ruminococcus sp. | reverse complement strand
CCTGATGTTGTAGTTGTTGTTGCGCCTGATGTTGTAGTTGTTGGTGGTGCTGTTGTGGTTGTTGTTGCTGTTGTAGTTACTGAGTCTTCAACAATAATCAAACCATCTATAACGAAGATGTTATTAGTAATATCTGCTCCGTTTGTATCAGAAACAAAGAGTTCGCTAAGTGATACAGGATAATTGCCAGGAGCAACTGTATCAGGAACATTAAATGTAAGTGTGATTACACTGCTTCCGTCAGGAGCTACAACACCTGCGCCCTTGCTTTCGCCAAATGCAAAGTAGCCGTTATCTTTGCCCACAACTTCTGCGGCATAACCTTCTGAACCTGTTCCGCCTACAAGCTTAATATCGCCAGTAACGCCAATCTTGAACTCTGCACCTGCAACAGAAAGCTTTGATTCTTTCTTGTCGTTTACAACAAAGTTTACTTCAACCTTTTCGCCTGGATGAGCTACTACAGTGTCACCCTGCCAGATTAATACTCCGTCAGGAACACTGGCAGTTGTTGTAGTTACTGGTGCTGTTGTTGTAGTAGTTGTTGTTGAGCCTGATGTTGTAGTTGTTGTTGAACCCGATGTTGTAGTTGTTGTTGCGCCTGATGTTGTAGTTGTTGTTGCGCCTGATGTTGTAGTTGTAGCAGGTTTCTTAACGATGATAGCACCGTCAACTGTGTGTATATGATTTGACATATCAACACCGTCAGCAGACGAAATGTTAAAGAACGATGTATCGCCAAATACTACAGGATATGTTCCGTCTGCACAATCAGCAGGAACTTTATAAGTAAGTGTCATTACGATTGCGCCGTCAGATGCTGCAACGCCTGCACCCTTTGCATCAGCAAATGCAAATTCCTTTGTATCTGCGTTAGAAATGATGTTTGCGCCATAACCTTCAGACTTATCAGATACGCCTACATATTGAATAGGTGTTGTCTCTGTAATAATATACTGAGCACCGCCGATAGGAAGATTTTCTTTTCTACTATCATTTACAATGACATTAAGTTTAACTTCATCTCCAGGAACAGCTTCTACTGTATCAATCTTCCAGATAATATTTCCTTCAGGAGCTGTTACTATTGTTGTAGTAGTTGTAGGCTGAGTTGTTGCTGATGTAGTTGTTGTAGAGCTTGCTGTAGATGTTGAAGTTGTAATAACTGTTGTTGAAGTTGTTGTAGATGTAAGAGTTGTAGAAGATTGTGTTGTTGAAACAGGTTTCTTAACGATGATAGCACCATCAATTGTACCAATCTGGTCTGTCATGTCAACACCATCAGCAGATGAAATATTGAAGAATGACTTGTCGCCGAATACTACAGGATATGTTCCTTCTGCACAATCAGCAGGAACTTTATAATTGAGTGTCATCACGATTGCACCGTCAGATGCTGCAACTGGCGCACCCTTTGCATCAGCAAATGCAAATTCTTTTGTACCTGCGTTAGCAACAATATCTGCACCATAAGCTTCAGACTTACCAGATGCACCTACATATTCAATAGGTGTTGTTTCTGTGATGCTGTACTGAGCACCGCCGATAGGAAGAATTATACCTTCGTTGTCAACTATGATAACACGAAGTGAAACGTCATCTCCGGGAGCAGCTTCTACTGTGTCAATCTTCCATGCAATCTTGCCTTCAGGAGCTGTTACTGTTGTAGTAGTTACTGGCGGAGTTGTTGTTGATGCTGTTGTTGATGCTGTTGTCTTCTCATCAGGAATAACGATAGCACCGTCAACAAGTTTTACAGAAGAAGTAATTTCAAGACCATTTGTATCACTGATAAATGCGTTTGCCCATTTTACTGGGTATGTTGTGCCTGGCTTTGCATCTGCCGGAACTGTGTATGTAAGTGTAAGAACAGCTGACTTGTCTGCTGCTTCAACACCTGCACCCTTGCCTTCGCCAAATGCAAATTCGTTAGTTTTTTCGTTGTTTACAACTGTTGCTCCATAGCCTGCTGAACCTGATACGCCTGCGAATCCGACTGGAGTTGCTGCATTGATTTCAAACTGCGCTCCTGCTACTGCAAGATTCTTTGAACCTACGTTAACAAGAACTTCCATTGTAACAGTATCACCCGGCTGAGCTTCAACTGTAGGAATTACCCATGAAATATCGCCCTGTTCAGGTGATGGATTTTCAGCGTCATCAATAATGATAGAACCATTTACAAGTGAAATCTGACTTGTAAGAGCATTGCCGTTTGTATCAGAAATATAAACATCTCCGCCCCATGTTACAGGATATTCGCCTTTTGCTATATCATTAGGAACTTTATATGTGAGAGTGATTACTTTAGAGCCATTAGCTGCTGCAATACCTGCGCCCTTGCCTTCGCCAAATGCAAATTCATTTGTGCTTGCGTTGTTTACAACTGTTGCACTATAAGCTGCTGATGTTCCGCTTACAGAATCAAATACTACAGGAGCTTTAGCCTCAATTGCAAACTGTGCGCCTGCAACAGGAAGTGCTGCGCCTGCTGTATCATCAACAACTACGTCCATTGTAACTGTCTCGCCCGGTTTAGCATGAACTGTCGGAATCTTCCATGAAATATTGCCGTCAAAATGTTCTGCTTCGTCAATAATGATAGCACCGTTTGTAAGAGTTACATTTGAAGTGATTTCAAGTCCGTTTGTATCACTGATAAATGCATCAGACCATTCAACAGGATATGTTCCCTTTGTTGCATTTGCAGGAACTTTATATGTGAGTGTCATAATAACAGCCTTATCAGAAGCTGTTACGCCTGCACCCTTGCCCTCACCAAATGCAAATTCATTTGTCTGTGCATTGTTTACAATTGCAGCACCATATGCTGAAGATTGTCCGTTTACACCGCCAAATTCAATAGGTGAAGCAGCCTTTACTGTATAAGAAGCACCAGCAACTGCAAGGTCAGAAGCACCATTTACAATAACATTCATTGTAACTTCTTCACCTGGTTTAGCATGAACTGTAGGAATTAACCATTCAGCTTTGCCTGTTGCAGGATTTACAACTGGAGCTGTTGTTGTACCAGGAGCTGCTGTTGTAGTTGTATTACCGCTAGCTGTTGTTGCGCTACTGCTACTAGCTGTTGTTGTAACTGTTGTTGCCTTTGTTGTTGTTGTATTGCCACTAGTTGTTGTACCGCCTTCACCGATTGTGATTGAACCTGGTATGATTGTAGCATAGAAAACCTTAGCAGGTTTAACCTGAGCGTTTTCAACAACCTTGAAGCTCTTGAGACTGTAGTTGTATACACCATCAGCGATATTATCAGGAATCTTGACACTTAACTTCATGATTGTACCGCCCTCAGTAACTTCTACAGGGTCTTTTGAATCTTCATCAACAACGTTTACCTGATAAGTATCATCCATCTTAACGTAATACTTAGCACCGTGTTCATCTTCATCTACAGCATAAATCTGCTTATCTTTCATTTCATATGTAATTTCAGCAGGGAAATCATCAATAATTGCAACATATGTAGCTGAAAGGTGGTTTCCAGGATTGCTTACAAGGAATCTTACATCAACTGTATCACCTGGCTTAGCTGTAATGTCCTGACCTTTGATAATGAAATCAGAAGCTGTCGGGAAATCATCTGGATTTGTATGTGCTGGCTTTGTGCCTGTTGTTGTAGCTGTTGTTGCGCTGCTGCTGCTAGCTGTTGTTGCACTACTGCTGCTACTAGCGGTTGTAGCAGAAGAAGTTGTTGTTGAACCTGAACCACCTTCAATTGTGATTGTACCAGGATTGAGTGTAGCATAGAAAATCTTAGCAGGTTTTACCTGAGCATTTTCAACAACCTTGAAACTTTTGAGACTGTACTCATATGTGCCATCAGCGATATTATCAGGAATCTTGACACTTAATTTCATTATTGTACCATCTTCAATAACTTCTACAGGGTCTTTTGTTTCTTCATCAACAACGTTTACCTGATAAGTATCATCCATTTTATTGTAATACTTAGCACCGTGTTCATCTTCATCTACAGCATAAACCTGCTTATCTTTCATTTCATATGTCATTCCATCAGTAAAATCATTAACAATTGCAACATATGTAGCTGAAAGGTGATTTCCAGGATTTTTTACAGTGAATCTTACATCAATTGTATCACCTGGTTTAGCTGTAACATTCTGACCTGAAATAATAAAGTCTTCTGCGGTTTCAAAGTCAGTAGGATTCTGCTGTGCAGATTTATTTTTTGCGATTAAATCAGAAGTAAAAAAGTCTGATTCACCGGCAATTTTATTGGCAGCTCCGTCCATTACTCCGCCCATACTAACATTAGGCTGCACAGCGGAAGAACCGCTGGCAGCACTAACAGTAATAGATGAAGCAAATGCACTCGTCATAAGTGAAGCACTCATAGCGATAGACGTAACTGCCGCAAGCAGTTTCTTCATGTGTGCATTCCTTTCCGAGCTTTTGCTCTATTTATTTTTATATTTGCTGATTACTTAAGGTCAGCTGAAGCACAAGGAAGCTCTACAAGGTGAACAATCTTTCTAATGATAGCATCAGAGTCATTCTTGTCAAGACCTGAGCCACCCTTAGCATCACAGCAGTCAGCATTGAGCTTGCCCTGGTCTGTCATATCATATGATTTAGCATCATTGAGCCACTTGTTAAGAACAACAACATCTGCAATATTTACTTTCTTATCGCAGTTTGTATCACCATAAAGAGGTGTGCCAACAGGTGCAGTTGTTGTACCACCACCAGTTGTTGTTGTACCACCACCAGTTGTTGTTGCAGTTGATACAGCTGTTGTTGTTGTTGTATTAACACTAGCTGTTGTTGTAACTGTTGTTGCCTTTGTTGTTGTTGTTGTATTGCCACTAGTTGTTGTACCGCCTTCACCGATTGTGATTGAACCTGGTATGATTGTAGCATAGAAAACCTTAGCAGGTTTAACCTGAGCGTTTTCAACAACCTTGAAGCTCTTGAGACTGTAGTTGTATACACCATCAGCGATATTATCAGGAATCTTGACACTTAACTTCATGATTGTACCGCCCTCAGTAACTTCTACAGGGTCTTTTGAATCTTCATCAACAACGTTTACCTGATAAGTATCATCCATCTTAACGTAATACTTAGCACCGTGTTCATCTTCATCTACAGCATAAACCTGCTTATCTTTCATTTCATATGTAATTCCAGCAGGGAAATCATTAATAACTGCAACATATGTAGCTGAAAGGTGATTTCCAGGATTGCTTACAAGGAATCTTACATCAACTGTATCGCCTGGCTTAGCTGTAATGTCCTGACCTTCGATTACAAAATCAGATTCTGTCGGAAAGTCTGTTGGATTTGGAACTGGGTCCTTTCCGCCTGGTGTTGTGCTTCCGACAGGAGTAGCTGTTGTTGTAGCAGCAGGTGTTGTTGTAGCAGCAGGTGTTGTTGTTGCAGCTGTTGTTGTTGCAGCTGTTGTTGTACCTGCAGCAGAACCGCCAATTACAATGTCAATGCCCTTTAAATCAAGATTTTTCTGAGGAAGTGCATATCTTGTACCGCCAGCAGCTTCAACCATTGTAGCCTGTACCTTCTTATCATCTTCAGCATCAACGAAGTTGATAGAATATGTACCAGCTGGTGTACCCTGTTTGAATGTAGCTTCAAATACAAACATTGGATATTCATCAGATGTCTTGCCAGACCATGCATATACACCATCTGTAGGAGCGAGCCATACTGCTGAACCCCATGCATTAGGACAGCCCCATGCAACCTGCTGTTCAGCACAGTTATATGTGCTTTCGCTCTTTATTTCCATGAACTTATCGCCATTGTCGCCTGATGTAATTGTTCCACAGAAACCAACAATCGACTTTACTTCACCTGATGAGCCATCAGAAAGTGTTACCTTCTGTGCTTCGCTAGAGTATGATTTACCAGGAGCATATCCCTTAAATGTTATGTTTTTGTTTGAAGCGTCACCGTCTTTTGAATCAATTGTCCACTGACAAACTACTGATTTTGAATCGTTTGTACCTTCTTTGAAGTATACACCAATCGGGATTGTAACGTCGCCTGCTTTGATAGCATCTTCTGAAATGTTTGTGCTTACAGTTTCGCCAGCTTTAGTCGGGAAAACTTTGAGTTCAAAGCCTTTAGTTGCATCAGCAGCACCTGTTGCAAAAGGAACAGCTGAGCCTATCATTGATGCTGCCATTACGAGTGATGATGCAGCAGAAATAAGTTTCTTCATTTGTAATAATTCCTTTCTTTAGGTTTTCACCTTTAATAACTTAAATTAAAAAAATTGGGTTTGTATTCCTTATGAATAAGGGGGACAAATCAGATAATCTAAAAACTGAAAAATCAGAATCAGAGCTTGTCAATCATGCCTGCTTCAAGCTTTTGAATCTCTAAAGCATCACTGCCAGTAACACCTTCTTGACCGTCAACATCTGCATTTTTTGCACCCTGCTCGGAAAGACCATATTTATCCTTGTTTCCGATTGCCTGAATGATTGCAGTTGCGTCAGCGATATTTACTGAACCATCACAGTTAGCATCACCTTTAAGGTATTTGCCTGAACCTGACGGTTTTTCTGTTGTTGTCTGTCCGCCACTGCCGTCGCCTACAGTTACTACGCCATTCTTTAAATCAGCGTTGTACTTGATTCTTTCGCCGTCTTTAGTGTAGCCTACATCAATATCTTCGTTTACAACACCTGACTGTGGCAGATTATCACGGACTGTAGGAACAACTTTCAAATCAGATTTTGCTCCGTTGGCTGCTCCGCTTGCAACAGTTCCTGTAATAGTACAGAAAACGCCCTCTCCCTTAAGCAGATAAGCGGACTCATCTACAGATGTTGCCCAAATAAGATTCATTGTTCCTCCCTTGTTGTCAATAAAACTGTTAAAACTTGGAAGAACTGATGATGTCGGGTCACTTGTAACGCTCTTTATAAGAGAACCTGCTTCAACAGAATCAATAGTAATAACTGTACTGTCAAAGTCAAGCGAGAACTGACAACCTTGAATACCCTCAGCCGGAATGTCCTTAATAGATACATCTACTGTAAATTTTTCACCTGCTTTTGCCTGTGCGCTTCCAACGGTTATCTGCACTGTACCGTCAGCTGCAAAAGCTGGTGCAAGTGAACATACTGAAAGTGAAAGCATTGCTGCCGCCATAGCTCCTATGACTATCTTTTTTGTCTTCATGTTTTTTCCTCCTTCTTCGATTGATTATATATAATAAAGGAAACTTTTGCTCCTTCAATTATACCTTGTCTTATTTTGCAGAACTCTCTGCAAACCTGCGAAATCTTTTGCATGAACAAATATAGTTCAGTTACAGTGAGTTCAGCATAAGACGCATCACACTGCCGTGAAAATTTGATAATTTCAAACATTACATTTATTCATGATTATATTATATAACAGGTTATTAAAAAAGTAAATAGGTTTATACTTTTTTTGGTGTTTTATATAAACACAAGCTTTTCCTTTTGGATAATTTGTACAATAAAAACTATGTCTTAACTTTTTCGAATCTGCTATTTGTTAACTAAATGTTAATTTATTAATTATTTATCAAGTTTCTGAAATTCTTTTGGTATATTTTCGTCAATTATCTGGTTGAGAATATCCCAGCTGAAACTTGTATATGTTCCTGCCGGCACTGCATAGGGTATGCCATGAATATCAGCCAGCTCAGGAGAATACTTGCTGTAAGGATAGACAGCAAGATTATTGTAATCGCCTGTTTCATAGTGAATTATGTTAGGAATACAGCCAACATCTTCCAGTCTCATTTCACCTGTTGCACCGTCAATAACAATATCAAAATCAGGCATTTCACCGATAAGATTGAAATTATCCGTCTGACAGCAGATGAAATTTCCTATTGAGTAATAGACAAAGCCTTTTGTACCGTCATCTCTTGTAATCCATTCCATAGTTTCAGCTGTGTGAGTATGTCCGCCAAGAATGACATCAGCACCCCAGTTTATCATCTTATTTGCAAGTTCAATTCTGTCCTCTGAAACCAAATTTGTATCTTCAACACCCCAGTGTGCAGAGACGATAACAGCATCAGCCATTTCCTTTGCCTGCTTAATCTGACGTTCAATAACATCTTCCTCATAGTTCATTATAACTCTCAACGGAGAATCATAAGGAATTGAGAAACCGTTTATATGTTCAGCATATGCAAGAAAAGCAATTTTTACGCCGTTTACTTCACGTATACGTATATTTTCCGAATCTTCCTCATTAAGATAAGCACCAAGTATCGTTAAATCATAAGTCTGTGCTTTCTGATTCCAGAAATTGATTGATTCTTCAAGTGCAGATGCGCCAAAATCAAGAAGATGATTATTTGCCATTGTGAAAACGTCAAAACCTAAATCAATAACAGCATCTGCAACTTCGGGAGGTGAGTTGAACAGCAATGCACCGCCGTTTGCTCCACGTACTTCGTTGCTTTCGCTTATTATTGTTTCCTGATTAAGAACAGCTACATCTGCATCTTCAATAAGATACTTTACATTTTTATAAAGCGGTTTGAAATCGTATCTTTCGCCATTCTGTGCAAGTCTTTCTGCATTTTTATATACAGAATAGTGAATAAGATTATCTCCTGCCGCTATAACGTGTACTTTTTTATCATCAGGAACTGGAACTGTAGTAGGTTCTGTTGTAGCTTCTGTAGTTGTGGATTCCTGCAAATCAGGATTTTCAGAAGTGCTGTCAGAAATATCAGGTTTCTTTCCGACACTTCCTATTGCATTATCTGCACAACTCACACCTGCAAGAATAAGTGCAAGCGAAACTGCAACTAAACCAAAGGCACGTCCTTTTTTAAGCTTCATTTTAAAACTCCTTAACTCATGACTGCTATATACAACAGCCCGAAAATTATTATATCATACTTTTTATAATTTTGCAATCAGTAATATTACCAAAATATATGATTTACCAAAAAAACTGCTATATTACGTCGTTTAAACGATTTCGTCAATATTCACGAATTTTTCTGGTGATTATTGTGTAATCTGTCATTCTGTAGCTTTATAAATCTTTCTGCAAGAAATTCCGCATCAGAATAAGACTTCAACTGATAACATTCAGCCCTGAATTTAGCCGAACCATAGTAACCGTTCATATACCATGCGGCGTGTTTTCTTGCCTCATGAACGGCAAGTTCTTCCGACTTCGGACTCAATTCAATAATCATGCGGATATGTTCAAGCATAACACGCATTTTTTCTTCAACTGTAGGTGGAATATACAGCTTATTATTAAGTCTGCACTCTATTTCCTCAAAAATAAACGGATTGCCATAGCTTCCACGTCCAATCATAACAAGGTCACAGCCTGTTGTATTGTACATATTCACACATGAATCAGCGTCAGTAATATCACCGTTGCCGATTACTGGTATATTGACAACATCTTTCACGGACTTTATCATGTTCCAGTCAGCCGAACCGCTGTAAAACTGGTCACGTGTTCTGCCGTGTACCGCAATCGCTGATGCTCCTGCTGATTCAATAGTTTTTGCCATTTCAACGGCATTTATACTATCGGCACTCCAGCCACTTCTTATTTTTACAGTAACAGGCACATTCCCCGCAGCTTTTACAGCTGATTCAGTTATTTTTCCTGCCAAATCAATATCTTTCATCAATGACGACCCTGCTCCGATATTTACAACTTTCGGTACGGGACAGCCCATATTTATATCAATTATATCAGGATTATATTTAAGTACTATCTCGACAGCTTCTGCCATAAAATCAGACTCACTTCCGAAAAGTTGTATAGCCATTGGTCGTTCGTCATCAGTGAT
Source organism: Ruminococcus sp. (assembly GCA_029060755.1). Lineage (GTDB taxonomy): Bacteria > Bacillota > Clostridia > Oscillospirales > Ruminococcaceae > Ruminococcus. The sequence goes on along the minus strand of JAIDTI010000024.1, from coordinate 10,245 downwards.
TGTACAGAGTTCAGCAGTTTTCTTGTCGCTGTAGCATATTCCCTTTGCCGATACCATTTCGCTTACACAATATGCAGAGCCGTATTTTTTGCACATCAGCCTGTATGCTCTGTCCGCTACACTTGCCATAGGTGCAAGACAGGCAGTTTTTTTTATCTCAACATTGCCTATTTTAATCATTTTTCTTTTTCTTAAATATGAAAAGCTTACTTATAATGTAGTTCAAAATAAGAATGACTACACCTGCAAGTAGTTTTGATACCCAATAATTTATATTGAGCCATGAATACAGAACTCTCATCATTATTGCTTCTGCAAAAAATGTTACAACTCTGCCACCATAAAATGATGCTGCTTCTTTAACAAATTCCTTTGCTCCTGAAACTTTTGACTCAAAAACCCATACCCTGTTTGTGAAATATGCAAAAGTAACAGAACATACCCATGATATTGCTGTACTTATATCACTCACCAAATCTGTATTATCAATTCCTGCACTTTCAAGAGCATATTTGGCAATTCCTGCTGTAGCAAAACTAACAATGGTTGTAAGTACACCAAAAAAAAGATAAAGCCATTTTTCTTCATATTTATAGTATATATCCTGTATCGGTTTTGGCATGATTTTCATACAGGCATTTATAAATTTCTTCATTTTTTATGTCCTTTCAGAATTTTTTCTACAGATATTTTTCAGGTACATTATAGCCGTTTTCCGCAAGAATCAAAGCATATTCCCGATTTTTCAGACGTTCTTCGGATTCTGCCTTTTTCTTCTCAATACTTCTCTGCTTTGCACCTGTTTTTACTCTTATAAAGTCAACAATACCAACTATCATAACAACAAATGCCAGTATACCAGCAAGCGCACCCTTTGTCATGTAGTAACCTTTAGTAGAGATTGTATATGCTGTAAGTCCGCCTGCAATAAGAAAACCAACAAGCCCGATACCTGCAACTTTCAGGCTGTTCATGGGATTAAGTGATAATTCGTTCCAGCCCTCAACCGCAATTTCATGATACCTGCGGTCAATATATTCTTTCTGACAATATCTGCATTTTCTTATCGGTGAACCAAAATCACTGCTTGATGCATTGTAACTGCTGAATTTTTTCTGACAGTAAGGACATGAGCCATTTGTTTCCATTATTTTAGCCATGCTGTTATTTCTCCTTTTCTTCAGAATTTTATTTTCGTAACTTATTATAACAGCATTTTTTTCATTTTTCAAGAGTTTTTTGAAAAATTGTTGAATATGACAAGAAAATTTATTTGACAAATGTATTAATAAATGATATTATATTATTGTGGCAACAAAGGAGGCGGAAATTTTTTAATGGACAGACAAAGCTGTGAGCAGATTATGCAGAAATATTATCGTGAACTTTATAATTACTGCTTTGCAAAACTTAATTACAAAAAGCAATCCGCTGAGGACTGTACACAGGAACTTTTTCTGATTTTCCTGAAAAAGCACCCTAAACTTGATGAAACAGACAACATAAGGATATGGCTTTACCGAACTGCCGATAACGTTATAAAGGCACACAACAGAAAAAATGCGCACAATGACATAAGTCTTGATGAATGTTCCGAAGCCATGAACATTCCTGCTCCTGATTCTTTCGGACAGCAACAGACAAATCTTTCAGATTGGCTTACAGATGAGGAAATAAATATAGTCCATCTTTACTATGAAACAGATTACGGAAACAAAGAATCAGTCGCAAAAAAACTTGGTATAACTGTTACAGCTTTATATCAGAGAATTAACAAAATAAAAAACAAACTAAAAGGAAAATAAAAATTTGTGCATCTATACAAAATTTATCTTCAACAGAAAAAAGTTGCTTTTTTTCTGACATTTATATTATAAGAAAAATAAAAGGAGTTGATTTTTCAATGAAAAATGATGACATTATAAGTCATATACTTGAAAAGAGTACTCTTGATGAAATCAAGGCTGAACTTGATGCAGAACTTGATAAATCAGAGGTTGACTATGATAAAGTTGCACAGCTTACAGAAGCAGTCAGCAAGCTTACAGAAAATTCACTTGACGAAAGTCAAATCAATGAAAATATCTCAAAAATAAATCAGGAATACAATACAATAAGCAGAAGAAACAAGATTTGTCATATTTACAAGTGGATTGGCTCACTTTCAGCCTGTCTTATTATGGCAATGGCTCTTAACTGCTACACTATGGTATCATTCGGAGAGAATATTTTTACAGCTATAGTTGAAATGACAAAAAGCGGTTTTGTAGTTGATTTTTCAGGTGATGGCGGAAATACGGGAACTGCTGTTCCGTCGTCTACTACAATAATTTCTACAGCTTCCATACAAACATCAACAACACCAGCTGCCACAACAACGGGAACTACATTAAACACTATGCGCCCCATTTCATCAACACCCGGATTTCCAGGCGGCGAAACAAATACAACAGTCTATTATACTACAGAAGACACCGGCAGTGAAACATACACAACAAATACAAACACAGCAACAACAGCAACCTCCATAACCGGAACATATACAACAAATACAACAACAGCAGCCACCATAATTGGAACATATACAACAAATACAACAAACACAACAGCAGTTACAACAACTATACCCCCTTCATCAGTAAAAGAAATAATAATCGGCGACATAATAGACGAAAGCTGTAAAGCATTAGGCATTGACCCTTGTTTTCTTGATTACAAGGCAAATCTGCAACTGGAAAATTTCAGTTATGACAGAAATGAACTCTCAACAGACTGCTATTTCACATTCACAAACGATAATACAAAGCTGAATATAACAATTGAACAGTACAACGACAAGGAAAATATTCCACAACTGCTTATACCGTCAAATAACAGCGAATACCACACTATATACAGCAATATAGGAAATATTTACCTTTTTGATGACGGTTCAAACTCAAAAGCTGTGTTCTTACATGAAAATACCGTATATACACTGTCCGTATATAATATGTCTATGAAACAACTGGAAGATATTGTTATTTCATATTCTGCGACAGAACAGAAATGAGGGCAGTAATATGAAAATAAAAAACATTATTACTATAATTATTATTTCTGTTCTTATTATATTTCCAATAGAAGCATTACAGCCTGAAACATCATGTACAGCCGTTGATTTTTATTCAGAAAGTGAAAGTCTCATAGAAAAATGTTCCATAAACTGTTACAGTTCTGACGGAACATTGAAAATCATTGCAAAAACAAGAGCTTCCGGCAGTATGGAAAAAATAGGATTCAATAATATCATCATACAGAAAAGCTACGATTTGCAAAACTGGACAGACGAAAAGAATTTAGGCGATTTTATTGAGAATAACAAGATATACTGCACATTAAGTACAAGTTCAGACATAACGGGCGGATATTATTACCGTGCAATATGCACACACTATGCAGAGGGCTTGCCTTTCAGAAGCGATAAATCTGAAATCCAGACTGCTGAAAATATTTCAAAATCCGTCTGGATTGATGCCATTCCTGCTCCGATAACATCAGAAACCACAATCACAACAACTATAATAACTACCAGTACAAAAAAATCATCAGTCACTGAAACATCTGCTGTCACCAGTACTGCATCAACATCATCAAAACACACCACAACAACTACAACTACTATAAATACATCATCAGTTACAACAACAAATAATAACAAATCTCCGTATACAGGAACAAAAATACCTTTGACTGTATTCTTTACAGCTGTAATATCTGCTGTAACTGCATTGCTGTCACGAAAAAAAACATGAATAAAAAAAAGAAAAACTGCCGAAAATAAAAACGACAGTTTTTCTTATATGTGTGTAATTTTTCTTGCTTATTTCTTTTTCCATGATTATATTATATATCATTTTCAAGAATATTGCAATAACAGTATTATTTCAGTATTATTACAGATTTGCTACAATCGTAACAAAATTTTTAAATTGCTAATATTTTCATTGTCGCTTTTTTGAAAATTCTGCATAGAATAATAATAACAGCTGTGTGATTTAAGCCTTATGAAGCGGTTGATAATTTCAATAATGCACCGGTGCAACCCGTGAATAACTTCAACAAGGGAAATACTTATATCAGACGCCTGTTTTTATATAGATGTGGGACGGTGTTTTAACCGTCCCTGTTTTTTCAGGATCGCTCACTGACATCTTATATACAAACAGGATAATTTATGCTATGTTTATATTTTTCTAAATGCAGTGACATCACCAGAAATCTAAAAATGCACAACAAAATTATGTCAATACGTTATACACATTAAACATAACGCAGATTTATTTGTGCAATATTCTGAAAATTGTAAATAGTACTTGATTTTATAGAAAAACGTGGTAAAATATAATTAGCACTCTTGAAGACAGAGTGCTAAATCACAAAGAAATTTATTCACAGGAGGTATATATTATGACTATCAGACCTTTACAGGACAGAGTGGTTGTAAAAATGGCTGAAGCAGAGGAAACAACAGCAGGCGGAATTATTCTTTCAGGTTCAGCAAAAGAAAAACCAGATTTCGCAGAAGTTGTTGAAGTTGGTATCGGAACAGCTGAAATCAAAATGGAAGTTAAAAAAGGCGACAAGGTACTTATTTCAAAGTATTCAGGAACTAATGTTAAACTTGAGGGCGAAGAATATATCATTGTAAAAATGGAAGATATTCTCGCAGTTGTTGACTGATTTTCATAAAAGGAGAGTTTTATCATGGCTAAAGATATTAAATACGGCGAAGACGCAAGAAAATCATTACAGGCAGGTATTGACAAGCTTGCTGATACAGTAAGAATAACAATGGGTCCAAAGGGCAGAAACGTTGTACTTGACAAAAAATACGGCGCACCTCTTATAACAAATGATGGTGTTACAATTGCAAAGGACATTGAGCTTGAAGATGCTTTTGAGAACATGGGTGCACAACTTGTGAAAGAAGTTGCTACAAAAACAAATGATGCTGCTGGTGACGGTACAACTACAGCTACACTTCTTGCACAGACAATTGTACGTGAGGGTATGAAGAATATCGCAGCAGGTGCAAATCCAATGGTACTCAAAAAAGGTATTGCAAAAGCTGTTGATGTTGCTGTAAACTCAATTGTATCAAACTCAAAAGCTGTTGAGGGTACAGAAGATATTGCAAGAGTAGGCACAGTATCATCTGCTGACGAAGCTGTCGGCAAACTTATTGCAGAAGCTATGGAAAAAGTAACATCTGACGGCGTTATCACTATCGAAGAAAGCAAAACTGCTGAAACATATAGCGAAGTTGTTGAGGGTATGCAGTTCGACAGAGGATATATTTCTCCTTATATGGTTACTGATACAGATAAAATGGAAGCCGTTTACGATGATGCCTTTGTACTCATTACAGACAAGAAGATTTCATCTATTCAGGAAATCCTTCCACTTCTTGAACAGATTGTAAAAATGGGCAAAAAGCTTGTTATTATTGCTGAAGATGTTGAGGGTGAAGCACTTACAACAATTATTCTTAATAATCTCCGTGGCACATTCAAGGTTGCTGCTGTAAAAGCTCCGGGATTCGGCGACAGACGTAAAGAAATGCTCAAGGATATTGCAGTTCTTACAGGCGGTGAAGTTATCACAAGCGAACTTGGTCTTGAACTTACAGAAACAACAATTGAACAGCTTGGTATGGCTAAACAGATTGTAATCCAGAAAGAGAATACAATTATTGTTGACGGTGCAGGAGATAAAGATGCTATCAAGTCAAGAGTTGCACAGATTCGCTCTGCTATTGAAATAACAACATCTGATTTTGACCGTGAAAAGCTTCAGGAAAGACTTGCAAAGCTTGCTGGCGGTGTAGCTGTAATCAAGGTTGGTGCTGCTACTGAAATTGAGATGAAAGAAAAGAAACTTCGTATCGAAGATGCTCTTGCTGCTACAAAGGCTGCTGTTGAGGAGGGTATCGTTGCAGGTGGCGGAACAGCATATATCAATGCAATTCCTGCTGTAGACAAGATGCTGTCAAGCCTTGAAGGCGACGAAAAGACAGGTGCAAAGATTATTCTTAAAGCACTTGAATCCCCTGTTCGTCAGATTGCTGAAAATGCAGGTCTTGAAGGCAGTGTAATTGTTGACAAAATAAGACGTTCACGCAAAGTCGGATATGGTTTTGATGCTTACAATGAAGTATATACAGATATGATTCCTGCTGGTATCGTTGACCCTACTAAAGTTACACGTTCTGCACTCCAGAATGCAGCATCTGTTGCAGCTATGGTACTCACAACAGAAAGCCTTGTTGCTGATATTCCAGAAGAAACACCTGCTGCTGCAATGCCTGCCGGCGGTATGGGCGGTATGTATTAATCTGCACATCAGATATAAAAAATCAGCGAACTTTTTTAAAGATAAAAGGTTCGCTGAACTTTATTTTAATGAAAGGAAGATTTTAAAATGCCAAATAATATATTAGTTCCAAATATAATAACAAAATCATCATCTATAGAATTATCATCTAATCTAAATCTAAATACAATTTCAATTATTTCTAATCATTATGATAAATTAGCTGATATTTTTATTACAGATTTAAAATATATTGAATATAATAGTGATATAAATCAATTTGCTTATACAAAACTGTTAAAACACATGATGAAGTGCAATAAAGATGATGCTATTATGAAAATTCTTGGTCATGTTGCAGAAGCTGTTGTAGTACGTAGATGTAATACTTCTTCTATAATAAACAAAAAATGGCTTGATGTTGCATTTATATGGAGAAAATATCCTGATAAATTTTCAGAAGAAACAATAGCAATAGGTACAGGATTAGATTATACAAAATCAAATTATAAATATTTTTATAAACCACAAGAACCACAGTTTGATATTATTTGGATAAACAAAGAAACTGAAAAAATTCTTTTAAATGCTAACGACTATTATGGTGATTATATTGGATTACAAGTTAAAACAAGTGGAGATGGTGAGAAATACATTATAAAAACTTTAAAAAATTACAAAGTCCCACTTATATATTTTGATATATTTAATGACTTCCAAAAAATAGCATATAAAATACAGGAAATGCAGAAAAATGAATATATTAGAAAAAATCTCTATGGTTATTTTATTAGTGCTAAAGAAGTAGATGTTGATGCTTATTATGAAGTATGTGAATATTATAAAATAATTAAGAAATTATATGATAATAAAATTTCCGCAGAAGATTTTATAAATTTAGGTTCACAAATGAACAATTTAGGAAGTTCAGTTGTAAAAACAATTACTGAACATATTCAAATAATAGAAAATAGTATTATGGTCTAAAATAAAAAGGCAAATACATTTGAGTACGCTTTTGCTTTATCTGAAATATACTTTTTTGGTCTGTCTGCTATGCTCTGTATCACAGTAGTTATATGTTATTTCCGCACCGCTTTCAGACCATTCTATATTGTATCTGCCGTGATTTCTTCCGCCGTCATCAGTGGAAATACTGCCGATTACAGAAGCCGTATTATCATCATGTATCTGATATATAGTACTGCGGATTATAGTCGCTGTCTGACCAAAAACCTTCTACAAACACAAGACTGAACCCTGATGTAACATAACTAAATACGACAAGCAATACAGTAAAGGAAACCGAACCGCATATCTTTACTTTATTACTGATTTTGTTTACAATATTAGCTATAATAAGTGCAAAAGACAGTACAAGCTGTATGAACAGGATAGTTTCTACAATTAATTCATAGAAATCATGCCACGAATGTGATACTATTTCATTATTCATATATTCAAGCGTTACAGGAGCAGGAATATACGAAAGACCAAAACTCACAGCAAGCACAACAAGAGATACTATAAGTGAGATTATCTGAATTTTTCTGATAATCTTTGTTATACTCATTGAAATCACCTCATATATTTTTTCATATTATATCATAACTGCATGAATAAAGTCAAGATGTTTATTGCATATCGCAGGAATTTTCCTCGTCTGCAAAGACGGGGGATTTTCTTGTATAGAATATCTAACTTATCATATTTTGCGTTTTTTAGTATAAGTCATTGAAAATTGCGGTTTCTTTCATTAATGTTGACAAAACAGGAATAGTATGCTAAAATAAATACTGTAAAAGTTATGTACTTTTACAACAATATATGGGAGATGATTAATATGAAGAAAAACCACATTACAAAGCTTTCTGCTGGCAGTCTTGCTATGGCTATGGCACTTTCGGCTGTTCCGATGTCATGTTCTGCTGAAAGTGAAAAAGAAACAGCAACAGGAAAAGTTGTTTATTCATTCGATTTTGAAGATGACGATGTTTCATCATTCACCAACAGAGGCGAAAATGATACAACAGAAATTTCTGTATCTGACGAAGCATCTGTAAGCGGAAGTAAGTCACTTCTCGCAAGCGGACGCTCACAAAGCTGGAACGGTCCTGCTTTTCGTCTTGATGACAAACTTGAGCCGTACACTGAATACTACATCAGTGCAAAAATCAAAGGCAGATACTACACAGATTCCATGCTTAGCTTTCAGTACACAAATTCTGATGGTGAGACAAAATATTCCAACCTTGTGCAGAATCTTAACGGCAGTGACTGGATTACAGTTGATAAAGTAAAAGTAAGTTTTACAGACGAAATGACTGGTGTTTATGTTTACTTTGAGGGCGGTCAGGACGATATATTCATTGACGATTTTATTGTGGAGGAAGTACCCTCAACAGATATTGAAAAAGATATACCGTCTTTAAGTGCAGTTTTCGGTGATTCTTTCAAAGTCGGAACTGCTATAACTCCGAATGATTTAAGCTCAAAGCCTGTTATGTCACTTGTTGAAAAGCATTTCGGACAAAGTATTACAGTCGGTAATGAAATGAAGCCCGATTCCGTACTCAATAAAACAGCTTGTCAGGAATATTTCAAAAAAACCGGTGACGATACTGTCCCACAGATAAGCTTTTCAGCTGCAAAACCTGTATTGAACTATTGCCGTGACAATAAAATACCTGTAAGAATACATACTCTTGTATGGCACAGTCAGACACCCGACTGGTTCTTTAAAGAGGGATATGAAGATGACGGTGAATGGGTATCATCAGAAAAAATGCTTGCACGTATGGAAAACTACATCAAGATTTATTTTGAAACTCTCACAGAACTTTATCCGACAGTTGATTTCTATGCCTGCGACGTTGTGAACGAAGCATGGACAGATGACGGCAAACCTCGTCAGGCTGGTCAACAAGGTCAGAACGGTTCCGGACAATCTGCATGGGTACAGGTTTTCGGCGACAACTCATTTATTGAACCTGCTTTCACTTTCGCAAGAAAATACGCTCCAGAGAGCTGTAAACTCTACTACAATGACTATAATGAGTACATGGACGGCAAACTTAATGCTATAGTTGAAATGGCAACATCTCTCAAAGAAAAAGGACTTATTGATGGTATCGGTATGCAGTCACATCTTGATGCAAGACAAAGCCTTGATGCCTCTTTCCCGTCTGTAAATGTATACAATAAAGCACTCGACAAATATTCAGCACTCGGACTTGACATTCAGATAACAGAACTTGATGCTACAATCCCCGAAAATTCAGGAGAGCAGTATTTTGATGTACAGGCTGATTACTACAAGGGAATAATAGATGCAATATATGCCCACAAGGACAACATTTCTGCTTTGATTGTCTGGGGCATCAATGATGACGGAAGCTGGCGTGCAAAACAGTCACCGCTTCTCTTTAATTCAGAATACAAGGCAAAACCTGCATTTTATTCAATTATTGAAGGTCATGACATTCCCGAAGAAACAACCGGAACAGCAAAAACACTTCTCGGTGACGCAAATGAGGACGGCGAAGTCAATATCGCAGATGCAACAGCTATAATTCAGCATCTCGGAAACAAAGACAAGTACGGACTTTCTGAACAGGGTCTTATCAATGCTGACTGCTGTAACGTCGGCGACGGTGTAACAGGTCTTGACGCTCTTGCACTTCAGAGACTTGAAGCAAAACAGATTACAGAATTACCTGATGTTGCTGAATAAATATAATATCAAATACGAATCCAAAAAAACGCTCATAAAAAAGTTTTCACCATAGCACTTATGATTTTAAATCAAAAGTGCTATGCACGGAAATCAATTTTCAAAATTTTGACAAGCATGGTATAATAAAAATATGAAAAATAACGGAATAACAGAGT
>JAIDTI010000023.1:80764-181564 GCA_029060755.1 Ruminococcus sp. | reverse complement strand
CGTCAGTGAGTTAATCTTGCTCTGCCCTTAGTTCTTCTACGAGCTAAAACCTTTCTGCCGTTCTTAGTAGCCATTCTTTTCATAAAGCCATGCTCCTTTTTTCTATGAAGCTTTTTAGGCTGATATGTTCTTTTCATACCCCGTTGCCTCCTCTCTTGCAAATAATATTAAGAATCAAAAATGTTGACTCTGACTTATCGATAAAATACCAGAAGTATTACACTATAAGATTATACTTCAAAAAAATAATTCTGTCAAGCGATTTCAAAAACTTTTTTTTCAAAAATAAAATTTTGAGCATTTTAACCAATAGTAAGGCGGTTTATATATTAAAATTCTATATCTTTTTATAATATAAATGCTATGATTAAAAATTTATATTATGTACAGAAAAATAAGAAAAAACAGTCGGCGGAAAGAGAGTTGAAAAACTGTTAAAAAACTGTTGAAAGTGTGTTGAAAGATTTTCAAGGCATCATGATTTTTGTCTATATATCTTGAAATGAACGTGGTTGAGAAAATAAAAGTTTTCAACATGAGTTTCAACAATATGTCAATTTAACAGCTCAAAAGCAGTGTTTTTTCTCTATCAAACTGCTTGCATTTTTTTGATTTTTATGATATAATATACTTATTATAATGTAATACATCGGAGAACAGTATATTTATGTTAAATAATATAAAAATATGCTCTTTATTCCTTTGTTGAGTTATTGGAAAAATACAATAAAAAAATCTTAAGTTATGGAGGTAAAAACCAAAAATGAACTCTTTTGAAGAAGTTTTTGAAAAGGTCAAAACATATTGTCTTAACAACAATAAAATACCTGCTATTGGTGTAAAGACGTGGATTGACCCGCTCAAACCTGTTAGTTTCAACGGCTCTGACGCTATATTCAGTGTGGGAACGGAATTTCAGAAAAATATCGTCATGACAACATATGCTCCCGTTCTGAGTGAAGCGTTTCTTAATGTGCTTGGTCTTAGCGTAAACATCATCATAAACGTGAAATCAGATGAGGATTTTATGATGAGAAAGATTCCTACAGATGCTGAACTTGACCAGAAAAATGCTGAACTTCAGCAAACTTACAAATTCGCCAACTATGACTATACTTTTGACACATTTATTGAAGGTCCTTCAAATAGCTTTGCTCTTGCTTGCAGTAAATCAGTTGCAAAAAACTGTGGAGACAAAGAGGTATCAGGATATAACCCTCTTTTTATCTATGGTCCGTCAGGTATGGGAAAAACTCATCTTATCACTGCTATATCAAATGAGGTGAGAAGAACTCACCCTGAGTTCAATGTTGTTTACATAACAAGCGAAACTTTCGCAAATGACCTTGTGGCTGCCCTGAAAACAAATCTTATTTCGGATTTTCAGGAAAAATACAGAACAGCTGATGTTCTGCTTATTGATGATGTTCAGTTCTTTGCAGGAAAAGAACGTATGCAGGAGGAATTTTTTCATACTTTCTACAAACTGCATCAGGAGGGAAAACAGATTGTTATAACGTCCGACAAGCCACCGAAAGAACTTATTACGCTGGAGGCTCGTCTAAGAACACGTTTTGAGGGCGGTCTTATTGCTGATATTTCCGCTCCCGACTATGAAACACGTCTTGCTATTATCAACCGCAAAAGTGAACTGCTTGACCTTAAAATGCCTGCTGAAGTTTCGGAGTTTATGGCGAACAGGCTGAAATCAAATATAAGACAGCTTGAGGGGGCTACTATACGTCTTAAAGCACTCAATCACTTCGCCGGAAGTCCTATTACTATCTCAATGGCTCAAAGCGTTATACGTGATGTGCTGACGAATGAACAGCCTATGCCTATAACCGTTGAGAAGATTATTTCTGAAGTTTCATCTGTCTATGGTGTTTCTCCGGAAGACTTACGTTCCAATAAGCGTTCACAACAGATTTCCATTGCAAGAAAAGTTGCTATCTATGTTGTGAGAGAGATTACTCAAATGCCCCTTGCCTCTATCGGTACTGAATTTGGCGGTCGTGACCACTCAACTATTGTGTATTCTGTAAACAGCATTTCTGATGCGATTCAGAAAGATTCAAGTATGTCAAATCTTGTCAATGATATTATTAAAAATATTAAAAATAAAAGCAAGATTTAATTAAATTAAAAAATTAAGTGAGTTGTTTATTAAATTTTTTTACTTTAAAAACGACTTTCAACACTGTTTCAACAGGTTTTCAACAGGTTTTCAACATATAATTAAATAAAAAATCTTATTTACAATTAGCTGTTTAAGACTATTTGAAGCGGAAAATTAAGAGTGTTGTTAAATATATTGACGTAATATTTCAACAGTTTCAACAGTTTCCACAATGAACAAATTATGAACAAAAAAAAGTTACAAAACAATTTCGAAAAAGTTACAGTAATTTTGGTGCAACTTTTAAGAAAAATACTGTTTTTAAGAAGTTTTCAACAGCTTTCAACAGTTTTTCCACAATTTCAGGATTTACTGTTCATGGCTATATATTTGAGAAAAATTAGTACTGATTAGAATCGATTGTTGAAAACTAAGTCAAATCTTTCAACAGTTAACCAAGGTTAACAGAATTTACAAAACAGTAACAACAAGTTACAATCATTCCACAATTTATCAACGTTGAAAAGTGTTGAAAACTATGGCGAAAAATGAGTTTTCCACACACTTTCAACAATTTACACTTTCAACGTTGAAAACTTCTCGATTGAGTTTAGGGCTATATGAAGCGGCAAATCTCAAATCAAAAAATTTAATTATATCACGTTTCAACAGTTTCAACAATTGAGTTTCAACAGTTTCAACATCAAATCCGAAAAAATCGAGAGAAGTTGGTTAAAACATTTGTGTTTCAACAGGTTTTCCACATTTTGTCCACAATTTCTCCACAGCTTTCAACAGAAAATTTTGAAAGTCGAAAGTTTTCCACATTTTTCCACAATTTATCAACAGTCAATTGTTGAAAACTTTTGGCTATATTTGGTCGTTTGAGGCACTTTTCCACAGTTTCAACACCCCCAACAACAACAACAAAAAATATATTTTTTTTATTTTTATTTTTTTTTGAATTTTTTTTGATTTTTCTATTTATTACAAAATAGTAACAACAGTATCCAGCTAATACTCAATTACTCAATCAGTATCAAGCTGATACTCAATCATCTATATTAAACCCGGAGGTTACAAGTACTATGAAATTTACCTGCAATAAAAATGAACTCAGCAAAGCTATCAGCAACATCTCAGGTGCTGTGCCACAGAAATCAAACATACAAGCTCTTGAGGGCATCAAAGTCAAGGTCTCATTGAATCAGATTGAGCTTACTGCTTATGACCTTGAAAAAGGCATCAAGACGAACATAACTGCAACAGCAGACTCTGAATATGAGTTTGTTGCAAGTGCAAAGCTTTTCAGTGAGTTTACAAGAAAAATGAACGGAGATGACATTACAGTTGAACTTGATGAAAACAATGTTGTAAAGCTTCTCAGTCAGTCAACGGAATGTAGTTTCTCTGCTTTGTCTGCTAATGAATATCCTGAACTTCCTGTTGTTGACGTAAAAAGAAGTTTTCACATAAGTCAGGCAAAACTTAAAACTATGATAAACATGACAAGCTATGCAGTATCTCAGAATGAAAGCAAGCCTATATTTACTGGTGAACTCTTTGACATTGCAAACAGCAAGCTTACTATTGTCGCTATAGACGGATTCCGCCTTGCAATAAAAAGCGAAGATGTCGGAACAAATGAAACTTACAGTTTTGTTGTTCCAAAGAAAACTTTACAGGAAGTTGCAAATCTTCTTACACGTGATGACAATACCAAAGAGACTGACAACAGTGACGATGACAGCAAAGAACAGAAAGAAAAAGAGTGTACAATCAGTGTAAACGACAGGCACATTATCTTTGAAATCAATAATTTTTTTGTTATATCACGTCTTCTGGAAGGCTCTTTCCATAACTACAAACTCAGCATACCAAACAGCTACAAGACAGAAGTAATTGTAAACAAGTCTGACCTTATCAACAGTTTAGGAAGATGCTCCCTTGTTATCAATGAAAAAAATAAATGCCCTATACGCTGTGAAGTAAGCGGAGGTGTCATGAAGATAAGCTGTAAGACAACTATCGGCAGAGTAAATGATGCTATCCCTGCGGATATAAAGGGTGATTCTGTTACTATCGGTTTCAATCACAAGCTTGTCCTTGAAGCTCTGCGTGTTGCAGACGGAGATAAAATTAGAATCCGCTTAAATGGTGCTATGAAAGTTATTGAGATTCTGCCTAATGAGGGGGAGGATTATATATACCTCATCATGCCAATACAGTTGAAAGGCTGAAAGGAGTCTTTATCATGAACGAAATAAAAATAAACACGGAGTTTATAAAACTTGATGCTCTGCTCAAATTCGCTTCGCTTGTCGGTTCGGGCGGAGAAGCTAAAGTACTTATTCAGGACGGAAAAGTACTTGTCAACGGTGAAATCTGCACCATGAGAGGTAAAAAAATCCACTCGGGTGATACTGTTGCAATTATCGGGGAAGATGAGGTTAAAGTAATTTGATAATTACTTTCGCTGAAATTGACGGATTCAAAAATCTGTCGGAAATTTCATTCGCTCCTGACAAAAAATACAACATAATCGTCGGGGAAAATGCTCAAGGCAAAACAAATCTTTTAGAGGCTATGTGGATTCTTTCAGGCTGTAAGAGTTTTCGTGGTTCAAAAGAAAAAGATTACATAAATCTCTATGGAAACAGAATGTCCGCAAAAATAAAAGTCATTGACAGTGTACGTGAACAGAAGATTGAGTTTGATATGGTTAAAAATGCAAACAAAAATATTGTACTTAACGGCGTAAAGCAGAAAGGTACACGTGCAATTTTTGATGTTTTCAAGTGCATTGCTTTTATTCCTGATGATGTTGAGATAATCAAAGGCTCTCCCGAAAAACGCAGAAATTTTATTGATATGGCATCTTCACAGCTTAATCCCACTTTTGTTGCCAATATTAATAAAAGCAATGTTATTATAAATCAGCGTAATGCTCTGCTGAAATTAATATCACAAAACAAGGCAAAGGCAGATTCACTTGAAATATGGGACAGGCAGGCTTCTGTTGTCGGGGCTGAAATATCGTATATGCGTTATGGATATATCAAAAAAATCAATGAAATATGCGGAAATCTCTACAACACAATATCGGGCGGAAATGAACTGCTTGAACTTGAATACAAGTCCAATGTGTACAGATTGTCTGATTTTGATGTGCCGATTGGAAATGATGCCATAGAAAAATATTACAACAAAATGCGTGAATCGGCTGATTATGATATTCGCACCGGTACTACTCACACGGGAGTGAACAGAGACGACATATTGATTAAAATAAACGGCGTAAGCGCAAAGGATTACGGCTCACAAGGTCAGATTAAGTCAATTGCTCTTGTTATGAAACTGGCACAGGCTGAAATATTCATGAAAAAGTCAAAAGACGCTCCCGTTGTGTTTCTTGATGATGTTATGGGTGAACTTGATGAAAACCGTCAAAAATTTATCTTCGATATAATCAGAAATATGCAGGTATTTCTTACAACACCAAATGAAAGTGCCATTCTGCCCGAAATCAAGGGGAAAATTCTACGCATACACGGAGGTAAACTCATATGAAAACCGTTTATCTGCATATAGGCAACAACTATTCCGTTGATGTACGTGAGATTATTGGCATTTTTGATATGGACAATACCACTGTCACAAGCTACACCAAAAAATTACTTGATATGGCAGAAAAAAATAAAAAAATATTCCTTGCAACCTATGAACTGCCTAAAACTTTCATACTCACCAATGACAAGGTATATATTTCGCAGTTATCAGCAGGCACACTCAAAAAACGTCTCAAAAATGGCGGTGGATTATGAAACTGACAATTGCTTATATAATCATTGTGCTTGTGATTTATTATATCGCAGGCAGGAAAAAAGTTAAAAATATTTCTCCCGAAAAGGAAGATATTAAGCCGAAAAATGACTTCATAAGCGGATTGTCAAAATTTCTCATTTCTATGCTTATTGTTTATGTCGGGAGTATGTTCGCTTTTTTTGATATGTTTATCGTGGATTACTGGAATTTTTTCGGTAAAGAACGTACCGCCGAAATAGAAAGCAGATACGGGATTGTTGTAGATGATGATGTGAAGTTGGAAAAATACAAGGCAATTGCTCACATGGAAGGTACTATGAGAGAACTTGACTTTAAAAGCGTTGTTGACGGTGATGAGTTTATGCGGAAAAATTGTTGGGGAGAACTACTGCAACATGAGGAAGATGAATCATCAGAACAGTATGTTTATGAGTATCAGGGTGTAAAGTATTATATGAATTTTTACAGCGACGGTGACAGCTATTATGTTAAAATATATTAATTCTGCATGAAAATCCGATACACACCATGAAACGCTCTTAAATGCGTTTTAACGGATTTGTAAATTATAGAGTATAATTATACTATGATGTGTTGTTGCATGGCTTACAGCGTATTACAGAAGCTTTCAGGCATATTGAGGTGATTATATGGAAACTAACGTTGATATGAGCAATATTTCTGTTGTGGACGGTGAACTCATTGACTATGAATACGAACAGCAGAAAATAAATGCAGAAAACAGAAAAAAGTTAAAAAAATTCTGGTTCAGGCTTTATATGGCTCGCTTTTATTCTTCCGCTTGCTATTACTGTAATCAGGCTTTTTATTCAGGTTGCAAGCTTTGCAAGAAAATACAGCTAAATATAAATTTATGGAGGGAAATATGATTCAGCAAAACAACAATTATGATGAAAATGATATACAAGTTCTGGAGGGACTGGAAGCTGTCCGCAAAAGACCAAGTATGTACATCGGCTCTACTGGTTCGGGCGGTCTGCATCATCTTGTGTATGAGATTGTAGACAACTCGATTGATGAGGCTTTAGCAGGTTACTGCACAGAAATCAAGGTTGAAATACTCAAAGGCGATGTTATCCGTGTATCTGATAATGGTCGTGGTATTCCTGTCGGTATTCACCCGAAAGAAAAGATTTCTGCTGCTACTGTCGTTTACACCATTCTCCATGCAGGCGGTAAATTCGGTGGCGGTGGTTACAAGGTTTCAGGCGGTTTACATGGTGTCGGCGCATCTGTCGTAAACGCACTCTCCGAATGGCTCGAACTTACCGTAAAAGACGGCGAAAATGTATGGTTTCAGCGTTTCGAACGTGGCAACTATAGTGAGGAACTTAAAGCAATCGGCAAAACAACTGAAACAGGTACAAGCGTTATGTTCAAGGCGGACGGTGAAATTTTTGAGGAGACTGTCTATGATTATGAAATACTGCTTAAACGTCTCAGAGAACAGGCTTTCCTCAATCCCGGAATAAGAATCAGTTTTTCAGATTTGCGTGATGATGAAAATATTCAGTGTGAAAATCTTCACTATGAGGGCGGTATACGTCAGTTTGTTGAGCATATTCACGAAACAAGAGGTTTTGAATCGCTCAGCGGTGATGTTATTTATATCTCAGGTACTCAGGGGGATATGTTTGCGGAAATCGCTTTGCAGTATAATGACAGCTACAATGAAATTATATTATCCTTTGCAAACAATATTCACACCAAAGACGGCGGTTCTCATGAAACAGGTTTCAAAAATGCACTTAGCAAAGTTGTAAACGAATACGGCAGAAAAATGGGTCTTCTCAAAGAAAAGGAAAAATTAAGCGGTGATGATATTCGTGAGGGTCTTACGGCTATAATTTCCGTCAAGCTTACAGAATGTGAGTTTGAGGCACAAACAAAAGTACGTCTCGGAAATCCTGAAGTAAAGCCGTTTATTGAAAAACTCGTTCAGGAAAAACTTATGAATTTCCTTGAGGAAAATCCCGATACCGCAAAAATAATCTTTGAAAAAAGTCTCTCCGCACTCAAAGCACGTGAAGCTGCTCGCCGTGCAAGAGAAGCTGAAAGAAGTAAAAATGCTTTTGGCAAGTCCGCTATGCCTGAAAAACTCGCCGACTGCTCCGAAAGAGATACAAGATACACTGAAATCTATATCGTTGAGGGTGATTCTGCTGGTGGTTCTGCTAAACAGGGCAGAGACAGACGTTATCAGGCTATTCTCTCACTCTGGGGCAAGATGCTTAACGTTGAAAAGGCAAGAATTGACAAGATTTACGGAAATGACAAGCTCGAACCTGTTGTTGCTGCTCTCGGTACAAGTATCGGTGAGGATTTTGATATTGAAAAACTTAGATACGGAAAAGTTATTATTATGGCTGATGCCGATGTTGATGGTATGCACATAAGAACTCTGCTCCTTACTTTCTTTTTCCGCTATATGCGTCCGCTTATCACCAACGGTAACATATACATTGCTCAACCTCCGCTTTTCAAGGTCTGGAGGAGTAAACAGGAACGCTATGCTTTTTCAGATGAGGAGAGAGACAAGTATATTGCTGAACTCTCCGAAAACGGCAGGCACAAGGTCGAAATTCAGCGTTACAAGGGTCTCGGTGAAATGGACCCGATTCAGCTCTGGGAAACTACCATGAATCCCGAAACACGTACAATCGTCAAAATCAGCATGGAGGACGCACTCAAAGCTGATGAGGTATTCTCTATACTTATGGGTGACAAGGTTGAGCCACGCCGTAAATTTATAGAAAAAAATGCTAAGTTTGTACAGAATCTTGATATATGACAAGGTGAAAAATTGGAAAAAAATCTTAAACTTGAAAAGACTTACAAAATATCTGCTGATATTTTCCGTGACGGCATGACCGCTTACCAGAAAAAATATGTCTATCCGAAAAGCTACGTTTTTATGTGCGTTTTTCTCGTATTTACGGCAAATTTCGTCTATGGTGCAGTGAAAGCACCTGATAATCTTCTCGCTTATCTGCTTGTTGTCGTCTGCCTTGCACTTGCCATAAGAGAATGGTACAATCCCCGAAAAATGAAAAGAAATATCCTTGATACTCTGCGACAAATGGGCGAATCCGAATACAACATAATTATCGGAGAAGGTTTTGTTGAGTTTTCCACAATTCAACGTGGAGATGTTGAAAACTCCGACGACGAAACTATCCCGCCGACAAGGATTCAGACTGGCGAAAATATACAGATTCTTGAATATGACCGCTTTTTTCTGCTTATCGACAATAAAGCTGTGTACTATATTCTGCCTAAAGAGTATTTTTCAGATGAAGAAATGGAAATTATCAGAAGTCTTGACAGCAAATAATAAAAAAATTACGTTCAGGAGGTAAACAAATTGCTTTACAATGATAACTCAAAAATAATCAATTCCGAAATTGTGGACGAAATGGAAAACTCCATGCTCCAATATGCAATGTCGGTTATTGTTTCACGTGCGTTGCCTGATGTCAGGGACGGCTTAAAGCCTGTTCATCGCCGTATTTTATATACGCTCCATGAAAATGGTCTTACACCTGAAAAGGCTTACAGAAAATGCGCCGATACTGTCGGAGCTGTTCTCGGTCGCTATCACCCACACGGTGATGCCTCTGTGTACGATGCTCTTGTACGTCTTGCGCAGGATTTTTCACTCCGCTATCCACTTGTTGACGGTCACGGAAACTTCGGCTCAATTGACGGTGACAAGGCTGCCGCTTATCGTTATACTGAAGCTAAAATGGCTAAAATATGTCTTGATATGCTTCTTGACATAAACAAGGAAACTGTCGGTTTTGTTCCGAACTATGATGACAGACTTAAAGAACCTGAAGTTCTGCCGTCAAGATTCCCGAATCTCCTCTGCAATGGCTCAACAGGTATTGCTGTAGGTATGGCGACTAATATCCCACCGCACAATTTAGGTGAGGTTGTAGATGCTTTACAACTGCTCATAGATGACCCCGACTGCACTCTTGAACAGCTTATGGAATGCATCAAAGGTCCTGACTTCCCTACAGGCGGTATTATTATGGGCAAGTCAGGTATACGTGCAGCTTACGGAACAGGACGTGGCAAAATCACCCTCCGAAGCCGTACGCATTTTGAGGAAATCAACGGCAGAAACTGTATTATTGTTGATGAAATTCCGTACATGATTAATAAGACTCTCATCATCAAAAACATCAATCAGCTCTGCAAAGATAAGAGAATTGAGGGAATCTATTATCTCCGTGACGAATCAGACAAGGACGGTATGAGAATAGTTATTGAACTCAAAAGAGATGCTATACCGCAGATTGTACTGAACAAGCTTTTCGCTCTTACAAAATTACAGGATACTGTCGGAATCATTATGCTTGCGCTTGTAAACGGTGAACCGAAAGTCCTTACACTCAAAGAAACTTTACAGCATTATCTTGATTTTCAGGTGGACGTTATTCAGAGACGCACCCGTTTCGATATGAGAAAAGCTATCGAAAGAGCGCACATATTACAAGGCTTTATCCTTGCATCTGATTACACTGATGAGTGTATAAAAATTATCAGAGAAAGCAAGACTATCCCCGAAGCTAAACAGAATCTTATCAACCGTTTCAGCACTATCGATATGTCCGCTTTACTTGACCGCACTCAATATGATTTCACAGGTCTGCATATTCAGAAACAGACAGGTCTTTCAGATGAACAGGCAGAAGCTATTGTGCAGATGCGTTTAGGTGCGCTTACAGGTCTTGAAAGACAGAAAATTACTGACGAACTTTACGGACTGCTTACTAAAATTTCAGAATATGAAGATATTCTTGCTGATATTAACCGTGTGTATGAGATAATCATGAATGACCTGAATAATATCCGCAAGAAATTCAGCGACAAGAGAAGAACTGATATTGAATCCGTAAGCGGTGAAGTTGATGTTGAGGACTTAATACCACATGAAGACTGCGTTGTTACTCTCACAAACAACGGCTATATCAAGCGTATGCCCGTAAGCGAATACAAGACACAGAAGCGTGGCGGTCGTGGTACAACAGGCATGAAACAGCGTGAGCAGGATTTTGTTGAGGAAATGTTTATCTGCGGTACTCATGATAATATACTCTTTATCTCAAATAAGGGCATCATGTACAAGCTGAAATGCTATGAAGTTCCCGACGGCTCAAAAGCTTCACGTGGTTTCAATCTCATAAACCTGCTTCCGCTGTCCGAAAATGAGCGTATTACAGCTATGATTAAAACAGCTGATTTCAGTGACGAAAGATTCATAACCATTGTAACCAAAAACGGTAAAATCAAAAGAACTAATCTTGCATTTTACAGAAATGTCCGCAAAAATGGTCTTATTGCAATCGGTCTTGATGAGGGTGACGAAATTGCAGGCGTACGCATGACTAACGGAAAAGAACAGATTTTTATTGCAACAAGAAACGGCAGGGCTATAAGAATTGAGGAGGAAAAAGGACGTGCGCTTTCACGTTCTGCTCATGGCGTAAGAGTTATTAAACTGCGTGAGGGCGATTATGTTGTGGGTATTGCAAGAGTACGTGAGGGGGCTACACTTCTTACTGTTACCGAAAAAGGCTATGGCAGACGTTCTGAAATCGACGGCTACAGAATACAGAATCGTGGCGGTTACGGTCTCACCAATTACAAGGTTGACGATACAAGAGGCTATGTATGTGGTATCAAAATCGTTGATAATGATGACGATATTATCATGGTTTCAAGTGACGGTGTTATCATCAGAATACTTGCAAGCGACATCAGTATAATGAGCCATTATGCAAAAGGTGTCCGTGTTATGAGAGTCAATGAGGGGTCTAAAGTCGTTGCCTTTACACGTGCCGAACATGATGACACTGAACAGACTGAAAAAGTTGAACAGCTTACCGAAGAACAGCTCCGACAGGAAGAAGCAGAAGCGCAGGAAGCTGAAAAAAATGAAGTGACTGATGGCGGCGATATTGAGGATATAACGGACGAACAGTGATTTATTTTGCTATAGCTATTATATTTATATCTGCTATGCTCTTTATCGAAAACAAGCTTATTGTTATGTGCAGGCATGAAAAATTCGGGGACGGCATCAGAATTATGCACGTCTCCGATATTCACAAGGATAAAAAAGGTGCGGACAACTGCCGTATCTCTAAGATAGCTGAAAAAAAATCTCCTGATATGATTTTCATTACAGGAGATTTAATTTCAAGAAGTGAAACTGATTTCAAATCAGCAGAAATTCTGCTGAATCGTCTTTGTGAAGTTGCACCAGTTTACATGGTTTTCGGAAATCATGAGCAGAGTATAGGTGAAAAATATATAAATGATTTGGAAAAAACACTTGAAAATACAAAAGTTCAGTTGCTTAATAATTGTGGAAAGTACGTTCAGATAAAAAACAGAGAGTTCTGTATATGCGGTGTCGTACCAAAATATACCGCTTACAAGAAAAATGACAGTTACAAGAATCTTGATACTTTCTCACACAAGGATATGACAGATATTATGGGCGGAAAACCTGACGGAAATATACTTCTGCTTGCTCACAATCCGCTATGGGCTGATGTCTATGCAGAATGGGGTGCGGACTATACTTTCAGCGGTCATGTTCATGGCGGTGCAGTGCGAATATTTGGGAAAGGTATTCTGTCACCCGAAAGAAAGCTGTTTCCGAAATATTCAAAAGGTGTGTACAGTGTAGGAGAAATGAAACTATGTGTTTCGGGCGGTATCGGCAAGCTACGATTATTCAATCCGCCTGAAATTGTTTTCTATGAACTGTAAATCACCTAAGAAATTCAAACACCGCAAATCCTATCAGAAATACTCCCGCAAGCCATGAGAAATCATGATTCAATGATGCTATCTTTTTGCCGAAAAGTGTTCCCATTGCAAGAGCAACAAACCCGATTGCAAAAGCGTACACTCCAGACAGCAACGGATTTATTTTATTGAAACCACAGCTTATACCCGTTGATGCTGAATCAAGTGAGCTTGCCAATGCAAGAGAAATTGCCTCACATGCTGAAAGTGTCTGTGAGCCGTCGGAATCGGCTGATGTTTCGTCAAGATATAGCTTTACTATAATTCCGCTTGAACCCATTTTAAACGCTTTTTCGTCCTGATTGGAAAGTTTGCGAACAAGAGTTCTGATAATGCTCTTGAAAATATTAATCAAGCCGATAGTGGTAAGGATTATAAATCCTGCTATACTGCATATTTCGGGATTTACAAAATGACCTGCAAAATCGGAAAGAAAAAGAGATATTCCCAAAACAACAGCTCCCATAAGGTTTATTATAAATGCCGACTGTATCGGGATTTTTATGTCACTGCTCCTGTATGCAACGGCTGTCAGAAATGTATCTGCACTGACTATCAATGCAAGCAATAATTCTTCATTCAAGGGTATTCACCTCCGCTGTATAGTATGAAAATACAGCGGAAATGGTGAAAAAAAATCAGCAGTAAAAAATTATTTTAGATTATTGACAATGCATATAATGTATGATATAATTGATATATAATAACAAGACAGGTAAATCAGCTTACAGGGATTTTTTCGTTGTTTCCGTATACAACAGATGCAATTGCAGTATTATCACAAACAAGAAGTTCAGCAAGCATTTTCTCATTATTCGGGCTATAATTTATTACTTCATATGTGTATACTTTTGCTTCACGTCCTGCATATTCACGCAAAGGAAGTCCCTGCTTATCCTGAATTACTGCATATTCTTCATATGCTTCGGAAAATGTTGACGGAATTGTTATATCTTTTTCCGAAATTTCATCAACTTCCCACCCATGAGATGCAAAATATGCCTTTCTGTGGGCTGTGTCTGATGCGTCTGTCCTTGCGCTTCCGATGTTGTCCTGCGTTTCCTTGTTATCAGGGGAAATTATAATGACGGCACATAAAGCCAATGCGGCAGCAACAACAGATATGACAAATTTTTTGGACATAATAAACCACTCCTCGAATAATTTCGTCTGCTAATTATTATTCGCAAAGAGTGAGTATTTATTCCGAAAGGAGTTAAAAAATGCCGGTTATCAGACTTGATAAGTTTATTTCAGAAAGGACAGAATATACACGCTCTCAAATTAAAACGTCTGCATCAGATGGAAAAATTACAGTTGACGGCAGGATTATAAAAAAATCTGATTTCAAAATAGATTCAGAAACCGCAGAAGTTACAATATATGGGGAAACTGTCAGAAATCAGCCTTACAGATATATTCTTATGAATAAGCCTGACGGTTATGTGAGTTCTACAGAAGATAATGACGGAATAAGCGTTCTTGAACTTGTTCCGCCTGAAATGAAAACAAAGGGTCTTTTTCCTGCTGGTCGGCTTGATAAAGATTCTCTTGGTGCATTACTTATAACAAACGATGGTGAACTTGCCCACAAAATTCTTTCGCCTAAAAATCACATACCTAAAATTTACATTGTGAAACTTGCCAAACCGTTTCAAAGTAAATATATTGACTTATTCTGGAAAGGCATAGTTTTAGGTGATGGGGAACAGTGTCTGCCCGCAAGGGTGAAAAGCATGAAAAACTGCGATAATATGGCATTTGTTGAACTTCATGAAGGAAAATATCATCAGGTTAAAAGAATGTTTTCGGCTGTTGAGAATCATGTTGAGAAATTGATGCGGATTTCTGTCGGGGGAGTGATTCTCCCCGAAAAACTGGGCTTTGGAGAGTGTATGGAATTATTGCACAAAGATGTTGAAAACTTATTTTTACCTCCCGATTTTGACCGTTTCTGCGATAATTTTTTTAGCGAATTTTCGGCAAATCCCATAAATAAATAATGTCAACTTTGGCAATTAAGCATCTTGAAATATTTTTCAAAAAATGTTATTATATTATTATAGCTGATAATGCGTAAATTTATCAGCAAGAAAATTTGTACTGGAGGATAATTGTAAATGGCAGGCTTAACACTTAAAAATATTCAGAAAAAATATCCTGGCGGTTTCCATGCTGTTCATGATGTTAACTTAGAAATCAGAGATAAGGAGTTTATCGTATTGGTAGGACCTTCGGGTTGCGGTAAATCTACAACTCTCCGTATGATAGCAGGACTTGAGGAAATTTCAGAAGGCGAACTCTATATCGGTGACCGCCTTGTTAATGATATTGCACCAAAGGACAGAGATATAGCAATGGTTTTCCAGAACTACGCTCTCTATCCGCATATGACAGTTTTCGAAAACATGGCTTTCGGTCTTAAACTCCGTAAAGTTCCAAAGGACGAAATCGACAGAAAAGTAAACGAAGCAGCAAAGATTCTTGACCTTGCACATCTTCTTGACAGAAAGCCAAGAGCTATGTCAGGCGGTCAGTGTCAGCGTGTTGCTTTGGGTCGTTGTATTGTTCGTTCACCTAAAGTATTCCTCCTTGACGAGCCTCTCTCAAACCTTGACGCTAAACTTCGTGCGCAGATGAGAACAGAGATTTCTAAAATCCACAAGAAACTTGGTACAACTTTCATCTACGTAACTCACGACCAGACAGAAGCTATGACAATGGGCGACAGAATCGTTTGTATGAAAGACGGCTGGATTCAGCAGGTTGATACTCCGCAGAATCTCTATGAGAGACCTGTAAACAAGTTCGTTGCAGGATTCCTTGGCTCTCCACAGATGAACTTCATTGACGCTGTTCTCCGTCAGGATTACGGTCAGTATATCGTTGAGTTCGGCGGTGAGGGAAGAAATGGCAGAAGATATGAAATTATCGTTCCTGAATCAAAGGTAAATGATAATCTTGCAAGATACGTAAACAGAGAAATTGTTCTTGGTATCCGTCCGGAAAGTATTCACGATGAGGAAATGTATCTTTCAAACGCTACAACAGGTGTTATTGATGCTTATGTTGAGCTTACTGAAATGATGGGTGCTGAAATCTATCTCTATCTCACTTGCGAAGGCAACAACCTTACAGCAAGAGTTAGTCCTCGTTCAACAGCAAGAATCGGTGACGAAATCAAGATTGCTATTGACCCGAACAGAATCCATCTCTTTGACAAGGAATCAGACAAGACTATCATTAACTGATTGTCCATAAATAATTGAATAATTGCAAAGGCAGACGTGCTGTACATTTTATGATAACTTACTTTTGCGTATTACGGTTACTTCCCACATACGGGGGGGAGTAAATGAATTTGATGTATGGCTGTATGTTATCAGACTGTCTGCTTTTGTATTTCAAAATACTAAATATCACAAAGGCAGACGTGTTCTTTACTTGCTGGGTTGCTGATAACTTCCTTTTATTAACAGATGAGCAGTCCCTCGGGACTGCTCAAACAAAATGTCGGCGGTAACTTACAGAATTGCGTGTTATCAGATTGTCTGCCTTTGCTTTTTTGTGTGTGGTGAATCGTTTTGAGTATGATAAGAGAGT
This sequence comes from Ruminococcus sp., assembly GCA_029060755.1. Classification (GTDB taxonomy): domain Bacteria; phylum Bacillota; class Clostridia; order Oscillospirales; family Ruminococcaceae; genus Ruminococcus. The sequence goes on along the minus strand of JAIDTI010000023.1, from coordinate 165,168 downwards.
ATCTCGAATCCCATAAAGAAGAAATGTTCAGCTTTCTTGCTGAACTTGTTGCAGTGAGAAGTGTTCAGAATGAACAGAACGGACAATTCCCATTCGGAAAGAAACCTGCAAAGGCACTTGAAAAAATGCTGAAAAAATGTTCCGAATATGGCTTTATTACTGAAAATATCGACTGGTATGCCGGCTCTGCTGATTTTGATTCAACAGAACCTGAACTCGCTATACTTTCACATCTTGATGTCGTTCCGGAGGGAACAGGCTGGAGCAGTGACCCTTTTGTACTTAAACGCACGGACGGAAAGCTTATCGGTCGTGGTACTTGTGATGACAAAGGTCCTGCCGTTGCATCTCTTTTTGCACTCAAAGTCATAAAAGACCTCAATATACCGCTTAAAAAAGGTGTCCGCCTTATTTTCGGTACGAATGAAGAAAACGGCTCTGCTGATTTGATTTATTACAGACAAAAAAGAAATCTTCCGCCTATGGTGTTCACTCCCGACGGCGAATATCCGATTATAAACGGCGAAAAAGGTATGTTGAGAGTATATTTTTCTGCTGATTATAATGGCGCAGAAATAAACGGCGGTGAGGTTATAAATGCTGTTCCGCAGAATTGCTCTATAGCTGACGGTGAACGTTGTCTCACGCTTTACAGCGGAAAATCAGCTCATGCGTCCACTCCTGAAAAGGGCGATAATGCTATTACTGAATGTCTGTCCGTTGAGGGCAAAGGAATCAGACTTCTTGACAGTCTTGTACATCTTTTTCCGCACGGCGAATGGGACGGAAAGTCAATTTTTGGTGATATTTCAGGTATTACCTGCGTTCTTTCATTACTGAATACAAGACAAAACCGTCTGTATGGCGGTATTGATATAAGATTTCCACTTGACAGAACAAAATCCGAAATCGGCGGAATTATCTGCGGAAAACTAAGAGAAATCGGCTTTGAAATTGATTCCTGCGAAGGCTCTGAACCTCATTATACTGATGAAAACGGCAAATTTGTACAGACTTTGCTCCGTGTATACGAAAAAGTTACGGGCGAAAAAGGAAAATGCCTGACAATCGGTGGAGGAACTTATGTGCATGATGTTGAGGGCGGTGTTGCATTTGGTGCAGTTTTTCCAGATGAGGAAAATAATATGCACTCCGCAGATGAGTTTATAACAGAGGAAAATCTTCTGAAAAATGCGGAAATAATGGCAGAAGCTATTATTGAATTATGTGGTTGAGCGAACGAAAGATTTAGTTAAAAATTTTAATGTATTCCCTGCTTTAAAGCAGGGATTTTTTTTACCCTGCTGTCGTATAGGTTGTTTCTGTGTCGTTGTCAACCATATCACTTACAGCAGAACTTACATCAGTTATGATATTCTCTCCTGCATCTTCCACATCATCAACTGCATTTTCAATTCCGTCTTTCACATCGGACACGCCGTCGGAAACGTCATTGGAAAAATTGTCGTTTCGATTGTCATCATGTCTGTTGTCGTTGTCATTATTGTCATAGCGGTCGGAATTTCCGTTGCCATAGTCATGCTGTTCATAATATGAGCCTGAATCTATGTTATCATTACCGTTGTCTCCGCAAGCAGTGAAAAAAACAGAAGTAAAAAGGAGTGATGCTAAAGTTAAAACTTTTTTCATATTACCATTTCTTTCGTTTAGAATTATTGCATTTCTGCAATATGAAATGTAGTATTTACAGTTTTAAAAAATTTATACCCGATGTCAAATTATAATTATGAATTTTTCGTTAACAAAAAACAGGTTTTCCACAAAGTTTTCAACATTTCAACATCAAAAAGTTGAAAACTCTGTTGAATTACAAAAAATCAATGTTAAATTTTTTAATATTAGTCACAATTTGTTAATCACTTTTGGCTGTTGAAAACTTTTTCTAATTGTGAACTTTTTGTTAACTTTTTGAGGAGTTTTCCACATAACTTTCAACAAAGTTTTCAACATTTTTCAAGTTAAAGCACTCCTCGTTAAATTCACTTTGTAACCATTTAAATCAGGGGTTTTCAACACAACTTTCAACAGTTTTCCACACTGTTTCAACAGGTTTTCAACAGTTTTTTTGCTCTAAACTAACAGGTTTTCAACAATCACAATGTTGAAAGGTTGATTTTTTTGATACCTGAAAAATCTCTGTAAATAGGGATTCTCAAAAATCTTTCAACATGTTTCAACAGGTTTTCCACAAATTTTTCAACAGATTTTTCCACAGAGTTTTCAACATTCAACAGTGATTTTTTTTGTTTTTTCGTGAACTTTTTTGGTGCAATTTCGGGGTACTTTTCAACACGACTTTCAACAGTTTTCCACACTGTTTCAACAGGTTTTCCACAGTATTTTTGAGCTAAACTAACAGGTTTTCAACATAAAAGTTTTCAACAATTTGCAGTTAATAGACTGTAGTCGATAAATACCCTCTTGACAAATCTGTTTCCATGTGATATAATAATTATAGCATATTATTCGCAATTTGTCAAGAGGCTTGTGTAGCACAGCTGGTAGTGCAGCTCATTCGTAATGAGCAGGTCGCAGGTTCGAGTCCCGTCACAAGCTCCATAAGAAATCAGCGTAAAACAGGCATATTCTCTTATAAGGGAGTATGTCTGTTTTGTTTTGCTGAATGGTGAAATACGTGATTTTTACGTGCAATTGTGAATTTTTTGTAAACTTTTCTCAATAATCAATGTTTTTTGATTTAAAAAGATGCTGTTTTTGCCCTCTTATGAAAAGATATTGCAAAGGAGCAAAAATAATGACCAACACAGCAAATACAAATGAGCAGAAGGAAATGACACTTCTTGAATTTTTTGAGTACACCGAAAGAGCAATGGACCTTGCTTTTGAGCGCAGGAACACCAACAAAGAAATTTTCACAAACATTATGTATCAGGCAAGAAAATTCGGCAAGGAAGATGTAACCTATGAGCTGATGCAGAAGAAAGCCAAAGAACGCGGCGAACCTGAACTGTGGGAGATGCCACAGTCTTTTGAAAAGCCAGTCCAGATGATGAAATTCAATCCCGATAGTTGTCTCCCTGACTTGCTCCGTGACTATCTCAAAGCTGTTGCGGAGTATGTGCAGGTTGATATTGAAATGTGTGTACTGCCTTTGCTGTCGGTGCTGTCACGCTGTGTACAAGGGAAATTCAATGTCTGTTTTCCGAATACTTTTCATGAAGAACCGCTGAATCTCTATACGCTGACGGTAGCAAGTCCTGGTGAAAGAAAGTCGGGAGTGTTCAGCACTTTAACTGCTCCGCTTTTTGAGTATCAGAAGAAAGAAAATGAACGTTTAGCACCGCTTATCGCTGAATACAGAGCAAAGAGAAAATCACTTGCAAATGCGTTTGAAAGTCTCACAAAGGGCAAAAACGCTGATGTAGACAAAGCACAGGAAATCGCTCTTGAACTGGAAAATCTCAAGCCTGTCAACCGTCTCACTCTGAATATTACTGACTGCACACCTGAAAGTCTTACGGCTGAACTTGCTGACAATAACGAACTTATGGGTATACTTGATGATGAATGTGGGATATTTGATAATATTGCAGGTCTTTACTCAAACGGAACAGCGAATATTGACATCTTCCTGAAAGCCTATGACGGCTCACCGCTTGTTGTTACAAGACGTTCAAAAGAAAATATCTATCTTGAACACCCCGTTATAACTCTGGGTCTTATGGCACAGCCTGAACCGTTCGCAAAGGCAATGAACAAGCCCGAATTTGCAGGGCGTGGACTTATTCACCGTTTCCTGTTTGCATTTCCTGAAAGTAAGCAGGGGAGCAGAAAACAGCAGTCACCGCTTATTCCGCAGGAATTAAGAGAGCAGTACGGCAGTCTTATTGAAAATCTTCTTAATGCAGGAACAGTCGAAAATCCGCAGATTCTCCGATTCAACACGAACGCATCAAATCTTCTGGGTGATTATTTCTATTCAATTGAGTGCAGACTGAAAGAGGGCGGTAACCTTGTATATATGGCTGAATGGGCGAATAAGCTTTATGCTAAGTGCTGTAGGATTGCAGGAATACTTCATCTCTGCACGCACAATCCAACTGATTTGATTGATGAAGATACGGTTATGAAGTCAGCAGGGATTGCAATGTGGGCAGAGAATCAGGCTCACAAGGCTTTCAGTGGTACGGCTTTTGAGGGCAAAACTACCAAAAATGCAAAACGTGTTCTCAAAAAGCTGAAAGATAACAGACAGGAAGTTTATACCCGAAGCGATATTTCAAGAGATAACCGCACAATTAAATCAAATGAACTTGATAAAGTGCTTGAACTGCTTGATAATATGAAGTATATCAAAATTACAGAAACAAAAACAGCAGGCAGACCGAAAGTTACAATTAAAGTTAATCCGTTGATTTTTGATAAATAAATTACATAACAGGAGCAGGAGACGGAGTTTTAATTTTAAACCGTCTGAAATAGTGGGAAAAAACGGAAAAAGTCTGATTTTGGCTATATATCGGTAAAAATGCAATGGGAAATAAGCAGGAAAAAAGTGCTTTTTTCCCAAGTCAGATACTTATTTCCCACAAATAAGTGCTTTTTTCCATGTTTTTTCCCAGTCTGATAAATGGCTATAAATTGGTAAAATTTTACTTTTTTTCCTTTTTTCCCATATTTTCAGTAACAGAAAATTTAAAAACAGCACTTTGTACAAATTCTGCTCCGAATTTTGTATAAAATAACGAGGTGAATATTATGAGCGATAAAGAAAAATTTTGTAAGGAAGTCACAATAATCTGTGATACAAGAGAATAAGCATATACTCAACAGTCTTGATGCATACGGTATAAAGCATGAATCAAAAAAGCTTGATTTCGGTGACTACTCTTTCAGAATATCCGATGGCATAACTACAGAGAACTTATAAAGCCGTTAAAAAACTAAATCAACCAGTCCAATTTTTAGTGATTTTTGCACTTGATTTTAGTGTTGTTTTATGATATAATTATAATGGGAAGTAGGGAGTGTTATAAAAATCTGCTCCCACCCCAAAGGACTTGATACAATGCCAATAAAGTATAAAATTGATGTGTTAGCAGCTTTAAAAGAAAAAGGCTACTCAACAACACGCATTAGAAAAGAAAAGCTGATAGGTGAAGCAACAATGCAGAGATTAAGGCATAAACAGAGCGTTTCTTTTGATGTTTTATCAAAGCTGTGTTCACTACTTGAATGTGACATCGGAGATATTCTTATTAATGAGGAGGAGCAGGAATGACCAACAAACTGAAAAGAGTGTGGGAACTTAAAGAAAATCTGTCCGCACTCCGTCCGCTTAATCAGGGCGAATTAAAGCGACTTCGTGAGGAATTTACAGTAAATAACTGCTATCATTCCAATGCTATTGAGGGCAGTACGCTTACGCTCAAAGAAACAGCTATGATTTTACAGCAAGGTATTACAATCGCTGAAAAGCCGATAAAAACATCTGGAGGCTATTGGTCACAAAGATGCTTTTGATTATATTACAGAGCTTGTAAATGCAGATACAGAGATTTCGGAGCGTGTTATAAAAGAAATTCACTCGCTTGTGCTTATGGCAGACCGTGAAAACAAAGGAGTTTAACGCCGTGTTCCCGTAATGATTATGGGAAGTGAACACACACCGCCACAGCCTTATCTTGTTCCGAAACTTATGGAACAGCTTGTTATTGACTACAGAAACTCAACTGATGACATTATTACAGCTGTTTCAATGCTTCACCTTGAATTTGAGAGTATACACCCGTTTATTGACGGCAACAGCAGAACAGGCAGACTTCTTCTCAACTTTGAACTTATGAAGTCGGGATTGCTTCCTGTCAATATCAAGTTCACCGACAGAATGAAGTATTATAACTGTTTTGATGATTACCGCACAACAAAAAGTCCTGATGCACTTGTTTCATTGGTGGCGGATTATGAAATTCAGGAGCTTGAAAGATACATCAGCATTATTGAAAGTGAATAATCAGTTCGGAGCAGGTTAATTCCTGCTCCTTTTTTATGTGGTTTTCAGAACTGCCGAAACAGTGGGAAAAAACGGAAAAAAGTCTGTTTTCGGCTATATATCGTGTTTTTTTGAGTGGGAAATAATAAGGAAAAAATTAATTATTTGTGGGAAATAATTGCGCAATATAATTTTTTCCCGGAAAAAATAATTATTTCCCTATTTTTCCCAGTTTGATAAATAGCTGTAAATCGGGAAAAACTTAATTATTTCCTTTTTTTCCCACTATTTCAGCAAAGAAAAATTTAAAAACAGCACTTTATACAAAACCTGTTTCCTTTTATATGGATTTTCAGAATCAGCGAAAACGTTACAGAAATTACAAATGACGAAAGTTTTTTATGATGATAAAGTTATATGCTTTTCAGAATTGCCAAAACAATGTTCAGACAAAAAAACAGGTCGGCTGAAAATTTTCAGCTTTCCTGTTTTTCTTTTTGTTATTCTTCGTCGGATTCTTCTGCAATATCTTCTATATCTTCCGTTTCTTCTTCGGTTGATTCAGTTTCAGCGGATTCTTTATTATCTTCTACTTTAACTTTTGATTTGATGATGTTCTTGACTGGTTTTTTCTCTGATTTCGGCGGGTCGTAATCAATTACAAGTCCACGCTTTCTCAAAAGCAATACATGATTGTTTTTTCTGTCGGAGAGATAAAGCAATACTACTACACCAATACCTAAGATGAGAAGTATAACACCTGTATTGAATCCGGGAGGAGAATATTTCATCTCAATTTTGTGATGTCCTTCGGGTAATCTTATTCCCATAAGCGCATTTAATATAACAACCTGTCCTTCTGTAGCGTCTGTGAAGTTTCTCATTATGCTTGTGCCATTGTCTGAAATAGTCTCCTCAAACTGCTCACTTACTTTCTTTCCGTCAACTTTTACAGTCCAGCCCGGTTCGTATGGGATTGATGTATAGAAAATCTGTCCTGCCTGTGCATCAATCTCACCAACAAGGTAATTGTTTTTTGTCTTTGAGTAATCAAGATTCCATGTGTTATTCTTGAGTTGCTGTATATCATTATGGAATGTTTCATAATCAAGGTGATAGAACTGGAAGTCTTTTATCATGATATATTCGTTGTTGCCTGTTCTGTCAGCCTGTAGAATTGTAAGACGGATTTCAAGTTCTGTACCAGCAGGATAAGTGCCAATATTTACGATTGAATAGTCATAGCCGTCATAATAACTGCCATAGCCATTGAACGTTCCTGCAACAAATTCGCCTGTTTCAGGGTCTTTTGTGGACGATACCCACAAATTGCACTTTTTCGGGTTGTCTGATTTCAGGAACATGAAAACAGGTGATTCTTCTTCTGTTGTGATATGAATTCTGACAGTCGGGTCGCCTGCGTTTGCATTTGCATTGTAGCAGTGCTGTCCGTTGTAGTCTGATTCCCAGCACTCATTCAGTACAACTTCGGGATATTGTGAACCCTCAATTCGTCTGAAATACTCTTTCGGCTGTAAGTTGGTGTAATCGGGAGTATTGCCGGTAAGTGAACTAAGGAAATTATTCATGCTGTTGAACGGATTGTCGTTTCCTAAAAAGCTAAGATGGAGTATATCATCATCAGCCATAAAACCAATCGGGAGTGCATCGGGATTTTCGTAAATATCAAGTGTTTTCTCACCGCTTTCAGCCTGATAAGTGGAAGACTGAATAAGATTATAATATGGGCTTAACAATGACTTACTTCCGTTTCTGATTGACGGGTCATCAAGCACATACTTGATTCCAAGAAGTGAGTCTGCAATCGGAGTGTTGCCGTCATATCTTGTTTCATAGCTTTTTGTAGTATAACCAAGTGTTTCAATAAATCTGATTATTCTTGCGTTCATGACTGAACTTGAATGAGAAATACCGTTGATTTTGTACGCCTGATTATCATTTACATTTCTGAAAAATGTCTTTTCTGCACGATATAAGCTATTATCGATATTTTCAAGCTTTGCAGTTACATCAGGTGCGCCCATGATTGCTGAATATGATTTTCTTGATGAATAATATACTTCTTTGTCGATTTTGAAGATGGTATCAAAGGCATTATAACCAGCTTCAAAGAATACTATGCAGGCAAGAACACCAGTGAGGGCATTTACCATTGCTTTTTTCTTTGCGTTGCTGATAAGCCACACGATAGTGAGATATACAGCAGAAAGAACAGCACCGAATACAATAGTACCCAGGAAAAGATGATTTGTTGATTCGCCGTTTATCGTAACAGTATCAGAATATGGCATTATTGCGGCGTATTTGTATCTGTCCTCATTATAATTGAAGTTTGGCTGAACAGCATCGTATACAAAGCAGAGAAGTGCTATTGCTATAAACGTACTGCACGCACTCTTGAAGTCCAGTTTATAGTCCTGAAGATTTGAGAAAGCCTCCGCCGCCATTGATACAAGTACAAACGATACAAGGAATGAATATCGGTAAGGTAACCAGTTAGGGTCTTGTCCGCCGTGCCACATCATATTGACAGGCTTAATCCACATACTGATAAACATTACAGCAAGAATGAATGAGTAGCCGATTTTGCGGTTTGTCTTGATTTTGCTGTTCATATAATAGAGTGGTACAAGTACCAATGAGAGTACACCGCAGTAAATTTCAGGTCTGCCGTACATTCTTGTACCCTCATCAACGTTTACTGAATAGTATTGGTTAGGCATGAGAGTCGGCAGAAGTTCAATCGGGTTGAACATAGTTCGCAAGGTGTAATCAGGTGTGGAGAAAGAGAATTTACCAAGTGAAAGACCGTTGTATACAGGCATAATCATAATATAACTGCACATCAATACAACACCTGTTGCAAGAATCATTCTGCCGATTGTCTTTGCATAGTCGTTTACACCTGAAAACTTCTTTTTTGCACCGAAAAACAGATAGTAGACAAAGTAAATTGCTACGAATATCGCAATCATGAATCCGATATAGAAGTTAGCTATAAACATAATTGCAAGCGGAATGATGTAGTTGATTTTTCTGCCGTCGTCAATGAGATATTCAAGTCCAAGAATTACAAGTGGTAAGAAAATAGGACCGTCAATCCACATAGGGTCGATAAGCTGAATTGCAACATATGACATCTGTGCATACATTGTTGCAAAGATTACAGCAGGTATCGGCTTAACGTTTTTTGCGTGGTGAGCATAGGCAAAGAAAGATGCTCCGCAAGCTCCGATTTTGCATAACTGCATAATCATAAGGCTTTCAACAATCATGCTTCGGGGAAACAGGATTACTATGAAAGTGAACGGGCTTGCAAGGTAGTAACCTATAACACCCTGATAGCCACCCGAAAGGTTTCTTGACCAGCTGTAAAGCGGACTTTCTCCGCTCCAGAAACATCTTCGGATATTCTCAAAATAATAGACGTACTGACCGTTTAAGTCAAGTGTCAATACGGAACGCTCTCCAAAGGGATAAACCCCGAAGACTGCGTAGGCGATTAGTGTCAGCAATGCAGGAATGAGAAAAGCCGCTACATAATATAATGGGTACAGCTTGACTTTTTCCAGTGGTTTTGTCGGAAGTGCGCCGACAGGTGCTTTACTGACGGATTTGGTTTGTGACAATGTTTTTATCCTCCTTTTTTTTATTGATAATAAGATATATGACAAGTTATAATTATGTGCTGGTCTTCTGTAAATTATTCCGTCAATATTTATTATCAATTTTTTTATACATCATCTATTATACTATAGTTTTTCATATTTTGCAAGTATAATCAAAAAAAATCCGCCGAAAATTCCGACGGATTCACATTCAGTTATATATTTTTCTTATCTCCACCATATCAAACACATCAACGACTGAATCTCTGTTGATGTCAGCGTATGTATATTGAGTAGCTGAAAGACTTGTCTTGCCAAGAAGATACTGTTGCAGGAGTACCATATCAGCGATATTTACAACGCCGTCTGAATTTATATCGCCTGTTACTATATCTTTGTCTTCTCCCACATAGAAGATTGAACTGATAAGAGTGAATTTCTGTCCGCTTTCGTCCTCCGCTTCAATCTTGTAAACGTATGAGCCGTCTGTAAGGTCATTGAATCTGATATGCCTGTCAAATTCGCCCGACAAATCATAAGTGAGACTGTTTATGCTGTCCTCTGCAATCAATATTGGTGTTGCGCCGTCATTTTCGTAAACTCCGCCCCATACTTTTTTTATAGGCAGGTCGGATTTTATAGTACCGCTTATGCTGAATACAGCTCCTGTTTCAAGTGTTCCACGTGGAACATTTGCATTTGAAATACTCATGCCAGAGGTTATTTCTCCCTTTTTTTCAAGAAATTCCATTGAGCAGAAACCTGTTATACCATTGTATTCAACGTGCGCCCACTCACCGTCTGCCTTTGTAACTCTTATATCAGCATCAGGCGGAATTTCACCCAGTATTGCGGAATTGGTGTTGTGGTCGTTTCTTATGTTAAGATATGTGTCAACGCCGTGAGTTGTGTAAAGTCCAGAGTAATTGGTTGAGCAGTTGCACTCCTCAAATGTATGTTCTGCGTTGTATGAGAAGTAAGTAAGAGGATTATAATACATTTCAGAGGGAAAACCGCCAAGAAGCGTATCGCATATGCCGAAATGGAGATGATTTCCGTCTGAAAAGCCCGTACTTCCCACATAGCCTATTATATCCCCCTGTTTTACTGCCTGACCGCTGTAGGCAGAAACGGACGAACAGTGTGAATAGAACGTGTAAACGCCTAAATCTTCGTGCCATATGATTATAAGATAGCCATAGGCATCTTTCCAATCAGCAGAAATACATACTCCGTCATATGCGGAATATATGTTTGCACCGTAATCAGCAGGAATATCAATTGCATTGTGCGCCGACGTATTGCCGTAGTTACGGCTTTCATCAAAATAAGTCGTTATATCCTTATACTGACTGTCAACAGGCCATAACGCAGAATCATAAGCTTGTGCATCAAAAATATTGCAGACGGGGAGTGTCATAAGTACTGCTGATGATAAAATCAGCATAGATTTTTTCAGTATATCCATATCAATACGCTTTACCCCAGTAAACCATGTGTTTCGCAGGCTTGCCACAGCATACACAAGTACCCGATATTTTTTCCTGCATGAACGGAATACATCTTGAGCCTACACCTGTTTTTTCCTTTACTTCATCTTCACAAGCTTCCTCACCGCACCACATAGCTTTTATAAAGCCGTCACCATTTTCGGCAAGTGCTGTTATAATTTCGTCAAGCGTTGTGCATGAATACGTCCTGTTGTCCATGTTTTCAAGTGCTTTTTTGTACATACCGTCGTGGGCTTCCTGCAATTTCTGCTGAACAGCCGATTCAAGTTCATCAAGTGATACACTCACTTTTTCGCCGTTCCAGCGTGACGCAATAACGCACTGTCCTGCTTCAATATCCTTTGGACCTATCTCTATTCTAAGCGGTACGCCTTTCATTTCGTACTCCGCAAACTTCCAGCCCGGAGAGTTTTCGCTGTCGTCAAGCTTTACTCTCAATCCTGCCTTTTTGAGACGTTCAAGCAGTTCACCTGCCTTGTCAAGTACACCCTCTTTATGCTGTGCAATCGGAATAATTACAGCCTGAACAGGTGCAACAGCAGGAGGCAATACAAGTCCGTTGTCGTCGCCATGTGTCATGATAACTGCGCCGATAAGACGTGTGGTAACACCCCAGCTTGTCTGATGCGGAAATACGTGCTTGTTTTCCTTGTCAGTATATTCAATACCAAAAGCTTTTGCGAATCCGTCACCGAAATAATGCGAAGTACCAGCCTGAAGTGCTTTTCCGTCGTGCATGAGAGCTTCAATTGCATATGTGGAGACTGCTCCTGCAAATTTGTCGCTTTCAGTCTTTTTGCCCTTTACAACAGGCATTGCAAGTGATTCCTCACAAAATTGTGCGTATATATTGAGCATTTTTTCTGTTTCGATAATAGCTTCCTCTGCTGTAGCGTGGATTGTATGACCCTCCTGCCACAAGAACTCTCTTGAACGGAGGAACGGACGTGTTGTTTTCTCCCAGCGTACAACGCTAACCCACTGATTATAGAGTTTAGGCAAGTCACGGTATGAGTGTATGATATTAGCATAATGTTCACAAAAGAGTGTTTCAGAAGTCGGGCGGACGCAGAGCCTGTCCTCAAGTTTTTCACTTCCGCCATGTGTAACCCATGCAACCTCCGGAGCAAAGCCTTCAACATGGTCTTTTTCTTTCTGCAAGAGACTTTCGGGAATGAACATAGGCATACACACATTTTCGTGACCCGTTTCCTTGAACATTCCGTCAAGAATATGCTGTATATTCTCCCATATTGCATAGCCGTAAGGACGTATAACCATACAGCCCTTAACACTTGTATATTCAACAAGTTCTGCTTTCTTGCATATATCAGTGTACCATTGTGCAAAATCTTCATTCATAGAAGTAATAGCAGTAACCATTTTTTTATCTTTTGCCATTTTATATACTTCCTTTCTTATACTTTTTGATATAATTATATCACGCTGATTTGAAAATGTCAACAAAAATATTATAAAATAACTGTATAATTATCATAATATGGCTTGACAATATCAGGATTTGCATCAGCATAGGCGAATATTTTTTCTACAAGACCATTTTTCAGGAACTCACGCAGTTTGTCGTGATTCTGTCCGTGAACGTCCTTGCAGAGTGTTGAAACAGCAATAACACGCTGTCCGTCTTTGTCCATGACCCTGAAAGGATATATACGGCAGTCAAAAGGCTTGCTGTCACCTAAAATACAGCCGTTTTCGGTGAGTGCAGGGCAGGTAAACAAATCACCCTCCGCAAGTTCGCCTGCATTGAGCATATATTTATCGCCGACTTTTGCAAATACAGCCCCCGAATTAAATTCAAGCACCTTGTTTTTAGTCTCCTCATCAAAAAGCGGAGTTTCCCATATATCATATCTGTCAAAAATACAGCACATTCTGCACTCCGCACACGTTTTATTATTGAGTATTTCTTTCAACATAAAAAATCCCTTTCCGATACCTTGATAAAATAAAGCAACCCATAGCATAATACTATGGGTACTTTATTTTAACAGAAAGAATAAATAGTCGCTCGTCTCTACCAAAACGACGGCTATTTCATATATATTATACTACATATTTTTTGTTATGTCAAGTATCTGCAAAAAAATTTTTCTACAATACTTGACAAAAAAAGCCACCCATGATATAATAATAACATGGGTGCTGCAAAAAAACGGTAGGCGGTTTCAATTCTTTCCCTCAGAAAGAGGGTGAGTTACATGAGTATATCTGAATTACTTTTACTACTTAATGTAATAATCAATCTCATAACTCTCATTGTCAACGATAAAAACAAGAAATAACTGCCAATATCCCCAGAGGCAATAGTTATTTCTTAAGCTTTTGAGGGAGAAACCGCTTATCGCAGTGCCCTCTTTGTATATATATTATAGCATATTCTTTTTATTATGTCAAGTATCTGCAAAATTTTTTTTACAGAATTTCTGTTGAGTGCTTTTTAGCATAATCGAAATATATTTTGTGCATCACACCGTCGGGATAATCAGAAATCAAACTGCCTGTTTCAATAATTTTATCAAGAATTTCATCGGTCGGACTTTCACCGTCAATGACATTCTGCGGAGTTATATTGATAATCTGCTTTAACAATGCGGAAGTTTTCGGCGCACCTATTCTGTCATATGATTTAACAGCATCAGACAGATATTTTCCCATACCCTCCTCAATAAAAGTGTACAGAGTATCAGCCTGACAGCAGTCCTCAATTAGACAACAGAGATACAGTGTACGCTGAACTTCATTGAGATTTTCATATTCCGTTTCTGCATATCTGCCATAAACAAGGTCTATAAGAGCATTAATAAAATCATAGTCATCATTTTGATTAAGTAAATCATTTAGTTTATTCTGATTCATAAAATCACCATTAATATTAAACTGCATCAAAATTTCTTCTGATGCAGTTTTTTTGTTGTATTACTTTATATCACCATGATGTGACTGGAGCGACTTAACCTCAATATGATGATTATTCTTGATTGCACGTATACCCTCAACACTTGCTTTTGCTGCTGCCATTGTTGTGATATATGGTACACGGTGCTTTATAGCTGCTTTGCGGATATAGCTGTCATCATGAATACTTGACTTGCCTGCTGGTGTATTGATGATAAGCTGAATTTCACCGTTAGCTATTTCATCTGCTATATTAGGTCTGCCCTCATAAATCTTGTATATTCTTTCACAAGGTATGCCCTCTTGTACAAGAAGTTTATAGCACTTATGAGTTGCAAGAACTTTGAATCCAAGTTCATTGAATCCCTTTGCAATTTCAATAAGTTCGGGCTTGTCTCTGTCACATATACTAAGGAGTACTGTTCCGCTGTTCGGGAGAGGATTCTTTGTTGCTTCCTGCGCTTTATAGTATGCCTCACCGAATGACTTTGAAATACCAAGTACTTCACCAGTAGAACGCATTTCAGGTCCAAGAAGCGGGTCAACTTCGGGGAACATATTGAACGGGAATACAGCTTCTTTTACGCCATAGTGATTAATCTGTCTGTCTTTGAGTTCGGGGACTGGTGATGACTTTCCTGTAAGTGATGATGTTATAATCTCTGTTGCAATTCTAACCATATTTATATCGCATACTTTCGATACAAGCGGTACTGTTCTTGATGCACGTGGATTTGCTTCAAGTACGTATACTGTATCGCCCTCAATAGCATACTGCATATTCATAAGTCCACGGACACCCATTTCAACAGCAATTTTCTTTGTATAGTCCTTGATTGTTGCAACCTGTTTTTCAGTGAGATTCTTTGACGGAAGTATACAAGCGGAGTCACCAGAGTGAACGCCTGCAAGTTCGATATGCTCCATTACAGCAGGTACAAAGCAGTGTTCGCCGTCTGAAATTGCATCTGCTTCACATTCTGTTGCGTGATTGAGGAATCTGTCAATAAGGATAGGTCTGTCGGGAGTTACGCCAACAGCTGCGTCCATGTATATTTTCATCATCTCATCATCGTGTACTATCTCCATACCACGTCCGCCGAGAACGTATGAAGGACGTACCATAACAGGATAGCCGATTTTATTCGCAATCGCAATAGCTTCATCTGCATTTACTGCCATTCCTGCTTCTGGCATCGGAATTTCAAGTTTATCCATCATTGCACGGAAATGGTCACGGTCTTCTGCAAGGTCAATTGTTTCAGGAGTTGTGCCAAGAATGTTTACGCCGTATTTTTTGAGGTCGTTTGCAAGATTGAGTGGAGTTTGTCCGCCAAACTGTGCAATAACTCCGACTGGCTTTTCTTTGTCGTGGATTGCAAGTACATCTTCAAGTGTAAGCGGTTCAAAATAGAGCTTGTCGGACGTATCATAGTCAGTTGAAACTGTTTCAGGGTTGCAGTTTACAATAATCGACTCAAAACCAAGCTTTTTAAGTGCGAGTGCGGCGTGTACGCAACAATAGTCAAATTCGATACCCTGACCGATTCTGTTCGGACCTCCGCCAAGTATCATAATCTTCGGCTTGTCTGTATTGACAGGACTTTTATCTTCATCAAGATGATATGTTGAGTAGTAGTATGCGGAATTCTGCGTGCCACTTACGTGTACGCCCTCCCAAGCCTCATTGATGCCGAAAGCGATTCTTGCATTGCGGATTTCTTCTTCTGTAACTTCAAGGAGTGAACTAAGATAACGGTCTGAAAATCCGTCAAGCTTTGCCTGTTTCAGTACGTCTTTTTCAGGTACACTGCCTTTCATTGTCAGGAGATTTTCTTCTTCCTGCACAAGTTCAAGCATCTGCTCAAGGAAATAGTGCTTGATTTTTGTGAGTTCGAATATTTCATCAATTGTTGCACCTTTGCGGAGTGCCTCATATATAATAAACTGTCTTTCACTTGTCGGACAGCGGAGCAGGTCAAGCAGTTCATCTTTTGACATGGAATTGAAGTTCTTAGCAAAGCCAAGACCGTAGCGACCTGTTTCAAGACTTCTGATAGACTTCTGAAATGCTTCTTTGTAAGTCTTGCCGATACTCATTACTTCGCCTACTGCTCTCATTTGTGTTCCGAGTTTGTCCTCTGCACCCTTGAACTTCTCAAATGCCCAGCGTGCAAACTTGATTACAACGTATTCGCCGTCAGGTACGTATTTATCAAGTGTACCGTATTTTCCGCATGGAATTTCATCAAGAGTAAGTCCGCAGGCAAGCATTGCTGAAACAAGTGCAATCGGGAAACCAGTTGCTTTTGATGCAAGTGCTGATGAACGTGATGTTCGTGGGTTGATTTCGATAACAACGATACGTCCTGTTTCGGGGTCACGTGCAAACTGACAGTTACAACCGCCGATTACTTCAATGCTTTCAATAATTCTGTATGACATATCCTGCAATTCTGCCTGAACGTCTTCGGGAATTGTAAGCATCGGTGCAGAACAGAATGAATCACCCGTGTGAACGCCGATAGGGTCTATATTCTCAATAAAGCATACTGTTATTTTGTTGTTTGCGGAATCTCTTACAACTTCAAGTTCAAGCTCCTCCCAGCCGAAAATACATTCCTCAACAAGTACCTGTCCGACAAGTGATGCCTGCAATCCTCTTGCACATACAACTTTGAGTTCGTCAACGTTGTAAACCATGCCTCCGCCTGCACCGCCCATTGTATAGGCTGGTCGCAAAACTACAGGATATTTCAGTTTTTCTGCAATCTTTACAGCTTCATCAACTGAATATGCAACTTCACTTTTTGGCATACCTATTCCAAGTGCTTTCATAGCGTTTTTAAATTCAATTCTGTCCTCACCACGCTCAATAGCATCAACCTGTACGCCTATAACTTTTACGCCGTATTTTTCAAGTACGCCTGCCTTGTCAAGTTCGGAACAGAGGTTAAGTCCTGACTGTCCGCCTAAATTCGGGAGAAGTGCATCAGGACGCTCTTTTTCGATAATTTGAGTAAGTCTGTCAAGGTTAAGCGGTTCAATATAAGTTATGTCTGCAACATCGGGGTCTGTCATGATAGTTGCAGGGTTTGAGTTTACAAGAACAATTTCATAACCTAAGCTTCTGAGTGCCTTACAAGCCTGAGTGCCTGAATAGTCAAACTCACACGCCTGACCGATAATAATAGGTCCTGAGCCTATAATCATAATCTTGTTAATATCCTGTTTTTTTGGCATATTATCGCTCCTTAGAATATAATTTAACCGACAATTATTGACTGCCGATTATCTATTACCTTATATCATACCACAAATTTCACAAAAATGCAAGTATATATTGATTATTTTGACAAAAAAATTTATAAGAATATATAATAAAAAATATATATAAATACCACTTTATTTTTTTTTCAGAATGTAGTATAATATAATTAATACTAATTAATAATGAGGTTTACGAAATGGAAAACAGATATTGTCTTGGTATTGACGTTGGCTCAACAACTGTCAAGACTGTTATAACTGATATTGATAAAAATATTGTGTATTCAAAATATCAGCGTCATTTCTCAAAGGTAAAGGAAACTGTAACGGAACAGCTTGATTTAATCAGAAAAAATTATCCGAATCAGAAATTTTCCGTATCAATAACAGGCTCGGCAGGTCTCGGACTTGCTGACTCTGCGGAAATTCCGTTCGTTCAGGAAGTTCACTGCGCTTTTATCTCCGTGAAAGAAAAATATCCTGATGCAGATGCTGTTATTGAGTTAGGCGGAGAAGATGCAAAAATAATCTTCCTGACAGGCGGTGTCGAACAGCGAATGAATGGCTCGTGCGCAGGCGGAACGGGTGCTTTTATCGACCAGATGGCTACACTTCTCGGCATTACGGCAGATGAACTTGATGAACTTTCTCTTAATGCAGAAAAAACTTATCCCATAGCATCAAGATGCGGAGTATTTGCAAAATCCGATATACAGCCACTTCTTAATCAGGGGGCAAGCCGTGAGGATATAGCATCAAGCATATTTCAGGCAGTTGTTGACCAGACTGTTTCAGGTCTTGCACAAGGCAGAACTATTGAAGGAAAAGTGCTGTTTCTTGGCGGTCCTCTGCATTTTCTCAAAGGACTGAAAAAAGCCTTTGTGAAAACGCTTGAACTTGACAGCGAACACGCTGTATTCCCTGATGATGCGCCTGTTTTTGTTGCCTACGGTGCATCACTCTATGCGTCGCAGTCTGATGATACATACAGTATAGATGAACTTGTCAGCAAGGTGAAAAATGCACGTGTTTCCGATAATATCATTACTGGAGACCCGCTTTTTGCATCACAAGCAGAATATGATAGCTTTATTGACCGTCACAAGAAGTTTGATTTAGGCTATGCCGATATTCGTACGTATAAGGGCGGTGCTTATCTTGGTATTGATGCAGGCTCAACAACAACAAAGCTTGTACTTATTACAGATGACGGAAAAATCCTCTGGCATCATTATTCATCAAATAAGGGTCAGCCACTTGACAAAATAGCAAATGAAGTTAAGACTATCTACGAAAATATAAATCCCGATATAGTTATAAAAGGTTCAGCAGTTACGGGATACGGTGAAGATTTGATAAAATCGGGTCTTTCCATAGATTTTGGTATTGTTGAGACTGTCGCACATTTCAAGGCTGCATCTTATTTCTGTCCTGATGTCGATTTCATTATTGATATAGGCGGACAGGATATAAAGTGCTTTAAAATAAAGAATCATAGCATTGACAGTATCATGCTTAATGAGGCTTGCTCGTCAGGTTGCGGAAGTTTTATTCAGACTTTTTCTATGGCTATGGGTTATGATATTGCTGAATTTTCACAACTCGGTCTTTTTGCAAAGCACCCCGTTGATTTAGGTTCACGCTGTACCGTATTCATGAACAGTTCAGTTAAACAGGCACAGAAAGACGGTGCAACAGTTGAGGATATTTCAGCAGGTCTGTCAATGTCAATCATAAAAAATGCTATTTACAAGGTTATCCGTGCAAATTCTCCTGATGAACTCGGAAAAAATATTGTAGTGCAGGGCGGTACTTTTCTTAATGATGCTGTACTCCGTTCATTTGAAAAAGAACTCGGCAGAAACGTTATAAGACCTGCTATTTCTGGTCTTATGGGTGCATTTGGCTGTGCATTGTACGCAAAAGAACACTCCGATGGCAATTCCTCAATTATTTCACCTGAAGAACTTCATAACTTCTCCTACATCTCAAAATCTGCTCACTGTGGAGGTTGTACGGCTAACTGTCAGCTTAATATCATCAGTTTTGGCAAGGGCAGAAACTTTATTTCAGGCAACAGATGTGAAAAGGGGAGCGGAAAAGCTAAAAAGAATAATATCCCTAATCTCTATGAATACAAATATAACAGTATTCTTGCTATAAGAAATCAGAATCAGCCGAAAAATCCTGTTGCTAAAGTCGGTCTGCCACTTGCGTTAAGCTTTTATGAGCAGATACCTTTCTGGCATGAGTTCTTTACCTCTCTTGGCTTTGAAACAGTCTACAGTGAGGAAAGTTCAAGAGAAATTTACTATCTCGGTCAGCATACAATTGCATCTGATACAGTGTGCTATCCTGCAAAGTTAACTCATGGTCACATTGAAAATCTTCTTGACAAAAAAGTGGACTTCATATTCTACCCGTGTATGAGTTACAACATTAATGAGGGAAACAGCGACAATAATTTCAACTGTCCTGTTGTTGCGTATTATCCCGAACTTCTCATAGCAAATAATTCACGTCTTAACAGCAATAACTTAATTTATCCTTATATGGATTTGAATAACCGCAAGAATGTTATAAGAGTTATGAAAGATGCACTGAAAAAATACAATATCAGCGGTAAAATTCCGCAGGCTGTAGAAAAAGCTTATAACGCCTATAACAAGTACCAGTCCGATATTTCCAAAAAGGCAGAGGAAATAATTGCAGAGGCAAGAAAAGACGGCAGAAAAATAATAGTCCTCGCCGGACGACCATATCATATTGACCGTGAAATAAATCATGGTATTCATAAACTTGTTACAAGTCTCGGCATGGCTGTTGTAACAGAGGACAGTGTTGCAAATCTTGCTGAAATGCCTGAACTCCATGTACTCAATCAATGGACTTATCATTCAAGGCTGTACCGTGCGGCTAAATACGTCACAACTCAACCCGATATGCAGATGATACAGCTTGTTTCATTCGGTTGTGGTATCGATTCCATAACAAGCGATGAGGTGAGAAATATACTTGAAAATGGCGGAAAGCTTTATACTCAACTTAAAATTGACGAAATAAACAATTTAGGTGCGGCAAGAATAAGATTACGAAGTCTTGTTGCCGCTATGGAACAGAAATAAAGGAGGTGTTGTAAAATGGCTTATGTCAAGTTTACCGAAGATATGATAAAAACACATAAAATACTTGTGCCGAATATGCTCCCGATTCATTTCAAGTTACTTATAGCTATTTTTGAAAGCAAGGGCTATAATATGGAACTGCTTGAAAATGAGTCAAGAAATGTTGTTGATGAGGGACTGAAAAACGTCCACAATGATGCCTGTTATCCTGCACTCCTTGTTATAGGACAATTCATGGACGCTCTCAAAAGCGGAAAATACGACCCCGACAAAACCGCACTGCTTATTACTCAAACTGGCGGTGGCTGTCGTGCATCAAATTATATATTCCTGTTGAGAAAAGCTGTTGAGCGTAATTTTCCGCAAGTTCCCGTTGTATCACTTAATTTCAGCGGACTTGAAAAAGACAGTGCTTTCAAGGTGACAGCACCAATGTTTCTTAAATTGCTTTATGCTGTACTTTATGGCGATTTGCTTATGACATGCTATAATAAGTGCCGTACTTATGAGATAAATAAGGGTGATGCGCAGAAAACACTTGATAAATGGCAAAAGAAATTAGGCGATATTTTCCGCACGGGAAGTAATGAGTATACCCATACAAAAAAGCTGTACAGAAATATTCTGAATGATTTCGGCAACATCAGATTGTCTGATGAAAAAAAGATAAAAGTCGGCATAGTAGGGGAGATATATGTAAAATACTCTCCGCTTGCAAATAATCATCTTGAGGATTTTCTGATTTCAGAGGGGTGTGAGCCGATTGTGCCGTCACTTCTTGAATTTGTCATGTATTGTGCCGCTGGAACATTCAATGATGCAAAAATATACGACCACAAAACTATGCAGTCGGAAATATACAAAATCGGCTATAAACTCATATACTCAAAACAAAAAGAACTTATAAAAGTTATGAAAGAAAACGGCAAGTTTGAGCCTTTGCACGATTTTGAGCATCTCCGTTCACTTGCTGACGAATACATCAATCAGGGTGTTGTTATGGGTGAGGGCTGGCTTATACCTGCTGAAATGGCATCACTTGCACAATCAGGAGTGGAAAATATTATCTGCACTCAACCTTTCGGCTGTCTGCCGAATCATATAGTTGCAAAGGGTATGTCACGTGTAATCAAGCAGAATAATCCGAATGCGAATATTGTTGCGATAGACTATGACCCTGGTGCAACAAGGGTTAATCAGGAAAACAGAATAAAGCTGATGCTTGCAAATGCGAGGAGGTAATTCATGAATATTCCAAAACAGGAAGATACTCTCTATTATGATGAAGTGCGTGAGATAATTATTCTTACAGCAGAAAATGCTACAGGAGCAGGACGTTCAGGCAATCAGGACTTCTGGACTGCATCGACAAGACTTTTAGCTTCTTATGATGTTAAATCAGGTGCAACATATAAAGACGGTCGTATATCATGGGTAATCACTGATGATGAATTAAAATCTTATGAATATGCAAAACGTTTCAATAATTTGTCAATTTACAGAATATATGCAAGAAGAAACAAAAACAGTGACAATATTTATTATATTACTGATGTTATCGAACAGAATATCACTTTTGAACCGTTTGAGGAAATACTGACAGAGTATAAGCGTGAAATCAAAATATCTGATGATGTTCTTGGTGAGCTTATTCTTAACAAGGAGTTTGGAAATTTTGAAAATGATATAAAATGGTGCGGAAATGATGTGAATATATCAATTGAAGTTGACATCAATAATCAATCTGACTGGAATGACATAATAGCAATGGCTGTTAATTTAGTACAAAATCAGCAGACATGGGACGATATAATCAGAAAATCCGCTGCTGAACAACTTACAGAACTTGCTAACGACTGGGCTGAAGATGATTATGACGAAGAAAACGACGAAATAATAGAACCGCCTGAAATTACAGAAGAAGAATTTGCAAAGCGTATAGAATTAAGTGATATTTCTGTTTATAAAAACGGAGAATTTACGTTCTGGTTTTATGATGATGATATGTTCTGGGGACATTCCGTAACAGTTTATGGAAGTATAGAAAATGGTGTTGACACTGCACAAATTGAGGGATAATCATGATAAAAGACAGAAATGGCAGAATTATTCAATCAGACAGCGGACAGGACAAAGCACTTGATTTTCTGTATAATACAATATTCGGACGTATTTTGCTAAAAGTCCTGACAGCTTCAGTTATATCAGAAATTGCAGGCAAATTCATGGATTCGCCTTTATCAGTACCCATAATAAAGCCATTTATCAGGAAAAGCGGAATAAATCTTTCAGAATATCACAAAAAAAAGTATACATCATTCAATGATTTCTTTACAAGAAAAATCCGCCCTGAACTCCGTCCGATTGATATGAGTGCAGAAAGTCTGATAAGTCCGTGCGATTCAAAGCTGACTGTGTACAAAATAAATGACAAAAGCATTTTCAGGATAAAAAATTCGTACTACAGAATTTCCGACCTGCTCTGCAATGACTTCATTGCAAGACGTTACAAGAGCGGTTACTGTATGATTTTCCGCCTTTGTGTAGACGATTATCACCGCTACTGTTATATAGATAACGGCACAAAGACTGAAAATGTTCACATAAACGGTGAACTTCATACAGTAAATCCGATTGCACTTGAAAAATACAACATCTACAAAAGAAACAGCCGTGAATATACAATGCTCCATACTGAAAATTTCGGAGATGTTGTATATATTGAAGTCGGTGCTATGCTTGTCGGACGCATAAAAAATCATCACTTGCATACACACACTGTTGTAAAGGGTGCGGAAAAGGGTATGTTTGAGTACGGCGGTTCTACTGTGGTATTGCTTTTTGAGAAAAATACAGTATCGGTTGATAAGGATATACTTGCAAATTCTGTACAAGGATATGAAACAGTTGTCAGATACGGTGAAAAAATAGGTAAAAAAAAGCTGTAAGTCTAACCTACAGCTTTTTTGTTTATCAAAATTTTTCAAGATATATTCCATCAGGAATCAGATTTGCTTTTTTGATTAAATCTTGTGATGTATCTATATGAATATAATAATCATACCCAACATCAATTTTATAATCATCAACAGATATGACAAACCATGCTTCTTCTCTTAACAAAATTTTAAGCAACGACGGAAGTTTGCAATAATCAAAAAATCTTTTGCCATTATATAAATCCAGATATATATCTTTTGTATAGTCTTTTTCATATAATGCAAGTACAGATTCATCTAACTCATATTGTTTTGCTTGTAAATTATCCCATTTAAACGAACCCTCAAAATCAGTTATTTTAATTTTGTTATCATTATTTATGTCCAATAAATTCATGACACTTTTAACCAATATCAGCAAGAAATCCCCCACTTCTAAGCGAACAAAGTGAGCAAAAGTGGGGGATGAATTGCATCAGATTGTTGACAAATAAAAGATGATATGATAAAATGATATTATGAAAGTAGAGGTGAAAGCAATGGCAAACAAAGCCTATAAATTCAGAATATATCCCGATGAAGAACAGAAAGTTCTGTTTGCCAGAACTTTTGGCTGTGCAAGATTTATTTATAACAAAATGTTGTTAGATAAAATCAAGTATTATGAAGAAACTAAACAAAAGTTAAATAATACGCCTGCACAATACAAAACTGAATTTGAATGGCTGAAAGAAGTTGACAGTCTGGCACTTGCAAATGCACAGATGAATCTTCAAAAAGCGTTTACTAACTTTTTTTCCAATCCTAAAAGTGGATTTCCGAAATTCAAGTCCAGACATAAAAACAGAAAAAGCTATACAACCAATTGTATTGGCAGTAATATCAAAATTGAAAATGGTTATATTAAATTGCCTAAAGTTGGACTTGTGAAACTGAAACAGCATAGGAATATTCCATCAGATTATAAGCTGAAATCTGTGACAGTCAGTCAGACATCAAGCGGAAAATATTATGCAAGTGTTCTGTTTGAGTATGAAAACCAAGTACATGAAACAGAACTTAATAATTTTTTAGGTCTTGACTTTTCCATGCACGAATTATATAAGGACAGCAACGGAAATGAGCCGTGTTATCCAAGATATTACAGGCAAGCCGAAAAACGTCTGAAACGTGAACAGAGAAAATTGTCACTTATGCAGAAAGGCTCAAATAATTGTAATAAACAGCGGATTAAGGTCGCAGAACTGCATGAAAAAGTTGCAAATCAGCGTAAAGATTTTCTGCACAAGCAGTCAAGGCAGATAGCCAATGCCTATGATTGTATCTGCATTGAAAATCTGGATATGAAAGCAATGGCACAATCCCTGCATTTCGGTAAATCTGTTGCTGATAACGGCTGGGGTATGTTCACAATTTTTTTGCAGTACAAACTTGAAGAAATGGGCAGAAAACTTGTAAAAGTGGATAAGTTTTTTGCAAGCAGTCAGATTTGTTCCTGCTGTGGTTACAAAAATTCAGAAACAAAGAATCTTAGTATACGTGCGTGGGATTGTCCAGATTGCGGAACACATCATGACAGAGACATAAACGCCGCAATAAATATCAGAAACGAAGGTATGCGGTTAGTTTTAGCATAACTCAAAATAAAAAAACCGTGGGACACACGGGGTTAGCTCGCTTATGCTTAGTACATTGGTGCTATCGAACGAGAACCGACTGCTTGCTTTAGCAAGAGGAAGCCCCCGCCTCTTTAAGTGGGGGAGGATGTCACTATACATATCTTCATATTGAAAATATATTTCCAATGTTAAATTATATCTTTTGTCGCCAATATCAGTTAAAGAAGTCCAGTCATCAACATATTTTGAAAATAATGGGTGATATTTTGAAATTCGATATTTCATAATAAATCTCCTGTTCTGTTTAATACAATCTCCATAATTTTCAGAAAGAACTTTATCGCCTGCCTCAATTTATTTAACAATATTCATAGATATTACTTTTCCGTTTGTAATGTCAACAACAAAACTTCTACCCCAAAAATCAACAACTCTACAAACACCATTATTTAAACCTACACTAACATATGTACATTCTTCTGTTCCACCTATTTCGACTGGAACTTTTTCTATCTACCACAAAAGCTGATGATTGATTGTGTAACAATACACATTTCTATGCTCATCGGTATCAAAAACAATGATAATTATGTCATTTTCTTCAACAGCTTCTATAACATTCTTTTCAAATAATAATTAACCTGTATTTGTTATAATCTTTTTGCCATCAACTTTAATCATTTGCCAATCAATCCTTTCATTAGTCCATATTCTCCACACATAATATTCTTCCATAATATTTAAGCTGTAAGTTTAACTTAAAGCTTTTTTATTTATTATCAAAAGCTTTATCAAGTGAAATAAATTTTCTGTTGTATTTTTCGGCATATTTTTGTGCAGTTGAATTGTCATAGCCGTAAATAGTACCATTGAAATTATTGTAAAAATCTGAAAATGTATCAGGTCTGTCGTGAATATAACATTCGTGACTTAATATTGTTACTGATGTCAGACTTGTGCAGTTCCAAAATGCACATAGTCCGATACTTTTCACTCCTGCGGGAATTGTTACTGATTTCAGGCTCTCACAACTTCTGAAAGCCTGCGGACTTATAGTTTCAGCGTTCTTTGAAATTTTTACAGATTCCAGCTTTTCGCAGTTCATGAATATTCCGTAGCTGATGCAGTATACATTATCGGGAATTACGATTGATGTAAGTTCCCAGCAATTAGAAAATGCAAAATTATCAATATATATCAGACTTTCGGGCAGTTTTATTGATTTCAGACTTTCACAGCCTGAAAAAGTCTCTGTTTTTATGCATATTAAGCCATATGGAAGATTTATGGACTGTAGCTTTGTACATTCCTCAAATGCGTTTTCTGAAATAACCTCAATACTTTCAGGAAGTGTTATTGATTCTAAACTCTGACAATTGAAAAAAGCACCTCTGCTTATATATTTCAGCTTGTTTGAAATATTCACTGATTTTAGATTTATACAGTCTGAAAAGGCAAACTGTTCAATATACTTCACGCTGTCGGGAATTACAACAGATGTCAGATTCTGATGATTTGCAAAGGCATTTTCGTTAATAACTTCAACAGTCAGTCCCTCTATTTCAGCAGGAATTTCAATTTTTGCTGCTGATTCGTCACAGCCTGCAATAATAATACAATCCTCAAAAATTTCGTAATCAAACACGCCATATTTTTTGTACATAATTTTCTCCCATACTCATTATGTAAACTGTTACATAGAAAATATCGCCACAACAATATTCAGGATAATTTCAGTTGCAAAAGTAACTATAAATTTTTTGTGTTTACTCTTATTAAAAAGCAAATTCTACATATATTATATCAAACTATATTGAAAAAGTCAATCATTTGAAAAGAAAAAGACAGACACTCCCACAATAAAAAGCATCTGTCCTATTGTTATTATTCAAAGTTAATATAATACTCATCAAAATCAATATTATGGTATCCGATTAATGACAAGTGTAACGATTCAAGCAATTTATCTTCAGGTATCATCGAATAATAGTCTTTAAGGTTTTCCGTTATGGTTACTTCCATAATAAACTTGTCACCAACAGTATAATTTGCTGTAAATGAATCCTTGCTTTCCATTCCGTTGCTTTTAATTTCGACTTTAATTAATTCCACTTCATTTCCGATATTATTTGCTTTTTTCCATGCTCTGAATACTTCATCAGGTGAACAAGGCAGATATTCAGATACAGAAAGCAACTCATTATTACTCACATAATAAACATTGATATTTTTATGTTCCAATGCTATATTTTCTTCTGAAGTATCAATAGTGGAATACTCAATCAAATGTTCGCCTCTGTTTTTAAGGCTGAATCCTATGCCAATAATCAATACAGAACAGGCAACCAGAGAAACAGTATATTTCAGCCATATATGCTTTTTCCTGACAGGTGGATTTTCGGCAGATTTAACGGTCGCTTCATCAATATCACCAAGAAGTGCATAAAACTGCTCTTTTTTCATATTTCATACCCTCTTTCTGTAAGATAATCACGCAATTTTTTTCTTATGCGGTTTAGTTCAACATTAACAGAGTTTTCAGTGCGTCCGCATTGATTTGCAATTGCTGTTATTTTGTCGGAGTACCAGTATCGACGGATAAATATATATTTTTTTTCAGCTGAAAGTGTGCTGATAAAATTATCAATAGTTTTTAGCAGTTCGTTTCTAATTATATTATCCTCAACAGATTCTTCATCAGAAACAATTTCTGCCAGTTCATCAAGTATCAGAGAAATTTCATATCCGCCACGCTTCATAGAGTGAACAGACTTGTATTTGTTAAAAGACAGATTTCTGACGATTTTTCCAAGAAAAGTAGAAAGCATTTCAGGCTTGTGCGGAGGTATACTTTTCCATGTGTTCAGATACGTGTCATTGACACATTCTTCAGCATCTTCACGGTTATTGAGTATATTTCTGGCTATGCTGAAACAGTAGTGACCGTATTTTGAAGATGTTTCAGTTATTGCCTGTTCATTTCTGTCCCAAAACAACTGCACAATATCCTTATCTTCCATAGATATGCACCTCATTTCTGCTTTTTGATGTGTTCTATTAATATACACAACTTTTACAGAAAAACCTTACACTATTTCAGAAAAAAATTTTTGCATATGAAAAAAGTCTTATCTCATATCACAGAAACAAGACTTTTTCTGAACATTTTATATAGCTTTCTTGACTTCCTCATGCTTTACGGACTGCTTATCAGGTACGCTGACTTTTTCAATATCAGCACCCAATGCACGGAGTTTACCCTCCATACAGTCATAGCCACGCTCTATATGGTATATGTCTTCAATTTCAGTTACACCGCTTGCGGCAAGTCCTGCAATTATCAGTGCTGCACCTGCACGCAAATCACAAGCCTTGACAGGTGCGCCCATAAGTTTTCCAGTACCCTCAATCAGTGCGACTTTGCCGTTTACTGTTATATCAGCACCCATTCTGCGAAGTTCGTCAACATAGCGGAATCGCTGTTCCCATATGTTTTCCGTAACTATACTTGTACCCTCTGCCAGTGTGAGAAGCGTTGCAATCTGCGACTGCATATCTGTCGGGAATCCGGGGTGCGGAGCTGTCTTGACATTTGCTTTTACCAAAGGACCATCAACCCATACACGAATACTGTCATCGAACTGCTCAATATTCACACCGATTTTTTCAAGTTTTTTTGTGATTGATTCAAGGTGTTTCGGTATCACGTTCTTAATCATTACATCGCCTTTTGTAGCTGCAACAGCAGCCATAAATGTTCCTGCTTCAATCTGGTCGGGAATTACCGCATAATCAGCACCGTGAAGATGAGCTACACCACGTATTTTTATAACGTCCGTACCTGCTCCCATAATATCAGCACCCATTGAGTTAAGGAAGTTTGCAAGGTCAACAATATGAGGTTCTTTTGCCGCATTTTCAATAACAGTAAGTCCCTCTGCTTTTACAGCCGCAAGCATTGCGTTCATTGTTGCGCCGACTGTTACAACATCAAAAAATATCTGACTTCCAATGAGTTTATCTGCGGTTAAATCAACCATTCCTTGCGTGAGAGTGTGTTCCGCACCTAATGCCGAAAATGCTTTGAGATGCTGGTCGATAGGTCTGTCTCCCAGAGGACAACCGCCCGGCATTGATACTCTTGCTTTCTTGAATTTTCCAAGCAATGCACCTAAAAAGTAATATGATGCACGCATTTTTCTTGCGTATTCATAAGGCACACAACAGTTTTTGATTGTTGTCGGGTCTATTCTGTAGGTTTCCTTGTCGATTTTTGTAACAGATGCTCCCATTTCCGTAAGAATCTGTATGCAGATATTCACGTCGCTTATTGACGGCACATTCTCAATTGTACACGCCTCATCTGACAGAATAACAGCAGGAAGTATCGCAACAGCAGCATTTTTTGCACCACTTATAGTAACTTCGCCTGTAAGTTTTCTTCCGCCTTTAATAACAAATTTATCCAAAATAAATCTCTCCTTAAATTTCAGGCAAATTCCTGAATCTGTTCTTTTTTCGGAAATTTTTTCTTATTCAGCAGTTTCTTCTTCTGTAGTTTCTTCGCTGTCTGTATTTGATTCTGTTGTATCATCTGTATCATTTGTATCTGAAATATACCAGTGTATATCACTTCCGTCATATTTTTCAACTGTCATTGATTCAATAACAACATCTTCAACAGGCTTGTCATTTGTTGTATCTGTTTCAACATTCTGAATTTTAAAAATAATGTCAAGACCATCAATAACCTGACCGAAAACAGTATAATTGCCGTCAAGGTACGGTGTACCGCCTACTGTTGAGTATACTTCTTTTGCACTTTCTGTTAAACCTTCAAGGCTTTCTTTTCCGTAAACCTTACCCGTAACAATATAGAACTGACTGCCGTTTGTAGATGTTGCACCTGAATTTGCATATGCAACAGCACCAGCAGCATGGATAAGATTGAAATATTTACCGCCGTCAAATTTTTCGCCCCATATTGATGCACCGCCTGTTCCGTTTCCGTTAGGATCACCGCCCTGAATCATGAAATCCTTGATTACACGGTGGAAAGTCAGACCGTCATAATAGCCTTGTCTTGCAAGTTCAATGAAATTTTCTGAACCTTGCGGAATAAGTTCAGGGAATACTCTTATCTTAACTTCGCCATAATCCTTGATATTCATTACAACGATTTCGTCATCAATTTCAGGCGGAGTAAAGTTGTCCACTTCATGAGTTGTCGGGTCGTCAAAATCATAGTCGCTTATGTTCCACTTGAGTTCCTCACCATTATACTCTGTAACTTTTACAGACTCAATGATTACATCGTCAAGCGGTTTGTCATTTGTATCTGTAGCCTTGCACTGAATCTGATAGATGATGTCAAGACCGTCAAAAACCTGTCCGAATACCGTGTAATTGCCGTCAAGGTACGGTATACCGCCGTTTTGCTTGTAAGCTTCTTTTGCCTTGTCGGAAAAACTATATTCGCCATAAGACGAATACATCTCAAACGTTTCGTCATTTATTTCTTCACCTGTTACAATGTAGAACTGACTTGTATTTGATGCAGTTGTACTGCTGTTTGCATAAGCCACAGCACCCGAAAGATGTATAAGATGTGGGTCTGTACCGCCGTCAAAAGTGCTTCCCCATAAAGATTTACCGCCTGTTCCGTTTCCAAGAGGGTCACCGCCCTGAATCATGAAATCTTTGATAATGCGGTGGAATGTGAGACCGTCATAGAATCCGTCTTCTGCAAGTCCGATAAAGTTTTCCACGCCTAAATCTGCATATTCGGGGAAAAGCCTGAATTTTACAGTACCATAGTCCTTGAATGTAAGTTCAATTACTTTATCACCCTTTTCAGGCGGTGTAAAGTTCATGATGTCAACATTTTCAGGAGCTTGTGTGGGAGTCTCTGGAGATTCAGAGTTTTCGCCTGATAACTCCGTATCGCCTGCTGACGGGTCGGTTGTGAAATCAACTTTCTGTCCACAGCTTGTCATTAATGCTGATGCTGTAATTCCGCACAATATAAGTGCAAGTAATTTCTTTTTAATCATAGTAAAAACCTCTTTAATTTATAATTTATTCATAATTGGTGACTTCCATAATTATACTACATAAAAATCAATTTGTAAATAGTCTGCCGGCATTTTTGTTTATTATCAAAAAAAGGTTTGTAAAAAGCCTTATGATAATTATATCAATTGACATACTATTCAGCATTTTCTTCTTCATATACAGCGATTTTTATTGAGTTAATCATTATATCTTCCTTCGGGATTTTATATATACCGCTGTTTTCAGTTTCAAGATTTGCAAGAGCTTCTATAACGTCAAAACCCTGATAAGTCTGTCCGATTACAGTCATCTGCTGTGCAAAGTTCGGTATACCGCCTTTTTCAATAAAAGCCTGTCCTAATTTTTCATTGCCTGAATTTTCAAGGAGTGCCTTTTTGGTTTCGTCGTCAAAATTTATTGAGTTCACAATCAGAAAGCGACTTCCATTGAAATATGTTCCTCCACCGAAAAATTTTTCCTTGAATGAGCGGTCTGCCGTTGTAGTCATACTGCATATAGCACCTTTGAAAGTCCATAAATCCTGACTTAGTTCACGCTCAACAAGTTCACGGGATTTGTCGTATTCCTCCGGCATTTCACCATTTTTCAGCTTGCTTCCTCCTGCTGAATATACTCCGCTTTCAGAGTTGAAAATATAAGTGCCGTCATAATATCCGCTTTCAGCAAGTTCAATGAAATTTTTTACAGCATTTGGTGACTGTTCGGGATATAGTACAAATCTGAACTCACCTAATGTTGTATCTGCAATTGCAATAGTATCGCCGTTTTTTGGTGATTCAAGCTGTATAAGCTTCATTGTGTCGGGATTTATGGTTATATAAGTATTATTAGCTTCCTGCTTTGCAACTATATAAATAAGCAGAACTGTAAAAAGAACTACAACAATGGAAAGGACTGCTATAATTTTAATTGCCTTATTCTTTATCATTTTTACCTCACATAAAGTAAGCAGACGCTCTTTAGGAACGCCTGCACAAGTTTTTTTACAACTTCTTCTTTTCGTTTTCAATCATCTTTATCAAATCATCTACAGACATATCAGACGAACTTCTTTTTCTTCTTGCTTCTTCGCTCTTTTTGATTATATCAGAAATATCAGGGGAATTGTTTGTGTTCTGATTTTTCGGAGCAGTTTTCTGAGGCTGTATATTATTTACAAATGATTCCTTGCGTGAAAGCTGTTCAACTTCTGATTTTGAAATTATACCTGTATTATCATTGACAGGCTGAGGATTATTTATACTGCCCTTAATATTGTAAACTCCGGTTTTCTCCATATCATTCCTGCGGTTCATGCTGTCTCTGAGAGAATCTGTTGTCGGAGACGAATTTTTTGACGGCAAAGTTTTAACCGGGAAAGAATCAGTCTGATTATTAGTGTTCTGTATGTTTCCACGCTGAGCCTTAAACTGCATTGTACGTTCTTTTTCTCTTTCTTTCTGATACGGAGAATCGGGATTTACCTGTTTCTGACTGAAATTATCAGCAATTGACATTTTCTTTCTTTCGATGTCAGGGTTTGGGTTGGAATTTGAATAAGCTGAGGGATTATCTTTCTGCGACTTTTTCTTTTTGTTTCCCTCATAGCTGTAAAGTTCAACTTCTTCCTGTTCTTCTTTGTCCGTCTGAGAATTTACAATTGCAATTATAATCATTATGACAAGAATAATTCCTGCACCTGCAAGAAGTGTAAGAACACCAGCTACACTTGTTGCAAAAGTGATGAATTTTCCAAGTTCGGGACTTTCCTTATATCCCGTACATATTGCGACAATGTTTTCTTTCGGGATTGAGTCTGTCTGGTCTTCATGGAAAGCATCTCTTGTGAAGTATCTTTGTGAGCCGTCTTCTGATTCAACAATATAGTTGATACTTCTTAGACAAACATTATTCGGAGTATCAGCAGGATAGCAGAGTACAATATCACCGGCAATAACGGTTATATCTGATGCTTCCCTTGCGATAAGTGCCGAGCCTGTGGTAATATCGCCTTCCATTGGATTGCTGTCATCAACAACATAGATTACTCTGTCGAAAATAATCGGAATATTATTTCCATAGAATAAAATGTTGATTCCTAACGATAATATTATCGAAGTGATACAGATGATAACTAGTAAAAGTTTTAATATTGAAAATCGTTTCTTTTTTTCCATAGGGCATTGTCCTTTCCATTGTGAAATATTGTTCGTACACATCTTAAATGGTATTAAAGATATTATAACATATATTTCCCTGAATTTCAAATGTTTTTTAATATTTTTTTGAAATTTTTTTAAAAAAAATGTATTGCATATCATTCTTGTATTAATGCACCAAAAACAAATATTAAATAATTGTTAATTCGTCAAAATGCACATTAGTTTTTCGCCTTTTTTAATCAAAGAGACGAATAATGCAGTTTTTTTGCAGTAATATGTAAATTACGTTGATAAATATTTGTGTAATTATACAGTTGAAAAAAAAGTGAAAATATGATAAAATATAGTATATGCTGTTTGTGAGGAATATACGGCATTTTTCAGAAATGTGCTGTAGGTAAAAATAAAGAATAAATATACAAGCAGTAAAACAGCCGTGCAGATACGGCAGATTGGAGATTTTTTATGGCTAATACAAACACAACCGCTATTATGGATAAAATCAAAAGTGATTTTCCGAAAAAGTTACAGGCTATTTACAGTGTTACACCTGAGGAGGCTTCCGACAAGCAGGTTTATCAGGTGCTTTCTTCTATTATCGTTGAAATTCTCAACGCAAAGAGACAGAGTTTTATCAATCACACTCACTCTGTAGGCGGTAAGCAGATTTACTACCTTTCAATGGAATTTCTTATGGGACGTTCACTTAAAACAAGCATATATAATCTTGAAATTGCTGACGAAGTTCGTGCAATGCTTAAAAAGCACACAATAAATCTTGATAAGATATTTGAGCATGAGCCTGATGCAGGTCTTGGAAACGGCGGTCTTGGACGACTTGCAGCCTGCTACCTTGACGGTCTTGCTACAACTGGTTTCCCTGCAATGGGTTATTCACTCTGCTATGAATATGGTATCTTCCAGCAGAAACTTGAGGACGGCTGGCAGACTGAATTGCCTGATAACTGGCTTCCGGGTGGAAGTGTATGGCTTGTTCCTAAGCCTGAACTTTCAATCGATATTCATTTTGAGGGTGAAATTCAGGAATACTGGGACAATCAGTATCACTATATTTCTCATGTGAATTATAATACAGTTGTTGCAACTCCTTATGATATGTATGTTGCAGGTTATGGCGGAGAGGGTGTTTCTGTACTTCGTCTCTGGTCTGCAAAAGCTCCTAACTTCAACATGAGCGACTTTAATGAAGGCAACTATGCAAAGGCTCTTGCACAAAATGCTACAGCTAATGCAATTTCAAAAATCCTCTATCCTAACGACAATCACGCAGAGGGAAAAGCTCTCCGTTTGAGACAGCAGTATTTCCTTTGTGCCGCATCTGTCGGTGACATTGTAAACAGTCACATGATGATTTACGGTACACTTGAAAATCTTGCTGACAAGGTTGCAATCCACATCAACGACACTCACCCGACTCTTGCTATTCCTGAACTTATGCGTATTCTCCTTGATGACTGCGGTTATACATGGGAAAAGGCATGGGATATTGTTACAAGAACTTTCGCTTATACAAATCACACTGTTATGGCAGAAGCTCTTGAAAAATGGGACGTTAACCTTGTAAGAACTGTTATTCCACGTATTTTCTCAATTATCGTTGAAATAAACAATAGATACTGCCAGTCACTCATGGAGAAAAACGGAAACGACAGTGCAAAGACAACAAGAATGTCAATTATTAAGGATAACATGATTCACATGGCAACTCTTTGTGTTGTTGCATCACACAGTGTAAACGGTGTTTCAAAGCTCCATTCTGAAATTATCAAGGATTCTGTATTCCATGATGAATTTGAAAACACTCCTGAAAAGTTCAAGAATGTCACAAACGGTATCGCATACAGAAGATGGCTTTATCAGTCAAATCCTGGACTTACAAAGCTCCTTAGTGAGACTATAGGCAACAAGTTTATCAATGACGGTGCAGAGCTTGAAAAGTTCAGAGCATTTGAAAATGACTCTGCTGTACTTGAAAAGCTCATGGCTGTAAAGAAAGACAACAAGCAGAAGTTTGCTAAGTATGTAAAATCAAATTCGGGAATTATTCTTGATACAAACAGAATTTTTGATGTTCAGGTTAAGCGTCTCCACGAATACAAGAGACAGCATCTTAATGTTATGAATATTCTTGCAGACTATGCTTATCTTCTTGCAAATCCGAACGCTCCGTTTACTCCGAAAACATATATTTTTGCTGCAAAGGCTGCTCCCGGATACTATCTTGCAAAGCAGATTATCAAGATGATATGGGCAATTTCAGAGGAAATCAGAAAGAATCCTAATATCAGCAAGAATTTGCAGGTTGTATTCCTTGAAAACTACTGTGTAACACTCTCCGAACACCTTATGCCTGCATCTGACATTTCTGAACAGATTTCACTTGCTGGTACAGAAGCATCAGGTACAGGAAATATGAAGTTTATGCTTAACGGTGCTGTTACTTTGGGTACTCTTGACGGTGCTAACATTGAAATCAAGGAAGCAGCAGGCGATGACAATATTGTTATCTTTGGTATGACAACTCCTGAAGTTAATGCACTCAAGGCAAGAGGTTACAATCCTAACGACTACTTCAATTCAGACGGCAGAATCAAAGAGGCTATTGAGCGTATGTATCACGGTATCAACGGCTGTACTTTCAATGATGTTGCAAACTCACTCAAAGACCGTGACCCTTATATGGTTCTTGCCGACTTCGACAGCTATCGCAAGGCACAGGCTTATATTACAGAGTGCTACAACGACAAGACAAAGTGGGCTAAGATGTCACTCAATAACATTGCAGGAGCAGGAATATTCTCTGCTGACCGTGCTGTTACTGAATATGCTGACAATATCTGGCATCTTCGCTAAGATGAAATAATTGCAGAATAAGGGAACGTGTTAAAGTCCGTTCCCTTTTTGCGATACAGAAATGATTTACAAAAATTTATTGAAATATGGAGAAAAACTATGAAACCTATTTACGATACATGGGATTTAAGCTATAAATCAATTTTTGGTGCAGTAAGACAGTTTGAAACCTGCCATTTTTCTATACGTCTTTCAAAAGATATTCGCCCCGATTTTCCGCCTGTTATGGTACTTTTCCGTACGGGATTCAAAGAGCGTTTTCTGCCTATGGACGTAACGGCAGAGGAAAGAGACTGCTTTGTGTATTCATGCGATTACAGTCCACGATACAGCGATGTGCATTATTACTATTTCTCATATACAGTCAACGGAATGAGACAGTATATAAAGAAAGTCAACTGTCATGAGGGCGACGTTAAAGATGGTGGACTTTTTCAGCTGACTGTATATGCAAGCGACTACAATACGCCTGATTTTCTCAAAGGCGGTGTAATGTATCAGATTTTCCCCGACCGATTCTGCAAAAGTGACAAAGTTCATGAAAATATCCCTTATGGTCGTATTCTCCGTGACGACTGGAACGGCACACCTTTTTACAAGCCCGACCATAACGGTCACGTATGGAATAACGACTATTTCGGCGGGGATTTTGCAGGTATACAGTCAAAATTGCAGTATCTCAGCAATCTTGGTGTAACTTGTATCTATCTCAACCCGATTTTTGAATCACATGAAAATCACCGCTACAATACAGCCGATTACATGAAAGCAGACCCGCTTCTTGGTACTAATGACGACTTTGAGGAACTCTGCAAAGAAGCAAAAAAATACGGTATTTCTGTAATTCTTGACGGCGTATTCTCTCATACCGGTGCGGACAGCCGTTATTTTAACAAGTTCGGCAGATATACTGATGAAGCTGGTGCTTATCAATCGAAGGAAAGCAAGTATTATGAATGGTACAGCTTTATAAATTATCCTGATACTTATGAGGCATGGTGGGGTATTGATACATTGCCGAATGTATGGGAAAACAACGAATCCTACACGGAATTTATATGCGGTGATGAGGGTGTACTCCATTACTGGTTAAGCAAGGGTGCAGCCGGATTCCGTCTTGACGTTGCGGACGAACTGCCCGACAAGTTCCTTAACAATTTAAGAAAATCCGTGAAGAAGTTCGGAGAGGACAAAATTGTTATCGGTGAAGTATGGGAAGATGCGTCAAATAAGGAAAGCTATGGTATAAAGAGACGTTATCTTCTTGGCGAACAGCTTGACTCTGTAATGAACTATCCGTTCCGTGAGGCTATCATAAACTTTGTCAAGGGCGGTACTCCACGAGACTTCATTTACTCCATTATGACAATTCTTGAAAATTACCCGAAGCCGTCTATTGATGTACTCATGAACTTTGTTTCAACTCATGATATTGAGAGAGCTATTAACCGTCTTGCTGGTGATTACTGCGACGACAAAAGCAAAGACTGGATGGCTGAACGTTATCTCACTCCCGAACAGTACGAAAAGGGAAAGAATATGCTTAAAACTGCTCTTGCACTTATGTTCTTTTTACCTGGTGTGCCAAGTATATATTATGGTGACGAAGCAGGCTTGCAGGGTTATAAAGACCCGTTCAACAGACGTTGTTATCCATGGGGAAATGAGGACTTTGAACTTATAAGCTATGTTTCAGAGTTGAGCCGTGTAAGAAAGTCAATCCCGAACATGAAAGATGGCAGAACATATTTTGTCATCAATGACGGACAGACTATTGACGACAGAATCGTTGCATTTACAAGACAGGGTGAAACAGATTACATCTTCTTTATAAACAGAACAGAAACTGTTGTTGAAGTCAGGGATATTTCAAATAAACTTCAGCGTTTTACAGATTTTGAGGAGTTCAACGGCGAATACAAGAACGACTGCGTTACTATCGCACCATATGGCTACACCATAATAAAAGCAAGATTTATCAAGTAAATTTAAGATTATTTTAAGGTTTGCGATATATAATACTGACAGGATTAAATAAATCCTCCAATTCCCCTTCTATATTATAATTTTTCTGAATGGCTGTATTATTTTTGATACAGCCTTTTTTTATAAAAAGTATTGACGGATTGAATTTTTTATTATACAATAAATAATAGAAGTATGTGATATTATCTGAATTTTTTAGTTAGACTTTGGAAAGGATATTCAATATGGATAGTGACGTAAAATTAGGGTGGTTTTATATTATCATGGGTCTGATATTACTCTTTATATTAATATATTTTTGGATTCGGGATGCAATCCGTGGAGTCAAATCAGTTAATGGGATAGTGATTGGTGAAAGTCCAGATACTCATTATATTTATATAAGATATAAAATAAAGGCTAATACTTATCATGAAGTAGCTTGTCCAAGATACAGATACAGTTCTTATTTTATGCTTGGTCCACCTGATGTTGGTTTAAAAATTGTTCTGAAAGTAAGAAAAGATAATCCTTATAAAGTAGTATCAATACATACTACACTTCAAACAAAACTGACTTCATTTTCAAAAGATGGTATTTATTCCAACAACTACATATGGAGAGTACCATTAACTTTATTGTCATTAAGTGCATTTTTTATGGCAACTGGTGTTGTGTTTATCACAGGTATTCTCTGAAGTTATAATTGCACTTAATATAATTTTTTATCGTTACAAAAAAATGCCCCTGCTTGTTCGTGCAGGGGCATTCTGTTATTGTTTTACAACTATCTGACGCATTTTTATTACATCAAATACATCAATTTTTCCGCTGAAATCAAGGTCGTATAATATTGCATCATCTGCACTGATTTTCTGCTGATTGAGTATATATTTATTCATACACACTAAATCAGCAATGGAAATTTCGTTGTCCGTATTGCAGTCGCCCATTGAGTAACTACATTCGGGCATACCGTCTTTCTGAAAAGCATGGAGAGAGCTTGGTTTTTCGGCTGAATAGTTGATGTGTGTATCGTCGGAAATTTCATTGTCGGATTTCATGAAGAAGTTGTATGAAATACTGTCTCCATCGTCCCATGTTGAATCAACGTGGAAATAGTGACCGCCGATTTTTACAATATTCCACGCATGACTTGGTGACTCAATAAAATAAGTCTCAATACCAGCTTCATTGAAAAGCAGATTGCACATTTTAGCATATCCGACACATACGGATTTACCATTCATAAGTACAGAAGCGTCATTTCTGTTTTCAGGTGCATATACTTTTTCTTCGTCGGGGTCATATACTGTATTATCGCATACCCAATCGTGCAGAATCTTTACTTTTTCTATTTCACTCATGCGTGAATCAGTATTTTCACTTACAATTCGTTCAACATTTGCCTGAACATACTCATTAATAAAGCCGATTTCATCTGCATTGTAAAATGACTTGAAAATAAAATCCTTGTACTTTGCATTGAAATCACCTGTTTTGCTGTCGAAAGCAGGTTCGCCATTGATGTTCATAAGTTCTGTACAGTTATTCAGTCCTCTTGATACAATTTCAGTATTTTCAGAGATGATTAAATTCTGTATAGGACAGCCTGAAAATGCGCCCAATCCAATATCCGATACTCCGCCTAACTCAAGTTCAGTCAGGTTTTTACAGTCTGCAAATGCGTTTCTAAGGACTTTTGCATCTTTTTTCAGTGAGACGGATTCAAGCGTTTCACACCTTGTAAAAGCATCTGGCATTATCTCACATGGGGAATTTATTTCAATCTGCGAAACGGAAGTCCTGTCGATTATATTTTTTCCTGATATTTTTACTTTGCTGTATTCAGGTGAAAAATTTATGGATTCAAGTGCAGGACAGTATGAAAAAGCATAGTTGTTTATTTCAAGTTCTCCCGAACAACTGAGATTTATTGTTTTCAGATTGTCAAATCCTGTCAGAGCATAATTTAATATCCTGTTGACAGAAAGATTGAGTTCAACAGTTGAATCGGTTATTACATAAGTATCCTCTGAACCGAATATATCCTTTGAAACATTGACAACTTTATTTGCAGGGTCGTCATATATCTTTGATATAAGATTGTCAGGAATTGTTACTTTTGTTTCCTCAAATGCTGTTATATCAATTATTTCTATATCGTTATGGAATTTTACATCTGAAAGATTTGAACATTTTCTGAAAGTCTCTTTCTGGATAACAGAAACATTTTTCGGGATATTGATTGATTCAAGCGTTGTTATGCCGAAAAATGCTGATTTATCAATATCATAAATGCTGTCGGGAAGTGTAAACGACTTTATGCCGTTTGAATCTCTGGAAAAAGCACTGTCTGATATTCTTGTCACGGGAAAACCATTGAAATTGTCAGGAATAACAACATTATCTTTGATTAGTTTTTTTTCACTGGGTTCAATTCCAAGAACACAAATTTCACCGTCCATAGCATTATATAATATTCCATTATACGAAAAAATCATATCTTCTTTTACAAGTGAACAGGGGTCAACTTTTGTATTCGTAAAAGCAGAAAGATACATATATGATACGTTGTCGGAAAGATTTATCTTTTCAAGGTTGATGCAGTCAGCAAAAGTATTCGTATGTATGCTGGTTACATTTTCGGGAACATCAAATGATACAAGACCCGTATTCTGAAAAGCTGATATTCCTATATCATTTATAGTGTCAGGCAGTTTTATGCTTTTTAATTGAGTATTGTCTCTGAAAGCATAATTTCCGATTTCTGTAACTGTATATCCGTCAATCTTTTCAGGGACTTCAATATATGAATCAGTACCGCTGTAAGATATAAGAAGAAGCTCCTTTTCATAAACGGAAAAAGTCATTTCGTTGTAAGTAATTTCTTCTTCAGATGCACTGGAAGTAAAACTATTGTGTAAAGCTGTCGGCAGAAAGTTTGTCTGTAAAGCGGTAAACGAAAGAGCAAAAGCCATGCCGACAGCAATAATTCTGTTTTTTTTCATTAAAATCACCTCATGATTTTATTATTATCTTATTTTTGAACATCTGCTTTAATTTCAATGTCACCAATTTCAACAGGAATAGCTTTCTTTTTCAAAGCATCTGTAATAAAGTCACATATTTCATTTGAAGCACCAGAAATAATGCCGTTGATTATTCTGTCCTTTACATTATCAGGAATTTCCGAAAAGATAACGTCCATAGCAGTATTTACAATGGAATTAATTTTTTCGTCTTTTATTTTACCGTTGATTTTATCCGTAATAAGCGGAAGAAAAGAAGCATAGTCCTTGAATTTCAGATTGAATCTTACATCAAGACTTCTGTCGCCTGTATTTTCAATTTCAAGATTATCAATCATAATATTGCCCTCTTTTGAAAGGTTTTTGTTCACCTTTGAAATAATATTAGGAAGAAAAGCTTTTCGTGTGATTTTGCTTGTGACAATCCCAACAAGTATTTTTTCGGGAACTTTCTGTACAATTGACAGAATTGTCCCGCCTTTTTTCACAAAGCCGATAAGTCCTTTGAGGTCATATCGGCTTATTTTCACATCAACTTTTATATAACGCACAATTATCTTACTTTCTTTGAAATGTCATCAATAAGCTTTGTGATTAAGTCAGCCTGTGTCATTGAGCCTAAATCGCCCTCACGTCTTGAAGTTACTGAAACTGTAGCGTTTTCGACTTCCTTGTCGCCGACTGTAATCCACATAGGCAGTTTTTCAAGTCTTGCGTCACGTACTTTCTTTCCTACTTTTTCTGCTCTGTCATCAATTGAGCATCTCACACCCATAGCATCAAGTTTTGCCATAATCTCACGGCAATAATCAAGATGTCTGTCTGCAACCGGTACAATTCTCACCTGTTCAGGTGCAATCCACAACGGCAATGCACCTGCATATTTTTCAATGAGATATGCAAGAGTACGCTCATAACAGCCAAGTGATGTTCTGTGAATGATATATGGAGTTTTCTTTGTACCGTCTGCATCAATGTACTCCATGCCGAAACGTTCAGCAAGAAGCATATCAATCTGAATTGTTACAAGTGTATCTTCTTTGCCATATACGTTCTTATACTGAATATCAAGTTTAGGTCCATAAAATGCAGCTTCGTCAATACCTATTGTATACTCTACTCCGAGATGGTCGAGAATCTTCGCCATTACATTCTGTGCTTCTTCCCACTGTTCAGCTGTACCCTCATATTTGTTTTTCGGATTTGCAGGGTCCCACTGTGAGAATCTGAAAGTACAGTCTTCAAGAAGTCCTACAGTGCCGAGCATCTCTTTAGCAAGTTCAAGACAGTCTTTAAATTCTTCTTCCAACTGGTCGGGACGGAGTACAAGATGTCCTTCGGAAATTGTAAACTGTCTCACTCTGAT
Organism: Ruminococcus sp.; assembly: GCA_029060755.1. Classification (GTDB taxonomy): domain Bacteria; phylum Bacillota; class Clostridia; order Oscillospirales; family Ruminococcaceae; genus Ruminococcus. Next base: position 122,729 of record JAIDTI010000023.1, on the reverse strand, counting down.
AAGACCATGCATTTCGCCTGAATCTTCTTTTCTGAAAAGTGTTGATGTTTCACCAAGTCTCATTGGCAAATCACGGTATGAACGCTGTCTGTTAAGGTATACCTGATACTGAAAAGGACAAGTCATCGGACGGAGTGCAAAACATTCCTTTGTTTCGTCGTATGGATCGCCGAGTACGAACATACCGTCGAGATAGTGTTCCCAGTGACCTGAAATTTTATAGAGTTCTCTCTTTGCAAGGTAAGGAGTTTTTGTAAGTAAATAGCCGTGTTTCTGTTCAACATCTTCAACCCAGCGTTGTAAAGTCTGAATAACTCTTGCACCTTTCGGGAGGATTATCGGAAGTCCCTGTCCGACGCACTCAACAGTTGTGAAGTATTCAAGTTCACGTCCGAGCTTGTTGTGGTCACGGAGTTTTGCTTCTTCACGCTGTTTAATGTCTGCTTCGAGGTCTGCCGACTTCGGATAAGCAACAGCATATACTCTTGAAAGCATCTTGTTTTTCTCTGAACCTCTCCAGTATGCACCAGTACATGAAAGAAGCTTGAAAGCCTTTACGGGTGCAGTCGTCATAAGGTGAGGACCTGCACAGAGGTCAATAAATTCACCCTGCTTATAGAATGAAATCGGCTCACCCTTGTCAGCGTGTTCTTCGCACAATTCAACCTTGTAAGGCTCGTCCATTTCCTTGAGTTTTGCAACAGCATCTTCTGGAGAGAGTTCAAACTGTTCCAGTTCAATACCCTCTTTGACGATTTTTTTCATTTCTGCTTCAATCTTGTCCAGTTCATCTTGTGTGAACGGCTTTTCAAGGTCAAAATCATAGTAGAAGCCATTGTCGATAGCAGGACCGATAGCAAGTTTAGCCTGCGGATAGAGTCTTTTTACAGCTTGTGCAAGAATATGAGATGCAGTATGCCAGAAAGTCTTTTTGCCCTCAACCGTATCGAAAGTACATACTTCAAAATCGCAGTCGCTGTCAATAATTGTGCGGAGGTCTTTCACTTCGCCGTTGATTTTTACACAGCATGATGCTTTGTAAAGTCCCATGCCGATTCCCTTGATAATTTCATAAGCAGGTGCAGAGGCTTCAATTTCTCTGATACTGCCGTCTTTTAAAGTTAATTTTATCATCTTAAACACTCCTTTAATTTCTGCTTGTAATTTCAAATTCAGTTTCATAAAGTTCAATATTGACGGAAGTCATATATCCGTCGGTGCTGTCAACAGTGAAGCAGACAACAATTTCCTCATCATCAACATCAACATAGATGCTTTCAAGGCAGATATGTTTTATAAGAACTTCGTCTGCGCCGTCATAAAGTCCCTCATCAGCTATAAGAGTAGCAATTGCTTTCTTGTTGCTGTTGACGTATTCAAGCTGAACGGCAATTTCGCTAAGATTACTGATAATATCTTCTTCACTGTCGGCATAGAAACGCACAGTAATCGCATTATCCCACAACTTATAGGGCAGTTCAAAGGCTTCCTGTTCCTCATTGTATTTGATGTTGCTCATATTCTCCCTCCTTTCAATTAAAATAGTCCCTCATGCAAAAGCACAAGGGACGATAATTTACCGTGATTCCACCCGATTTCATGCAGAAAAATCCTGCACCTCAAAAGCTCTTTAACGGTAGCAAACCGGCGTGTATTGGACGCACTCAAAGGCGGTATGCCTGATTCCTGATATTACTGTTTCGCACCGTACAACAGTTCTCTGAAAATATCGTATCGGAAAAAAGCCTTCCTTATCAACGTTTTAGGTTATGTAAATATATTATCACATTTACGGCAGATTGTCAAGTGGTTTTTATTTTTTATTTATGGATTTCAGATTTTTACAATCGGAAATATCAATATTTTCTATTTTTGCAGTTCGTGGAATATTTACAATCTGCAAACTCTGGCAGTTTGTAATGTCAAGCGAGTCAATACTGTTTGCATTTATATTGATTGACTGCAAATTTTTACAGTCGGAAAAATCAAAACTTCCGATACTCTGTACATTTATAGTTATTGACTGGATATTGTCACAGCCTGAAAAATCGAGATATTCAATAGATTTTACGGTATCGGGAACTGTTACATCTTTTGTCCCGTTGGCTTTTTTATATTCAGCAAGAGCTTTCTCAACAATAAACGGTTTTCCGCAGTAACCGCAAATCCATACATCTTTTGCTTTCTCAACAGGAAAAACAGATGCACATGACGGACATTTAACTTCAACAAATGGCATAATTTTCACTCCTGAAATTCAGATTAATAATATTATACAATATTCTTTTCCATTTGTCAAGACTTTTTATTTACGAATTTTTTTGCTTTGTATGATTGTCTTAATTAATCAGTAAACTTTGTGAATAGTCAAGTATATAAAATGGAAAGCCGTCATAAATGACGGTTTCCTTTTACAACATTATGAACAACAGAGTAAACCCTGATGCACTTTAACCACTAATATAATACCATAAAAAATTGTGTTTGTCAAGATTTTTATTTGCGAATTTTTTTTGCAAGCGGTACAATCATTCCGCCGACTGCATTTCCTCCTGCTACAGTAAGTATATACAAAAAACCCTGCAAATCGGGAACGGCTGAAAAATAATAGAAACAATCTGCTATTGAATGATTGAATCCGCTTAAAATGAAAATCATAACAGGAACGAACGTTCCGAATACAAATGATACATCAGATTTATTCAGACATTTTTTTCCGTTCTCTACAGCAAGATACATAAGCAGTCCGCATAAAATGCCTAAAATAAAATTGCTCTGAAAACTGTCGGAGATTTTTAATGACATCGAAATTTCTGCATTTTTATGAATTTTATCCCATATGCGTGTAAATCTTATAAGTATGGAGATTAAGCCCGTGCCGACCATATTTCCGACAAATGTCATTAAAACTTCGGGTATATATTTAAGCTTGTTTTCGGGGATATATCCGACTTTTCCCGTATATAAGCCGAAGCCGTAACGGATAATTGTAAAAAGTCCGAAACTGAACAGAAATGCTCCTGTTGTTTTATTTTCTGCCGATAAGTATACTATTCCGCCTATACTTATCATAATTCCTGCTAAAACAGCATCTGTAAAAATCTTTTTCATAAAAAATGTCCTTTCTTTGACAAATAATTATCAACTTATTATACATCAAAAATTATGAGTTGTCAATCTATTGTAATTTCAGTTAATCTATGGTATAATAAAAAACAGGGGAGGTATTTTTTTATGAAGGAAATAATTTTACAGAAACTTTCAGGCGGTGAATATATTTCAGGTGCAGAAATTGCTGACAGTATAGGAGTAAGCAGAAATGCTGTATGGAAGTGTATACAGTCGCTCAAAAATGACGGATATATTATAGAATCTGTTACATCAAAAGGCTACAGGCTTTCACCTGACTGCGATAAAATTTCAGCGGAGTTTATTTCATATAAAGGAAAAATAATTGTGCTTGATGAGGTTGATTCAACAAACAACTATGCAAAGAAAATCACGGCAGAGGGTGCGGAAAGCGGTACTGTAGTTATTGCAGAATCACAGAATACAGGTAAAGGAAGATTAGGAAGAACTTTTGTTTCACCATCAGGAAAAGGCTTGTATATGAGTGTTATAATGCGACCTGATTTTGATGTTGAATATGCTCCGCTTATAACTTCTGCCGTATCTGTTGCAGTTGCGGAGGCTGTTGAGGAACTTACTGAACACAGTGCTGGCATCAAATGGGTGAATGACGTTTATCTGAATGACAAGAAAATCTGCGGTATACTTACAGAAGCTTCTTTAGGACTTGAATACAATTCACTTGATTATGCTGTTGCAGGTATTGGAGTAAATGTGCGTGACTACGATTTCGGCGAACTTAATCAGCGTGTATCATCAATTGAGCGTGAGACGGGAAAAATCGTCAACAGGAACAGACTTTGTGAAAAGATTCTGAATCGCCTTGACTTCTGGATTAGCAGAATAACAGAACGTTCGCACCTTGAAAAGTACAGGGAGAGAGAAATACTCACGGGAAACATGATTTCCGCAAATTTCGGTGCTGAAAAGATTATCGGCAAAGCATCAGGAATTGACGACAATGCAAATCTTATAGTGCAGACTGAAAAGGGCATCATACATCTGTCATCAGGCGAAGCAAGTCTTGTCAGGAAAATTCAGGAGGGTGCGCATGAATAAATACAAAAAACTTGCGTTTAATACCATAATTTTCGGTATAGGAACTTTCGGCTCAAAAATACTTGTTCTGCTCCTTACAAGGCTTTACACCAAACACATCAGTCCTGCCGATATGTACACAAAGGAAATGCTTGAAACAATGGTGCTTTTCCTACAGCCGATTTTTACATTCGCTTTGCAGGAGTATATGATAAGATTCGGACTTGACAAAAGATACAACAAAAAAGAGGTGTTCACAACATCAGTCTGCATTACAGCTATCGGACTTTTTGCTGTTATACTGATAGTTCCGGGACTGCGTTTTATACCTGTTTTCAGCTTTATAAACGGCTATGCAATGCTTCTTGCGCTGTATACGTGTATGTCGTCAATAAGAATGTTGTTTGCACAGTTTGTTCGCTCAAGAGATATGGTAAAGCTGTTTTCACTTGATGGTATTCTTGCAACTCTCACACTTTTCATATTCAATTTTGTATTTATAGTAGGATTGAAAATGGGTGTAAAGGGATTTATGATTTCTGTAATACTTTCTGATTTGTGTTCGGCAATTTTTCTTTTCGGCATGGCAAATCTCGGCAGATTTTTCCGTCTGAAGTATTTCAGCAAGAGACTTACAAGGTCTATGCTCCGATTTTCACTTCCTCTTATTCCGACTATTGTAATGTGGACTATAACAAGTCTTTCTGACAGACTTTTTATTACAAATATGCACAGCACAAGAGTTCAGCTCGGAGAAGATACAGCAGGACTTTACAGTGTCGCAAATAAAATTCCTAATCTTATTTCAATGGTTTCGACTATATTTTTTCAGGCTTGGAATATGTCTGCTATAACCGAAAACGGCTCAAAAGATGTCAGCAGATTCTATGCACGTGTATACAGAGCGTATGAAGCTATTCTGTTTATCGCATCAGCAGGACTTCTCATGCTTATAAAACCTGTTTCAAATTTCTTTACAAATACTTCAAACTATGCAGAGTACGGTACAATATACATCTATACTCCTATTTTGATTGTTGCAGTTGTATTCATGTCACTCAATCAGTTTTTAGGCGGAATATACAATGCCACCAAACATTCAAAAAACAGCTTCTGGACAAGCTTTGTTGCCTGTACAGTCAATCTTGTGATGAACTATTTTCTCATTCCTGAATGGGGCGTGCAGGGTGCATCAATGGCAACATTTTTGAGTTATTATGTATGTTTCTGGGCAAGAATTATAGATGCAAGATATTATGTTCCGTTCAAGTTCAATGCAAAGAGGTCTATGTTCAATACGGCACTCATATTTATTATGTGCTGTCTTATTATTTTTGAACAATGTAGCTGGCAGAGATGGGTGATACTGCTGTTTGTTGTTGTATTCCTTTTCAATTACAAGTCACTTGTGTCCACATTAAATAAAATGATGAGAAAATAATTTCAGGGAGGATTTTTTATGTCAACACCACATAACAATGCAAAAAAAGGCGATATTGCCAAAACTGTACTCATGCCAGGCGACCCGTTGAGAGCGAAATTCATTGCCGAAAACTATCTTGAAGATGTTGTATGCTATAATGAAGTGCGTGGTATGTTCGGATTTACAGGCACTTACAAGGGTGTATGCGTATCAGTTCAGGGCAGTGGAATGGGTATGCCGTCTATGGGTATATATTCACACGAACTCTACAACGAATACGACGTTGAGAACATTATCAGAATCGGCACGGCAGGAGCAATTGCGGACAATATAAATCTAAGGGATATTGTTATAGCAATGAGTGCAAGTACCAACTCCGCATACGCAAATCAGTACAGACTTCCCGGAACTTATGCACCTACTGCATCATGGAATCTTATTTCAGAGGCTGTAAAAAATGCAGAGGCAGGCGGAAGTGTGTATCATGTTGGAAATATTCTTTCAAGCGACACATTCTACGACGATTCAGACAGTCTTTCTGAATGGCAGAAAATGGGCGTGCTTGCAATTGAAATGGAATCAGCCGCATTATATATGAACGCCGCAAGAGCAGGAAAAAATGCACTCTGTATTCTCACTGTATCAGATTGCCCGTTGCGTAATCTCTCAACTACAGCAGAGGAGCGACAGACTTCTTTCCATGATATGATGAAAATTGCACTTGAAACAGCTATATCAATTTCAAAAAAATGACTTGATTATTTCAGCAGATTGTGATATAATTATAACTGTAAATTTTTTGGAAAGAGGTTTTTTTATGGATATTAAAGCAAAAGTTGATGAGATTGTCTCAAAGGTAAAGAATGACAAGGACTTCAGCAAGAATTTCAAGGAGAATCCTACAAAGACTATTGAGAGCATTATTGGTGTAGATTTGCCTGATGAGGAAGTCAACAAGATTGTCAGCGGAATAAAAGCAAAGCTTACAGCTGATGACATAGGCGACAAAATAGGCGGTCTTATCGGAAAGTTCAAGAAGTAATGATGCAGAAATTTCTACAGGCTTTCAAGTCAATAAAACTAATCAATTTTCTTATGCTCACCATTGCAGGAGTTATAAATGCTTTTGGTGTTACACTTTTTCTTACTCCCGTAAAACTGTACGACAGCGGAATATCAGGCACAGCAATGTTGCTTTCGCAGATTACACCGCCTGAACTGTCATTGTCAGTATTTCTCATGATTCTGAATGTACCGTTATTTCTGTACGGACTGAAAAAGCAGGGTGGAGCATTTACAATATGTGCGATTTATACGGTTATAGTCTATTCTGTTATGGCATGGCTGATAACTGATGTTCTGCCCATAGATGTAAGCATTGCATCACCTCTTGCGGGTACAGATTTATTGTTGTGTGCATTGTTCGGCGGTATCATATCAGGAACGGGAAGCGGTCTTGCGATACGCTATGGCGGTGCTATGGACGGCATAGAAGTTATGGCTGTTATATTTGCAAAGAAAATGGGTCTTTCCGTTGGTTCGTTTGTCATGGTCTATAACGTGATACTCTATATTATATGCGGATTTGTGATTCAGAGCTGGATTCTGCCGTTATATTCAATAGTAACGTACTATGCAGCACTTAAAACAGTAGACTTTATTGTTGACGGTCTTGAACGTTCAAAAGCTGCTTTTATTGTTACGTCACATTCGGACGAAATATGCAGAGCTTTGCAGAATGAGTTTTCATGTGGTATGACTATAATCGATGCAAAGGGCGGTTATTCAGGTCAGGACAGAAAGATGATTTATTTTGTCGTAAACCGTTTCCAAATTATGAAGATGAAAGAAATCGTGCAGAAAATAGACCCTCTTGCATATATAACATTAAATGAAGTCGCTGATATTTTTTCTGTAAATCAGGACAAAAGCTGAAAAGGATACAAACTGATGTTTATTGAAAATCTGCAATTCAGTCTTAATGCGACTGTTCCTGTATTTCTTATGATGATTTTCGGGTGGTTCTGTCAGAAAGTCGGACTGCTTGACGAACATACAACAGCAAAACTTAATAAATTCACATTCAAGACAACTCTCCCTGCACTTCTGTTTATTGACTTGTCGCAGGCTGATTTCCGTGCAGTATGGGACACTAAGTTTGTACTGTTCTGTATCGGGGCAACATCTGTCAGTGTGCTGATAGCTTTTTTGTATTCGCTTATGCACAAGGACAAGGCGGAGCGTGGTGAGATAATACAGGCATCTTACAGAAGCAGTGCGGCTGTTCTTGGAATTGCATTTGTAAAGAATATTTACGGCGAAGCTACAATGGCGGCACTTATGATTGCAGGTACAGTTCCGCTGTATAATATTATTGCAGTTATATCGCTGTCGCTCACGTCACCCGAAAAAAAAGGCAGTGGCAGAAAATTATTTCTTGATACGCTTAAAGGCATTGTAACAAATCCGATAATTATAGGTATTTTTGTGGGTATGGCATGGTCACTGCTGAAAATCCCTCAACCTGTTATACTTGAAAAATCGGTTACATATCTTGCAAATATGGCTACTCCGCTTTCACTTATTGCGCTTGGTGCATCATTCAGGACAAGTGATGCAAAAGGCAAACTCCGTGTAACTCTTGGCATATCACTGCTGAAACTGATTATATTCTGCGGAATATTTCTGCCTGTTGCCGTGTGGCTGGGATTCAGGGACGAAAAACTCATTGCTATACTTGTAATGCTTGGAAGTGCAACAACAGGAAGCTGTTTTGTCATGGCGAAAAATTTCGGTCACAAGGGTACTATAACAGCATTTTCAGTAATGCTTACAACTCTTGGAAGTGCCTTTACCCTGACAGCGTGGCTGTTTATTCTTAAAACTCTTGATTATATTTAGCCTTTTGCTTATGCTTAAGGCATTTTTTTTACTTTTTTTACATTATACCCTATAGACAAAATCAACAAAATATGTTATAATAATTGTGAATTTAGTAAACAATAAAAAGTCAGACGGCAGAAAGGAGTTAAAATATGTTTCACGAAAAATCATGTGGTGCTATTGTTTACCGAAAGTATCACGGAAACACAGAAATATTGCTGATAAAGCATATAAACAGTGGACACTGGTCTTTTCCGAAAGGTCATGTTGAAGCAGGCGAAACAGAGTTTGAGACGGCAAAGCGTGAAATAAAAGAGGAAACTGATATTGATGTCATTATCGACCCGACTTTCAGGGAAACTGTTACTTATTCTCCGAAAAAAGACACTATGAAAGTTGTTGTCTATTTTATTGCAAAAGCAAAAAATGTATTCTTTCACCCACAGGAGAATGAGATTGCCGAAATACGATGGGTTGATATATCTTACGCATCAAATATTCTTTCTTATGAAAATGACAAGACAATAGTTACAAAGGCAAAATCTGCTATAAAAGAGTCCATATAGGGCAAAAAAGAATGAGGAACGGCTGAAAGTTCCTCATTTTTTATGTTTCGTTGAATCTTTTTTTATAGTTGATATGCATTTCACGGGTGTAATCTGTGATAAAATCAGTACATGACTTTACAATCCTGTTGTTTTCCTTGCTTTTTTTGCAGATTATCATGTCGCATATCTCTATGTTTGCATATGAACACTTTTTTACAATAAGACGGTCGGGAGAAATAATATTTCCAAGTGTTGACGGAGAAACCCACATATATGTATTTTTTATAAAGTCAATCATTGTTATCTTGTTACCGCTGTCATGGACGCATATTCTGTTTCTGTTCTCATCATTCACATAGTTCTTGTTTATGAAAGTTCTGCCAAAAAGGTTCATTTCGTCGTCGCCGTGTACTATTTCGATATAGTTTTTCAGCTCCTCAAACGGTATATCATCGTATTTTGCAAGCGGATTGTCAGAGCGTATCAGGATTTTCATATAGAAGCTCATGAGATTTCTGTAAGCAATTTTTCTGTTTGAAAGCTGTTCGGAATATATATCAAGCTGATTTTTTGGTATGCGGATAATTCCTATATCAGCCTTACCGCTGTTTATGCAGTCGATTACGTTGTTTGTCATAACTTCAAGAATACTTATATTAATTCTGTTTTCAGGTCTGATTTTTTCAACCCACTCACTGACAGCAGACGCAATATATGACGAACGTGCAGAGGCTAATTTAAGTGGTATATTGTTGTTTATTCTGTTTGTGTAGTCGGATTCAAGAGTGTGCATACTTTCAACAATATCTTTCGCTCTTATAAGAAAATTTTCGCCCTCCGGTGTAAGAACCATGCCATTTGGTGTACGCCAGAAAATCTGCATACCTATTTCCGATTCAAGTTCTTTCAGTGCAATGCTTATATTTGGCTGTGCCTGATACAGATTTTTAGCTGCTGATGTAATGCTTCCTGCCTGCGCAATTGCAATGACGTATTCAAGCTGTTGTATTTTCATAAATGCCACCCCTCCGCCTTGTAAATATGATAATCATATTATACCATATAATTTTACAATATGCAAGGGATTTTTTTGTTTTTCTGTAAAATTTAATATCAAATAACAAATCCATTGACAATATATCAGTAATGTGATATTATATAAAGTAGAGATTTTTAATGCAGAGGAATGATAACAATGATTTCTGTTATTCAGGCAACCGCCCTGATTTCAATTATTCTGCTTGTTTTTTCAGTTGCTGTTGCGAAAAAAATTGAAAAAAGAATAAAAAAAGGCAGTGAATACGAATTCAAGCGGACTATGTACTATTTTCTTGACATACCATATACAGTATTCATAACGCTTATATCAATATTTCCGCTTCTTGGTATGCTTGGAACTGTTCTTGCACTTCTCAATCTTGATTTATCGGGTGAAACGTCTGCACTGAAAAACAACTTCTTTCAGGCTCTTGATACGACAGAATGGGGGATTATCTTTGCTGTTGTTTTCAAGGTGCTGAACGCTTTTTTCCAGCCGTACATAGAAGCGCAGATTGAAAAATTAAAGAAACTTCTGGAGAAATCATATGAATAAAAGAGAAATTATACTTGATTTCACGTCCCTGCTTGATGTTATTATGATAATTCTTTTCTTTTTCATACTGTTCTCACACTACGAAACAATTCAGGCTATTGAGGAAAAAGAAAAGATGCAGACTGAATATAATCAGCTTATGGAAGATGCAGAGGATTTACTTGCAAGTGCTGAAATGAAAGATGCTCAGGCAGATGAACTTCTTTCGGAGGCTCAGCAGGCTGGAAAAAGAAATGCTTACAATATCAAGAGTATTATTGAGTTCAGCAAGGGTATCAATTTACGGCTTAATCTCAATATGGACAGCATGAGTACTGACGTTTTCTGCGGTGATGATTTTATAGAGAGTATTTCCGATGATACGCCTGAATCAATGAGCAGAAAGTTTGCTGATATTATTGAGCAGAAAGGCTATACAAAAGATGATACAATACTATGTGTTTTCGTGTATGATGCTTCGGAAAATGGTACAAACTCCGCATATAAATCAGTAAAAGAGATGTTTGAGATTCTGAAAAAGGACTATCAGCACTTTTTCTGTTCAGACGTTGATATTTCCATAGAAAGAGAGTGAAAATATGTCAAAAGAAAAAAAATCCAGAAAAAAGTCATCTGCTTTGCCGTTTATTCTGATTTTACTGTTTCTGTTTGTTGTTGCATTGTTATTCTGGAAGTCAGGTCTTTTCGGATTCGGCGGTGGAAACGGTATCGGCTTCGGCGAGAGTTCAAAACCTGTCATGGCGGAAATTCCTGTAGATGAATCATCTGAAATCGTTGCTGACGAAATACAGTATGTAGATATTCTTGTATCGGGGAGCGACTATATTTTTAACAGCAAAAAAATGACATCTGACGAAATAACAGCGGAAATAAACTCCTCTGAAGATGATTTTATGGTGCGGATAGTTGATGATAACGCATCAAAAAAAGCTTATGATGAGCTTATAAATGCACTGAAAGACAATGACATAAAATACATAGAACAGGAACAGACAGACTGATTATATTATAGAAGCGTCAATGCGTTCGGAAACAGCCTGAATCAATGGCATAAATTTATAGTCTTTCAGATGTTGCAAGGTGAACTGATATGCCGTATCAGTTTCAGAAAGTTTCAATTGCTGTTGAATTGTGTTTACGTCAAAAATAAGGCATTGAATCCAATCCAAATCATTGATAGTAATAATATCATTCAAATATTTATCACTAATATTGCTGAATGTTGATTTGTCAACAACTACAACATATGCTTCTTCGGTATTCGGATTGTTGCGTGTTATATTCTGAAGTTGCTGGAGAACGTTTTTAGTGATTCCCCACCAACCTTGATTACCTGCTGAAATTGTATAGAAATATACGTCGCTTACAGTACCGTTGACAGGAGTTCCGTGAGCCCTTGTTATGTGGGCGCTTGAATTTTGTAGTTTGTACTTAGTGAATTGTGTTCCTGTTTTGATTTGGTTGTTTATATTCGCCATGGCTATATCTGGTAATTTCATAAGAAAAAACCCTCCTTTTGTGTGATATATATATTATAAATCATTTCTGAAAAATGTCAAGAGCTAAAAATCTGTCAAGTTGGTGGAGATTTTCTGATAATTAAAACATTATACTATATATATTTTTTTGAAGGTGCAGTTTTTTCTTATACGTCCTGCAAAAATTTTTATAAAGTGTATCACACATCTGATATGTCCTTAATTTTAAAAAAATTTGAAAATTTGTATGTCAGAGTATATTTTTTTGTGCGATATGCCTGATATATCAGTTATTTTTTGTGAAAGTTCGTTAAAAAGCAACGAAATTTTCAAAATAAAAAAATCCTGCAAAGCATAAAGCGATACAGGATTTTTTGTTTTATTCTGCGGATTGATTATGCGTTAAGACGTGCTTCAATCTTGTCAAGTTCATCATAGAGAGCCTGCGGGATATTACCGCCCTTTGCAGAAATATCATCATTGTAGTATCTTCTCATTTCAGCGATTTCAGCTTTCCAGAGGTCTTTATCTACATTGAGGAGCTTATCCATAATTTCAGGTGTAACTTCGTCTTCGATACCTGCAACATTGATGTCCTCTTTCTTCGGGAGATAGCCGATAGCTGTCTCAACAGCGTCAACAGTACCCTCACAACGCTTGATAATCCAGTCAAGAACACGCATATTGTCACCAAAGCCAGGCCAGATGAAGTTGCCGTTTTCGTCCTGCTTGAACCAGTTTACGTTGAAAATCTTAGGAGCTTTGTCGCCAAGCTTTTCGCCCATTTCAAGCCAGTGATTCCAGTAGTCGCCAACGTTGTAGCCGATAAATGGTTTCATAGCCATTGGGTCGTGACGGAGTACGCCGACAGCACCAGCAGCAGCAGCAGTTGTTTCAGATGATACGGCAGAACCTACATAAGTACCATGTGTCCAGTCGAATGACTGATATACAAGAGGAGTTGTAGATGCACGACGTCCGCCGAATACGATTGCAGAAATCGGAACACCCTCCGGGTTGTCAAATTCAGGTGAGATGCAAGGGCAGTTTGTTGCAGGAGCAGTGAAACGTGAGTTCGGGTGAGCAAGTTTCTGTGGCTTGCCGTCTGCACCGATAACAGATGTGAACTCCTTGCCGTTTACCTTTGAGCCTTTCCACTCTGTAGCATCTTCAGGCGGATTCTTGTCAAGACCCTCCCACCATACTGTATTTTCAGCATTGTTGAGTGCTACGTTTGTGAAGATAGCATTTTTCATTGTAGAAGCAAGTGCATTGTAGTTTGACTTTGCATTTGTACCCGGTGCAACACCAAAGAAGCCGTTTTCAGGATTGATAGCATAAAGTCTGCCGTCCTTGCCAGGTTTGAGCCATGCAATATCATCGCCGACTGTAAATACTTTGTAGCCGTCCTTGATGTATCCCTCTGGCGGAATAAGCATTGCAAGGTTAGTTTTTCCGCAAGCAGAAGGAAATGCAGCACATACATACTTTGTTTCGCCGTCAGGCTTCTGAACACCAAGTATAAGCATATGTTCAGCCATCCAGCCTTCATTCTTGCCCTGGAATGATGCTATACGGAGTGCGAAACATTTCTTTGAAAGAATAACGTTTCCGCCGTAAGCTGAATTGATTGACCAGATTGTGTTGTCTTCAGGGAACTGTACAATATATCTGTTTTCAGGGTCAACATCAGCCTTTGAGTGAAGTCCACGTACAAAGTCATTTGAATCGCCGAGCTTGTCAAAAGCAGCCTTGCCCATTCTTGTCATGATGTTCATGTTAAGTACAACATAGATTGAGTCTGTAATCTCAACACCAACTTTTGAGATAGGTGAAGCAACAGGACCCATTGAATACGGGATAATGTACATAGTCTGTCCCTTCATAACGCCATCGTACATAGGACGGAGCTTTGCATACATCTCCTGCGGGTCGCACCAGTTGTTAGTCGGACCAGCAGCTTCTTTTGTTCTTGTACAAATGAATGTTCTGTCCTCAACACGTGCAACATCATTTACAGCTGTTCTGTGATAGAGACAGCCCGGCAACTTCTCCTGATTGAGATAGTACATTTTGTTAGGGTCGCCGTCGGGGAGTGAAGTAACTTCTTTTGTAAGTTCGTCAAGCTGTTCTTTTGAGCCGTCAATCCAGACAACTTTTTCAGGTTTACAGAGTTCAATCATCTCCTCAACCCACTTGTTTACGTTTACATTTGTAGTAAGTGACATTGGTAAATCAGCCTCCTGTATAAAATATAGTCATGTATCAGTGAGAGAAAAATCAAATTATCCCTCATTTACTATTATATACGATAATTGTCAATATGTCAAGTGGAGAACGAATAATTTTTTTACAGTATCATTGTTTTGTATGGAACAATAGTTTTTTTGCGGTACTTTTGTTTTGTGCAGAACAAAAGTTCTTTTTCGGTGCAATTGTTCCACGTGGAACATTTTTTTTACGGTATCACTGTTTCACACGGAATATTTCTTGCCATATTATTATTTTTTGCGGAACGATAGTTCTTTTTCGGTGTGATTGTTCCACGTGGAACATTTTTTTGCGGTATCACTGTTTCACACGGAACATTTCTTGCAGTATCATTGTTTTTTGCGGAACGATAGTTTTTTTCGGTGCGATTGTTCAACGTGGAATATTTTTTGCAGTATCATTATTTCACACGGAACAACACTTATTCGTCAATATGCACAATATTTTCAACAAAAACTTGTGAAAAAGGGAGATTTTGATATTTTGGAATATTTTGTCTTGAAATTCTGTCATCTTATGGTATAATAATATATAAGAAATGTAATTCACTGAAACGGAGGAGTTCCCATTGAAGAAATCTATTATAACGATTGAAAGACAGTACGGAAGCGGTGGAAGCATCATAGGAAAGCTTACTGCTGAAAAGCTTGGTATAAGCTACTATAACAGGAAAATTCTTGACATGACGGCTGAACGATGTGGAATTTCTGCTGAAAATCTTGAATCAGCGGAGGAAAGTGTTCCGACAAGTTTTCTGTACTCACTTCTTATGACGGCAAATACTACGCACTCAACAGAAGATAATCTGCCGTTGTCGGACAAGGTTTTTTTGATGGAAAGCCGTATCATCACGGAAATTTCGGAGCGTGAGGAAAGTTTTGTACTTGTCGGAAGATGCGGAAACTATATTCTTGAGGAAAAAGGCTGTTTCAGTGTGTATATATATGCTCCGGAGGAATACAGAATAAAGCGTGCTGTTGAGGAATACGGAGTAAACGAAAAAAAAGCTGAAAGCATCATGAAAAAGGCAGACAAACGCCGTGAAACGTTCTTTAACGTGAACACGGGTAAAAGCTGGCAGGACAAGGATATATATTCACTCTGCCTGAACAGCAGTGAACTTGGTGACGAACTCTGCGCAGAAATAATTGTAAAAGCCTATAACGAATACAATAAGCGTTTTTCATAATTATACTTCTCTATTGGAAAGCTCCCTGACATAAAAAATCGGGGAGCTTTCACTTGAACGAAAATTTTTAGAAATACCTTGATAAGCAGGAGGTGTTGTTTATGTTGACGGTGAAATTTATTCAGGAAGTACAACTTGCAGAAGAAAAGGCATGGGAAATTTTTATGGAAGGTATTAACGGCTTTACTAATGACTATATTCAGATAATGGAAAGCCGTTTTGATGACAGCTTACCCGACAATGCCTGAATGTTCTATGCCTTCAGTGAAGTATTTCTGTAGGAAGATGTACATAATCAGCAGGGGAGTGATTGAGAGCAGACAGCCTGCCTCTTTCCACACAATCTGTTCACGGGGGTCAGCGTCAACTGCAACCGTATTGAACAGGCGCATTTTCAGTTCACTGTCGATATTTTTCAGCATCAGTCCTAATGTTTCGGAGTTGGTGAAAAAAGTGGAGCTGACATAATAGTCGTTCCAGTAAAATACGACTGAAAACAGAAATACCGTCAGGAAAGCAGATGAAGCATTAGGTATGATAATCTGAACGAATGTTCGCAGAGGACTACAGCCGTCAATATAAGATGCGTCTTCAAGTTCTTTAGGTATACCCCTGAAAGCCTGACGGAATATCAGTATCATCAGTCCGGAGCGTATGCCGTTGGCGGTCATTGCAGGGAGATACATGGTCAGCGCACTGTTAATCAGGTTGACAGAAAAACTGCCGATACCGAAATTTCTGAACAGCGAATAGAGTGGCATGGATATTATCTGTATCGGGACAAGTATCATCATTATGACAATGCCGAAAAGTACTCTTTTACCCCTGAAATCGAATCTTGCAAAGCCGTAACCAGTCAGGGCGCACGAAAACACCTGCACAACTGAACAGCCGATATTGATTATAAGCGTATTTTTCAGCGTGTTCCATAAGTCCATTACTTCGATTGTTTCTTTTATGACTGCAATAGTCAGGTGACGTGGAATCCACATAACAGTCGGGTCGGTCATGTCAATTCTGTCACGGAATGAACAGCTTACCATATATATCAGCGGATAGAGTATTACAAAGCTAAGTCCCGTTACTATGATAAACCTGAAAAAAGCCCATACTTTATTCATTTGCCTTGCTCCTCATCAGTGAATTTTCTGAATAGTGATGTTATAATGCCGATTGATGCAAGAATAATGCCGAAGTAAATCCACGCCATAGCAGATGCTTCACCGAAACGGAACTCATCACGCATTGAATAAATCCTCCGCATAACCTTATTCAGCGGACTTGTGAAAGAGTCTGTAACCGTGAAAATCAGGTTTGCAAGTATGAACGGACTTATATATGGCAATGTGATTTTCCAGAAGAAAGTCCAGCCTGTTGCACCCTCCAGCAATGCCGATTCCCTTGCCGATTTCGGAATATTCTGCAATGCACCTAAAAAAATCAGTGTCTGTATACCTCCCGACCATACTATACTAAAAATATTGTCAGTTATTGCGGAAATCATCTCATTAAACTTGTCGCTTATACCGTAGATGCCTAAAAACTGCAAAAGCCTGCCTGTTGAATTTGTTGAAAAGAGTGTTGAAAACTGTCCTGCACTGATATTTCCACTTCTGCCTAAATCTCCGCTGATAATCTCATAAACTGCACCAGTCGCAATTATAACAGGCAGAAAAAATATTGCCCTTGCAACAGTCCGACCCCTGAATTTCTGATTCAGTATAACGGCGGTGAACATGGAGAATACAAGTATAAGCGGAGTTTTCCAGAGTGTTTCAAGCAGAGTATCTTTCAGGAGCAGAGTATATTTTTCGTCCGTATTTATTGAGTAGACGTAGTTTTTCAGTCCGACCCATGACGTATCTGCTCCGCCCGTTTCAATAGTCACATCATTGAACGACCACAAAAACGACTTCACAAGCGGTATCAGGAAAAATATTACTGCTCCCACAAACCATATACTTATAAAGCTGTAGCCGTACAGCTCCTTTTTTTTTCGGTATGATATTTTTTTCAAGTTCTCACTCCTCACCCATGTATATTTCCGTGCCGTTGAAGTTTACAGTCTGTTTATTCAGGTCTGTCACTATAATAGTGCCGTTGGAATATGTTGTTGTTATTGTACTGCCGTCTGATTCGTAGCCTGTTATGGTGCTTTGTGATATATCCTCAAAAATCGGCTTAATCAGTGCATATTTTTCAGCCGTACCATAGGAGCGTGCATAGTAGTACACATCAAGTTCGGTGTTTCTAAGAACATCCGTTTCCTCTGCGATAATATCATAGCACGGCATACTGCCTACAGCAACAGCTTTCAGGAGTGTTTCGGTCGGATTCGGCGAACTGTTTATAACTGTCGAATATGGGATAACTCCGTGCAGTACAATCTGCATGAACGGAACGTCCTCACTGAATATATCGTACTGCCCTGAACTCAACGGCATATCAGTTATATGACTTACATACGGCAGGGCATAAGCGTTTGCACAATCCGCAAGAATATCAAGACTTTCGGAGAGCGATTCAAGTGTATCTGTCGTGTACTGCATTGCCTGAAAGCGTGATATTTTGTTTTTGCTGTAGTCGCCGTATAGTGATGACGTGAGATACTGCGGAAATATGCCTGAAATCTGTCTTGAACTGTAGTTTATGGCTGTTTCGGAGTAGATTTTGCTGAAATACTTCGGTGAAATAAGGGATTTGTTTTTCAGTCGTCCGTCGGGTATGCCGTATGCCCTGTCGTAGCTTACTATGCGTGAGTATGCGCCTGATGCACGTATGCACGCATGAAACAGATTATAGCCGTTGCCTGAAATGAAGTCACGGTTGTGAACTGCGGGATAAAGGGAGATGTTATTTTCGTCGGCGAACTCTTTCAGCTTACTGAAATCACGCCTATAACCTAAAGTATATGACGGCTCTGCGGTTGTGTCAATCTTGTTTTCCATGCTGTAGTCCGTCCAGTTCACGTATGATGCAACTATATTGTCCGCCCCCTTGATTTTCAGTTCCGACAGTATTTCAACTGCCTGACTATAGCTTGTTGCGGACTGTTTCATGGTTATGGGTATACCAGATACACTCTTTTTTTTCTCTGCTCCGCCGTACAAGTTGACATACAATGCAGGACTGTTTTTTTTCGGCGTAATATTAATATACTCTCTGTATTTTTCTGCAATGTCAATATAGTCTGCATCTTTTTTTGAAATGGGATAGTAGCGCAGTTCAATATCGTCTGCACAAATATCACCCGATTCAAATACCGTAAACTTATCTGTTGAACTGCCCGACATATAGAAAGTATCTTTGTTGCGCAGGACGAAAGTGAAGTTGCATAAGTTGTAACTGCTGTTGGACTGTCCTGCGATTTTTGCGTTGATGTACGCATTTGAATCGCCCTTTGATGCAACAACAAGCATTGCATTATCTTCTCTCACAATGCCGAACGCTGACAAGTAAATCTGTTGAGATGATGCGGTGTTGTAGTCGGGTACTGCTGAAACGTCACTGCCGTAAATTGTGCGTGAATATGCGTTGGTGTCGGACGTTGTATTACTGTTGAATCGGACTAATGCCCCCGAACCGTCGGGAATCACAAAATAACCGTCCTCACCTGATGATGCGCCGAAACTGCCCATAACTGTAACTTCTGTTGCGGTGTTATCGGGGTTTGTCTCCGCAATTTCAGACACTTTCAGGCTTGCACGGAGATAATCGCCCATAAGAACATAGTCAACAGGGAAATGAAATCCTGCGCTGTAGTTGTATGTTATGCGTACGCCGTCATCAATTGCACTTACTGTAAAATTGCAGTCACTTGTATTTGAGCGTGCAAGACTGTCGGTGCGTTTTTTCGGAGTACCATAGCGGAGAGTATTTGACGAAAGCAGTTCGTCTTGTATAAGTGCAGATGCCGTGCTGTCGTTTTTTGCGTCGGGAGGGGACGAATACCACGTATAGCCCGTTGACTTGTTTTCAAGCGCAATGATACCCGAATTATAGTCGGCAAGCATGATATAACCGTCATTTTCAGCGCATTTTGTGAACGTCTCTCCCACACTTTCAACAGTTTCCACACTGATTTCAACAGTTTCCACCGCATATTCGTAAGCATCAATATTCCCCGAAAAACAGACGAAAAACAAGAATATCCCACATAATGCAGGATATTTCCGTTTTTTTACAGTTTTAATTTTTTTTTTATTACAGATATTGTTTGATAAGTTCATTGTTTGCAAGTGTTTCTTCTAAAATACGACTTAATATAGTAGTGTAGCCTTTACCTAATGATTTAGCTTTTGTTAAAGCCTGCGGTGATAATCTTATAGCAACAGTCTGCTTTGTACCTCTCTGCTGTCTTCTGATTCTTGCCTGTTCAGCGAGTTTTGCAAGCTGTTCGTCCGTAAGTTCGGGGCAGTCCTCGTCAGGTTCAGCTGGCATATCAGCAAGTGCATTGAGCATTTCAATTTCTTCTTCTGTCAAAGGTTTGCTGAAATCATCATCATAATAAACTCTCATAATATTGTCTCCTTTCTTGAGGTGTTGCTTTACGTGCTGAAATAATTCTTACTCTTTCGCCTCTTTCAGTGTATGAAACCATTACAATCATTGGAATATCATTTATCAAACCTATTGTTATATATCGGTCTTCATACTCTGAATGTTCGTCATCAAATATTTCAAGTCGGTTGTCATCATCAAAGACACGCCTTGCTATTTTAAAACTTATCTTATGTTTTTTGATATTAATCTTTTCTTTATTATCGTCCCACTCAAAAAGCACTTTATCACTTCCCTTTATTTTATTATATCATAATGAAATACAAATTGCAATACTTTTTAAAAAATTTTTTCAACCCCTTATTCTATAGAGGATTTCCGTGCCTACTGCCGATACAAAGAGCCACATCTGCTGAATCAGCGACATGAACAGTATGAGCAGGAATAGCATTATCAGTATGAAAGCTATTGTCATCACAACAGATATTACAGTGCGTATAAAAGTATAACGGTGGACTGCTTTCACTGCGCAGAAAAGAAGTATTGCTGTCCATAGCGTGCCTGCGGTCTGGATTATTTGCAGAAATATGAGTTCGTCCGATACCACAATATGCGACAGCAGTGTGTTGACGAACTTCTGTACAATATACGGCACAAGGGCGTATGCACTGTATATCGCTGTATTCCTTGCTGTTCCCTCACCGTCAAGAAACGTACTCACGGCAGAACAGCCCGTCACCCACGCAAGAAAAAGCACTATGCTTGATGTTATGTAAGGTATGATGCTGAAAGTTTCGTCCTGCGATATGTGAAAACTGATACTGCAAAGGCGGTCTGAAACAATATCCGCAACAAAGAACATCAGCACTATAACAACCGCAATTTTCGCTGAACCTTTTTTCCTGAAACGCAGTTCCTCAAATCCGTCGGAGATGTGAATCAGTGCGTATTTTAGCCATTTTATCTCACTCATTTCTTTTTCCTCATCTTTTTCAGCAGTACGACTGATAATATAATCACACTGAATATAAGTCCGAAGTGCGACTTCACAAAATCACGACGGAATCCCTCATAAGCCTTGTTGTATATCTCTTGTGAGTACGATAATTCCGCATAGTGCATTGACTTTTCGTATTCGCCTTTTTGTAGGTAGGCTGATGCAAGACCCTCATAGGCGTGATTGTAATTGCCGTCCATTTCAAGTACTTTCTGCCATAATTCAAGTGATTCCTCATAATATCCGTCATTGCAGAGGTCGTTTGCCTGATGCACAATGCGTCCGAACTCTGTTTCTGCGAACACTGTCACGCTGTTTTTCATGGAATCAAGAACATATATTCTGCCGTCCACTGATTCAACTGCACAAGCCTGCTGAAATAAGCCCGACTGTTTACCCTCTCCGCCTATTATGAAAATCAGGTTGCCCTCACTGTCATACTGGAAGATGCGCCCTGTTGAGCGGTCAAGACAGTTTATATAGTCGTCTGCTGAAACGTCCAAATCAACAATATCTGCTGACGGAATATTATAGCCTGATGTATCGTATAATGGCTTGTAGTCGCCGAAAACGGTATTTTCTGATTCGAATATATCATCACCCGACGGATTCAGCCTGCGCACTGACGACGGACTGCACGTGAAAATGAAATCTCCGTCAATGTCGAAATTTGCGATACCTGTCGGAATACTTCTTGTCTGTCTTGACCTCTTTGAATCGGAGACGAACAGAAACGCAAGGTAATCACGGAGCGCATCGGAAGTCCTGTTTACTCTGTCCGCACCGAAAAAGCCCCTAAACTCACAATCAGCCGAAAATAAAGCCGTGCCTGATGTGATGTTATTGAGTACAACATAGATATTCCCGTTTCCGTCGGCAAGAACTTTCTGCGGAACGAATGTTTTGTTGCTGTCGTATATCACGGAATCGGGCTTTGTTATCTCATTCACAACATTTCCCATAGAATCGGCTATAATGATGCGTGAATTACCACTGTCTGCGATATAGATAATGTTTCCCGATACAAATACACCAGTCGGGGATTTCAGTGAAGTCTGCGTGCCGTCGGGGCGTGTGAATGTGTCAAGGGTCATGGCTTTGGAAAAGTCATTGATTGCCGCGATAATTCTGTCGTTGCCCGTGTCGGCAATCCAGAACAGTCTTCCTGCGTGGAATATATCGGATGGCGACGAAAGCGCACCAACTCCCATAGTATAGCCGTTTACGGACGTTTCAGCCGTATATCCTGCCTGCGACGGTATCGGCAGATTATTTCTGTCATAATTATAAGAATCCATGTTCTGTACGCCCCTTTGTCTTTCCGCACGCCGACCGCACGCCCTCTGTACTCCTGAATTTCCCGATTTATAGCCTTTGGTACGCCTGTACGCCATGAAAGCAACTTATATAAGAAAGATTTTTTCTTTGTAATTGTAAACTTTTTGTGAACATTTTTCAATAATCAATGTTTTTTGATTGAAAAAGGTGCTTTTTTTGCCCTCTTATGAAAGATATATTTTTTGGAGGTGCTTATTATGGCATATAATAATCAGAATCAGCCTAATCAGAATCAGCCGAAAAAGGACGAAAGAACACCCGAACAGAAAAGGCGTGATATGTTCAAAGGTCAGCTTCCGCCGTCATGGGCTGTAACAGACAAGATGATTGATGAGCCACAGTTCGTCGGCTGGTATATCGGCAAGTACAATATAAAACAGTTCAACGGCAGATTCTACGATATGAACGGATTGCAAGAAGACGACGTTATAAAGACGAATATTGCGCATGAGATTTTCCCTTATTACCGCACAAGAATCAGAGAGAGAGTAAATTCTCTTTTCAATGCCATGAAAATACTTATGGAAAACGGCAGAACTGATAAAATTCATGAGGACAGAATAAATGTCGCAAATGGTATTCTCTGCTATGACGGCAAGTTTTTCCCCGAAAAGATGATTTGTGTAAACCGCTTCAATTTTGAGTACTATTCACAACGTCCCGAAAACTATGAGCCTGAAAAGTTTCTTGCTTTTCTCCATGAACTGCTTGAAGATGATGATATAATCACCTTGCAGGAGTATTTAGGCTATTGTTTAGTGCCGTGTACAAAAGGTCAGTCTGCAATGTTTATCATAGGAAATGGCGGTGAGGGCAAGTCAAGATTAGGCATCATACTTAAAGAGATTTTCGGCAGTTCTATGGTAACAGCAAGTCTTCACAGAATTGAGACAGACAAATTTTTTGTTAGTAATCTTGTGGACAAGCTGTTGATGATTGATGACGATTTGCAGTTGCAGGCTCTTAGTTCAACAGGTATGTTCAAGACGATTGTAACAGCAGAAACGCCGATAGAAGTCGAACGCAAGTTTGAGCAGAGTTTTCAGGCAAATATATACTGTCGTTTCCTCTGCTTCGGGAATGGCTCTCCACGTGCATTATACGACAAGACAGAGGGCTTTTCAAGACGTATGATTATCCTGTCCACAAAGCCGAAAAAACATGGCAGAATTGATAATCCGTTTATTGCTGATGACTTTATTCAGGAAAAAACACGCATTTTCTATTGGCTGTTCGACGGTCTCCGCAGACTTGTAGACAACAATTTCAGATTCACTCTTTCGGCAAAAACATTGCAGAACAGAAAAGAAGCTGTCGGAAACAACTGCAATATAGTTGAGTTTCTGGAGGACGACTGGCTTGAATTTGCCCCTGAAAGCTCCATATCAAGCGTTAATCTCTTTAATACATATTGTTCATGGTGTTCGCACAACGGACTTGAACACATAAAAAGAGAGGGTTTTATAAACTGGATTAGGCAGAACGAAAAAAAGTATAATATAACATACTCAACTCATATTATGGCAGACGGAAAATATGTAAGAGGATTCAAAGGAGTTTACAGAAAAATTCTTTTTTAATATAAGTTGCTTTCAGGGCGTACAGGCGTACCAATGGCTGTAAATCGGGAAATTCAGGAGTGCAGGGGGCGTGCGGTCGGCGTGCGGAAAATGCACAACCTTGAAAAAGATTGTGCATGATGTGCTGATTTACGTGGGATTAATCTGATTTGCAAGCTCTTTGACATCTTCAATTGAAATTCCTGTAGCTTTGGCAATATCTTCATGAGATACTGTACCCAGCTTTAAAAAATTCATTGCAATCTGAATAGCTTTCATTGTTGAGTTTTCGTTAAGTCTTTCCTCCATAGCTCTGCACATATATATATTACTCCTTATACGCTGATTTATACGGTTGCAGAGTTAATCTGAACTGCAAGTTCTTTGATTTTTTCAAGTGCAATTCCTGTAGCTTTGGCAATATCTTCTTCAGTACCTATTTTCATTTTAAGAAGATTTAATGCAATCTGAATTGAGTTTTCATTAAGTCTTTCCTCCATAGCCTTGCACATATACTCCACTCCTTTCGGTGTTTCTTTGAAAAATCTTGTTTTGTCTGCCAATGGTTTCAGAAGCATATCGTCCGCATTACTGCATCTGAAATCATGTATCAGCTTTGCAAGGTCGGAATTATCCGCCTCATTGCTGTAAGCACCGTTTACATAAAGAATATGCTCACCGTCGTTGAAAGGTTCATTTGTAGCGATATTAATACGCTCTATCGGATAAATTGCCTTGTCTTTGCCGAAGAAATCGTTTTCAGTAATGAAAATTACATAAGTGTTTGGAAGTGTACTGAACTGCTTTTTTGCTTTCAGATTGTCCACGTCCATAGCACTTGAATGGTATCTTGCACGGCGAGGGTCTGCACCTTTATCGGCACGCTGTACTTCAAAATCATACTGCTGTCCGTCGCTGTCAATGCCGAATACATCAAAGCAGATTGAGCGCTCTCCAAAAAGATGCTGTAAGTCGTATTGAGTTTCTTCTTTTATGAGCTTCAAATCGGGACGGTCAATTATAATTCTAAGAACAAACTCTGTCAGTTCAAGATTATTCCTGAACAGCTCACGCATGAAATCATCATCAAGCGGACGGTAATTTGCAAGCTGTTCAAGATTTTTCTGATGCTGTTCTTCGGGAGTAAGGATTTTTACTGGTTTTAACAACGGAATCACTCCTGTCTGTATATCTTTCAGATTTATTATAACATATTCTGCGAAAAAAATCAAGAAAAATTCTTTTTTAATATAAGTTGCTTTCAGGGCGTACAGGCGTACCAATGGCTGTAAATCGGGAAATTCAGGCGTACAGGGGGCGTACGGTCGGCGTACGGAAAGACAAAAGGCGTGCGGTTTACTTTATGCCCGAATGTACCATAGTGTCCATAATCTGACGTTGTGCAAGCATGAACACCACAACAGGCGGTATCAACAGAAAGACCGCTGATGCCATTGTTTCACCTGCCCTTGCAAGTCCCGACGACGAAATCTGCAATATCACTGACGGGAGCGTTTTTAGCTGTTCATCAAAAATCAGACTACCGCCCTGAATGTTCCATGATGCCTGAAATGCGAATATAATCAGCGTCATCAGGGCAGGTTTCTGGTTTGGCATGACAATCTGCCAGCAGATACGAAACAGTCCTGCACCGTCTATTTTTGCGGATTCAATCATGGAATCGGGTATCTGCGCTATTGACTGCTTCATCAGAAAAAAGCCTATCGGAGATGCTATGGACGGCAGTATCAGCGCAAGCGGAGTATTGATAATCCCGACTTTCGACATAACCATATACTGCATTATGTAGATTACGTTGCTTTGATAGAGGAGTGCTGTAATAATCAGCGCATTGACTATCCTTTTGCCGTAAAATTCGCACTTCGCAAGCACAAATGCACCCATAGAAACAAACACGCACTGACATAAAGTTACAGAAAATGTGACCGCAACAGTATTGAACAGATACCTTGAAAACGGCACACGGTTTTGTCGGGCTGATTCAAGCATACTTGTAAAGTTGGAGAGTGTCGGGCGGAGCGTGTAGAGTTTCGGCGGGAATACAAAAAGCTCCTCTGTCGGCTTGATTGACATGACAACAGTAAGATAAATCGGCAGGAACATATATACAGCAAGTATAATCAGCAGTATTTCTGTAATCAGACCGCCGAACTTTTGTTTTTTTGACTTTATCATTTCTCACTCCCGAAAATGCGGTTGACAAACCGACTGCACACGAACATCACAACGAAAAGCACCGTACATATTGCCGAAGCATAGCCCATTTCAAAGCGTACCCAACCATAGTCGAAAGCGTGGGTCATGATAGTGTGCGCCTTGTAGTCGGTTGACGGAAATCCCACAAGCTCACGCACCACAGAATCAGCCGTGAAAGAGCTGACTATCTGCATTATCCCTGCAAAAAGCATCTGCGGTTTCATGCACGGTATCACAATATACACAAGTTCCTGCCACTTGCTGTCCATGCCCTCTATGTACGCTGTTTCGTAAAGTGATTTGTCGATACTCCTGAATCCAGCACTTAATGCAAGAAAGCCTGCGCCTAACGAAATCCACAACTGTACGACTATCGCCACACCTAATACATAGCGTGAATCCGTGAGCCATTGTACAGGGGACTGCAAAAAGCCTATGTCAATCAGGAACGAATTTAGCCAGCCGTTCATGTCACCGCTGAAAATAATCCGCCAGACTGCATACACGTTCGCCATAGACGGTATGTAAAATATCAGCGTGAGAACGTTTCGCAAAGGACGTTTCATTCCGCTTATCAGCCATGCAAGCAGAAAGCACATCACATAGCTTAACGGAGCAGTGACAAAGGCGAATATAATCGTTGTGCGGATTGACTTCATAAACACCTTGTCCGACAAAAAGAGGGTGATATAGTTGTCAAGCCCGACAAATTTCGGGGTCTGCACCATGTTAAAGTCCGTGAATCCAATCGGCAATGACATTGCAACAGGTATCACCGTAAAAACAGTAAAAAACAGCATGAACGGCGCAAGCATGAGGTAACATTCAGCATTACGTCCGATTTTTTCTTTCAAGTTCATCATTAATATCCTTGTTGTACCATATAAGCGTGTTTCGGGGATTTTCTCCGCTGTTGACAGTCTCTCTGAAAGCGTTCATTATGTTGCGTGTGACGGCGTATGAAGCAGGAGTTATCGGGATTTCCGCAAGTTCACTCTGTTGTGCTTTCAGTTGTGCAAGCTGACTGTCCGACCATGACAGCATCTCCATAGCGTTCAGGTTAGCAGTCTGGTATCGTCCCATAGTACCTTGTATACCCTCAATTCTGTTGCCATACTGCGCTTGTACGTCCGTTTGAGTGAGCCATTTTATGTAACTCCACGCATCATTTTTCTTGTCTGAAGTGCTAAATATCACCGCACCTGTTGTATTTGAGTTTACCGCATGAGATAGTGAGCCGTCGAAGCGCAGAGTTGCAGGAACAGGGCAGAAGTCCCACAAGCCACGTATTTCAGGTGACGCAGATTCAAGTTGTAGCGCAAAGGAGTAGTCCGCAATAACTATGGGATATTCGCCCGTTCTGAATCGTGTGAAAGGGTCGTAACTTTGAGAAAAGCCGTAATCCGTGTAGAAGTCTGTCCAGCGTTCAAAAGTCTGCACCGCATCTGCCGAATCAAGAACAGAGCGTGTGAGGTCGCTGTTGTAGTAGGATTTGTCCTGCTGTAGCATCAGCATAGCGAAAGTATGTCCCGATTCTGTTGCGGGGGATATATCTGCGGAGGGCAGTACAAGTCCGACTGACATATAATTTCGCTGTATTTCGGGGAGAATCTTCATAAAGTCGTCCCACGTTTCAGGCGGAGAAGTTATACTAAGAGTAGAAAGAATATCTGTTCGGCAGAACATCATTGCAAAAGATTGAGTTAATGGCAGACCGTATGTTCCGTCTTTGTACTGATAGTGCGTGAGTGCATTTTCCTGAAAACGTGCTGAAACCGTGTCAAATCCGCTGTACTGCGATACGTCGGCAAGAAGTCCACGTGATGCGAGATTTACTGGCAGTTCTCCGCCGACAAACAGCGCAACATCAGGCTCACGACCCGAAAGTGATGCTTCAATTATTCCTCCCGATACAAGATTAACCGCAACAGGCACATCATATTCCGCCATGAATCCGCTTTCTGTAAGTTCCCGTATCACCTGCGCATTGTCTCTGCCTGATGCAACCCACACTTCAACCGCTTCTTTGTCCGTTACATCTGATAGTGTTGTGTAGTCCTCAAAAAAAGAGCCTATGAACGATTGCAGTCCGAACATACATTCCTGAAACAGTGTGCCGTTGCAGACAGAAAAGTCCCTGCCATACGGTGCAAGCTCCATGTAATCAATTTCAAGGGGCTGTTTGCAATAGTCGTACATAAGAGCAGAGACAGAAACTATGTTCTCTTTGATTTGCCAGAGATATTCAGGTATTTTAAGCGGATTTTTCACGCATTTGTCAAGTATCACCGCCATATTGCCAATCAGCGCAACTTCTGAACCTTCTGAAACTGTTTCAATCTCCGACTGTATATTTTTCAGTTCCGTTGATATATCCGAAAGCCGTTCTGTTATGTCGGGGATTTTTTCGTGGACGTAGTAATCAGTATATTTGTCGGGATTCGGGCTTGTCACCATGATTATTTCGCTGTAGCACTCATTCAGGCGGTCAACGACAGATTCAAGTCGCTGTAAAGACTTGCCGATTTCGCCCGTAACACATTCAAGGGTGATTGAGTGAGAGCCTTTTTCTATGTAAAGATATACGTCTTCGCCCGATTCAGTCTGCGGAGTTACGATACTCCACTTTCTGCCATAGAAAAACCTGACCTGTTCAAGCTCCTGATATGGTACTTCTCCGTCAATATATATGCGCCTGCTGGAATAAAGTCCCCTCATCTGATTCTGGCGTGCCTTTATGCCTAATCTGTACCAACCGCTTTCGACTGCATCAAATTCCCATGTGAGCGACTGCAAAGCATTTTCCCATGTTCTGCCTGCTCCGATTGTGTTGTACACCACTTTAACAGGGTCGGACGGTGATACAAGGCAGTCTGAATTGTCGTAGGTCGGAGAGAGTATGGCATCAGACTTATACAGCGCATTTTCTCCCTCAATCCTGATTACGTCTGCATCTGTCGGGGTGATGTTGTGTGCGGAGTATTTTTCGGGTGATGGCGGATTGCAGAAGCTGAAAAAATCAAGTTCAAATTCCGATTCCGATTCAAAAGATACTTCATGCACACCTTTTTCAAGGTGGAACACAAGCGGTTCGCCTGAAAGTCCGTCAGGGTCACGGATAAAGCACTCCTGCCATGTTTCACACTGCACTTGTGAGGGGCGCACCTGATTTCCTCTTGAATCCGTGTATATGTCGTGTTCGTTCGTCCATGTCCGTTTCAGGATAAGTCTTGCTGACTTGCTGAAAGGTACAGCCCCGTCAATCTTCAGGGAAAATTCAATCTGCGGACTGTTCGACTTCTTTGCAAGATAGCGCAGATAAAGACAGTAGTCGCCAGTCTCACGAACGTTTATTCTATATGACGAATCAGCCGTTCCGCAATCCGTGACAACTATATCTTCGGGAGCGTTTACGGCTGAATTTATTTCATTATATAGTACGGGGGGGAGGTAATAAGAACAGTCTATATAAGTACCTTTTGCAATAAGCAACAGACAGGCAATTATAGAAAAAAAGCAAAATAAATCAAAGTAAAAGGATTTTCTAAGCATAGAAAAAAGCCCCCCGTATGATTAATTATATCAGAAATATTTCTGTTTGTCAAGTAGTTTTGTGTATTTTCATTGAAATATCAAAGCATTTTACAGAGTGAGTCAATGCGCCTAAAGAAATTATGTTTACACCTGTTTCCGCAACCTGACGGATATTTTCAGCAGTCACATTTCCTGATGCTTCAAGCAGTGCATTGCCGTCCGTGATTGCAACAGCTTCTGCCATTTCACTACAGCTCATATTGTCAAGCATGATAATTTCAACCTTGTTTGCAAGTGCTTCACGGAGTTCATCAAGTGTACGCACTTCAACTTCAATCTTGACAGTATGTCCGATTTTCTTGCGGAGTTCGGCAACAGCAGGAGTAATTCCGCCGTAAGCGTCAATATGATTATCTTTAAGCATTGCACAATCGGAAAGATTATATCTGTGATTCTTTCCTCCTCCGACTGTAACAGCGTATTTTTGTAAAGCACGAAGTCCAGGGAGCGTTTTTCTTGTATCAGTGACAGATGCGTTTGTACCCGAAACAAGCTCCACGCATTTATTTGTAGCCGTTGCGATACCTGACATATGCTGTAAGATATTCAATGCAGTTCTTTCGCCTTTGAGGAGCGTAAGCGTACTGCCGTTCATTTCTGCAATAATATCGCCCTTGTTGACTTTAGTACCGTCCTGCATGAGTATTCTGAAATCAACGTCACCGCCTGCAAGTTCAAACACTCTCTTTGCAATGTCAATTCCGCAGACAACACCCGTATCTTTTGCAACATAGTATGCAGAACTCTGATGCTCGGGCGGTATCAGATTATCAGCAGAAGCATCAATATAGTTGATGTCCTCCATGAGTGCGGTTGTTATGATATTGTCAATATAGCACTGTAAAAGTTTCATAGAAATCACCTCTTAAAAATCAAAATCATCAATACCCTCATTAATAACAACAGACTTTATGCCTGATACATTGTTGAGAGCCTGTAAAATGCCGTTGATTGAAACATTTTCATACTGTGGCTTAACATTTCCTAAATCAAGATAAATCTCAATTTTGTCATCATCTGTGGAAATATCAAGATAGCCTGTATATATTTCTTTTTCGTCATAAGGCTTGAAATAGTCGCTTATTGCCTTGCCGATTTCATTACATTTTTCCTCTGTAACGTCACCGTCAAGGTACACGCTGTAGTGAAAACATTCGCCGTCTATGCCGTCTACTTTGATACTGTAGTAAAGTCCAAGCTTGTCAAGACCCATTGATTTTGTCCAGTCGAAATCCATTTCATCAAATATTTCATCAAATTCCTCATTCATAGTATTATCCTCCTCTTTATCATCGCTTACATCACCGATAACAACTTTAGAAATTCCCGAAATGCCATTCAGTCCATTTATAAGGCACTCCAGTATTTCTTTATGATACTTTTTATCAACGTATATCCACTCACAAATAAATCTCACAATATGTGACGAAATGTGTAAATCGAAATAAATACCCATATAATTATCACAATTCCATATACTGTCTTTCACATTTTTTATTTCAGTCAGACTTTTGTCCGAAAATTCGGTTTCAGGGCATATAAAACATTCAAAACCACGTTTATCAGTATCGCCAATAAAGAGTTCATAACTCAACTTGTTGGAATCAATCATCACTGTATAACCTCATTGAGAATTATATAAGCAACTGTTACAATCGACTTTGCAAGAACATAGTCCGCATCAACAAGATATTTTCCGCTTAACAGGTCGTTGCGTATCTCCTCAACACGCTTTACACCCTCAACGGCTGAATCCTTGTCGGGAATTACAAAATAGCTGTTCTGCATGATTTTTCTTGTCTCCGTACGTATGCCAGCCGGAATATGTTCAGCTCCGATATGTGCATCAAACTGTACTTCCTCAAAATGTGACGGTGCAGAATCAAGCTTTGATGCGATACTTTCAGTTGCACGGCGTGAGAATACAAGTGCTTCTAAAAGTGAGTTGCTTGCAAGACGGTTACTGCCGTGTACGCCCGTATGTGAACATTCTCCGCAGGCATAAAGATTCGGGAGTGTTGTTTCGGAGTTCTGGTTTACATCAATACCGCCCATAAGATAATGCTGACACGGAAATATTGGGACAGGCTCTTTTGTAAGGTCGTAGCCCTGCTCCAGCAAGTTCTTGTAAATCATAGGGAAACGTTTTTTCAGAAATTCACTGTCTTTGTAGCTTATATCAAGATAAAAGTCGGTTGATTTCTGCTTGCGTGATTCAAGTACGATAGCGTGTGAAACTACGTCACGTGGCGCAAGTTCAAGACGCTTGTCATAATTGTGCATAAAACGTTCCTTGTGGCAGTTAAGAAGATACGCTCCCTCACCACGTACAGCTTCGGAAATCAGGAAACATTCTCTTGTGGCACGGTTGTTGAAAGCTGTCGGGTGGAACTGCACATAGCTAAGATTCTTTATTTTTGCTCCCATTTCATAGGCGAATGTTATGCCGTCACCTGTTGCTATAGCAGAATTTGTCGTAAACTGGTAAACTCTGCCTATACCGCCTGTTGCAAGTATCATGAAGTGACAGTTTGCCGTTGTGTAGTTGTTTTCTGCATCTTTAAGAAATGCCGAATAGCCTGTTGACGTTTTTTTCACGTCGCACATGATAGTATTTTCCATAATTGTAATATTAGGGCATTTCTGCACGTTTTCAAGCAGTGTTGTTGTGATTTCCTTGCCTGTTGAGTCGGCACGGTGGAATATTCTGTGGTGACTGTGACCGCCCTCAAGTGTTCTGTGATATGTTCCGTCGGGATTTTTGTCAAATTCAACGCCAAGCTCAATGATATGTTCCAAATCCTTTGATGCTTCACTTACAAGAGTATGAACAGCATCAACATTATTCTTGAAACTTCCTGCTATAAGCGTATCGTTCTGATGATACTGTATATTGTCCGACGGCGAATTGTAAACACCTGCAATACCGCCCTGCGCAAGCATTGAGTTGCACAATGACAGCTCTTTCTTACAGATAATCAGTATTCTTACGTTTTCGGGCAGATTCAGTGCACCGTAAAGTCCTGCCACACCACAGCCCACAATAATAACATCATAATTTACAGACATATTAACACGTCCTTTACAAAAATATATACAAATATATTATATCACAGAAATCTGCATTTGTCACTATATTTTCACTATTTTTTTAATTCAGTTTATTAGCACTCTCGCACAGCGACTGTTAGCACTCTACATATGAGAGTGCTAAATTTCATCTGATTTTCACATAACTGTAATATTCTCATCAAAAAACCGCTGTATTATATAGACAATGAAACGAAAGGAATGATTCCAATGAATCACAAAGTATATTTCAAAAGAAAGAACATAAACTATCAGTATTAAAAAATGTATTTCAGGAGGAATTTATTATGATGTACGGTTTAACACCTTTCACAAGAAACGCTTTCAGCATTTTCAATGCTCTCGACGAACTCGACAGAGACTTTTCAAGCGGAAGCATGGCAATCAACACTTGTCGCACTGATGTAAGAGATATGGGCGATAAATATATTATGGAGTCTGAACTTCCCGGCTTTGAAAAAGAGGACATCAAGCTTGACATCAAAGGCGACTATATCACCATTTCAGCAGAACGCAAGTCCGAAAAGAATGAGGAAAACAATATCGAAAACGGAAGATATATCCGCCGTGAACGTTCCTACGGCTCATTCAAGAGAAGTTTCGGTATTTCTGACGTAAATGCAGAGGAAATTTCTGCTGAATACAAAAATGGTATTCTTACTATCGAACTTCCAAAGAAAAAACCGCAAGAACCTGTTTCAAAAAGTCTTGAAATAAAGTAAAAAGATAAAGCAGTTGCCGATTGATTTCAGCAACTGCTTTTTTGTTGGTTTTACAAGACTATATCTTCAAATTTTCCTCGTATCGCTTTTACAAGTTCATTTGGTGAAAGTCTTATCTGCGTGCCGATACGTCCGCCACTGATATAGAACAGCTCCAGATTTTCAGCCGATTTGTGAATTACGGTCATGAACTGCTTTTTCATGCCTATGGGAGTACAACCGCCACGCACATAGCCTGTCACCTTTGTAATATCTTTAACGTGGAGCAGTTCAACCGATTTTTCACCTACACTTCTTGCGGACTTTTTCAAATCAAGCTCCATTGCAACGGGCAGGAGAAAACAATAATAATTTCCCGATTTGCCTTGTGCTATGAGAGTTTTGAATGTTTCGTCAAGTGGCTGATTCAGTTTTTCCGCAACGTGTACGCCGTCGATAAATTCCTCACACTCATAAGTCTGAATTGTGTATGCTATCTTTGATTTGTCAAGAAATCGCATTGCATTTGTCTTAACTTCCTTGCCCATTCTCACTCCCCCTTTTACTATAGATACAACCGCAATAATTCTGTCTGTAAAGATTATACTGCTTTGATAATTCGATAGAATGTTTGTAGCCGTCATGTTTCTTGAAATCCGAAAAAAGATACTGCACGCCCGTTTCATCAGCAATCATACCACCGCACTTATTAATGAAATCGCAGTCTTTATGCGGACTTATTGTAAGCGTAGTTGTGAAATAGTCTGCACCTGCATTTCTGGCTGATTCAGCAGTCCTGCGCAGTCGGTATTCAATACATCTCTGGCATCTCAATCCTCTTTCGGAAAGATTTTCAAGTCCTCTTGCAAGCTCATAGAAAGGTTGCGGATTATAGTCGGCATCAATCATTTTTACATCAAGATTCATTTCAGCAATAAGTCTTTTCAGCTCCTGTTTTCTGAAATCGTATTCGGATTCAGGTGCTATGTTCGGATTGAAAAAAAATACAGTTATATCAAAATGATTATAAAGATAAAGCAGAGTATGACTTGAACACGGCGCACAGCACGCATGAAGCATAAGCGACGGTTTTTCGCCGTTTTTTGCAAGATATTCAAGCTTAGTATCAAGCATTTTTCCATAGTTTGTCTTCTGCATATTATTTTTCCTCAAGATTTTTCAATGCACGCATTTCCTCTTTATTCAGCTTGATTTCAGCGTCTTTTAGCAGTTTTACTTCGTTTCTGTCCAATGTAGCCGGTACTTCTGATTTGTCTGTTTTTACTTTCAGTTTTCCCGTAATCAGATTTACTTCAATAACCTTGCCTTTGTCACCTTCGGGAGTTACTACCACTGCGCCGACTTTTGGCGTTATTTTGAGAAGTGCATCATAAGCAGGCTGTTCATTTTTGAGACAACACATAAGTCTGCCACAAGTACCTGAAATTTTTGTGGGATTCAGAGAAAGTCCCTGCTCCTTTGCCATTTTAATCGAAACAGGGTTGAAGTCGCCCATATATCCCTTACAGCAAAATTCACGCCCGCATATTCCAAGACCGCCAAGGACTTTTGCTTCATCTCTGACACCAATCTGACGGAGTTCAATACGTGTACGGAATACACCAGCCAAATCTTTTACAAGTTCACGGAAATCAATTCTTGTTTCTGCCGTAAAATAAAACAGAATCTTGCTGTTATCAAATGCCCATTCAACATCTATAAGATTCATTTTCATCTTTCGGAGTTTTATTTTCTCCTCACATATAGCAAAAGCTTCTTTCTCTTTCTGCTTGTTTTTCTCAACTGTTTTAAGGTCTTTTTCATCTGCCTTGCGCAGAATCGGTTTCAGCGGTGATGATATTGCATTGTCCTCTATTTCACGATTTGCAATAACAATCTCTCCACATTCTATACCTCTTGCCGTATCAACAACGGCACATTCACCAAGTTCAAATTTTATTCCTTCAGGCGAAAAATAGTAAACCTTTCCGCCCTTTTTAAATCTTATTCCGACTATCTCTTTCAAAATTTTCCACTCCTTATCTGCATAATTTCAGCACAAAGACAAGTTACGGCAAGAGAAGCATTTACATTTGCCTGTATAGCTTTCCATGCCTCCTCAATTTTATTATGAATCTGTATCGCCTGATATGATGACATAATATCTGCAAGTGCAAGTGCTGAATCACGAAAACAACCAATATTCTCTGCATTTTTATCCTGTATAAGTACAGCGCAGTCCCTTACAAGATTATCGATAACTGAAAAAACGCTGTAAAGTTCATTGCGTTCACTGCCTACAGAATAAAAAATAACATTCAGTTCATATTCGTTGCCTTTTATTATACTATCTGCTATG
Organism: Ruminococcus sp.; assembly: GCA_029060755.1. Taxonomy (GTDB): domain Bacteria; phylum Bacillota; class Clostridia; order Oscillospirales; family Ruminococcaceae; genus Ruminococcus. Next base: position 86,821 of record JAIDTI010000023.1, on the reverse strand, counting down.
CGTTTTGTCAAATCAATCTGATTACGCACTTTTTCATCTGAAATATACTCAATACATTTCCCGATATTTCCGTGAAAACAGTCTACAGCTTTTTTTATTTCAGTCTGATTATATCCCGATTCAGCAAGTGATATTTCAGCTTCCTGCGCCGTACAAAGTGCAACGCCGATACATATACAGCGTGAAATAATAGTTGCAAGAAATTCATATTTTGATTCAGCCGTGAAGATAAAATAAGCATAATCCGGCGGTTCTTCAATGAGTTTAAGAAGCATATTTTGAGTTTGTACGCTCATATTACGGCAGTCACGGAATATATAAATCTTTCTGCCCGAACTGTTGTTCGGCTTTATGAAAGCATCTGAAATAATTTCTCTTGCAGTCTTTACGGAATACCCCTCAAGTTTTCCGTCCGTCTTTACATAGGTAACATCAGGGTGAACATGGGATTCCGCATTTCTGCACGAATTACACTTTCCGCATGGCTTACCGTCCTGCGTATTTTCGCAAAGCAACAGAGATGTATAATAATCGGCAATCAGTTTTTTTCCCGAACCTCTTTCGCCGTAAAGTATAAGTGCGTGGGCTGTTTTTCCGCTGACGTTCATTTTATCAAGAGTATCAATAAGATATTTGTTTCCGTATATTTTTTTCACTTAATCACCATAACCCTTTTTATTCCGTATCTTCTGTATATTTCTATGCAGTTGCTGTCTATTATTTCACCGCTTACTGCTATAGGTATTGCAGGCGGACAAGGAACTTTTACAGATGCGCAAATTCTGCCCTCTGCGTGTTCTATGGGAATCTCCTCACATGGCATATATACCGCTTGTCCTATAGTCATTGCTTTTTCGGGTAACTTTTTCAGAAAAGGCATATCAGGAATATAATCTATATCTGTCGTTTCAAAAGAAGTTTCAAGAGCTTCTGAAATTCTTGTATAGTCGTCTGCCATATTCACGGGCGACATGAGTAGGATAATAGTATTATCATCGGAATATTCACATTCTATGCCGTTTTTACGCAGATTTTCGGCAAATTCATTACCGTTGTAACCATATTTCGCTGTATTCATTGTAATATGAAAAGGGTCGCTCTCTGATAACACAAGCCCTTTGTAATCATTTCTGAAATCCTCTATGTATTGCAGATTTTTCAGTATGTCATCTTTTATTTTTTCGTCAATATACTTACAGCACAAATCAAGAGATGCAAGTATAAGATAAGACGGACTTGTTGAAGCAAATATGCTCATGCACTGTCTTAAAATACGTGCATACTTTTCACTTGATGTATGCAGAACTGCCGAACCTGTCAGACCGACAAGCATTTTGTGCGCAGAATCGCAACATATATCAGCCCCGATTGCTATAGGGTGACGACTTTCAGGGAAAAAATGAAGATGTGCGCCGTGTGCATTGTCCACCAGAAGTACAGCACCGTATCTGTGGCATATTTCCGCAAGCGACTTTATATCAGCCATTCTGCCAGTATAATCGGGAGATGTGACGTACAAACAACCGTTTTCAGTTGCTTTCAGTCTGTCCTCAACCTGCTGTAAATCAATTCTGCCTGAAAGTATACCTGTTCTGTAGTCGGGCAGAATCCATTCAACATCAAGATTAAGAAGTGCAGAAGCATTTATAAATGCCCTGTGAGCGTTACGGACTGCTATAATCTTTCTGTTCTCCAGTTTCATAGCAAAAAGCATTGCCTGTATACATAGTGTTGAGCCTGATACAGAGTAAAAAGATGCTTTTGTACTGTAAAGCATGGACATATTTTTTTCGCTTTCAAGTATTATTCCGTTCGCTTCAAACAAGCTGTCCGCACCCTTTATCTCTGTAATATCATATCTGTAGATACCGTTTTTCCCCTTATGCCCCGGCATATGACAGCGGACTGTATCAGATGCAGTATATTTTTCAAGAAAATCAACTATAGGTGTATTCATATTCAACTCCATTATATATAGTATTTCAGTATTTTATAGATACGCAGTCTTGCCCTTGCCATAGTCGCAGATACGGCTTGTACTGTTACGCCTGTATGCTTTGAAATTTCCGTCATATCCATATTTTTATAGTAGTACATAAGTACAATGTTGCGCTGTTTTTCTGTAAGTTCGTTCTGTATCACTTTCACAAGAATTTTTTTCAGTCTGCTATGTTCCGATTCGCCCTTGCTTTCACCTAAAATAACTCTTATTCTCTCATCAGCTCTGCCTGTAAAAGTTTCGCTGTATGCCTCACGCCTTGACAATGCGTTCACCTCTTTTTTATGATGCTGTATACTGATTATATCACAAATTTACGGATTTTTCAATGGATTACAATAATTTTTTTTCCCATAATATGAAAAAATTTTATCCTAAATTAATATTTTAAAAATATCCATTTTCCTTGACTTTCAATAAAAAAAATGATAGAATTAAATTACAAAAAAATATTTCGGAGTTGATAATATGAAATTACTCAAGAAAACTATGTCAGGTGCGCTGGCTCTCTGCATGAGCATAATATGCCTTACACCTGCAAACAGTCTTGTCAATGTATCTGCAAAAGATATAACAGATACTATGGTATGGGATTCTGTAAAAATAGGCGGAGCAGGATTCGTTTCAGGTATCGTGTCAGGACAAAAAGAAATGTATCTCCGTACAGATGTCGGCGGTGCTTACAAGTACAACTATGAAAAAAATGAATGGGAACAGCTTTTCGCTTTCCTTAATGAAGCTGACAGAGGTTTGTTGTCTGTAAAAGGTATCGCAATCGACCCGACGGACGATAATACCGCTTATTTCCTCTGCGGTTGTGCTTATTTCAGTGATGCACGTACTGTTATCTTCAAAACTACTGACGGCGGTAAAACGTTCACACAATCAGATGTAACCGAACATATTCAGGTACACGGAAACGGTGACGGTCGTGAGTGTATTGAGCCTATTGCAATTGACCCCGACAACACCGACACTATCTATGCAGGCGGTGACGTTACAGCAGGCAAATCAGGTCTTATCAAGTCCACCGACGGCGGTAAAACATGGAATCCGGTTATGGGCTATGATGAATTAGGTCTGTTCTCCGGTGAACTCAAGTACCCTATGTGGACAGATAATATGGTAAGAGGTACTGAACCTACTAAAGAGTACAATCAGCAGAACGGTATCGGCTGTATTCACATTGAGGGCGGTAAAGTATATGTTGGTACTTCCGTTACAGGTCAGGCTAATATACACGTTGCAGACGTAAAGGACGACAAATTCACCGTTCTTACAAAAGATTTGCCGACAGAAAATTATCCGCTTTCCATAACAAATGACGGTCAGGGAAATCTTTTCTTTACTTATATTGCAGGTCTTGCTTTTGCAGGTATGGCAGGCGGTGCATACAAGTACAACATCAAAGACGGCACGGTTACTAAACTTTCTGTCAGTGACCAGGCTGTCGGTATGATTGAGGCAGACAGAAGCGACCCTAATAAGCTTCTTGCAAGAACTTGCGGTGTATGGGGTTCTCAACTCTATGAAGCATGGACTGAAGATGCTTCTCCTGCATGGGGCGACCAGTTTTTCCGTTCAACTGACGGCGGTGAAACATGGCAGGATATTACTCCCGGTGCAGAGGAAGGTCCATGGGGTGAGAAGTGGCAGGTATCAAACTATATGGGTACAAACGGCTACGACTGGATTTACGGCAAGGCTTGTCACTGGGGAAGCAGTATTATCATTGACCCACGAAATTCCGACAGAATACTTCTAACATCAGGCAACGGCGTTTTCGCCTGCGATAACGTATGGGACGAAAAGGGAGTTCAGTTCTATTTCCAGCCCGACGGCGTTGAGGAAGTTGTTGCTCTTGACTTTGTAAGTGTTCCGGGCGGTGAGAACTTCTCCGCAATCGGCGACTATGACGGCTTTATCCACAGAGACATAAATGCAATACCCGAACAGTACAAGCCGAACATGGGTTCAACTTCTGCTATTGCATATTGTCCGCAGAATCCTGATGTTATGATTCGTATAGCAGAGGGTGACGCAAATAATCAGGCAAGCGGTTACTATACTCTTGACGGCGGTAAGACATGGAGAGGAATGAAAGTTTCTACAGGCGGTAAGGCTGCTATAACACAGCTTTCTGAAGACAAGTACAGAATTATCAAATCCGGCAAGGAAAGCGGTTCGCTTGTATATTCTGACGACTTCGGCAGGACATGGGAAGATGCAACAGGCATAAGAGGCGACAAACCGTCCTATATTCTTGTTGACCCTGAAGACCCGTCCCTTGTTTACGCTTCTGCTATCACATATAACCAGTACTGGAGTTCTGACCCTAACAAAAAAGAACCTACTTTTGACGAATGTCACTACTCCATGTACGTAAGTCACGACTATGGCAAGACATGGGAGGAAAATCCAATCTGCAAATACGATATGTGCGACCATACAGGCGACCCTGCTTATGTTACAAGCGATACAATTGCTATGGCTGTCGGCTGGAACGGCTTGTATATCATTACAGAGGAAGGCACAAAAGCTGAAAAAACTGATGTATTCTATGCAAAAACTGTCGGCTATGGCGCACCTGAAAAAGAGGGCGGTGTAAATACTCTCTTTATCTACGGCAAGCCGTCTGAAACAGACGTTGAAGGCATCTACCGTTCAACTGACGGCGGTAAATCATGGGACTGCATCAATACTGACAGACTTTACGGCGGTACAGGCAACGGAAATTTCCTTGTCGGCGATATGAATGAATTTGGTACAGTATTCATGTCAACAGTCGGAGCTGGTATTGTATGCGGAAAACTTGCTGAAAATGTCGGCACATCATCAACAACTCCTACCACAACAAAAGCTCCTGCAACATCAGGTACAACAACCACTACAACTATAGTTTCTGTTGCTGTTTCACTTCTTGGTGACGCAAATTGCGACGAAGAAGTAAATATTGCTGATGCAACAGCAATTGTACAGCATCTCGGAAACAAAGACAAGTACGCTCTTTCTGAACAGGGTCTTGCAAATGCGGACTGCTGTAACGTCGGCGACGGTGTAACAGGTCTTGACGCTCTTGCACTCCAGAAACTTGAAGCAAAGCAGATAAGCAAGCTCCCTGATACTTCTGAATAATATCATAAAAACTGTGAACCTGTTCAATCGGGTTCACTTTTTTAACCAAAATAACTTGACATATCACGAAAAAAATGTTATAATAATACAAACAGATTCAAACGGAGGTTTTTATCATGAATATGAATAAGATTTTTGCAGGTGTTCTTGCCTGCTGTATTGTGGGCGGAGTTATGCCGACTTCTGCGAATGTGACAAGCAATACTGTAATTACAGCAGATGCGGTTGATGAGAAAGAATATACAGAGGGAACATATGAACAGCTTACATACAAAAAATACAGCGATTATGTTGAGATTTCAGGCTGTGACAAAGAAGCAACAGAAGTTGTTATTCCTGCTGAAATTGAGGGCTTGTCTGTTACAAGTATCAGATATTCTGCATTTTATAATTGTTCAGGTCTTACATCAATAACAATTCCCGAAAGCGTTACAAGTATCGGAGATAAGGCATTTCAGGGTTGTTCAGGTCTGACATCAGTAACGATTCCTGAAAGTATTACAAGTATCGAAGAAGGGGTATTTTATGATTGTTCAGGTCTGACATCAGTAACTATTCCCGAAAGCGTTACAAGTATCGGAAGAGATGCATTTTATAAGTGTTGGCATCTGAAATCAGTAACGATTCCTGACAGCGTTACAAGTATCGGGTCTTATGCATTCAGGGATTGTTGGGGTCTGACATCAGTAACGATTCCCGACAGCATTACAAGTATCGGAGTAGGGGTATTTATGGATTGTTCGGGTCTGACATCAGTAACGATTCCCGAAAGTGTTACAAGTATCGGAAAAGGAGCATTTTCTGGTTCAGGTCTGACATCAGTAACGATTCCTGACAGCGTTACATATATCGGAGAAGGGGCATTTTATGCTTCAGGTCTGACATCAGTAACGATTCCCGAAAGCGTTACAAGTATCGGAAAT
>JAIDTI010000023.1:0-80664 GCA_029060755.1 Ruminococcus sp. | reverse complement strand
TTCAGGTCTGACATCAGTAACGATTCCCGAAAGCGTTACAAGTATCGGAAATGATGCATTTTATATGTGTTCGCATCTGACATCAGTAACTATTCCCGAAAGCGTTACAAGTATCGGAAGTGAAGCATTTGCACATACTCCATGGCTTGAATCAAAGCAGAAAGAAAATCCGCTTGTTATTGTTGGAAACGGAATACTTATTGACGGTAAAACCTGTTCAGGTGATATTGTTATTCCTGAAGGCGTTACAAGTATTGTAGGTAAGGCATTTTATAAGTGTTCAGGTCTGACATCAGTAACTATTCCCGAAAGCGTTACAAGTATCGGATACTGGGCATTTTCCAGTTGTGACAGTTTGACATCAATAAAAATATTAAATCCTGAACTTTATAATAATGATTTACATACAATAAGTGATACAGCAACTATATACGGCTATGACGATTCAATTATATATGAGTGTGGTGAATATGCTAAAGAAACCACTACCACAAATATCACAACAATACTAATAACCACTACAACAACCACTACCACAACAAAATCACCTGCAACAAACACAACTACTACCACAACAACCGCAACAAAATCACCTGCAACAAACACAACTATTATCACAACAGCCGCTAAAACAACTGCAACAACTGTTACTACTACCGCACATACAGGCAAATTATTGCTTGGTGATGCAAATGAGGACGGCGAAGTAAATATTGCTGATGCAACAGCAATTGTACAGCATCTCGGCAATAAAGACAAGTACGCTCTTTCTGAACAGGGTCTCGCAAATGCGGACTGCTGTAACGTCGGCGACGGTGTAACAGGTCTTGATGCTCTTGCACTCCAGAAACTCGAAGCAAAACAAATCAGCAAACTTCCTGACACTTCTAAATAATATCATAAAAACTGTGAACCTGAGCAATCGGGTTCACTTTTTTGTATAATTTTTTTAAACTCAATTATTATTTTTAGACATAACATAGAATAAATGTAAAAATTTTACGGATTACTTGATTAAAAAAAAGTGAAATGTTATAATAATACAAACAAGTTTAACTGGAGGTTTTTATTATGAATATGAAGAAGATTATCGCTGGTATTATGGCTTGCTGTGTGGTTGCCGGTGCTGTACCGGTGAATGCAGTTGAAGTTGCATACAATACATTTACATCAAGTGCGGCTGACTATACAGAGGGTACTTATGAAAGTCTTACATACAGAGCTTACGTTAATTATGTAACAATTTATAAAAGCAGTCAGTCTGTATCAAATGTTGAAATTCCTGCTGAGATTGAGGGACTTCCTGTTACAGGCATTGAAAAAAGTGCATTTAATGGCTGTTCGTATCTGGAATCAATAACAATTCCTGACAGCGTAACAAGTATCGGAAATTATGCATTTGATGGCTGTAAGAGTCTTGAAAAGCTGACAATCGGAAAGGGTGTCAAGGAAATCGGAGAATATGCTTTCAGAAACTGTTCTTCCCTGACAGAAGTTGCAATTCCTGATAATGTTGAAACGATTGGAAATGAGGCTTTTCATGGCTGTACTTCAGTTTCATCAGTAGATACAGGAAACGGACTGACAAGCATTGACTATCGTGTATTCCGTAACTGTACAAGTCTTGAAACTGTAGAAATCGGAAGCAGTGTAAAAACAATAGGAGAAAGTGCATTCTATGGCTGTACTGCCCTTTCAGAAATCACAATTCCTGATAACGTTACAAGCATAGGAACATATGCTTTTCAGGATTGTTCCGTTCTTGCATCAGCTGTAATAGGAGACGGAGTTACAAGTATCGGAAATTATGCATTTGATAACTGTAAATGTCTTGAAACATTGAAAATCGGAGAGAGCGTAAAGGAAATCGGAGGATACACTTTCAGAAACTGTTATTCTTTAACAAAAATTACAATTCCGAACAGTGTAAAAACACTCGGTAATGAGGCTTTTCATGGCTGTTCAGGTCTTGAATCAGTAGTTACAGGCAACGGCATAACAAGTATTGGCTATCGTGTGTTCCGTAACTGTACAAGTCTTGAAACTGTAGAAATCGGAAGCAGTGTAAAGACAATAGGAGAAAGTGCATTCTATGGCTGTACTTCTCTTTCAGAAATCAAAATTCCTAATACCGTTACAAGCATAGGAACATATGCTTTTCAGGATTGTTCCGTTCTTACATCAGCGGTAATAGGAGACGGAGTTACAAATATCGGAAATTATGCATTTGATAACTGTAAATGTCTTGAAACATTGAAAATCGGAGAGAGCGTAAAGGAAATCGGAGGATACACTTTCAGAAACTGTTATTCTTTAACAAAAATTACAATTCCGAACAGTGTAAAAACACTCGGTAATGAGGCTTTTCATGGCTGTTCAGGTCTTGAATCAGTAGTTACAGGCAACGGCATAACAAGTATTGGCTATCGTGTGTTCCGTAACTGTACAAATCTTGAAACTGTAGAAATCGGAAGCAGTGTAAAGACAATAGGAGAAAGTGCATTCTATGGCTGTACTTCACTTACAGAAATCACAATTCCTGATAACGTTACAAGCATAGGAAAATATGCTTTTCAAGATTGTGCAAATCTTGAGAAAGCAGTGATTGCAAATCCCAAATGTGAAATCTATGCGGACAAATACACAATATCGTCCAAAGCAACAATTTACGGCAAAGAAGACTCAACTGCTCAGAAATACGCTGAAAAATATGAAAGAAAATTTGCTGTACTTGACGAAAATTCCGAATCCACAACAGGCGGAAGTGATATTAAAGTTACGCTTCTCGGCGATGCAAACTGCGATGATGAAGTAAATATTGCTGATGCTACAGCAATTATACAGCATCTCGGAAACAAAGACAAGTACGCTCTTTCAGAACAGGGTCTCGCAAATGCAGACTGTTGTAACGTCGGCGACGGTGTAACAGGTCTTGATGCCCTTGCACTCCAGAAACTCGAAGCAAACATAATCAGCAAACTCCCTGACACTGCTCAGTAATCAGATATAATATTTTCGATAAAAAATAATGCCATAGTATCTCAATCTCACGGATACTATGGCATAAATTTTTATTTGTAGCTGTTGCTGTTGTCATCATCAAACATATCAGGATTATATTTCTTTGCATTTGCACCAAGTACAGGAGAATTTTTTAATGTATGCTGAAGTTTTTCTTTAGTCTGCTTTATGGTTGAAAGTGACCTCTGATGTGCTGCTTCTGCATCGTTAAGCATCTTTGCAACAGATAATACAGCCTGTTTCTGAATAGTTCCGGCAGATGCCTGCGCTTTCTGTAGAATGTCAACAGCTTTTTTCTTTGCTTCGGCAATAATAGCCTCCTGCGAACAGAGTTGCTTTGCTCGTTCCTCTGCCTTGCGGATAATACTTTCCGCATTGATTTTTGCTTCATTAAGAATACGCTGACAATCAAACTCTATTTTTTTAGCTTCTTTAAGTTCCTGTGGCATATTAAGGCGCATATCGTTAATAAGTTCGCTTAGTCGCTCACTGTCAATCAGTTTTTTATGCGATATAAACGGCAAAGACGGAGACTTATCTATAAGGTCTTCCATTTCCTCTAAAATTTCATCAACATTCATGTTTTTTTACTCCTTAATTATTTCTGACAAGTCTCTGCTTTATGTCATCAAGAATGACTTCGGGAACAAAATGACTTATATCTCCGCCAAAATAGGCAATCTGCTTTACAACACTGGAACTAAGATACATATTTTCAGATGCTGTTGTGAGAAAGACTGTTTCTGCATCTGCATAGAGTTTTTTGTTTGCAAGAGCCATCTGAAATTCATATTCAAAATCACTCACGGCACGCAAGCCTTTTACTATTGCAATTGCACCAACGTCCCTCACATAGTCGGCAAGCAGACCATCAAGAATATCAATAACAACATTATCAAGGTCATAAGTAACAGCTTCAATCATAAGCATACGCTCTGTTGCTGTAAAGCTGGGTTTTCCTTTTCCCGCATTTCGTGAAATAAGTACAATCACCTTATCAAAAAGCTTTGATGCTCTTGTGATAATATCAAGATGCCCTAAAGTAACAGGGTCAAAACTTCCGGGACAAACAGCTATTCTTCTCATTCTTGGTCCTCCAAAGGCTTTACGAAAACAGAAACATTTATTTTGCCGTATCTGTATGTTTTTTTCAGTGTCATTCCGTCCGGAGCTGTCGGCTGTTCAGCTTCTTTTTCGTATTCGCATATAATAAATCCGCCGTCATTGAGTTTTGCTTTTGCAAGTGGCAGAAGTTTGTGTATATGACCGTATCTGTAAGGAGGGTCAAGAATAATAATATCAAATTTCTGTGCAGTAAGTTTTATATAGTCATAGCTGTCACGGTTTACAACATCAGCTTGTCTGCTAAGTTTTGTATTTTTCAGGTTTTCGTTGATACATCTAAGTGATTTAGGGGAATTATCCACAAAAACAGCATGAGATGCGCCACGGCTTAAAGCTTCTATGCCCATTTGTCCGCTTCCTGCAAAAAGGTCAAGAACTTCTGCGCCCTCAATTTCAAACTGTATAGCGGAAAAAATACCCTCTTTCACTTTTTCTGTTGTCGGTCTTACATCTATCCCTTCAGGAGTGACAAGTTTACGACCTCGTGCAGTTCCTGTTATAACTCTCATAAAAAAATCCTCCTGTTGTAATCATACATTTTATATTATAACCTATTTTTTTAAGTTTGTCTACATATTTTTGAAAATATGTGAAATAAGACAAAATTTTTTTTAAATTCATATGTTCTGTATAACTTCGTATAGATTCTGTGCCGTTTCCATGCTCACTCCTGCTGTTTCTGCAAGCTGTTCGGGAGTTGCATTTGCAAGACTTTCTTTTGTCTTGTATTTCATCATAATCTTTGCAAGTTTCTTTTCGCCTATGCCTTTTACTGCAAGAAGTTCTGATGAATACGTTTTTTTCCTGTGTTTTCCGTGCATGAATCTTACAGAATATCTGTGGACTTCATCTTGAATCTGCGTTACAAGATTAAATGCCGACTGCAAATTATTTATCTGTATTTCCTTGCCTCCTGTTGCAATTGCTCTTGTACGGTGCTTGTTATCCTTAACCATGCCAAAAAGAGGAATATCAAGTGCAAGCTCTTTCAGAATCGGCTCAACTGCATGAACATGACCTGTTCCGCCGTCAAGCAGAATCAAATCAGGAGTGCGGTTGAAATATTCGTCGCCGTCCTGATTTACTATGTGGAGCAGACGACGTTTCAGCACTTCCCTCATACTGCCATAGTCGTTCTGATATTCCTGCTCCTTTACAGTAAAATGCTTATACGCTTTTTTCAGCGGTCTGCCGTCCTCAAATACAACCATGCCTGCAACCATTGACTCCGACGAAAGATTTGATATGTCGTAAGCTTCAATATATTTCGGAGTATTTTCAAGACCAAGTATTTTTCCAAGCTGTTCAAGTGCGATGACTTCTTTTCCTGTACGACTGTTTTTGAGTGCCATATATTCAGCAGAATTATTTTTTGCAAGACGGAGTAAATCAGCAAGCCTGCCCTTTTTCGGACAGTGGATTTTTATATTTCTGCCTGACTGCTCTGCAAGAAAATTCCGGATAAGTTCTGCATCTTCGGGAATATGGTCAACAATTATAACTTTCGGAATATCTTGTCTTTCATGGTAAAAACGGCATATAAAGTCGCTTATAATATCAGTATCGGACTTTTCAAATTCAAAAACTGCCTTGTCGGTAAGTCTTTCATTGCGGTACATAAGCACGGAAATACATACTTTGTCATAAAATTCAGCAGTTCCGATAACATCAGCACAATTTACTCCGCTGTTTATTACTTTCTGTTTTTCAGATGATTTTTTTATAGCAATAATTCTGTCTCTCAATATAGACGCTTTTTCAAATTCAAGATTTTCAGATGCTTTATACATCTCCTGTTCTATACGTTCAACAGCTGTAGCACTGCCCGATTTTATGAACTCTACAGCATCATCAATTGCTTTCTGATATGTTTCCTTACTGATTTTTCCTGTACATACTCCCATGCACATTTTTATGTGATAGTTAAGGCACGGACGTTCTTTTCTGAAATCACGTGGGAAACACTTTCTGCACGTCGGCAGCATAAAAACTTTGTTCGCTTCGTTCACCGTTTCTGTTGCAATAGTTGAGCTTGTATAAACACCAAGATATTTTCCGCCTGCTGACATATTTTTTTCAGTTGTTATGCGTGGAAACTCATCATCAGAAACACGTATATAATAATAGCCCTTGTCATCTTTCAGGAGTATATTATATTTCGGCTTATTCTGCTTTATGAGACTACATTCAAGCACAAGTGCTTCATATTCGCTGTCGGTCACTATGAAATCATATTCATATACATTTGAAACCATAGCCGAAACTTTCGGGGTATGGTCAGGATTTTCCCGAAAATAGCTTGTAACACGCTTTTTCAGATTCTTTGCTTTCCCGATATATATTATATCACCGTCAGCGTTTTTCATGATATAAACTCCCGGCGATTCCGTCAGTTTTGATGTCTTTTCTCTAAGATATGGCAATCGTGGATTCATAAAAAATCACCTACTGTCTGTTGAAATAGTTTATTCCGTCTCGTGGTCTGAAATACGTTCTTATATAGCCGTCCGTTGAGAGAATTACAAATTCGTTTGTTGATTCAATATAATAAACGCCGTCACCGTCTTCCTGCTCCGTTTTATACAGTGCATCAGGATTATTTATAACATCGCTTGCGCCCTGTTCATAGTCTTCAGCCGTTTCATAATCAAATATATCATCAAATTCACTGCCATGCTTTTCAAAATGCTGATTCAGATGTTTTTTGGTACGGAAATTATACTGAACGTCAATATTATCATCATAATCATTGAATATTTCGTCCGATACTGTTGTTATTTCCTCTGTAATTACTTCTGTTTCCGTCAATTCAGTAGTAACTGTTGTTTCCTCTGTTTCAGCCTGACTTTTTGAACTGATTTCAGCAGTTATAGCCTGACTTTCTGAATCAGTTTCAAGAAGTATATCAAAAGTATCGCTACAGCCTGTAAAAACAAGCAGTGATATAACAGCAAATATAGCACAAAATCTTTTCATAAAAAATAATCTCCTTAGAATAAAAATTCAAGTGTCATCTGCAATGCAAGCATTATCAGAAAAGTAACAATAAATATAATACAGATAATAAGAATAATATTCGTAAAACTTACTCCGCCTGCACTTATAAGCTGTTCTCTTGAAATATCCTCATTATTTTTTGCTTTTATACGTTTTATGGATTTTACCGCAAAATTATAGTAGAGTCTGTTTCCGAAAAGACAGAGCATTATACGCATAAATAAATCCGCACCCCTGCATATCTCAATAAGCGAATTTATGGTATTGGCATTTATTCTTAGCGTATTGATTACATCTACTGAAAGATTTGCAGGATTGTCACCCGAAACAAGCATGGCAAGCATAAACGGTATAAGCAGAAGCACACTTAAAAATGCTGTCAATATAGCCCAGAACCACATTTTCCTGCTTGCAAAGTAAACAGGCGGTGCAACAAAGCAGATGAGATTAAATGACGCACTTTTTCCGAAATCCCTTATCCTCATAAAAACAGGTATATAATAAAGCAAGTTTGTATGCACAAAATCAAGAATTTCTCTTAGTGTACAGCCGTTTTTGTCAACCGTTTTCATTGATTTTGCAAAATAAGGCTGTTTCAGCATATCCTCCACACTTTCGGAGATAGTTATAACAACTTCTCCATCTTCTTTTTGTATGGTTTCAGCTTTAACAGGACGGTTTATCTGATTCCAGTCAAAATCCGTTGCATGAAGATTTTCATTTGCGCATCTTCCGTTATTTTTGTAGCACTCTCTGTGATGCGGTGACGCACATTCAGGGCATACAACAATATCATCAGCATCAGTAAACTTTTTTCCGCATGATACGCACATTTTACCGGTATATTTCATTAACATCATTCCTTTCACGGTAATTTACATCTCATTTTTATAATTATACCAAAAGTTTCCCATAAAATCAATAGGATAAACAAAATTTATTATACACCAAATTATATATAAATCCATATAATGTAGAGAGATATAATTCTCATATAATTTTTTTGAAATGGAGAACTGTATGAAAAAAATAAATATACTTATTGCAGGCGGAGACATGAGACAGATTTTCTGTGCAAAGAAACTTGCTGATATATATGATGTGAATGTTATCGGAATTGATACGGATTTTTCGGAAAACAGTTTTCCCGAAAATCCATGTGACTGCGTTGTGCTTCCTGTTCCTCCTCTTGACGAAAAAGACAACATATATACACCCTGCTCCCACAATATTCTTACAACTGATACGCTTAAAACTTTTATGAAAAAGGACTGCCTTATATTTACCGGCAGATATGATAAGCGGTTGAACGAAATATTCCCGTATAACAAGATTATTGACTATATGAGCCGTGAGGATTTATGCCTTAAAAATGCCATACCTACAGCAGAGGGTGCTATACAGCTTGCACTTGATGAACTCCCCGTAACTCTTAACAGACTGCCTGTTCTTATTGTGGGCATGGGCAGAATAGGAACTGCTCTTGCTGAAATATTGAAAGGCTTCGGAGCTGATATAACAGTGGCTGTGCGCAATGCAAAAGGAACAGCAAAAGCACGTATAACAGGCGTAAAATCAGTCTGCATGAACGATATGGGACACGATTACAAGCTTGTATTCAATACTGCTCCCGAACTTGTTTTCAACTGTGAAACACTGAAAAAATTCAGCGATGATACACTTTTTATCGACCTTGCTTCACGTCCGGGCGGAATTGATTTTGACAGTGCATCTGAACTTGGAAAAAAAGTTATATGGGCTTTAGGGCTTCCAGGAAAAACAGCTCCTGTAACAGCAGGAGAATTTGTGGCGGAAACAATAGAGGGCATACTTTCAGAAGGAGGATTTAATGGTGAATGAGATTTTCAAGGGCAAAAGAATCGGCTTTGCAATGACAGGCTCTTTCTGCACTTTCGACAGATGCTTCCGACAGGCTGAACAGCTTAAACTTATGGGAGCAGAAATAATTCCGATAATGTCGGAAAATACAGCTAAACTTTCAACAAGGTTCGGAACAAATGTTGAAAATATAGCACGTCTCAATGCTATAAGCGGACATGAAGTTATTATGTCAATTGCAGACGCCGAACCGATAGGACCAAAAAACATGACTGATATTATGATAGTCGCTCCATGCACTTCAAACACACTGGCAAAGCTTACAAACGGCATAACAGACGGAACTGTAACAATGGCTGTCAAGTCTCATCTGCGGAGTGGAAAACCTGTTCTGCTTGCGATTGCTTCAAATGATTCTCTTTTAGCCTCTGCAAAAAATTTAGGCGAACTTTTCAACCGCAAAAACTATTATTTTGTACCCATGCTACAGGACGATATTGACAAAAAACCTGCTTCACTTGTTGCAGAATTTGAAATGATACCAAAAGCAGCAGAAGCCGCTTTCAATGGTATACAGTTAAGACCAATTATTTACAGTAAATGAAAATAAATCCCTGCTCTTATTGAGAAGAACAGGGATAAATTTATGCAGATAAGAAAATTTCGGACAGGCAGTTGATTTTTTAAAGATTTTGTGTTATTATTAGTATAGCTTATTTTCATATCAATAATAAACTAAAAAAATAAGGAGGATATATTTGATTTGAATTTACAGAATAAAATTTCACGACAGATTTTAAATTATGCAGTGCTGATAGTGGGTTCGATTGTAGCTGCATTTGCACTTGAGCAAATACTTATACCTGCGCTGATTATGGACGGAGGTATGGTGGGCATTGCTATGATAGTCAGCGCAAAAACGCCTATACCTCTTAGCGTTATGACTCTTGCACTTAATCTTCCGCTTGTCTTTATCGGCGGAAAAAAGCTTGAACGTTCATTCGTGTTCCGTTCGCTTACCGCTATGGCAGTGTTTTCTACTGCGCTTACGTTTTTCGGCAGTACAGAATATCATGTGACTGATGACAAGCTGTTAGCTACTGTATTCGGGGGTATGCTTCTTGGATTCGGTGTAGGATTGGTGCTGTTGAACGGCGGTTGTCTTGATGGTACAGAAGCAGTTGCTGTTATGATAAGTCGAAGATTCAATTTTTCAGTTGGACAAATTGTGCTGTTTTTCAATGTTCTGATTTATCTTACGGCAGGTACGCTTTTTGGTCTCGACCGTGCGCTGTACAGTCTGCTTACTTATTTTATTGTCTCGAAGATAGAGGACTTTGTTAACACTGGTATGCAACAGGGTAAGGCGGTAATGATAATCACTAACAACGGCAAGGAAATAGCTCACGATATTTATAATACGCTCGGCAGAACTGTTACGCTTATGGAGGGAAGCGGACTTATTTCGGGTGAAAAAATCGTTCTTTACTGCGTAGTAACCCGTATTGAAGTGCCGACCCTGCGAAAGATTATCAGTAAGGACGATTATTCCGCATTTATGGCAATCAGCGATGTATCTGAAATAATCGGAAAACATATCAAAAGCAATTCCTCAAAACTGGATAAATAACTCATATTCCGACAAATAAGAAAAACCATACAGAATAATTCTGCATAGTTGTTTAATAACATTGCACTTTTTATAAAATTTGGTATAAATAGAAAGAGAGTTGATAATATGGGACTTGAAATAATAACCGGAGATATTTTTGAATGTTCCGCTGACGCACTTGTCTTTCCTGCCAGTAATTACCCGAAAATATATGGTACTCTTGACGAACAGATTTATAAAAAAGCTGGAGAAACAAAACTTCTTAAAGCAAGAAAAAATATAGGAAATATGGGCATACTTAAAAACGGTGAAGCTGGTATAACAGACAGTTTTGGTTTGAAAGAACAATATAAGTATCTTATACACGTTCCCATACCTGGATTTCAATTCTCTATTGGACGTGAAATGCCGTTGCCAAGATATAACCGTTATTATAGTTTGGGAACGTGTTATACCAATGCTTTAGAACTTATTAAAAAAAATAAATTAACTTCTGTTGTATTTCCAATTCTGGGAACAGGAGCATCGGGTTACCCTTATAAAATGGCAAAAGATTTTGCTATTGGAAGAATAAAATGTTATATTCGCAGAAATCCGGAAATAAATATCATTCTGGTTGAATACAGGAATCAGGAACAGTATAGAAATGTTATCCAAATAATAAAAAAGGCAAAAGAGCTTAATGGATATAGTTTTCCTGATTGGCATATTAATGAAAACTCCATAATTGGAGAACATATAAATTGTTTCAGCAACTTATTCAAACAGAAAATAAAGTCAGAGGTTGACAGTATATATTTGCAGTATAAAAAAGAAGAACAAGAATTTTGTGAGGAGATGCAGTTAAAAAAATCCGAAGGATTGGAAGTACCGAAAGACATACATCAGGAATTTAATGATTTATTATACAAAAAAATATTTGATGAGAATATCAAAACAACACATGAGGAATTTGCGTTCAGAGCCAATATTAATAGCAATAAAATAACAGGAATAAGAAATCTGAAAAAACAGAACGGTGAAATTTACACGGGAGCAATAAGCTTTTTACGTTACAAAGAAAATGTTATAACAATCGCCAAAGCACTGAATTTAAGCCTTAATGACCTTTGCCGTTTTATCTGGTCAAGAAATCACTACTTTCCAACAACTGATGCTGATTATAAATTAATATCAGAAATAAAACAAAAAGAACTTGAAAGAAAAGATAGTCATAAAGAATAATTAGAGATATGATATATAGACCATTGCTGAAATATGTAATGGTTTATTTTTTTACGTTTTTATTGAATAAATACATAAAATTTTATTATAACATATAATTATTAAAAAGTCAATACCAAATTTGAGTATTTTCAATAGGCAAAGTTTATGATATACTGTAATCACAACGAAAACGTTGAAATCATTTACAGAAAAGGGGTTAATTTATGAGTTTATCAAAGACAATTTATATTGAGAGTGCAAACAGCAGTAAAGAATATAATCTTGATGCTGTTCATGCAAAAGAGGGAACGTTATTTCTCAATGAAACCATTACCGCTGATGTTGCTGTGCAGTTTGTTTCTGTTATGAAGTATATGGCAGAAAAAGAAAAGGAAGTCACACTTTATATCAACTGCAAAGGCGGTGAAGTCAATGCAGGACTTGTGATGTATGACGTTATACAGGCATATCCGCACACGCTTAACATTATATGTACAGGAATTGCGGCAAGTATGGCGGCGGTACTTCTTGCAGGCGGTCAGAAAGGCAGAAGATTTATTCTTCCGCACTCAAAAGTAATGATTCATGAGCCACTTATTATGGACGGTTTCGGAGGCTCTGCTACAACTATAGAAAAAAAGGCACAGTCCATACTTGAAATAAAGGCCATAATCAATGGTATACTTTCAGAAGCTACAGGCAAAAGCATTGAGGAAATAGACAGTGCAACATCGTATGACAATTTTATGGACGCTGATGAAGCTGTTGCTTTCGGAATATGCGATAAAATAAGAAACATTTATTAAGGAGGGTTTTAATATGTATTCAAATGACGAAACTTTTGATGATTATAAGGCAAGACTTGAATATGAAGCATTACTTGAAGGAGTTCCACTTCCGGACGACTTTTTTGAAAAATTTGATATTTATGATTATTCTGATGAAACCGATGAATCTTATGAAGCTGACAACGGCTATAATGAGGATTATGAACAGGATTTCAGAGATGGTGAGTTTATTTTTGCAAAAGGTGTTTCCCGTTCACTTGATGACCGAATCACACGACTGAATAACAATGTGTTAGTTGTCGGAGCAAGCGGTTGTGGCAAAAGTACGGGGTTTGTAGAGCCTAATCTTGTAACTGCAAAAGGAAGTTATGTAATATCCGACCCGAAAGGTACACTTTATCGCAAATATGCAAATTATCTGCATAGTAAGGGATATGATGTGCTTAAAATCGATTTCCAGAATCCTGAAAATTCTATGCGCTGGAATCCGTTGACGGAAATTCAATCCACACAGGACATTATGAAAATTGCAAATTCACTTGTTTATGATAAAGTAGTAAACAGCTATAATTTTGACCCGTTCTGGGACAGAATGACATTGATTTTCATTTGTGCCATTATTGGATATATGTATGAAACAGGCTATAAACCGTATAATTTCAGTAGTATATTACAGCTTGTCCGTGAAGGTGAACGCAAAGAGGAAATAATTAACAAAGGCAGAAACAGTAGAGCATCTGAACTTTTCAAACGCTTTCAGAAACTTCATGAAATGAATCCAAATAGCTGGGCATATGAGCAGTTCAAGAGTGTTGACCAAGCTCCTGACAAAACTTATGATACAATCCGCAGTACACTTGTGTCTAAATTTTCCAACTACAACACAGAAGAAATTGAAAAGATGATGTTGGGAAATGATTGTGACTTCAAAAAAATTGCACAGAAAAAAACTGCTTTATTTGTTCAGCAAAGCGATTATGACAGGTCAATGGACGGACTTGTAAACCTGTTCTTTTCTCAAGCAATGAGTGCTTTGGTTAAATATGCTGATTTATGTGAAAACGGACGTTTGCCTGTTCCTGTAAGATTTTTCCTTGATGATTACGGTGCTACAACAAATATCTATAATCTTGATGCAGTTATTTCCACAATCCGTTCAAGAAATATATCAGTTTCACTTATTCTGCAATCTGAATCACAGCTTATGAAAAACAGTGCCAGAACAGACAAGACTATTATTTCAAACTGTGATACCTATATCTATATGGGAAGCAATGATATTGAAACAGCTAAGTCAGTCAGTATACGCTGTAATAAGCCACTTGAAAATGTACTCTATATGCCAATCAGTCATTGCTGGGTATTCACAAGAGGAAAAAAACCGGTCTATGCTGAAATTTCAGACAGACCAATCTTGAAAGAATATGATTTGATTTATTCTTCACCTGAAATACTTGCTGATGAATTTTCGGTTATCTAAATAAGTGTAATTCTTTCAATATTATCACTGTTAATTACAAAATCTGACAGCATAATAGAATCAACAGTGAAATGATTAAGCCTATCAAGTGAGGTGGTCGATATGAGCAGATACAAGAGCATACAGACCGCCTACTATCCCTGGAAAAAGAAGAATGTGCCAATCTGAAGACTTGATACCAATATACTGACCGTTACTCACTTCAACGCTGACACGTTCACTGAGGAGCATAAAACCTACCGCACCGACTATATCAGGTATCATCTTCATTATTCAGATAGCAAGTATCCCGACAGGCTTCGCAGGCTCGTCAATGAGGGGATGATTATTGAATATCTTGATGACCTCGAACTGAAAGTAGGTGGAAGCTATCGCTCGCCAGGTTGAGCGTTGGAAGAAGTCCGATAGTTGCTATCAGACTGCCGTCCTCAGTGGCGATGCTAAGAAGATGTTCGGTCTTGAAAATTGCTTTATTGGAATTATAAAAGAGGTCGTATTTGAGTGTATGGTTTATATTTGAGTTCAGACGGTTGTATCTTTGGGTACAGCCGTTTATTCAATATCCAATGCTTCCTGCTCTAACTTGCAATTATGTTCAAGCATATACGTTACTGTATCCGAAAATTCACTGTCCATAAGATTTTTCAGCCGTTTTCTGTCATGCTCCGTCAACGGTTTTGTATAGGCTGAATGTTGTCGTAATGTATCTGTATCCATTTGATATGGAACAAAGCGAATACCTGTTTTCTCTCGCAGATGGAGCAGGATATAGAATCCTCCTGCGTCAATATCACCATAATGGTAGTAGGAAATTTGCGGATTCTGCTCGTATATTTTTCTTATAAAATTTCTTCGGTGAGAATTATGGTAGCCGCCAAGATAGAGTGCAAAAGTATCAGGCTGTGAAAAATGATTGAATGTTGTCAAATTTTCAATGGTTATCACTCTGCTGCCCGTAATCTCAATTTTATCTATGCTTTTCAAAAGGACAGACGAAATCGCAATATCACCGTCCAGAACAGACAGGTCAATTATCTGATTGCTTATCGTGATAATTCCGCAGCCTTTGATATAAACATGACCGGGATTTTTAACGATGTTCAGCTCCTCAAGTATGGTTTCTTCCTGCGGAAAATCCCCATACTGAAACAGAAGTCTTGTGACCTTATGTTTGATTCTCTCAAAAACTTTAGAATCTCCAAACACTTTGACTGAGAAATCTCTGATATATATTTCTTCGGGAATGTCAAATATTTCTGATACGGCTTTCAGTATGTTTTCATATTCTTCAAAATCGCTTTCAAAGTATTCTGCTTTTTTATTACTTTGTATTCTTTCAATTTGCGATTGACAGTATTTTGTAAGAACCTCGTTTTTATTTGTGTACATTGTAAGCAGGTTAAGCAACCGTTCATTTGTATCTGAC
This sequence comes from Ruminococcus sp., assembly GCA_029060755.1. Classification (GTDB taxonomy): domain Bacteria; phylum Bacillota; class Clostridia; order Oscillospirales; family Ruminococcaceae; genus Ruminococcus. The sequence goes on along the minus strand of JAIDTI010000023.1, from coordinate 65,170 downwards.
TTTGGTATTCTTGAAATGAATTCATATATCTCGTTCAGCTTATGCGTATTTAATGTAACGCTGTCAATGACTCCATTTTTCTTTTTTGACAGAGAAATATATTCACAGCGTTCAAGCTCCTGGGTATCTTCATTGATACTGATATAGAAATCATATTCCGCTTCATCACCATATTTCGGAAAGAGCTTTATCAGCTTGACCGAAAAGCTCTGACCTCTTTTATTATCGCCTGTAAAGCTCTTGCTTCGCTCGTATTTATCAAGCAGGCAGTTCAGGAGCTGCTTTTTATAATTCATCATAGGAAAATTCCTCTGCAAAACTGTTATGTCCGCTGTCAGTATAGATCATAACAATATTGTCCGCCTGTTCACCAATCAGCTCCAATCTTGACGTAGGTACAGCAAGAATTATCTGGAAATTCTGCGACTTAAAGAATGTGAGCATACTCTCAATACGTTCCTCGTCCATTTTATCAAAGGCTTCGTCAAGCATGATAACTCTTATCGTTTCGCCTGTGATGTAAAGTTGAGCAAAAGAAGCTGCAATTGCCACATAGTACGGTGTCTGTGTTTCACCGCCGCTTTTCTCTCTGTAGATTTTAGAGAACTTTTGCGATTTTCCGTCCTTTGAAATAATCTCAATATCATAATCAAGATAGCTGCGGTAATCAGTATATTCACGCAGTACATCATCACCGTTTTCATCCGAAGCTGTCAGCTTTGAAAACAGCTCATTCATTTCGTCGTGATATTCTTCATCAAACTGTGTGGAAAAGAGGTTGAAACCACCAAGGTTAAAGTCCGACATTATCATATCATACAGCCGTTTTTTACGCTTATCTGCCAAATAGTCAAAACGATAGGAATCATTACCATAATAAATCGGTTTGAGGGTCTTATTCAGCTCTTTGAACAGAGAAATGGCATTTTCAATATTTTCACGTATTTTTGCAAGAAAGCTCTCTCTGAACTCTGTTTCACAGTTATCCTTGATAACTCTCAACTGCTCCTCGTATCTAATAAGATCATGCTTTGCTAAAGCACTGTATTCCTCGGAATACGCCGACATCATACCTATACCCGTACCAAGCTCACCGTCCTTGTACTTCGATTGCATAACGTGCAGCTCGTTATTGGCTTTTTCTTTCTGATTTTTGAGAGCTTCTCTCCTCGGCTGATAATTGTTAAAAATCGTGTCTGCGGACTTCGTTTTTTTATGCTCCTCAAACTTATGTTGTGCATCATGCAATGCCGTCTCATTTCCTTTGCTCATATTACTTATCTGCGATTCAATGCTGCCGCCCTCTGTTTCAAGTTGTCCAATATCAGTCGAAAGACGTTCTATTGTATATTGATTTCTTGTAATAGACTGCTTGATATTGTCAAGCTCCTTATTTTTACTGTCGAGCTGTCCTTTCAGTTCATCAGCTTCCATTTGCAGCTGTAAATAGGTAGGATCATTTTCAGCTTCTTTCAGCTTCTGGTTTAATAGACGAATCTCCTCTGTGATTTTCTGCATTTCAATTGGAGCAGTGATAACAGGCTTCAATATTTCAAAATTGCACTGTCTGATAACCGAAAGTATCTTATTATAATTTGATTCCTGCGTTTTAAGTTCCGATTGTTTGGCTGATTTATCTTCATACTCCGCTTTCTTGATTTTCAGTTGCTGCTGCAAAGCGTATTTGCCAATATATGGCATATTGTAGATTTCAGGGGCAATCTTTCTGAGTGCATTGCCCTGATAAAGCATACAGCCCTGTGTAATAGCGATACGGTGTTCTTTCAGCTCAGAAACGCTTTCACACATTGTCACTCTGTCAAGAAGATAGCCAACATAAGCATACGCATAGCGGTTTTCACTGGTGACAACGCTTGCAAGGCTCGTTGTATCAGGCGTAACATCTGTATTCAGTTTGGCTGTATTGACAATAGCTGCCGTATGTATCTTTAACTTGTATTTGTCGTAAACCTCAGCAGCAATGTCATAATAGGCAGGCTCTACAATGATATAGAATCTCTGTGAATTAAGGTAGCCCTCGACCGCATTCTGCCACTTGCTGTCGGATATTTCAAGAAGGTCGGCAAGGATATGTACCTCAGAAACGATACCCCTTGCAGAAAATTCACGCTGTATCGCTTCTTTCAGCATCGTGACATTCCTGTCATAGGTGAGCTTATTTTGTTCAAGGTCTTTGATTTCTTTGGAGAGCTGTTCAATAGCTTTATTCAGAACAGTCAGTTCAGCTTTTGTATCTGCTAATTGATTTTGAATACTGCTCTCTGCTTCTGCAAATGCACGTTCGATTTCAATAACGATACTGTTTCTGCACTGAATATCCATTTCGATTTGTTCCAAAGCAGAAATTTCGCTGTCGGTCACAGTGCTATACTTGTGAATATACCGCAGGGCTGTCCTGATTCTTTTTAACTGTTCTTTCAGTTGATGAAGCTGGTTAGACAGGGTGCTTTTATCTTTTTCCTTATCCTTTATATCGGATTTGATAGAGCCGATCAACAAAGCAGATTCCCCTGAATTTAACGAAGTCTGAACATTGATATATCTCTCGTTCAGTCTTTGTATGTCAGCATTGAGATCATTACGAGCTTTTTTGTCCTGTGTCAAGCGTTGTTTCGCAAGACTAATCTGACTTGTCATATCGGCAATATTTGCTTTTTTCGCTTCCGCTTCTGCGATCTTTATCAGAATATCTATCACAAGTATCTGCTCATCAAAATGCAGAATATCGTCATATTTTTTCTGAATCACTTCAAGATCATTTACCTGTTTCTTTACTTCTTCCACAAGGAACTGCATTTCTTTCAGATTGCGGATATTCTCACGAAGTGCATCAATATCAATATTTTTCTCAGGCAGAATAAACTGCGAAACAAAGCTCTTGACATCTTTCATAGGTTTGAATGCAATTGACTTTGTAAGAAGCTCAAAAAAATTATCCTGTAAATGACCGAGACGCAACTTGAATCTATCCTTTGCAAGTGAAGTCTGGTGAATAAACACTACCCTTTTACCGTTGTTTCTGAACTGTTCGTCTTTTGCAGGCTTATTATCTATAATAAAGGATAGCTGGTCAAGTGTACCCTCCTCACAGAACCATTTTCTCTTTGGTTCACTTTCAAGATCGGGTGAATCAAACTTTCCACCAATCACGAAATAACGCTGTTTGCTTTCCTCATATACTTCAAGCGCAATATAGGAGATAACTGCGCCTTTTCTGATATACTCACTGCCCTCCTCACCTGTTTTACCTCTGACATAGGTTTTCAGACTGCGCTTGCTTTCTGCCCCCACAGCGAGATTGAATTTTCGGCTGTTAGTGGTGAGTATGAGCTGAATCGCATCAAGAATTGTGGACTTGCCTGCGCCATTGTCGCCGGAAAACAAATTGGTATTTTTCAGGTGTATCGTTTCATTGCTGAAATAATGCCAATTGACAAGTCTAAGTTTAGTCAGTATCTTCTTCGTCTGCATAGCCTTCTGTTTCACCGCCGTTCACATATTTATTAAGTTTATCTTTCGTTTCTTCATAGACTGTATTCAGCTCTGTTCCATCAAAAGCAAGTATAACTGAGGGATAGATATGTAACCGTGTATCGGGATTTCCCATATCAGCGTCAAGATTATTGATGATATGGTATTTTTTCAATAAACCGAGTGCTGAGCGCATATCTTGTTTTTTCAGCCGTTCATTTCTCAGACTGCGGTATCTGTCATATAACTCATCAACATATACGATCACATTTTCTGTCTGAGACAGCTTTTTCTTTTCCTCTATAAAAATAAGCCGTATGATAAGAAGTATCATACTGTCAAGCAGCTTCAGACGGATACGTCCTGTGCCATAGGTATTGTTAAGGGAGATCACGCCGTATTCTTCATTTATCGAAATATCATAGCCGAGCAGGTCAAAATAATCGATAAACAGTTCTTTTTCTTTCAGTATGAAATAGTAGCAGTTTTTCGTGTCAGTACAGCTCTTTAGGATAAAGCATTCATTCAGGAGCTTATTGGCATTGCTCCTGAATTTATCCTTTGACACACTGCCGAGAAATTTATCAAGACGTGTTTCATGATTCATGCTGTTTTGCCCTCCTTTTCAGAGTAAAATCTTTGAATTTGAAGCCATTATTGCATATGATATTTTCTTTTGGCAGAACAATATATTCGGAGCGTTTATCCCTACCATAAATACTAATAAAAATCAACCGTATCATATCACGCTTTGTATGCACTTCGATTTCTGATGCATTGATTTTTTCTCTGTCTTTTAGCAAAATACATACAAATGCATTGATATTCTTTCTTGAAAAGCGTTGTTCATTCTTTTCTTTCAGAGCAATTCGTCTTTGGAGTATTTCTTCTTCCGAAATGGTATGAGGTGTGAATATTTCCTCTACATCAACGCTCCTTTTGGATATGCCGATTGTTTTTAGCGACTCTCCACCGAGAAAGCTCTGCGGAAACATATTGAATATCCTGCAATAATCATCAGGCACATCATCATAGATACCATATTCTTCCTCTGTTTCAAATGCATTTGCAAGACATCTCAGGATTGTAGAAATTTTTCCCTCTATATTGTTGGTATTCAAAAACGCAAGTTTTGCCCTATTGACCGCACTTCTCAGATATTTTGAATGCTTGTGTTCTATTTCTTTTTCAATATCGTCATAGGAATCAAAATATCCTATCACATTTGTGATAATTTCTATGACCTTATCGCTTGCTTCGGTTTTGTCGTTTTCTCCCTCAATATTCTGATAACCGATGACTGCTCTTTCCATAATCGCTTCATCACTCAATATATCACGGAGACGGCTTACGATCGTGTTGCGGAATCTCGAAACATTATCATTGGTTTTCATGCGGTGATACGCCTTTGAGCCGATATTCTCATTGTATGAGAAGAAATGTTCCATAAGTTCTTCAGGTGTCTTCCCCTCTGTCAATTCATCAATATATTTTCTGATACCTGTATTAAGTTTTTTCAACTCCGTGAAAAGTGCAATCGTTCTGTCATACACTGGCTTGATAATCTGCGGATATGGTCTGTCATATAGATTTTCATTGATAAGAAGCGAATAAATTGCAGAGACTTCGCTTTGATATTCCATTTCCTTTACATCGATAATTGCCATCAAAGCCTGCATAATTGTGACAGAATGGTTAGGCATAACGATTTTCGCACGCTGATCGTTGCCAAATTCATATTCTATCCACCCATATGCTCTTAGCTTTCTGAGAAATTCGTTTGCTTTGGCACGAGAATCCTTGAAAACCTCTGCACCGTCCTCAAATTGTATATCCGCCGAACTGTTTCGGTCAAAATAGTCCGTAAGCTGTAAAACAAGCACTTCCTTATCTATACCATATGACAGCTCAGTTCGATATGAGTTATAAATTATCTCAAGACAGTCAATGAATATGTTCTGATATTTGCCTGTAAGTGCCTTAAAAAAGTCACTTCCCGTTATGCTGAAAATATTCATTGGCTGCACCTCCGTATCTTCTTATCTTGTTGAAATATACAATATACCATTATAATTATAGCACAATATCCATTGTCTTGTCAATTACATATGAGCTAATTCTATTTTGAACCCACCAAATTCAAGATTGCTTTTTTGTTTTATAGGGCTTCTTGATCTTAGCTACCGCTGTAATATCAAATCCATACTTCTCTAAAATCTGTTCGGCAAGTGCCTTGATTTCCGCCTTGTACTGTTTTGAAAGCTCATATAGCTCAGCCGACGGTAAGTCGTTACGAATCAGTTTCTTTTTGAGTGATGTCATGTTATCCATACGCTCTTTCTTTGCCTGCATAAAAATATCATAATCATCTGGGTGGAAGTGGTCGATTTCTGCCACATCAAGATAACCTTTATATCTGCGGACAAAGGAATCATAATATCACTTTATATCGGAATACTCTTTTGTATTCTCCTTGATATTTTTTTCTTTTTGTTGTTTCTGTACTTCAATACACTCGGCAGAATGACAGCATACCTCGCCCTCTGTCCCAACTGCTCCTGCAATGGCAGGAACGGCTATTCTTTCTGCTGTGAGCTATTGCTTTTCGGGAGTGTACCGAATGTCGGCAAAATGCGACTACACTGCGCCGCTGGTACTCGATGCACTCACCGTAGCAGAGTCAAGTTTCAAGAAGTCTCCCGTCATTTCATATATAAGCGCCAGAGCGACCAGAGCGAGTATAGTCCTCAAAAAGCCGTATATGAGCATTTGCCTTGCCTGTCAGCCCTATGTATTCGACAGTATGATAAGCAACACGGCTTTCCATGGCAGCGGTTTGATTGCTCGTCTGGTGTATTGTTTTACCGTAAGCAATATCGGCTCACAGCGGTATGATACGCAGCCTGTTCTCGAAGAAGTCACTGAGAATTACAAAAAGCTAATCTACAAGCTGTTGAATGATAAGTTCACTTATCACGATGAAAATGAGCTGTATATTCATTTTGATGGCAAGGCATATAATGAGTTTGTGCAGTATTATAACAACTATATCGAACCGAGACTTCTCACTGATATGGCTTTCTGCAAGGACTGGGGCGGTAAGTATCACGGACTTATCCTGCGGTTATGCGGTATCATTCATTTCGTGAAATGCGCACTGAATGGCGGGAATCCTGTTGAAATCCGTGTAAATCTCGACACGTTCTGCAATTCTATTGAAATTGCAGAATACTATCGAAATCAGGTTATCTACGCTTACAGCTTAGGCGATGTGGATATTGCCACGGTCAAGGCTGAAAGGGTACTGAACAAGATACGTTCAAAGCGTATTCAGCAGATACGGCAGAACGACTTGTACAAGCTGTGCCGCTGTACGCTTTTCAAGAATGCCCTGGACTTTAGTGAAACGGTAGATATGCTCGAAGAATATAGCTATATTCTTCGTACCACAAGCAAGGGAGCAAACAACAAAACGGTGACCGAGGTCATCATCAACCCACAAATTTACAGATGATGAAATCTGTACTTTCCGCATTTTGCACACTTTGTAACTGCAAAATGCTCAAAATGTTCAAAGTTCATAAATTCACAACCATAAAGAAAGAGAGATACTTATTATGAACGAAACAACAAAATCAATTATAGACAATATTTTCGAGGAACTTATCGCTCTTCGGGAAAGCATTGACGGCAATGTTGTCAGTGTTACGGTTAAGGCTAAAGAGCCTGCACCTGAAAAGGTGGAGATGCTCACGATCAAGGAGAGTGCCGAGCTTATCGTCGGTCTGTCCGAACACACGGTTCGCCAACTCGTTGCGCAAGGCAAAGTGAAGTCCGTCCGCACTGGTGAGGGCAAGAGTGGCAAGATTGGCTGATCTGATTGCCTACTTTCAGAAGTAAATTTGGCTGCTCCGTCAGCCTTTTTATCCAGTAGGGCGCATAAGACACTTTTAATAAACGGTCGCTCGGCTGTCGAAAATGTCTTTGCATTACTCTTGCCAAGAGTAACAGAAGCAAATTCGGCTCTGCCGAATTTTTGGAGCTACGCTCCGTGTCTGCTCCGCAGACTTTTTCGTCAGAAAATTAGCTGCTGTGCAGCTTACATAGAAAGAAGATTTTAATGATAGAAAGAAGTTTGAGTACCCGAATTGATAGGAGCGATCTCAACCATAACAATCGTTCGATCGTTACGAAAAATGTCAAGCAGGACAGAATCAACGATGACATCATTATCTGCCAACGCTCTTTGAAACGGCTCTACCATGATTTGTTCGACGAGGCTTTGCAGGAATACAATAACCGACAGACACGAAAAGACAGACGGATTCAAAATTACAGGGAGTATATCCGCCACAGCAGACAGGAGAAAGAATTTCATGAGGTGCTGTTTCAGATAGGCAATATGAAAGATACCGATGTGGATTCTGACCTATCAAAAGAAGCGTCTGCAATACTGGAGGAGTTCGCCCGTTCCTTTGAGGAGAGAAATCCCCATTTGAAAGTCTTTAACGCTGTGATACACATGGACGAGGAAACACCGCACTTGCACCTTGACTTTGTACCTGTCACCGATGAAGCCCGAAAGAATGGTATGCGTGTACGCAATTCCCTCACTGGAGCGTTACGGCAACAAAGTTTTGCAGGAACAGGCAATGGGCATATAATTACTATTGACTGGCTCGAACATGAAAAAGAATTCCTCGGACAGATAATGCTTGAACATGGTATCAAATGGGTTGACTTTGATATACATGAGAAGCATAGAACAGTTTCTCATTATAAGGCTAAAAAGCTGAGTGAGGAAATCAAACAGAAAACAGCACAGCTTGATGAAGTTCAGCAAGAATTGGATAAGGCTTCCAAAAAAAACAAAGCTGATCGAAAGTAACAGCGTTACAACAGGTAAGACTGTTTTCGGCGGCAAGGTCACGGTATCGCAAGAGGATTGGGAGAACATATCCGATCTCGCCAAAAAGCAAGTTGCTTCTCAAAAGCAGACTAAGAAACTCCGCAAAGAGCGTGATGAAGCCATGCAGAAATACAATGCTCTAAAAGTTAAGTACGATGCCACGACTTCGGAGCTTGCGGTCTACAAGAAAAAAGAGGAAGAAAAGCGTTATTTCTCCCGTGAAAAGCTGAACGAGCAGACAAGACAAATCTCCGACCGTGAGAAGCTCCGCAAAGCTTTGGCGTTTATTTCTGCCTGTGGACTGTCGGACGATTTTGCCCGGTTTAAATTCAACAAATCAAGAGGTTTAGAATTAGAATAAAAGACGAAAAAATGGTATATCTCAAAAGAAGCTTGACACAAACAGAATAGCGCGCTACAATGGTAGATACAGAGATATGTAATAGTGTAAATTTAGGAGGAATTTACATTGGCAAACATAACAAAACATGGAAATACATTCCATATCAGAGTTTTTGTCGGAACAGATATGAACGGCAAAAAGCTGATGAAATCCACAACATTCACTCCGCCTGATGGAGTGACACCTAAGAAAGCCGAAAAGCTTGCTCAGAAATATGCTTTTGAGTTCGAAAGACACTGCAAGGGTTACTCTCAGCTCAATGAGAATATGCGTTTCTCGGAGCTTGCCGATTGGTATTTCACAAACTATGCACCGCATGAGCTGAAAGAAAGTACTGTCTACACTTACAAGGGGCAATACAAGAACCACATCGAGCCTGTTCTTGATAATATGAAAGTCAAGGATATTACGACACCGAAGCTGACACAGATCATGCAGTCCTTTGACCTCAATCCCACAACCGTGAGAAAGCTCTATGTTATAGTGCAAAGCATTTTTCACCATGGACCAGAGCAGGGCTTCATTCGTGAATCTCCATGCCACAACGTAATTTTACCCAAGCGTAAAAAAAGTAGGAAGAACAAGGCTTTCGATGAGGACTTCAAGCGTATCATAAAGGTACTGCTTTACACGAGTATGCGTTCGGGCAAGTGTCTCGGACTTGTATGGAATGACATCGACTTCGAGAACAACACAATCTCGGTCAACCACACGCTGACCTACATCGGCGGAAAACATGAACTGATCGACCCTAAGACCGAAAGCAGTATCCGTATCATTGGTATGGGACAGGAGTTAAGCAAGATTCTGCTTGAACAGAAAGCCTACATCGAAAAACTGAAAACCATCCTCGGTGATGATTTCGCTCACCCCGAAATGGTATTCGTTTCGGCTCTCGGAAACTATCGTGACCGCAATTCGGTCTACCACTCGCTCAAACGTTTTACCAAAGGAACTGAATTTGAGGATATGACCTTACATCAGCTTCGTCACTGCAACGCTACTATGCTCCTGAACAGCGGTATCGGCCTGAAAATAGTATCTGAGCATTTAGGGCATTGTGATTTAAGTATCACCGCTGACATCTATCCCGATGTTCTGCTCAAAACAAAAGTCCGAACCGCCAAGCAGATCGAGCTTTGCCTTGCAGAGTAAACAAAAACCTCCCTGTCGTGGAACAGGGAGGTATATATGGTCTTTATAAGTTGTCCAAAAGTTGACCAAAACGTTTTTATGCACCCGCAAATGACGTAAATACGCCGTTTTTGAGATGTGTGATTATCTCTTTGAGAACTGAGGAGCACGACGAGCAGCCTTGAGACCGTATTTCTTTCTTTCCTTCATTCGTGGGTCACGTGTAATGAAGCCAGCCTTTTTAAGAACTTTACGGAGACTGTCGTCATATCTGAGAAGCGCACGTGTAAGACCGTGACGGATAGCACCAGCCTGACCTGTTACACCACCGCCTTTAACTGTACATACAACATCAAACTTATCAAGAGTATCTGTAAGTGTAAGTGGCTGACGTGCAATAAGTTTGAGAGTTTCAAGACCGAAATAATCATCAATTCCTCTGCCGTTGATTGTAACATTGCCTGAACCGGGATAGATTCTTACTCTTGCAACGGAGTGCTTTCTTCTTCCTGTTCCATAGTAGTATTTAACTTTTGATTCGTACATTTTAAAAGCACCTCCTGATTAAAGTGTATAAGCAACAGGTTTCTGAGCAGCGTTCTTGTGTTCAGCACCCTTGTATGTTCTGAGTCTTTTGAGCTGAGCTCTGCCGAGAGTATTATTCGGGAGCATACCATTTACAGCAATCATCATAGCTTTGTCAGCCTCATTTGCCATCATATCTTTGTATGATTTTGATTTAAGACCGCCAATCCATCCTGTGTGCCAGTAATATTTTTTCTGTTCAAGTTTTTTACCTGTGAGAATAGCCTTATCACAATTGATAATGATAACATGGTCTCCGCAGTCTACATTTGGTGTGTAGGTGGGCTTGTGCTTTCCTCTGAGGATATGTGCAGCCTTAGCAGCAACACGTCCGAGAGGCTGACCCTCTGCATCGAGGATATACCATGTACGTTTAACTTCTGCTGGTTTTGCCATTGTAGTTGACATAGAAAATTTCCTCCGTTTTTTTATTTTAAAATCAGTAACAGAGTATATTATACACGCCTTTTCCGTAAAAGTCAACTGTTTTTTAGGATTTTTTTTAATCTATAGCTTTATTTCTCTTTGATTCTCTTTGTTTTTCTCGTTTTCTCTCATTAACTCGTATGCTGTTTCAAAATTACGCAACAAAATTCAAGTGGATTTTCACGATATTTTTGTATATATCAACCAAATATTTTTTCGCTGATTGAATCAGTATTTCTTTTTTTTAGTATAACAAACAAAAATAAGTGTGGAATTTCAGATAATCTCACAAAATAATTTATGATGATTTGCTTGACAAATATTGAGAAATAGTATATACTATATATAACAGGAAACTTAAAAATCAGTTAACAAAATGAAATCAAGGAGGGATTCTTATGAAGTTGAAAAAACTACTTGCAGGTGTCGTAGCAGTTACAACCTCAGCTATCTGCATGATTCCGTCTGCAAGTTATGCCGCAACAACCAATATTCTTTTAGGCGATTCAAATGGAGACGGTTATGTCAATATAGCTGATGCTACTTTCATAAATCAATATTTGGGTGGAGCATATGCTACAAATGCTAAGAATTTTACTGCTATGGATATAAATGAAGACGGTATCATTGACCAAACAGACCAATATATGCTTCAGTATCTTGAAGCTAATCCTAATGCTCCTACAAAAGCAGGCACAACAGTAAGAAAAGAATGCTATACTCTCCCTGTAAATACTGCTGTACAGTATCGCAGACATGATTGTTCAGATTCAAATCTGAAAAGCTATAAGACTTATACGATTCCGGTTGCTAATACAACAGATTCGTTTGACAGTCCTGTTGCATATGCATCTGAATTTAATACTAAGGATAAAGAAAATGTCGCCTGTGTTGAAATTTCTTCAAGTATCGGATTAGGAAGCGGTTTTATAGTTTCAAATAACACTATAGCAACTGCTGCACATTGTATATATAATGCTTCTTCAAATGAATTTGCAAAAAATGTTAAAGTTAAGGTGTATGTTGATGAAAATGTATCATACACTGCTTCTGCTGAGTTTCTTCATATTCCATCAAAATATATTAAGGGAAACGATTGTGATGTAAATTATGACTATGCTCTTATAAGAGTCGGAGATTTTAAAGATAAAAATGGCAAAAAAGTAAATGTAGGAAATTACAGCGTAAATTTTGGCATTATGACAGATGAATTTATAAATGCAGAAAAAGGAAGTCTTACTTCAGTTGGATATACTACAGTCAACGACATACGCACACGCTACCAATCTACAGGAGTAATAAGTTCTGAAATACCTTCACATGAATACGCTTATCGTTATCATATAAAAGCAAAATCTATTGCTGGAAAAAGCGGAGGTATGACATATTTCGATTCCAGTTATACTAATCCTGGAAACAATTACACAATAAACACTCGTTCTACTGTTGGAGTACACACAAGTACTGGTAAAGAAGATGAGAGTTATGGAGTAAGAGTTAATCTTAATTTGATTAGATTTTACAAAATGAGCAAGTTATTCGAGGGGGATTAATTATGAAAAAACTTATAAGCACAATCATGTCACTTGCTGTTTTGTGTGCAAGCTTGACGGCTGTAAACGCAGGGGCTATCGCTCGTCCGTTTGATGCAAACTCAGATGAGTTTGCAGGTTATGAGGAACTTTATCATATGGATGCTGACTACAAAAAGTATGCTGTTGATTCGTTTATTTCTGCATATTATAGAGGTCCTCATAGTGTATTGGTGAAAAAAATTGTTGGAGATGACGGCATTACACATTATGATTATATAAACGTGAACACTTTTCCAGCTTCACTTAGTTTAAAAACTTGTGATGAAGATAAAAATTCTTTTGATGAAAGAATCCCTGAAATTTTCAGTTTGTATGGACTGGAATGTTACATTGAAACAGCTTACAGCAAAGATGGAATTTATGAATATGAGGCTATTATTCCTGAAGATTTTTCTTATGCTCGTGAAATGTACAGCCAGATAGCTGAAATAGTAAATGTAACTGGTTTTGATGTTTACGGCGGAGGCAGAGTTATGGCAAGCGGACACGGACGTATAACATTTGAATCGCCGACTTATTATGTGTATGGCATTTCTGAAAAACAGATTGCTGACCTTACTGAATATATCAAAGAAAAAAATCTTGATTTCACTCTTGAACGTGGTAAGTTAGTCAGTGAAGCTAATGGAAGATATGATGATTTATATAGATGCGACCTTGTACCGAACTATGATATAGACTTTGACGAACATCTTCAGGTTGCCGCAGATATTGCAAATACATTAGGTATAGGTATACCATTTGAGTTTCAGGCTTCAGCAAACACTATTTCAGACGGCAGTGGTAATATTGATGTTCTCAACAGTACAGACGGTGATGCAAACGAGGACGGCGATATGAATATAGCTGATGCAACAGCAATAGTTCAGGCTATCGGAAACAAGGACAAATACGGACTTACAGCACAAGGCGAATTTAACGCAGATTTGGACGGAAACGGTCTTACTGCTGCTGATGCTATTGCAATTCAAATGAAACTTGCTGAAATGGGTATGCCTGAATAAAATCAAATGAAACAACAAAAGCACTTCATCATGAAGTGCTTTTTATTTATATCCGATTTTCTGCGGTGATGTTCTATCTCATAATCATTCTTATGAAAGCAATCAAAGTAAGCAGTGCCGTACAGGCTATACCTATGTAATAGAATACAACATTTGCTTTTTTAGAAGCGTAGAACATCTTAAATCTCACCCCTTTTTTTGCGGGGAAAAATACTCTCACTTTCTTTTTGTTTGTGCAGTCAAGAAGTATATGTGAGGCATAACCGATAGCAAAAGGAATAATAAGCGGTTGGCACATAAGACCTATAACAGCAGTATAAATAACTGTTGCAAGAATTGAGTGTGTAAAGCCTCTGTGATCGGCAGCAGCACCAATAAAATAAAGAGCGATAAAAAGCACAAGTCCTATGAGCATAACAGTCGAGTTTGAGTTTTTCATTGATTCAATAATACCGCATTTAAACAGAAAATCTATAGCAAAGCATACAGCAACGATAGTTCCGGCAGTTGCTTTTGTGTTCACGTCCTTTATATTTTTGAGTGAATCAAGGTCAATATCGGGCATCATTCCACCTAATGCACCACCTGCGGCGGCAGTAAGTATGCCGATTGAAGTATCAGGCATAGTAAGGGCAAACGCTATGGCAGTTCCCATAAAAATATGCGTTTTTCCCATCATATCACAACATCTCCTTTTTATATTTTTATTTAATTATACATTATCCGACATTTTTTGTCAATACTGTAGTTTTTTCGATTTTGTACAGGTAAGACGAATTTCAGTTGACATTATATTAAAGTATATGATATAATATATTTCACAAAGAGATTTAGGAGACGAATTTTTTATGGACAAAATTTTATACATGGTTGTTCCGTGTTATAACGAAGAAGAAGTTCTGCACGAAACAGCAAAAAGACTTACAGAGAAATATAAATCGCTCATACAGAGGAATCTTATTTCAGAGAAAAGCCGTGTTGTATTTGTTGATGATGGCTCAAAAGACAATACATGGAATATTATATGCTCCCTACACGAATCAGACCCGATTTTTTCGGGGATAAAGCTTGCAAGAAACAGCGGTCATCAAAATGCAGTGTTGGCAGGACTTATGACTGTCCGTGAATTATGTGACATGGCAATAACTATGGACGCAGATTTACAGGACGATATAAACGCCGTTGACGAAATGGTGCAGAAGTATCACGAAGGTTATCAGGTTGTGTATGGTGTAAGGAGTGCAAGAAAAACGGACACTTTTTTCAAAAAATTCACGGCTGAAAGTTTTTATAAGTTCATGAAGATAATGGGTGCGGACGTTGTATATAATCACGCTGATTTCCGTCTTATGAGTTCAAGAGTTCTTGCGGAGCTTGCAAACTGCCACGAAGTAAATCTGTTTCTGCGTGGACTTGTGCGTACACTTGGCTTTAAAAGCTGTAATGTAATGTATGAGAGGGCAGAACGTTTTGCAGGTGAAAGCAAATATCCACTGAAAAAGATGCTTGCATTTGCTCTGAACGCTATAACGTCATTCAGTACAAGACCTCTAAGACTTATAACAAGTGCAGGACTTTTCATGTTCGTGATGAGTATATTTGCTGTTATATGGACTATCTGCGTGAAACTTACGGGCAATGCGGAACTGGGCTGGTCAAGTACGGTATGCTCGATATGGTTTATAGGAGGATTACAGATTCTTGCACTTGGCATCATCGGAGAATATATAGGCAGAATATATGAGGAAGTAAAGCAGAGACCACGCTTTATTATTGAGGAGTTTATTAATGAATCAGACGATATGGAAAAACTTTCGCAGAGCAGTAAGGGATTATAAGCTGGTACAGTCGGGAGATAATATAGCTGTATGTATATCGGGCGGAAAAGATTCAATGCTAATGGCGGAGTGCATGAAACGTCTGCAAAGGGAAATTGACTTTCAGGCAGGGTATATTGTAATGAATCCTGGCTACAGCAAGTATAATCTTGATATAATCAGACATAATCTTGAATTTCTTGACATTGATGCAGAAATAAAAGATACAAGGATATTTGAATCAGTCCGCAATGAAAAAAAAAATCCGTGCTTTTTGTGTTCACGGTTAAGACGTGGATGGCTTTACAGAAATGCAGAGGAAAACGGCTTCAACAAAATAGCACTCGGTCATCACTTTGATGACGCTGTTGAGACTATTTTAATGGGTATGCTGTACGGCTCACAGATGCAGGCTATGCTTCCACGGATACGGGCAGAGAATTACAACGTTGAAGTCATAAGACCGCTGTTCTGCGTGCGTGAAAGCGATATAACAGCATGGGCAGACGAAAATAACCTGAAATTTATCCGCTGTGAATGTGGAATTGCAGAAAATAACGGCAGTTCAAAGCGTTCCGAAATAAAAAATCTGCTCCGAACATTAAGAGAAACAAATCCTGCTGTTGATATGAACATTTTCAGAAGTGCCGAAAATGTGAATCTTGAACGGCTTATGTCGTATCATAAAGGTGATGAATATCACAGCTTTCTTGATAAATTTGAATAAAGGATTGGAAAAAATAATATGTCAGAATATATAATAAAACACAGAATACCTGCTTTTTTATTGTCGGTTATTGTGATTGCTACAGCGTTTTCATCATGCGGAGATAAAAAAGTCGGTAATATATCTACTTCAAACAGTTCGGTATCTGAAACGGTAACAAACGAAAGTACAGAAAACATCTCAACAGATATATCAGAAAAATCGACAACAACAACAGCTGTTCCCGAAACTTATCCTGATTTTCCGATTTCTTACCCTGAAATTGAGAAAAAAAGCACGGGTGATTTATATGAGGCAGAAGATGCCAAATTAAGTGCAGGGCTGAAAATTGTGAGTGACAAGAAAGACGACGAACAGCCAACAACAGTTACAGATACAATTACAGACAGAAATAAAAAGCCTGTTGAGGAAAAACCTGAATACAGTGGCGAGGGATATGTTACAGGCTTTAAACTTGACGGAAGTTCAAGTGTCACATTTAACGTTGATGCACCAAGTAATCAGCACTACGATTTGTCGTTCAGCATATCTTCTGAACATCTTGTCAACTGCAAAGTATCACTGAACGGCACGGAAATAAGCTCATTCAAGACGAAAAAAGACGGTGAGTTTACATTAATCACGCTTTACGGAGTTTTTCTTGTAAAAGGAAAGTCTGATATTGAACTTCGTGCAACAGACGGCAATATAAAGCTTGATTATCTGAAAATTGCTGATAATACTTCATTGAGTGAGATAAAATATGATGCCGGAAATGAGCCTGTAAACAAGCAGGCTGGAGCATCCGCAAAAGAACTGCTGAACTTCATGAATGAGAACTATGGCAGATATACGCTTACAGGGCAATATGCATCAAGTCCCGAAAATAAGGAGCTTGATTTGATTTATCAGACAACAGGCAAACATCCTGTTATAAGATTTTCTGCTGTCCACAATTCAGGTAACTCATTTGACAGCACATTCAAGGATATTGAAGCCTGTGCAGAATGGCATAAAAAAGGCGGTATTGTCGGATTGATGTGGTATTGGGAAGCACCATCAAAGAAATCATCTGTCTATGCAAAAGATACTGATTTTGTGCTTAAAGATGCCATAACGGATATTGACATTTCAATGCTCACGCAGGAAGAAATCAGAGGGCTTTATGGTGAGGGCAAAATATCGGAGCAGTGTTATGGACTTATTCTTGATATGGACAACATGGCAGGACAGCTTACAACACTCAAAAATAAAGGCGTACCTGTTTTGTGGCGACCTCTGCACGAATCATCGGGCGACTGGTTCTGGTGGGGAAATGATACGGATTCATACAAATGGCTATGGAATCTCATGTATAAGCGTTTCACTGATTACTTTGAGCTTGATAATCTCATATGGATATGGAACGGACAAAGTGAAAACACTCTTGTTGACAAAAATACTTTTGACATAGCTTCTCTTGACATCTATATGAACAGTGAAAAAGACTATGGCAGTCGATATGAGCAGTTTCTTGCATTGCAGAAAATAGTTGGTGAAGAAAAACTGATTGCATTGAGTGAGTGCAGTAAAATCCCCGATATAGACGCTTCATTCCGTGACAATTCCGTGTGGTCGTTCTTTGGATTGTGGTATGGAAAATATCTCATGAACGAGGACGGTACTTTATCAGAATCATTTACTGACAAGGATTCACTTATCAGGGCATATAATTCAGAGGGTGCAATTTCACTTGATGAATATATAAAACTCCGTAACGGTGATGAGCTTATTCCACAATATGCGGACACTGAAACAACTGTTATTTCAACAGTTTCAACAAAGTTTTCAACAGTTTCCACATCAACGGAAACGGCTGAAAACAGGGAAGAATAAAAATCTTTCAACAGGTTTTCAACAGAAAGGGGGTGAAAAAGTTGAAAAACATTCCTGAACTTAAAATCATTCTGTCACTTGAGCAGGTTGCACTGCTGAATAAAATGACAACTGAAATAAGCAGGTCGGACTGCAAAGTCGTATGTTTCAGAATGAAAGATACTTTGATAAGTACTCCGTTTTCTGAATTTCAGGACTTATTCTTATTCATGGAGGACGATTTCAGGCATTTTTACAAGGGAAGAAAATCTTTTTCAGATATGAGAATATATGCTGAACAGAGATGCCCGAAAAATATTGACATGATATATGACTTCATAATGAATAAGACAAAAATAACAAAGGAAAACCGTGATGCACTTCTGAAGCGTGAATGTGAGATTTACTCTGATTTGGTATTTCCGAGAAATTTCGGGAAAAGACTTTTTGAGAAAGCACAAAGGCACAAGAAAAAAATAATAATAGTTGCCGATATGGTTTATCCGAGAAAAGTTATTGTAAATATTCTTGATAAATGCGGTTACAGTAAGTATAATCAGCTTATAGTTGCAAATGAACTTGAAACGGCTGATATATATGATACTGTTATTGAAAAGTCAGGTGTTTCGGCATCAAAGATACTGAATATAGGCGGAGACATTGAGAATGACATTGAAAAGCCGATTATGAAAGGCTCAAAGGCACTGCTTCTTGCTGATACAATACCGCTTATGTTAAAATCGGGCAGGCTAAGGGGATTCATTCAGGCAAAATATCCATATAGCTATGATTCAGCAGATTTTCTTGCATTTCATCTTGCAATGGGTCTTTATGGCGCATATATGTTTGATATGCCGAAAGGAAAAGTGTATCAGAGTGACTTCTGCAAAGATTCCTATATGATTGGATTTATTGTATTCGGCACGCTTGAATATGACAAGAATTTTTCTCCGAATGATTTACAGAGGAAGATTATTTCAGCGTACAAAAAAAATGATGAGATGATGCGTGGAGCAGAAGATTTCCGAACACTTTTTTCTGCTCACTTCGGTGACATCTCACATAATTTCAGTTTTAACGGATTTTCTATGCCTTTTGAATTTTTTTCGGAGCATAGTTCACCAGCTGACAGAAATTTACTTTCGGAACAGCTTGAAAAAGACGTGATGCAGGAGTGGGAAAGTCATATAACCGAGCCGAAAACAGCAAATTTTCAAAATAATGACATAAATCAGAATGTAGTCGGCAGACTTGCTGAAAAAATGTTTCCAAAAGGGACAAAAATTCGTACAATTACTGATGGTATTCTTTCAAAAATGAAACAAAACGTCAAATTATGATACGAAAATAAGCCGAAAAAAAGCATAATATTTACTATTCATAAAAATTTTTATTTTCTGATAAAAATATATCAAAAAAAACAAATTATACTATTGATATTATATCTGCGTTTATGATAATATAGAATCATGCAAAATAAAACATTTTACGGAGGTAAAAAAATGAATAGTAAAATAAAAGTACTTATTGGAGACGATTCAGCAATAACAGGAGTAAGTACAGCAAATAAACTTCGTGAGCGTGGAATGTATGCGTACACAAGACGCAAGGACTCTGATGTTATAATTGAGTCCATAAAGAACGACCCGCCCGATGTAGCTGTACTTGATATTACGGCGCAGAACGGTGATGCAGTTACGATAATGAAAAAAGTGAAGGAATCTGGCTGTAAGTTTCCTGCATTTATCATAACATCAGCTTATGACAATGAATTTATTGAACGTCAGGTTATGGAAAACGGTGCATCAAAGTTTCTGCTTAAGCCGTATGATGCAGACGACCTTTTCTGTGCGATAAGTTCTGCACTTGGCGACAAAGCCGACAGTTTAAGTGATGATATGGAAATTGTCGTAACAGACATTATTCATCAGCTTGGCGTGCCTGCACACATAAAAGGCTATCACTATTTAAGAACAGCTATTCTTTATTCGATAAAGGATAAAACTTTACTTGACAGCGTGACAAAGCTGTTATATCCTACTGTTGCAAGTTTATACGACACAACAGCGTCAAGAGTTGAGAGAGCTATCCGTCATGCTATAGAGATTGCATGGGACAGAGGAAATGTTGATACTCTCAATTCATTTTTCGGCTACACAGTCGATACAAGCAAGGGCAAGCCGACAAATTCGGAGTTTATCGCCCTTATTACTGATAAATTGAGACTTAAATATAAGTCTGTACTAAAAACGAATTAGGAGAATTTTTATGCTTAAAAAAATTGATATTACAGAACTCAACTTCAACCCATTTACAAAAATCGGCAAGGAGTGGACACTCATCACGGCAGGAAACAAGGAGAATTTCAACACAATGACTGCATCATGGGGACAGATTGGCGTATTATGGAATAAGAACGTTTTCACCTGCTACATCAGACCAAACCGCTATACATATGAGTTCATTGAAGACGGCGAATATTTTACAGCGTCATTCTTTGGTGGGGATTTCAGAAAAGCACTCTCTTTCTGCGGTTCACATTCGGGCAGAGACTGCGACAAAATGGCTGAAACAGGACTTGTACCGACTGAAATTGACGGCTGTATGACATTTGAACAGGCTGATATGGTTATAGTATGCCGTAAACTCTACAGCTACGATTTGCAGGAAAGCGGTTTTCTTACAGATGACGGAATACCTGAACAATTCTTCAGCAAAGACCCTTATCACCGTGCTTACATTTCAGAAATTACTGCTGTATATGTAAAAGAATAAACAAAATCCGCTGTACTTTTTTCTGTACAGCGGATATTTTTTCAACAGTTTCTTTTATACATAAGCCATAGAAATTCAAGGAATCCTATACCAACAAATATAAGCATTGTTTTCATTGCAGGTTTTTTAACCTTGAATCTTGTAATAAATGCAATTGCAATAATCAGCATGAAAACTTCGTACACAAGCGGAAAACATTCCCCTATATCCTTTTGAAAGCTGTAGATAAGCGGAAATATTAATGCAACACTTGTAACAGGAAGTCCTTCATAGACCTTCCGTACTTCACTTGTTTTTTTCTGCCGTGATTCTTCTGTAACATTGAAATATGCAAGTCTTATGACTGCACAAAGCGGAAACAGTATCAGAAAAGGCAGGTCGGCAAGTGTGTTAAGTCCGACAGAGTAGCCGATTACGGAAGGCAGAACTCCGAAACATATCGCATCACAAAGCGAATCTATCTGTATGCCGAAATTTTTTTCATCATCAGTACGATTTTTTTTGGTACGTGCAACTTTTCCATCGAACATATCGCATAAACCTGAAATCATAAGACATACTATTGCATAAGTCGGGTGCGGAATATCTCCATATAATCCGCCTGCAAAGAAAATTCCTGCAATTGCTGATGCAAGACCCATGTATGTAAGAATAACAGTATAACTGTAAAAACCAATCATGTTTAGCCCCTATATTATAATTTATGTCAGAAATTATTTGCTTTTTTTAGTTGACTTAGTTGTTTTTTTACCGTCTTTTTTTTCACGTGTAGTTTTTAGACGTTCCTGCTTTGCTGTTTTTTCTTCCAGACGACGATACGCTTCCTCATAGAAATACTCTTGAGAGTTTATGGCTTCCTCACCCTCTTTGCGTTCAACATGAACATAGTTTCCGTCGGGGAGCATAACTCTTGCTTTAACATTGTCTTTCATAAGGATACTGAACATATCGTTTATACGCTTTTTGAGACGTGCATCTTCTACAGGTACAGCAACTTCAACACGGCGGACAGTATTTCTGCTCATATAGTCGGCAGAACCGATGTATATTTTCTGTTCTGCACCTTCCTTGCCGAATATGAAAATACGGCTGTGTTCAAGGAATCTGCCTACAATACTTCTTACTGTTACATTTTCAGTATATTCAGGAACTCCGGCAATAATACAGCATACACCACGCACAACAAGTTCAATTTTCACACCTGCCATTGATGCCTCAACAAGCTTGTTTATTATAACCTTGTCATTGAGTGAGTTCACTTTTGCACCTATGTAGCCGTTTTCACCGAGTTTTATCTGTTCGTCCATCATTGCAAGAATCTGCGGACGGAGTGCGTGAGGAGATACAAGAAGCTTGTTTGTACTTTCAATAAAAGTGCCGTTTCTTAGAGACGCAAAAACTGCTTCTGCATCTTCTGCAATCTGTCTGTCTGCTGTCAGGAGCATCATATCGGTATATATTGCGGACGTTTTTTCATTGTAATTACCAGTACCGATTTGTGTAACATAGTCAAAATTTCCGCCTGTTGCTTTTCGCTTGATAAGCAGTAACTTTGAATGAGCCTTGAACTCCTTGAATCCGTATATTACAGTTACACCTGCTTTTTGCAGAATCTTCGACCATTCAATATTATTCGCTTCATCAAATCTTGCACGGAGTTCAATCATTACAAAAACGTCCTTGCCGTTTTCAGATGCCGTACACAATGCACTTATAACCTTGCTGTTTCGTGCGACACGGTAAAGAGTAATCTTGATTGATGTAACTTTCGGGTCAACAGCAGATTCCTCCAGCAGTCTTATAAATGTTGCGGACATGGATTCAAAAGGATAGCTCAATAAAATATCCTTTGCCTTGACCTGCGCAAAGACTGAACGTGTATCGGTGAGCATGGCTGATTTTCGTGGAGTTCGCAGAGTGTAGTGAAGTTCGGGAGTGGTATCAAGTTCCTGCAACTGAAAAAGATACGACAAATCAAGCGGAATATGGGAATTGAATACACGTACATTCTTGATTTTCAGCTTTTTGCAGATATAGTCAAGTGCATCACGGCTGAACTCGTCTGTAATTTCAAGTCGGACGGCAGAAAGTCTTGTGCGCTTGTATACAAGTTCTTCCATGCGGTCACGGAAATCTGCCCCCTTGTTATTTACCTGTATATCGGCATTTCTTGTAACTCTGATAATTGCCCTGTCCTGAATCTTACAGCCCTTGAACATGAGATGTGCAAAATGCAGAATAATTTCCTCCTCAAGAATAAAACGTTTTCCGTCATTTCCGAGCGTGACAATTCTTTCTCTGTGTTCGTGTTCTGTAGGTATGATGCCTACTGAAACACCTTTTTTTGTGCTGATATGTACAGCTACATAGAGTTCTTTATTTTTGAGGAACGGAAAAGGCAGCGCATCATTTATAATCAGACCAGAAATAAACGGTTTGAGTTCACGCTTGAAATAAAGTTCAAGGAAAGAAAGTTCCTCAACAGTTGCGGTATTGAAATTCACGTGTTCAAAGCCATATTTTTTCAGTTCTGCCATGTTGTTTCTGAAAGCATCTTCAACAGTCGGCTGAAGTCTGCGTACTGTAGTAAAAACTGCATCAAGCTGTTGAGATGCTGTCATACCTGTTTTGCCGTCTTTTTTCTTTTTGTGTTCTTTTTCCTTATCAGTTAAAGAGCCGACTCTCACCATGAAAAATTCATCTAAATTGCTTTGATATATTGCTGAAAAAGAAAGTCTTTCCAAAAGAGGATTATCAGGACTTGTTGCTTCCTCAATAACACGCTTATTGAATTTAAGCCATGAAAGTTCTCTGTTTTCAAAATATTCCATAAAACGCCTCCAATTCTGACGATTTTTGTATATTATTGTTATCTGCTGAAAACTAATCAGCCTAAGTCTATTATATAACTTTTTTCGTCATATGTCAAGGAAAATGTGTTTATTAAGATATTTTTAAGAGAAATTTATTTTTTGTAAATAAATATTAAATAAATTGACAGATTTTTTTTGAAATTATATAAACTGTTGTAATTTTTCGGGTATAATATTACATACTGTATATATAGTCTTATTTTCATATCAGTAAAAAGTAAACTCTGTTATTATAGAATACTTTAAGTATATATGTTCGATTTGACAGTTATATGAAAATATGGTATAATTACAGATATATCAGAAATCTGATAAAGAAAGGAAAAAGATAAAGATGAAAATGAAAAAATTGGCTGTTGTCTTGCTGACAGTTGCAATGTCATTGACAGCAGTATCATGTGGAGACGAGAAAGAAAGTTCATTAAGTGACTCACAATCTGAATCATCAGTTGCTGAAACTACAGAAGCTGAAACAACTACAGAAGCAGAAGAAACTACTGCTGAAAATACGGAAGCAACAACTACTGAAAGTGAAAATCAGGACGAGGAAAATCCGCTTGGCAAAACAGCAGATATAAATGACTATATAAAAACAACATCTGTAAATCCTCCGCTTTGGAAAGTTACAGACCCCGAAACAAGCAACTCTATCTATCTTCTTGGCACTATTCATATGCTTCCTGAAAGTGTATCAGAATATCCCGATACTCTTATGGAAATATACAGCAATTGTGATTCAATTGCAGTTGAATATGATGTAACTGCCCTTACAGAAGATGCCTCTGCTCAAATGGAATACTTGCAAGGCATGATATATAGTGACAGTACTACCATAAAAGACCATATTTCAGAAGAAACTTACAACAAGGCTAAGGGTTATTTTGAAAGTTTAGGCGCATATTCAGAAATGCTTGACCAATATACAGCAGGCTATTGGATAAATCAGCTTTCATCTGTAATGTATCTCCGACTTGAAAATATGAACTTTGAAGGTACTGACACATACTTTATCAACAAGGCTAAAGAGGACGGAAAAGACGTTATAAGCATTGAGGAATTGTCTGTTCAGACAAATGCACTGAACGCATTTACAGATGATTATGCAGATTATAATATATCTGAAATGGTTGACAGCATGAATGAAATTGAAGATTTTGCGCAGACATATTCAGAAATGTATGACCTCTGGGCATCAGGTGACGGAGAAATTTCTGTTGATATGGATACAGATATTGATGAAATTCCTGATGACTTAATGGACGACCATGCAGAATATGTTCAGGTTGTTATTACTGACCGTAACAAGAATATGGCTGAAAAGGCATCTGAAATAATAAAGGAAAGCAAAAACTGTCTCTTTATGGTTGGCTCTGCTCATTATTCAGGTGAAAACGGTGTTGACAATCTTCTTGAGGAAATGGGCTATACAGTAGAAAAAATCGCATAAAAAAACAGGCTGTAGTTATTGAGACTACAGCTTTTTTCTGATATGATTATTATGTCCGTGAGTGACGTACAAGCGTATTTACCAAAAAAACATATCCAAAATCATTTTTTTCTGCATTTCTGTCAATTGATTTTTGCTGAAAACAGGGATATAATAAATATTGATATTAAAATAACAATATAAGGCAGGTAATATATACTATGGGAAATAAAGCGGTAAAATTTGGCGGAAGCTCACTTGCTGACGCTAATCAGTTCAGAAAAGTTTACGATATAATAAAATCAGACCCGAAAAGAAAATATGTTGTACCGTCTGCACCGGGCAAGCGTTTTTCAGATGATATAAAAATAACTGATATGCTTTATAAGTGCTGTGAATCGGCAGGAAGCGGACTTGATTTTTCAGAGGATTTTCAGAAAATCAAGAACAGATATAATGGTATTATTGCAGATTTAGGCATCGATATGAGCCTTGATGATGAATTTGATACAATCGTAAAGGAACTCAAATCACGTCCGGCAAAAGACTATGCAGGAAGTCGTGGAGAGTATCTCAACGGCAAAATCCTTGCAAAATATCTTGACTATAATTTTGTTGACGCATCAGACGTTATAATTTTCGATACAAAGGGTACACTCTTACTTGATGAGACAGTGAAAGCAGTACGTCAGAAACTCAAAAATCTTGAAAATGCTGTCATTCCTGGATTTTACGGCAGAACTACAGAGGGCATAATCAAGACATTCTCACGTGGAGGGTCAGACGTTACAGGTGCGATTATTGCAAATGCTGTAAATGCTGAAATATACGAGAACTGGACGGACGTTTCAGGTTTTCTTGTTGCCGACCCACGAATAGTTGATAATCCCGATGTAATCGAAACAATAACATATCGTGAACTTCGTGAACTTGCATATATGGGTGCATCTGTTCTCCATGAGGACGCTATTTTCCCTGTACGTTCAGCAGGTATTCCGATAAATATCAGAAATACAAACCGCCCCGAAGATGCAGGCACTATGATAGTATCAAATGACTACGATTTCAGCAGGGAAAGTTTAGGACACACAATAACAGGTATTGCAGGTAAAAAAGGATTCAGCACAATCAATATTGAAAAAGCCATGATGAATAATGAAATCGGTTTCGGCATGAAAGTACTGAATATCCTCTATAACAATGGCATCTCATTTGAGCATATGCCGTCAGGTATCGACACAATGAGCATCACTGTTGACAGTTCAAAGTTAGCACCTGTAAGAGACAAGGTGCTTGCTGAAATACGCAAGGAAGTAAACCCCGACCACATTGATATTGAGGACGGTATTGCAATACTTGCTGTAGTCGGCAGACGTATGAAAAATACAAGAGGTACTGTTGCAAGAGTATTCGCAGCAATGGCACACGCAAGAATCAATGTAAAACTCATTGATCAGGGTTCAAGCGAACTCAATGTAATAATTGGTGTAAGCGAAAACGACCTTGCAGAAGCTATCCGCCGTATCTATGATATGTTTATCAATTCAGAAAGCTGATGTAAAAAAATATCCTGCTCCACGATTTTCGGAGCAGGTTTTTTGTTTATTACTTATTCAATGTACCATGTGAGAGTGATTTGAGATAAGCATTGATAAATCCGTCAATATCGCCGTCCATAACAGCCTGAATGTTGCCGTTTTCAAAGCCTGTACGTGTATCTTTTACGAGCGTGTACGGCATGAATACATAGGAACGAATCTGCGAACCCCATGCAATTTCACGCTGTACGCCCTTGATGTCCTCAATCTTTTCAAGATGTTCTCTTTCCTTGATTTCGACAAGTTTTGAGCGGAGCATTTTCATAGCATAGTCCTTGTTCTGAAACTGACTTCTCTGCGTCTGACATGATACAACTATACCAGTCGGCTTGTGGATAAGACGTACAGCGGAACTTGTCTTGTTTACTTTCTGTCCGCCTGCACCTGATGAACGATATACTTCCATTTCAATATCTTCGTCACGGATTTCAACTTCAATTGAATCATCAATTTCGGGCATAACTTCAAGTGCAGCAAATGAAGTGTGTCGTCTGCCTGCTGAATCAAACGGAGATACTCTGACAAGACGGTGAACACCTGATTCAGACTTCATATAGCCGTAAGCATTTTCGCCCTCAATAAGAATAGATGCGGACTTCATACCTGCTTCGTCACCGTCAAGGTAGTCTATCAGAGTTACTTTGTAGTTGTGGCGTTCTGCCCACATATTGTACATTCTGTAGAGCATTTCTGCCCAGTCCTGCGCTTCTGTACCGCCTGCACCTGCATGGAATGTAAGAATAGCATTTGAGTTGTCGTATTCACCAGTAAGGAGCGTGGACAGCTTTTCTTCCTCCAGTTTGGACTTGAAAACTTCTGCTTCATGCTTTATCTCATCTACAGAACTTTCGTCCCCTTCTTCAATCGAAAGCTCAATAAGTGTGATAGCATCTTCCAGCTCATCATTAAGCTTGTTGAATCGCTCTATTTTTCGTTCAAGGGATTTGGTTTCCTGTAGAACTTTCTGCGAGTTTTCGAGATTATCCCAAAAGCCCTCCTGAAGTGTTTCGGCATTAAGAACTTCAATACGTTCCTTTGCCCCTTTAATGTTGAGAACGTCGGCAAGTTCGTTCATTTCTTTTCGGTAGCCGACAAGTTCAAGTCTTAATTCATCAAGAATAATCATAAAAAAACCTCCGTATATTAATATTAATTATCAGCATCTTTCTTATTATATCACATTTTTTTGATTACTGCAATGCTTTTTTCGGAATTTCTATTGCAAAAATAAATAAATTGTGATAAAATAGAAATAGCTGTGAATAAATAGAAAAGGGGATTGATTTTTTTGGACACTTCACAATACAAATGCCCGAACTGCGACGGAGAACTGGAGTTTAACCCGTCCACGCAGGAAATGAACTGTCCGTTCTGCCGTAGTTCATTTACAATGGAAACAATACAGCAGATTTACGCCGAAAATGAGCCGACTGCTCCGACACCTGAATCAACTGAATTTGAATCGCATACGAATGTGTACCACTGTGCAACGTGCGGTGCTGATATTATGGCGGACGACCAGACTACAGCAACTTTCTGTTATTACTGTCACAGCCCTGTTATACTTTCAGGACGGCTTACCGGTGCATACAAGCCGGATAAGGTAATCGGATTTAAAGTTACAAAGGAAAATGCCCTTGCATCTTTCAAAAGCTGGTGCGCCTCAAAGCCGTTTATACCGTCTGATTTCAAATCAGAGCAACAGCTTGAAAAAATGACTGGATTGTATGTGCCGTTCTGGATTGCGGACTGCGACGTATCAGCGGACTACAGCGGAATAGGAAATGTAAAGCGGAGCTGGACATCAGGTGACTACAGATATACTGAAATAAAGGAATTTTCCGTACAGAGAAAAGCAAAGATTGTTACAAAAGGTGTACCCGCAGACGGCGAAAGCAAAATTGACGATAAACTTATGGAATCGATTGAGCCGTTTAACTATGACGACCTCAAAGACTTCTCAATGTCCTATTTTACGGGATTTTTTGCCGACAAGTACGACGTTGACAAAGCTGGAGCTTTTCCGCACATAAAAGAACGTGTCACAAGTGCTTGCAAAAGCGTAATCAGGGACAGCATAAAAAACTACAGTTCAGTGTCAATGCACAGCGAATCTTACAATATCAATAAGACAGACTGGCAGTATATTATGTTGCCAATATGGTTTATGACATATAAATACAATGACAAGATATACGAATTTGCAATAAACGGACAGACCGGAAAACTTGCCGGAACTCCTCCGCTTGACAAGAAAAAACTGTTCAGGACATCAGCCCTTATAGGACTTTGCGTGGTACTTGCTTTATTTTTAGGGGGACAATGTTTCATATGAAAAAACTTTTGATTATAATGCTTACTGTCTTTGCACTGATGCCTGTTTTTGCGGTTGACTTGTCTGCATCGGCTGTTGACGTATCAAAATCGGGTATTTTTGATGGCTATGATTTTTTTGATGATGCAGAGGAGCAGGAACTCACAAAGCTTATACAGGCTAAAGCAGAACAGCTTAACATGAATATCTTTGTATTTATTGCAGGTGCAGGGCAACGTCGCAGAAGTGACTATGATACGGAGTGCTTTGCTGATGATACATATGACGAACTCTATGGAGAAGATACGGACGGTGTTTTCTATTTCATGGACTTTTCTGGCAGAAAGCCAGCCTATGATTATATCTCAACAAGCGGAAAAGCTGTTCTGTTTTATGAATCTCACATACAGGACATTTTTTCACGGCTCAACAAAGTTCTCCCGTCGTCAGATAACAGCGATTTCATGCAGTATAAAGACGATATAAGTCAGGCTGTACAGATATTTCTGTCAGGACTTGAAAACTATGCAGGAAACACAAGCGGTTACTATTATGATAAGTCTTCAGGAAAATATTTCTACTACAAAGGCGATAAACTGATGATAACAACAAAACCTCCACTTACAAGAAGAATGATACCATTAGCTGTCGCTTTACCGTTCGGGTTTGCAGTATCAGTTATATTCTACTTTGCAACAAAATCTAAGTACAAATTCAAGGTATCGGCAAACCCTGTTACTTATGTATCGCAGGAAAAAACAGTGTTCACTGTCAAGAATGATATATACATAAGAACGCACACGACTAAGACAAAAATCGAATCAAGCAGTAGTGGCGGAGGAAGTCACAGCAGTGGCGGTCACAGTCACAGTGGTGGTCACGGCGGTGGCGGAAGTCATAGATAGGAGTGATTTTTTGGAAGATTATATAGAACAGGACGAATACAGGTCGCAGATTGCGTCACTTAACAATGAAATACGTTATCTTAGGGAAAAAATCAGGCAGAAAGAACATATCGACAAGTTCAATGCTTTTGACAATCCTACAGAATACAAGGGATTCAGCGGAAATTATGCAAAAATTCAGCCGTTGATTGAGCATGAGGGCTATGAGATTCCGCTTGAGCCGAAATATGAGGAACGCCGAAGCCTGAAACGCTTCTATTCAGCAGGTGGCTGGTGTATTATATTGCAGTTTGCAGTATCAACAGGAATGGCAAAGGGGCTTGTTGGTCTTATATTAAGTATACTGAAATTTATGAATCCTGATGCAAATGTTTTTGTTATTCAGGACTATATGAAAAGTTCATCTATATTTGTATCGCTCAATATGCTTGTATATCTTGTGTGTAATGTACTCTTTGCTTTTATTGGAATGAAATGGGCTGGCATAAAGCCACGTTCAATCATATCCACAAAGAATTTCAGCTTCGGACTTGCAGTGCAGTATTGTATGACAGCATTATTTCTTTGGGTTGTGGCTATATACGGTGCAAGCGGAATAAGTGATATTTTTGAGCAGTACGGCTACAGCACAGTGACGGACTACAGCAATGTCGGAAAAACAACTTTAGGTATTGTGATAATGAATATATACACCTGTATCATTGCCCCGATAACAGAGGAACTTTTTTTCAGGGGAATGTTGCTGAAAGTATTTTCAAAGGCGAATCAGCGTTTTGCTATATTTGCAACAGCTCTGTTTTTCGGACTTGCACACGGCAATATACCGCAGTTTATTCTTGCCTTTGCATTGGGAATCATGCTTGCGGTTATTACAATGAAACACAGTTCAATAATTCCTGCAATAACAGTGCATATGTTCATAAATACTTTTTCAAGTATGTTCGGATATATCGGAAATGCCGGAGAAACTGCACAGCAGGTTGCAATAATTATACTTCTTGCACTGGCAGTTTTCGGACTTATAATGTTTCTTGTATTTTTCGGCGACAACCATATCCCCTCTACAACACCAAAACAGGCAACAAGAGGAATCTATGTTGCTGTAAGCTCAATCTCATTGGTTACAGCGTTTTTCATACAGCTGATATATATGGTATACCTGATTTTTAAGAAATACTGATAAAAAAATCCCTTCAGAAGTAAAAAATCTGAAGGGCTATTTTTTATTTATTTGGAACATAATTTGTCAGTAATGCTTCAAATATAGAATTTCTGTTTTTTTCTTTTGCGCCAACATGATAAAAATGCTCTTTACTGATTTTATGGCAGAAACTCCAAACAATATCTATATATTCATTCTTTCGGTAAGCATTATAATCCCATGTAGATAACATAAACAATGATTCAGAAGACAAAAGCACATCACGCAGTTTAAACTCTGATTCCTCATTCCAGCTGTCATAATAATCAACATTTCGTCCGATATACGGTGGGTCGCAGTAAATAAATGAATTTTCATCTGCCAATGCTATTGTTTTTTCAAATGACTGACATTCAAAAATCCAGTCATGTTTTTTCAGAAGTTCTTCAATATGGGCAACCTGATTTACAATTTTTGTTACATATGCTTTCGCAAAACGTTGTGGCTTGTGACCATAAGGGACGTTGAACTCATAATTTTTATTAAACCTCATCATTCCATTAAAGCATGAACGATTCAGAAACAGAAAATCAAGAGGACTGCCATATTTATTAAAACGTTCACGGACAGTATAGTAATATTCGTCATCTTTTTCGGATAATAATTTATCCTGTTCCTCAAGAAACTGACGTACAATTTTTGAAGTGATAGTTCCTGACTTTATGCTGTTGTAAAAATTGATGATATGTGGGTTTATATCTGAAAATACAGCTTTATTCGGCTCTACATTAAATCCCACAACGCCCGAACCCATAAAAGGCTCTATCCATACAGTATCTTTATTTACAGATAAATTTTCTTTAATCAGCGGAACAAGTTTTGTTTTTATCCCCTGTATTTTCAATGGTGGAACAAATATTTTATCATCTGACATCATTTTTCACCTTTTTAGATGCTTTAGGGTTATCAAGTTCAGCTGGCAGTCTGCGATATTCCAGATATTCTGAAAAAGAAGATAACTTTTTTCTTTTTCCCGTATTGTCCGGTATCTCTATTTTTCCGAAATTAGCCCAGTAATCATCAAACAGCTCCTCACCTGCTTTAGCAAAAACTCCATTGCCTGAAAGTATATCTGCTATTTTTTTTAATACTGCCGATATTTGCTGTATTTCCACTGCCACCCTTATCACTTGCAATTTTCCATTTTTCCTCTGCAAAAACGATGAAACTATGAATAACTGATGGCATCTTATCAATATCATCTGTAGTATAAACACGGGTTTCAGCATATTTGTCAAGTTCAGAACGGGAATAAATTATTCCCAGACAAAAATGACCACTGTACTCATTATATGGATATTGAATGTTTTTTGTACTTGTTCTGTCAATGAAATATTCTCCGTGTGAACCAAGTGTAAAGCCATTGCAGAATTCCGAATGTTTTTCGTCACGGTATGTAGTCTTTAAATCTACAGCAAATTTTACTTTCGGATTATCTTTTTTAACAAAAGTCAAATTAGGATACCAGTTCTGATATGACACAGGCTCAATATTATAACCGATTTTTTCGGCAAAATCCAGAAAGTACGGAAACAGATGCAATTCCATCACTTTTGAAACTATCTTTGTATCAGCAGAGATAGTATACACATTCTTGAAAATGTCAATAAATCCACGGATATTCCATTTGTTATACGTTGATATATGATTCACCAATGTATCAGCAAATTCTTTCAGATTTCTAATAAAAACTTCTTTTTCAATCATAACACTATCTCCCTATTTATGATATTTTCCACCCTCTGCAATCTGAAAACAGCGGTAAATCTGTTCTAAAATCATAACTCTTGCAAGCTGATGCGGGAACGTCATTTCTGACATGGACAGTTTAAGATGACCCATCTGCTTTATTTCAGGTGCAAGACCATAAGAACTGCCGATTATGAAAGTTACGGTGCTGAATCCGTTGAGACCTGCTGTATTGATTTTTTCGGACAGTCCAACGCTTGAAAGCTGTCTGCCCTCTATGCACATCGGAATTATAAAGCCTTTTGCGTATTTTTTTATCTGCAATGCTTCTTTTTGTAAAGCTGATTGTATTTCTTTTTCGTTCGGATTATCATTTAAACGGCACTCATCAAGTTCATGCATTTCAAAAGTGCAGTATCTTCCTAAACGCTTTATGTATTCAGAGCAGGCTTTGCGCAGATAATCTTCTTTCAGCTTGCCGATTACAATCAGGTTGATATTCATTCTTCTGCACCCATATTTTTCTTTGTCTTTGATTTCTGTCCGAAATTAAGAGACGCTGTAAGAATCTTGTCGGAGTTGAACAGCTTTACTGCACAGAACAGGCATACTACAAAAGCAACAGCCTGATATGCCAGTCCACCCCAGAATACAGCCATATTGCCGAACATTATATTTGACATACCTGAAAAAGTGTGTGTGAACGGAATTGCGTACACAATAATTCTGATTACTATAGGGAGTGTATTTATATCGGCAAACATTGAAATCATGTATGGAATCATTGCACCGAAAAGCAACGGCATTACAACTGTCTGCGACTGCTTTGTATCAGTTACAAGCACACCAAGCATGAGCGATATTGAGAGACAAATCATTACTGTAAAGAACATCTGTACGCCGATTAGTATGTAGTCAGCACCATTCAAAACAAGACCTAGTTTCTGCATTGCCTCATCAACAGGCATAACCTGTCCCACCATAGTACTTGCTATTTCGCCTGCTGATTCAGTTGCGCCCGACATAAAGAACGAAAATCCAACCATGAACACAACTGCCTGTAAGAGTGCGACTATTGAAGTTGCAAGCATTTTTGCTGTAAGTATGGATATTCTTGATACTGGAGCAGAGAGAAGTGTTTCAAGAGTTTTGTCGATTTTTTCGTTTGATATGGCACTTATAAGCGTTTGAGAAGTCATGACTATCAGCATAAATACAATAATCGGCAGTATCATACTTTTTGTCATAAGCTGATTCATTATGTCGGACTTGCCTGCCTGTGCGGATTCATTACCCACAACAGTATTTTCCGATACGGAAATCGGGTTGTTGATGATTTTAATGTCGTCAGCGGATATGCCGAAATTCTCCGCAAATATTTCTGATATACACGAAGATATAAGGCTCAATGCACTGCTGTTGTCGTTCAGGTTTGACATCATGGCAGAAGATTTCATGCCCTCAACGCTTATCACTTCCGGACTTTCACCCGATTCAACTTTATCTGAAAAACCCTCTGGCAGTATGATAATGGATTCCTGTCCTGTTGATGCAAGTATATCGGCGTATTCACCGTCGGCATCATAGAGCTTTACTTCTGCACCGTATTCCCTTAGTCTGTCAATAAGATTTGCTGTAAAATCAGTGTTATCATGGTCAGCTATATTGAGAGTGTACTCCTGTTTTATAGCCTCCTCCATAGTATCAGACATGACATTACCTAAAATGACGAACATCAGAAGAGACACCACAATTGAAAGTATCGTCTGCATATTTATGAGTTCGGCAAGTTCTTTTTTTAGAAGATTAAAGAATTTCACCGTTTTTCACCACCCTTTCAAAAACTTCCTCAAGATTCTGTACACCGTAACGCTGTTTGAGTTCGTCCGTCTTACCTGTTACAAGCAGTCTGCCTTTTGAGATGATGCCTACACGGTCGGAAACAAACTCAATTTCAAGCATATTATGCGACGACAAGAGAAATGACATACCCTCATTTTTAGCAAGTTCCTTAATCATCTTACGGATTTCAAGTGCATTGAGTACATCAAGTCCGCTGGTTGGCTCATCAAGTATTGCAAGAGCAGGCTTTGTCATTACGGCACGTGACAGCAGAAGTTTTCTTATCATGCCACGGGAATAAGTGCCGATTTTGTCATTAAGTCGCTCACCTAATCCACATATTTTTTCTGCACGTTCAGTATAGCCGTTGATTGTGTCAATATCAGCGGAGAAAAGACCTGCCATAAAACGAAGATATTTCTTGCCTGTCATATTCTTGTAAGCACCTGCTTCATCGGGAAGATATGATATACTTTCACGCACTTTTTCAGGCTCTTTCAGTATGCTGTGACCGTTCACGACTGCATCACCTGATGTTGCTGTAAGAAGTGTGGAAATCATACGTATTGTGGTTGTCTTGCCTGCTCCGTTCGTACCGATAAGTGCGAATATCTCGCCTTTTTCGATTTCAAAGGAAACATCGTCCACCGCAAGTACTTTTGCATACTGCTTTGAAAGTCCTTTTACTTCAAGAATTTTTCCCATTAAATAACCCCCTGTTATATATTTTGTCTTAATTATATCACAATGTGAAATTTTTGTCAATATACATATCAGGAATTTTTTAATATAACAAAGGGCGAACTATGTCCGCCCGATTTGTTTCTATGATTTATCTTTTTGCTTGAATACGATTGATGCGGTGAGACCTGCAAGAAGTGCGGCGGTTATTCCTGCGGAAGACGCAGTAAGTCCGCCCGTGAATATACCGACGAAACCGTCTTTTTCGATAGAATCACGCACACCATCAGCAAGAAGATGACCGAATCCGGTAAGGGGTACAGTTGCACCTGCTCCCGCAAAATCAGCTATAGGCTGGTAAAGTCCTATTGCTGAAAGAAATACACCTGCTACAACAAATCCTGTTAATATTCGTGCAGGAGTCAATTTTGTATAGTCAATAAGAAGCTGTCCTACTGCACAAATCAGACCGCCTACTATAAATGCCCTTATCATTTCCATAAAATCAACCTCCGATGTGTATGAGATGCGCTACTGACGGAATACTTTCGCCTTGCTGAACAGACATTGCCGACATTAATGCACCTGTTGCAATGAAAAGCATATTTTTTATTTCTTTGCGTTCAATCATGGGCAGAAAGTAACCGCACAGAACACTTGCACTACAGCCACAGCCAGAACCTCCGCAGTGTGTGTCTTGAGTTTTGTCGTCAAATATGAGTAATCCGCAGTCCTGATGCTGTTTTGAGATGTCAATATCCTGTTTTTTGAGTAATTCAATGAGAAGTGTACTTCCGACTTTGCCTAAATCACCTGTTACAATTGCATCATAATCATCAGGAGAAGTATTTGTAGCCTGCAAGTAACGCTGAATTGTAGCAGATGCGGCAGGAGACATAGCACTGCCCATATTTGTAATATCGTTTACTCCCATATCGGCAATTTTTCCGATACAACCGCCTTTGATTTGGGCGTTTCCGTTGTCCGACAGCAGAACAGCACCCGAAGCCGTGCAGGTCCATTGAGAAGTCGGAGTGCGCTGACCACCGTATGAAAGCGGTGAACGGAACTGACGTTCAGCAGTGGAAAAATGTGATGATGTTACAGCGGCGGCACGTTTTGCTGCACCTGATTCAAGTACAAGTGAAGCTGTAAGGATTCCCTCTGCCATAGTTGAGCAAGCACCATATAATCCAAGAAAAGGAATGGACAGTTCACGCAAGCCATATGATGAACTTGTACATTGATTTATAAGGTCGCCTGCACATATAACATCAATATCTTCTTTTGTGAGATTTTTTTTGCGGACTGCAATGCTTACGGCTTCCAGCTGAAATTTGCTTTCAGCCTGTTCCCATGTTGTCATGCCGAAATGACTGTCCTCTACAATTTCATCAAAGTATTTTGAGAGAGGTCCTTTACCCTCTTTTGAGCCGACAACAGAGGCATAACTTTCGATTTTTATTGGAGAATCAAGCTCAAAAACTCCTTGCGACAGATATTTTGCCATAAAAAACACCTTTTTTCAATATAGTTTATATTTGTTATTATTTCATAAAAATTTGCAAATATACTTTTCTATATGTGTTTTACAGATGAAAAAACTTCATTTCAGGTTGACATATGACAAAAGATGTAGTATACTAAATCATATGGTAAGAAAAAATCCCTGATAAATCAGGGAAAACAGATTCAGAATTTGTTGTTTGCACTGTGATATTTTTCTCTTGTCCTTGCTATGCTTTCCTCACTTCTTTTTATAAGATTGAGAAGTGATGATGAATATTGTGCATAATCTTTCTGTAGTGTAGAAGTAGTTATGTAGAGCGTGTCAAAATTGTCTACGCAGTCGTTACCGTCAAGGGCAATTCCGCAGGAGGCAGCTTTTATATCAGCTTCACTCATTGAAATGATAGCGTTTGCACTGTCATTTGCAATAACTTTAGGTATCTTGAAAAGCTTCTGGTCGTTATGCGGATTTGCATTATAGACAATGCGGAAAAGCTTGTACACTGAAAGCATGAGATAGCTTGAAACTTCTTTTATAAGAGTGATACTCCCTGCTTTCTGTGCAAGACTGAAAAGCAGACTGATTGAGTTATTTATGATACGTCTGTTGAAGTTGATTATTTCAGGTGATGGCATTTTAAGATTGTTGTTTCCGTCGTCGTCGGGAATATCTTCAATAGTTATAACTTTTCCCTCCGGTTCAGGAGTTCGTCCAAGAAGATAATCACATGAAACATTGTAATAATCAGCTATTTTTACAAGAAAATTCAATCCACATTCACGGATTCCTTTTTCATAGTGAGAGAGAAGTGCCTGTGAAATGCCTAAGTCAGCCGCAGCCTGTTTCTGACTTATGTGACGTTCTTTTCTTTGAAGGGTGATAATACGTGCAAAATCTGAATTCATAAAGAAAAATCCTCCCATGTTTATTTATTGACAATTTGTATATTTTTGGTGTAATATTATTATAATACAAAATGTATAATATGTAAATATTAATATTGTTTAAATTTTAAGGCGAATTTTAACAATAATTTGTCGAAAGGAGACAAAATGAAAGGTTATAGAATCAGTATTATCCGTCATGGTTTAACATCTGCAAACGAAAACGGAATTTATATCGGCTCAACTGATATGCCTCTTTCACCAAAGGGGGCAAGTGAACTTGCCGTAAAAATGGATAACTTTGATTATCCGTCAGTACAAAAAGTATACACATCACCGCTTTGCAGATGTACAGAAACAGCGGAAATTTTATTTCCTGAAATAGAAATGCTGCCCGTTGACGGACTTCATGAACTCAATTTAGGCGAATTTGAGGGAAAAACAGTAGACCAGCTTGTAAACCGTGATGACTATAAAAAATGGCTCAAAGGTGGAAAAGATACACGACCGCCAAAAGGTGAAAGCTTAGAGGAAATGACAGCAAGAGTATTTTCAGCATTGCACAATATCATCATGAACATGATGGAGGAGGGCATAGCACATTCAGCAATTATAACTCATGGTGGAATAATTACAAATATGCTTACCTGTTTCGGATTGCCAAAATATGACCCGAAATATCTTACAGCAGAATCAGGTGAGGGATTTGATGTTCTTGTAACAACGCAGATGTGGCTTAATTCTCAAGCATTTGAAATTCTCGGATATTGCCCCTATGATAAAATAGAAGACAATGAAAATGAATAACCGTAAATAAATTCCATATAATAACGGTAAATCTTTCAAGGAGATGTACTGTTATGAAAACAATGGAACTTATACGCTATTCAAGGCGAAAAATAAAAGGCAGACGACGTGAAATTTTTCTGATATGCACACCGCCTTTAGTGGCAGAATTGTTTTTTCGTCTTGCGGAAGCATCTGTATACAGTATTATGCTTTATCTGGGTGCTTTCAATCCGCTCGGACTTTTTACGGGTGAAAGCGTAGAGCAGATTTGCATTGCTGTAGTATTTACAACAGCAAGATATATAATTTCTGCACCGCTTTATTGTGCGTCAGCTGTACGGCTGATTGAGTTTGCAAAGGATTCAGATAAAAAGACATCATTTTCTGATATGCTTCTTGAATGGCGATTTATATGGCGAAGTCTATTTTCTTTTTTCATGCGGAAGATGATATGTACAGCAACTCTTATTCCTGCGATTATTTCGGGATTGTATGGTATAAAAATAATATCGGAGAGTGCAGACGATAAACAGCTTTTTTTATCCTCAAATTTATTTGCACTTTGTATAGTTTTTGTTGTATTCTGGCTGGGTGTAAAGATAAGTATGACGGCTGTACCGTTTTTGCTTGCGGAATTTCCGGAAAAAAGCGTTCTGAAAGTTGTTTTTGATTCATTCAGATTCATGAATGGACGTAAAAAAATGTTTGTCGGAATTTCGTTTACATTTTTACTGCCTGTTGTTACAGTTGTAGCCATACCATTTGTTATCCCTGAAATTGCATCTGCTTATGCTGTAGGAATATCAATTTTTTTCAAAGAGGATGAATATGCACATATTATTCATGAATCCAGAAGAAAGCGTATTTTTGCAGGAAAAATAAGACAAAGTGGTGAAATATGAGTGAACTTATATTTAATGTAGAAACAGAAATACCAGTTCCATTGCAGGAGTATCTTCGTGAGAAATGTAGTGTATCACGCCGTCTTCTGCAAAAACTGAAAAACCGTGACGGCGGTATAACCTGCAACGGCAGATTTATCCGTACAGTTGACACGGTAAAAAGCGGAGATGTTATAGTCCTGAACAGTGAGGAGAGAACAGAAATTGTGCCGAACAGCAGTCTTAAAGCTGATATAGCCTTTGAAAATGAAAATATGATAATTTTCGATAAGCCGGACGGTATGCCTGTTCACCCGTCAATCCGTCACAGAGATGACACATTAGGAAATCTTTTTGCATATCTTCACCCTGAACTGACGTTCCGACCTGTAAATCGACTTGACAAAGATACGTCGGGCTTGTGTGTTGTTGCAAAAAATGCTTATTCTGCAAATCTTTTGCAGGGAAATTGTGAAAAGGTATATTTTGCAGTAGTTCACGGGATAATTGAGGGCAGTGGTGTTATAGATGCACCGATAGCAAGGGAGCAGGAAAGTATAATACTCCGTTGTGTGCGTGCAGACGGACAAAGAGCTGTTACACGCTATAAAAGCATAAGAACGAATGAAAAATATACATTGCTTGAAATACATCTTGAAACAGGCAGAACACATCAAATAAGAGTACATTTTGCACACATCGGACATTCTCTTGTCGGTGACGATTTATATGGCGGTCTGCGTGACGATATTTCAAGACAAGCATTGCATTGTGGGAAGATGATATTTGATATTCCCGAAAAAATTACAGTCTGTTCGAAACTTCCGAAAGATATTATCAGTTTATTTGATTAAAAGGAGAATTATTATGAAAAAAATAGCAAGTTTTCAGGTTGACCATACAAAATTCGGCGTTGGAATGTACATATCACGCATTGACGGTGATATTATAACTTATGATGTCCGCATGGTCAAGCCAAATGGTGGAACGTATATTTCAAATCCATCACTTCATACAATTGAGCATCTTTTTGCAACGTATGCAAGAAACAGCCGATTTACTGAAAGTATAATATATATCGGACCTATGGGCTGTCGTACGGGATTTTATCTTCTCACAAGAAATGATATGAGTGGAGAAGATGCAATTCAGCTTGTAAAGGAAGCATATAAGTTCATTTCAGAATATGAGGGGCAAATTCCCGGAAACAGTATTGTTGAGTGCGGAAATTATCTTGAGCATGACCTTGAATCAGCAAGAAAAGATGTTCTGCCACTTTTACAAAAGCTTGAGGGATATACTGCTGAAATGCTGAATTACAGCTATCATACAGGCGAATAAAAGGAGTGTTTTTTTTGAAAATATTTACAGCTCTTGCTGTAAGAGCAGGACTCTGCACATTTAAATTTATTTCTGCAATACTTCTTGCAATAATCAGAAGTGTGAAATTTATTTTTTCTGAAATATGCGGGATTATCAGATTAATAAAAAATATCATATGCTGGATTTTCAGAGAAGCAACAGAATCTTATCGAAGCAGGCTAGAACTTTCAAACAGACTTTCAAAAGAAGTCCGACTTGCAAAAAAAGAGGGTAAATCTGAATATATAAAGGCACTTTTAAAGTTTTTCTACTCATTTTTCTGCGGTGAAAACGGCGTATTCTATACGGCTTTCAACTGGCTTCTCCCACTTGTTTCAATTGCGTTTCTTATCGGTGTTATAAGATATGGTTCAGGTCTTGAATACGGTATAGCAGTTGAATACAACGGAAAGGAACTTGGTATAATTTCCGCAGAGGCAGATTTTGTGAAAGCGGAAAGAGATGTTCAGCAGAGAATTTCTTATAACGAAAATGATAAGGCTATTGATTTATCTTCAAGACTTTCATTGAGAATAATATCCGATGATGATAATATTGTAAGTGCAGGACAGCTTGCCGATAAAATGCTTGAAGCATCAGATGAGGAACTTATAAAAGCATACGGAGTATATATTGACAATCAGTTTATATGTTCTGTAGAGGACAGCAAGAGAGTACAGAAAGCACTTGATGACAGACTGCTTAATTATGACATAGAAGGAATTGTCAGGGATATTGAGTATGTAAACAAGGTTGAACTGAAAGAGGGTATATACCTTATCAGCAGTTTGCAGAAAGAACATGATGTAATAAAACTTCTGACATCATCAAAAGAAAAAAAGCAGGTTCTTTTTGCAAAAGAGGAACAGACAGTTCTTGATATTATTCAAGAATACGGCATGGATTTGGACGAATTTAATAAACTTAATCCGTCCGCAGAAAAGGGTATAAGAACAGGACAGCTTCTATATGTTGTAAAACACGAAAATTATCTTCCTATTAAATATATAAGAGAAATGGAAACGCTTTCATTTATCGATTATCAGATAATGGAAGTTGAAACAAGTTCTCTCAATGTCGGTTCAAGGGTGACGCTTGTAAAAGGTGAAAGAGGAGAAAAAAAGAGTAATATTGAAATAACCTACATTGACGGCATAGAATCAGGACGAAAAGTTCTTGAAAGTGTTGTATTGAAAAATCCTGTAGTTGAAACAATCGGTATCGGAACATATTCCGCTTCTCCTGATAATCCCGAAACAGTTTATTTCGGTTATCCGCTGACTGGTTCAGGTGAAATGGGCTGGCCTGTAGACGGTGGCTGGGTTAGTGATTCATTCATAAGCGACCGCAATCACAAAGGACTTGATATTGCCGCACCTGAAAATACAGAGATTTATGCGGCTCAGGACGGCGTTGTTGTTTCGGCAGGCTGGAACTCCGGAGGATATGGAAATGTTGTAATGATTGAACACGAAAACGGCTATGCAACGGTATACGCTCATATGATTAGTGTGTATGCAGTTGAGGGTCAGCAGGTTTCAAAAGGTCAGCTTATAGGATTTGTAGGAAATACGGGAAATTCTTTCGGCAACCATTGTCATTTTGAAGTACGTTATCAGGGAATATGTCTTGACCCGACACTGTTTCTTAATACTATTGACATGAAAAAACCTGAAGAAAGTGACGAATAGTAAGAAATACGGACTTTTTGTCTGAAATTCACAAAAAACCAGGCAAAAAGTCTGCATATTTCTACACAAGAAAATGTTGACTTATTATTATATACGTGGTATAATAGTTTATGTTGAGTCGGGTATGATATTTGAATATACCTGCTGTTAAGATATGCGAAGAAGCAGAAGGTTGCTGTCGGTGTGGCAGGGAATTTCTGTGGAGTATGTCCGTAAATCGGGCGACAGAGATATTGGACACAGTTTGTGTTTTGAGTGTATAGTTTGTTGTGCAAGCTTTTATACTGTCAATTTGTGTCTGAATGTCTGCGTTTGCTCGGAAAAAGTAATTTTTCACGAGCTTTTTTTGTCTGTGCAGGCTGAAACACGTGGAAGCGTGTACATCTCAATCAGCGTCCCCGAAAAATTTTCAAGGAGGCGAAAGAAAATGGCAGTCAACGAAAAAATCAGATTCAAGATTAAGGGCTATGACCATGCTACTGTTGATATTGCAGCAGCTAAGATTGTCGAAGCAGCTAAGAGAAGTGGTGCAAGAGTTTCAGGACCTATTCCACTCCCTACAAATAAGGAAGTTGTTACTATTCTCCGTGCTACTCATAAATACAAGGATAGCCGTGAGCAGTTTGAAATGAGAACTCACAAGAGACTTATTGATGTTCTCCGTCCTACAGAAAAGACAACTGCTGCTCTTGATAAGCTTGAAATCCCCGCAGGCGTAGACGTTGTTATGGAGATTAAGTAATTAATCTGCATTATGCTTGCGAACTTACCGTTCAGGGAAACGGAATGACAGTAATCTGTCGGTCAAGTTGATGATTATCAACCAATAACCTTATAGGAGGAAATGAAAATGCAGAAAGGCATTATCGGTAAGAAAATCGGTATGACACAGATTTTCGACGAAGCAGGAAAAGTTATTCCTGTAACAGTAATTGAAGCCGGTCCTTGTGTTGTTGTTCAGAAAAAAACTGTTGAAAATGACGGTTATGCTGCACTTCAGCTTGGTTACGGTGATGTAAAGGTTCAGAGAGTTAACAAGCCTATGAAGGGACATTTCGCAAAGGCAGATGTTGCCTGCAAGAAAACTCTCAAAGAGTTCAGATTTGATGATTGTGATGTTCTCAATGTCGGAGACATTATAAAGGCTGATACTTTTGCAGTTGGTGACGCTATTGACGTTATCGGCAAGAGCAAGGGTAAAGGTTTTCAGGGTGCAATAAAGCGTCACAATCAGCACAGACTTAAGGAAACTCATGGTACTGGTCCTGTTCACAGACAGGCAGGTTCAATGGGTGCTTGTTCTTCACCTTCCAGAATTTACAAGGGAAAGGGAATGGCAGGTCACATGGGTGCTGAACAGGTTACAGTTCAGAATCTTGAAATCGTTAAAATTGATACAGAAAACAATCTCATCGCTATCAAAGGTGCAGTTCCTGGTCCAAAGGGCGGAATCGTTTATATCGTTGACAGCGTTAAGGCTTAAGGAAGGAGGAAACGTAAATGTCTACAATTTCAGTATTTGATATGGCTGGCAATCAGGTTTCCGAAACAGAGCTTAACGATGCAGTTTTCGGAATTACTCCAAATGAGGGCGTTATGCACGCTATGGTAGTAAATTACCTTGCAAATCAGAGACAGGGTACACAGTCAACTCTTACAAGAACAGAAGTAAGAGGAGGAGGCAGAAAGCCTTGGAGACAAAAGGGAACAGGTCATGCAAGACAGGGTTCAACCAGAGCTCCGCAGTGGGTTCATGGCGGTGTTGCTCTCGGACCTAAGCCAAGAGACTACAGCTACTCTCTTAATAAGAAAGTAAGAAGACTTGCAATGAAATCTGCTCTTTCTACAAAAGTTCTTGACAACAACATGATTGTTCTTGATGCTCTCACAATGGATAACTTCAAGACAAAGACAATTGTTGAAATGCTCAAGGCTCTCGGTGTTGAGGGAAAAGCTCTTATCGTTACAGCAGAGGCTGATACAAAAGTAATCAAGAGTGCTGCTAACATTCCCGGCGTTAAAACAGCCGCTGTTAACACTCTTAACGTATATGACATTCTCAACTATGATAAGTTTATCATTGTAAAGAATGCAGTAGGAAAACTTGAGGAGGTATACGCATAATGAAAACTGCTCAGGATATTATCATCAAGCCTGTTATCACTGAAAAGTCTATGGACGAACTTCAGACAGGCAAGTATACTTTCAAGGTTGCCAAAGACGCTACAAAGTCTGAAATCAAAAAGGCTGTAGAAAAGCTGTTTAATGTTAATGTTGCAAAGGTTACAACAATGAACGTTAAAGGCAAGATGAAGCGTGTCGGCAGATATGAGGGTATGACTTCTTCATGGAAGAAAGCAATTGTTACTCTTACACCTGATTCAAAGACTATTGAATTCTTTGAGGGTATGGTATAA
Organism: Ruminococcus sp.; assembly: GCA_029060755.1. Classification (GTDB taxonomy): domain Bacteria; phylum Bacillota; class Clostridia; order Oscillospirales; family Ruminococcaceae; genus Ruminococcus. The sequence continues at coordinate 20,407 of JAIDTI010000023.1, read as the reverse complement.
TTCCGTATAATACGGACAGTATGGAAGTAATGCTTCCGCAAAAACGCATTATTAAGGAGTGAAAAAAATGGCTATTAAAACCTATAAGCCTACGACGCCTTCAAGACGTCAGATGACTGTAACAGATTATTCTGTTCTTTCAAAGGTTGAGCCGGAGAAAAGCCTTCTCGAACCCATGAAGAAAAAGTCGGGAAGAAACAGCTACGGCAGAATAACAGTTCGTCACAGAGGTGGCGGAAACAGAAGAAAATACCGTGTTATCGATTTCAAGCGTGACAAGGACAACATGATTGCAACAGTTCTTACACTTGAATATGACCCGAACAGAAGTGCATTTATTGCTCTCGTTCAGTATGAGGACGGCGAAAAGAGATACATTCTTGCTCCGAACGGTCTTAAAGTCGGCGACAAGATTGAATCAGGTTCAGAGGCAGACATCAAGCCCGGAAACGCACTTGCTCTTGCTGATATTCCTGTTGGTACATTTATCCATGCTATCGAGCTTTATCCCGGAAAGGGCGCACAGCTTGTAAGAAGTGCTGGAAATCAGGCACAACTTATGGGTAAAGAAGACAAGTATGCACTTGTAAGACTTCCATCAGGCGAGATGAGAAAAGTTCCGATTAACTGTAAGGCTTCTATCGGACAGGTTTCAAATATCGACCACGAAAATGTAAACTATGGTAAAGCAGGACGTGTAAGAAACATGGGCTGGAGACCAACTGTACGTGGTTCAGTAATGAACCCATGCGACCACCCGCACGGCGGTGGTGAAGGTAAATCACCAGTCGGAAGACCAGGACCTGTTACACCATGGGGAAAACCTGCTCTTGGTTACAAGACACGTAAGAAGCACCACAGAACAGACAAGTTTATTGTAAAGCGTCGCAACGGTAAATAATCGAAAGGAGGAACTGAAAAATGAGCAGAAGCACTAAAAAAGGACCATACGTTCAGGAGGTTCTCCTTAAGAGAGTTGTTGCCATGAATGAAGCAGGCGAAAAGAAAGTTCTTAAAACATGGAGCCGTTCATCAACAATTTTCCCTGATTTCGTTGGTCACACATTCGCTGTTCATGACGGAAAAAAACACGTTCCTGTTTATGTAACAGAAGATATGGTAGGTCACAAGCTTGGCGAGTTTGCTCCTACAAGAACCTACAAGGGTCACGCAGGTTCAAAAACATCTAACAACGGTAAGAAATAAGCGGAAGGAGGAGCTGTTAAGATGGAAGCAAGAGCTTATTTAAGAAATGCTCGTATATCACCAAGAAAGGTGCAGATTGTTCTTGACCTTATCAGAAACAAGCCGCTTGACATCGCACTGGCTACTTTGGAGCTTACTCCTAAGGCTGCAAGTCCTATCGTTTCAAAGCTTGTAAAGTCCGCTCAGGCAAATGCTGTAAACAATTTCAGCATGGACGGTGATAATCTTTATGTTTCAGAGTGTTTCGTAACACCTGGTACAATCATGAAGAGAATCATGCCAAGAGCTCAGGGCAGAGCATATAGAATTTTAAAGAGAACATCACACATTACAGTTGTTCTTAAAGAAAAAGAATAATCCCAAGGAGGTCTGATTAATGGGACAGAAAGTTAATCCACACGGCTTACGTGTTGGCGTTATTAAGGATTGGGATTCACGCTGGTATGCTAATAAGGCAACTTTCGGCAATACTCTTGTTGAAGATTACAATGTCCGTAACTTCATTAAAAAGAGTTTGTATGCAGCAGGTGTTCCCAGAATTGAAATTGAGCGTTTCAATGATAAAGTGAGAATCCACATTCACTGTGCAAAACCCGGTATTGTTATCGGCAGACAGGGTGCAGAAATTGAAAAGCTCAGAGAAAAACTTGCAAAGATGATGAACATGAACAAAGACAGAGTTTATGTAAACATCGTTGAAGTAAAACAGCCTGATATGGATTCACAGCTCGTTGCAGAGAAGATTGCTCTCGACCTTGAAAACAGAGTATCTTTCAGACGTGCAATGAAGCAGTCTATCGGCAGAACAATGCGTCTCGGCGCAAAGGGTATCAAAGTTAAGGTTTCAGGCAGACTTGCCGGAGCTGAAATTGCAAGAAGCGAAAGCTATCACGAGGGTACAATTCCGCTTCAGACAATCCGTGCAGATATTGATTACGGTTTTGCAGAGGCTGATACAACATATGGCAAACTTGGTGTAAAAGTCTGGATTTATAAAGGTGAAGTTCTCAAGGGCGATGCTGCAAAGGCTGCTGCTCAGAGAGAAAAGGCAGAAAAGAAGCCTGAACGTCAGAACCGCCGCAATGATGACAACAGACGTGACGGAAACAGACGTGATGGCAACAGACGTGGTGGAAGAAATTTCAACCGTGATGCTAAAAGAGAGGGAGGTAATCAGTAATGCTGCTTCCAAAGAGAGTTAAATACCGCAGAGTCCACAGAGGACGTCTTAAAGGTAAGGCATACAGAGGAAATAAAGTAACATATGGTGATTTCGGTCTTCAGGCACTTGAGCCATCTTGGATTACTTCCAATCAGATTGAGGCTGCCCGTATCGCTATGACACGTTACATCAAGAGAGGCGGTAAAGTCTGGATTAAGATTTTCCCTGACAAGCCAATCACAGAAAAGCCTGCTGAAACCCGAATGGGTTCTGGTAAAGGCTCACCTGAATATTGGGTTGCAGTTGTAAAGCCCGGCAGAGTTCTTTTTGAAATAAAGGGTGTTCCGGAGGAAACCGCAAGAGAGGCTATGCGTCTTGCTATGCACAAGCTTCCTATTAAATGTAAGTTCGTTACTAAAGCAGAGCAGGAGGTTGAGCAGTAATGAAGGCATCAGAAATCAGAGAAATGTCAGTTGAAGAACTCAACGAGAAGCTCACAAGCCTTAAAGAAGAACTTTTTGCACTTCGTTTTCAGCACGCTGTAAATCAGCTTGAAAACACAGCTCGTCTTAAGGCTGTAAAGAAAGATATTGCCCGTGTAAAGACAATTCTGCGTGAAGCAGAGCTTGCACAGCAATAAGAAAGGGAGGATTTAGCTAATGTCTACTGAAAGAAACCTTAGAAAAACAAGAGTAGGTAAGGTTGTAAGCGATAAGATGGATAAAACCGTTGTAGTTGCTATCGTTGATAACGTTAAACACCCGCTTTACAAAAAAATCATCAAGCGTACCGTAAAACTCAAGGCTCATGATGAAAAGAATGAGTGCAGAATCGGTGACAGAGTTGAAGTTATGGAAACACGTCCGCTTTCAAAGGATAAGAGATGGCGTGTAACCAACATCATTGAAAAGGCTAAGTAATTTTATAAAAGCTTTATGCTTGAAAGGAGGAACTCGCTGTGATACAGATGCAGACTTATTTAAAGGTCGCTGACAATACAGGAGCAAAAGAGCTTATGTGTATCAGAGTTCTGGGTGGTACTCGCCGCAGATATGCAAATATCGGTGACGTTGTAGTTGCTTCCGTTAAGAAAGCAACACCCGGAGGCGTTGTAAAGAAGGGCGACGTTGTAAAGGCAGTTATTGTTCGTTCAGCAAAGGGTCTCAGACGTGAGGACGGAACATATATCCGTTTCGATGAGAACGCTGCTGTTATTATTAAGGAAGATAAGAACCCAAAGGGTACACGTATTTTTGGTTCAGTTGCTAAGGAACTTCGTGAAAAGGAATATACAAAGATTCTTAGCCTTGCTCCAGAGGTTCTTTAATCGGAGGTGTCACATATATGAGTAAAGTTCACGTAAAAACCGGTGACACCGTTATCCTTCTCACAGGTAAGTACGAGGATAAGTACGACAAGAACGGTGAAAGAAAAACTGGTAAGGTTGTAGAAGTAAGTCCAAAAGAAGGCAAGGTTATTGTTGAAAACATCAACGTAATCACAAAGCACGTAAAGCCCACAAGAATGGGTCAGCAGGGCGGTATCATAAGAACAGAAGCACCTGTTTATGCTTCAAAGGTTCAGCTTGTATGCCCGAAGTGCGGTAAGCCTACAAGAGTCGGTCATGTTTTTGAGGACGGAAAGAAACTCCGTTCATGCAAAAAATGCGGCAAATCTTTTGAATAATTAAAAGGAGAAACGACAATGGCAAGATTAAAAGATTTTTATGTTAGCGACGTTGCTCCCGCAATGATGAAAAAGTTTGGCTATAAGAGTGTTATGCAGATTCCTAAGCTTGAAAAAGTTGTAATCAATGTTGGTGCAGGCGAAGCTAAGGACAACGCAAAAGTTATTGATGCTATCATGACAGATGTTGCAGCTATCACAGGTCAGAAACCTATTGTATGCCGTGCAAAGAAATCTGTTGCTAACTTTAAACTCCGTGAGGGTATGCCAATCGGTGTTAAAGTAACACTCAGAGGCGAGAAGATGTATGAGTTTGTTGACAAGCTCTTTAACGTTGCTTTCCCACGTGTTCGTGATTTCAGAGGTATCAGCGCAAATTCTTTTGATGGCAGAGGAAATTATTCCACAGGCATCAAAGAACAGCTCATTTTCCCTGAAATTGAATATGATAAGATTGACAAAGTAAGAGGTATGGATATAAACTTCATTACAACAGCTAACACAGACGAAGAGGGCAGAGAACTTCTCTCACTTCTCGGTGCTCCATTCATCAAGTAATCAGGGAGGAATTGAAATGGCTAAAAAAGCAATGATTAACAAGCAGCAGAGAACTCCCAAATATTCCACAAGAGCATATAACAGATGCAAAATCTGTGGCAGACCACACGCATATTTGAGAAAATTCGGCATCTGCCGTATCTGCTTCAGAGAACTTGCACACGACGGACAGATTCCCGGCGTAAAGAAGGCAAGCTGGTAAAATACAAAAAGGGGGTTATCTGAATGCAAATCACAGATACAATAGCTGATTTATTAACAAGAATCCGCAATGCGAATACTGCTAAGCACGCCACAGTTGACATTCCCGCTTCAAATGTAAAGAAAGCTATCACACAGATTCTCGTTGATGAGGGTTATGTAAAGAGTTTTCAGGTTATTGAAGACGGCAAGCAGGGTGTTATAAGAATCACGCTTAAATACGGCGACAACAAGTCACCGGTTATCACAGGACTCAAACGAGTATCAAAACCAGGTCTGCGTATCTATTCAAGCTGTGCAGATATGCCGAAAGTAAGAAAGGGACTTGGTATTGCAATCGTTTCAACTTCAAAGGGAATCGTTACTGACAAAAAGGCAAGAGAGCTTAATGTTGGCGGCGAAGTTCTCGCATACATCTGGTAAGGAGGAACTTAATTATGTCAAGAATCGGCAGAATGCCCATAACAGTTCCGGCAGGTGTAGAAGTTAAAAACGACAACAACTGCATTACAGTTAAAGGACCTAAGGGCGAACTTACAAAGCAGTTCAGCACAGAACTCGGCATCGAGGTTGCTGAAGGTGTTATAACAGTAACAAGACCAAGTGATGACAAAAAACATCGTTCACTTCATGGTCTTACAAGAACTCTCATTGCAAATATGGTTGAGGGTGTAACAAACGGATATTCAAAAACACTTGAAATTGAGGGTGTTGGTTATCGTGCTGCTAAGTCAGGCAATAAGGTTAATCTTAATCTTGGCTTCTCACACCCTGTTGTATTTGAGGAAACAGACATCATCAAGCTTGATGTTCCTCAGCCAAACAGAATTATTGTAAGCGGTATTGATAAGCAGGCTGTAGGTCAGTTTGCAGCTGAAATCCGTGAAAAACGTCCACCTGAGCCTTATAAGGGCAAGGGAATCAGATATGCTGGCGAACGCATTATCCGCAAGGAAGGTAAAGCCGGCAAGGGCAAGAAGTAATTAAAAGGAGCAGTTTGCTATGATAAAGAAATTTGACAGCAACAAGGCAAGAATCAAGAGACATCAGAGAATCCGCAACAAGATTTCAGGTACTCCTGAGCGTCCTCGTCTTAACGTTTTCCGTTCATCTAAGCACATTTATGCTCAGATTATTGATGATGTAAACGGTGTTACTCTTGCTTCAGCATCAAGCATGGACAAGGGCTTTGAGGGCAACGGCGGAAATATCGAAGGCGCTCGCAAAGTTGGCGAAATGATTGCTAAAAATGCTGCTGATAAGGGTATCAGTGCAGTTGTTTTCGACAGAGGCGGCTATCTCTATCACGGCAGAGTTAAAGAACTCGCTGAAGGCGCACGTGAAAACGGATTAAAGTTCTAAGAGGGAGGTAAAACAATGGCTAATATTGAAACACAGGCTTCTGAACTTCAGGAAAAAGTTGTTGCTATCAACAGAGTTTCCAAAACAGTTAAGGGTGGTAGAATCATGAAATTTTCTGCTCTTGTTGTTGTTGGCGACGGCAACGGCACTGTAGGATTTGGTCTTGGCAAGTCAGGTGAAGTTCCTGATGCTATCCGCAAGGGTATTGAAGACGCAAAGAAGAATCTTTGTAAAATTGCTCTCAAAGGAACTACTATTCCACACGAAATCGTAGGCGAATTTGGCGCAGGCAGAGTTCTTATGAAGCCTGCTGCACCTGGTACTGGTGTTATCGCCGGCGGTCCTGTTCGTGCAGTAATCGAAGTTGCTGGTATTAAGGACATCAGAACAAAGTCACTTCGTTCAAATAATCCATGCAACGTTGTAAGAGCTACAATAAACGGTCTTAAATCCTGCACTTCTGCAAAAGAAGTTGCTGAAAAGAGAGGAAAGTCCGTTAAGGAAATTTTAGGTTAAGGAGGCATTTTTGCAATGGCTAAGAATATCAAGCTCGTTAAAAGCCTCATTGGCTGTAAGAAAGACCAGATTGCTACAGCTTATGCACTCGGTCTTAAAAAAATCGGTGATGTGACAGTACAGCCCGATAATGCTCAGACACAGGGCAAAATCAATAAAATTTCACACCTCATCGAGGTTACAGAAGCATAAGCAAGGAGGTGCTAACCATGAAAATTCACGAATTAACTCCAGCAGCTGATTCAAACAAAGCTGTAAAGCGTGTTGGCAGAGGTCACGGCTCAGGTAATGGCAAGACAGCTGGTAAAGGTCACAAAGGACAGAACGCACGTTCAGGCGGTGGTGTAAGAGTCGGTTTTGAGGGTGGTCAGATGCCTTTGGCAAGACGTATCCCTAAGAGAGGATTCAACAACATTTTCGCAACAAAGTATGCTATTGTTAATGTTTCAGACTTAAATAAATTCGAGAACGGTACAGTTGTAGACGCAGAGCTTCTCAAGGCTTCAGGTCTTATCAAGAAAGTATATGACGGTGTTAAGGTTCTCGGAAACGGAGAGATTACTGCTCAGCTTACAGTTAAGGCTGCAAAATTCTCCCAGAGTGCTGTTGAGAAGATTGAAAAGGCAGGCGGAAAGACTGAGGTGATGTAATGTGTTTCAGACACTGAAACGTGCTTGGAGTGTTCCGGAAATCAGGAAAAAGCTTTTATACACATTACTCATGATTGTGATATTCAGATTTGGAAGTGCTGTTGCTGTTCCGTTTCTTGATACATCTGTTGTTTCAAGCTGGATGACTCAGAACGCAACAAACGGCAATTTCCTTGAATATCTGAACACCATTACTGGTGGTGCACTTTCGCAGGCAACATTATTCTCACTTTCAATTACACCATATATCAATGCTTCTATCATCATGCAGCTTCTGACATACGCACTTCCTCCGCTTGAAAGAATGAGAGATGAGGGAGAAGAAGGCAGAAAACGAATTAACAAGATTACAACCGCAGTCGCTCTTTTATTGTCGGTGTTCATGGGATTTGCTTATTATCTCACTCTCAAAAGAATGTCCGCAACGGGAGAAGACGGTGCTATCCATTACGCTGTAAAATATACGCAGGGCTGGGAAATGTATTTCAGTGCTGTTGTTATAATTGCCTGTTTTGTTGCAGGTGCTTCATTTGTCGTATGGATGGGCAACAGAATCAGTGATAAAGGTATCGGAAACGGCGTTTCGATGATACTTTTTGCAGGTATTGCGGCAAGATTCCCTGTTGATGCAGGTATGCTTGTAAGACTTGTAACTGATGACCCTGCAAAATATCTCTTTGTTGCACTTGGATATTTGTTGTTTATAATCTTTGAATTTGCTTTCATCGTTTTCATGAACGAATCAGAAAGACGTATTCCAATTCAGTATGCAAAGCGTGTGGTTGGAAGAAAACAATATGGCGGACAAAAAACACATATTCCAATAAAGGTAATGATGAGCGGTGTTATGCCTATCATCTTCGCAATGTCATTTATGTCACTTCCGCAGACAATTCAGTTGTTTGCAGGTGAGCCGACACAGACAACTGGTTTCTACTATCACTTCTGTAAATTCTTTTCAACAAGAAGCTGGTCATATGCAATCCTTTATTTTATCCTTATAATCGCATTTAACTATTTCTATGTTTCAATACAGTACAATCCTATTGAAATTGCAAACAATCTTCGTCAGAGCAATGGCGGTATTCCAGGTATAAGACCAGGAAAACCAACTTCTGATTATATTCAGAGAGTTCTTTCAAAAATTGCACTTGTCGGAGCAATATTCCTCGGATTTATTGCAATTATCCCGATTTTCTTAGGAATGATTGATGATAATCTCCGTTCGCTTTCAATGGGCGGTACAACAATTCTTATCGCTGTAAGCGTTGCTCTTGAGACAACACGTACACTGGAATCACAGCTTATGATGAGACACCACAAGGGATTCCTGTCATAAGTGGAAATAAGGAGGAAAAACATGAATCTTATCTTTTTAGGCGCACCCGGTGCGGGTAAAGGAACACAGGCAGAAGTTGTTTCTGATGCTCTGAACATTCCACAGATTTCTACAGGTAATATTCTCCGTGAGGCTGCTAAGAACGGCACAGAGTACGGACTCAAGGCAAAGGCTGCTATGGACGCAGGTGCGCTTGTTTCCGACGACATCGTTATTGGTATTCTCAAAGAGAGAATCGCAGAGGACGACTGCAAGGGCGGTTTCATTCTTGACGGCTTCCCGAGAACAGTTCCTCAGGCAGAAGCACTTGATGCAATGGGCATTAAGATTGACAAAGTAATCGAAATCAACGTAGCAGACGAAACAATCAAGCAGAGAGTTTCAGGCAGACGTGTATGTCAGGGCTGCGGTGCTTCATATCATATTGAATATAAGCCTTCAAAGGTTGAGGGCGTTTGTGACAAATGCGGAGACAAGACTGTAATCCGTAAGGACGACCAGCCGGAAGTTGTTCTCGATCGTCTCGCAACATATCACGAAAAAACAGCTCCTCTTAAAGACTATTATTCAGCACAAGGTAAACTTGTTACTGTAGAAGGTCAGGAAGAAGTTGCTGATACTTCAAAACTCACTCTTGCAGCTGTAGGAGTTGAATAATGAGTATAACCATTAAATCTCAGTCCGAATTAGCCATAATGCGTGAGGCAGGCAGAATAACCTGCGGCGCAATATGGTATGCGGGCGAACAATTAAAGCCGGGTATGTCAACACTTGATGTTGATAAGCTTGTCGGAGAATATTATGCAAGACATGGCTGTAAATCCTGCTTTAAAGGACTCTATGGATTCCCTGCAAATGCTTGTATATCAGTTAATGAGGAAGTAATTCACGGAATCCCGAAAGCAAACCGCAGGTTAAAGGAAGGCGATATAGTAAGTATCGATACTGGAGCATCGTACAAGGGCTTCAATGGAGACAGCTGCTGGACTTTTCCTGTTGGAAAGATTTCTGATGAAGCAAAAGCATTGCTTGAAGTTACAGAAAAAAGCCTTTATGAAGGCATAGCTCAGGCTATAGTAGGTGCAAGAATCGGAGATATTTCTCATGCTGTAGAGGAATATTGTGCTTCACGAGGCTACGGAATCGTAAGAAATTACTGCGGTCACGGTATAGGCAGAGAGGTACATGAATCACCTGAAATACCGAACTGGGGACGAACAGGTCACGGTGCAAGGCTTGTTTCAGGTATGACAATATGCATCGAACCCATGATAAATCAAAAGGGCGATGATGTTAAAACTCTCAAAGACGGCTGGACTGTGGTGACGAAAAATGGTTCACTGTCGGCTCATTTTGAGCATACAATCGCAATAACTCCTGACGGTCCCGTTATTTTGACCAAACCTTGACGGAGGAAATATTGTGAAGCTTAATATAGGTTCTGTTGTAATGGCAAATGCAGGCAGAGACAACGGTGGATTTTTCGTTGTTGTAAATCTTGATGAAAACTATTGCTTTATTGCAGACGGAAAGAGCAGAAAAATTTCTTCTCCGAAACGCAAGAATATAAAGCATATATGCCATACAAACAGTGTGATTGATATAAACGGTATAACTGATAAAAAGCTCCGAACACTTCTTAGTTACATTAAGGAAGATGAGAGCAACAAGGAGGTTATTTGATTGTCCAAAGAAGATGTAATTGAGGTTGAGGGCGTTGTTACAGATGCTCTACCTAATGCAATGTTTAAGGTTCAGCTTGAAAACGGTCATGAAGTTCTTGCACACGTTTCGGGCAAACTCAGAATGAATTATATCAGAATCGTGCCGGGCGATAAGGTGAAGCTTGAAATGTCACCATATGACCTTTCAAAAGGTCGCATCACCTGGCGAGTTAAGTAAGATAAAGGAGGTATTTACTAATGAAAGTCAGACCTTCAGTAAAACCTATTTGCGAAAAATGCAAGGTTATTAAACGTAAGGGCAGAATAATGGTAATCTGCGAAAATCCTAAGCATAAACAGCGTCAGGGCTAATCCTGAATATATTCAATGGAGGTATTTTTATGGCAAGAATAGCCGGTGTTGACCTTCCAAAGAATAAGAGAATCGAAATCGGTCTCACTTATATCTACGGAATCGGTCGTCAGACTGCAACAGATATTCTCAATAATACAGGTGTAAATCCTGATGTAAGAGTCAAGGATTTGGCTGAGGAAGATTTAGCTAAACTTCGTGACTATATTGATGAAAATTATACTGTTGAGGGTGACCTTCGTCGTGAAGTTGCTCTTAACATCAAGAGACTTGTTGAAATTGGCTGCTACAGAGGTGTTCGTCACAGAAAGGGTCTCCCCGTAAGAGGACAGAGAACAAAGACAAACGCAAGAACCCGCAAAGGTCCTGTAAAGACAATCGCAAACAAGAAGAAGTAAGGAGGTTATGAGCTTTGGCACAGCAGAAAGGTAAAAAAGTTACTACAGTCAGAAGACGTAGAGAGCGTAAGAATATCGAAAGTGGCGCAGTTCATATTCAGTCTACTTTCAATAACACAATCGTTACAATTACAGACACTCAGGGCAATGCTATTTCATGGGCAAGTGCTGGTGAACTTGGATTCAGAGGTTCAAAGAAATCCACTCCTTTTGCTGCACAGACAGCAGCAGAGACAGCAGCAAAAGCTGCTATGGAGCATGGTCTCAAGTTCGTTGAAGTTTATGTAAAAGGACCTGGTGCAGGTCGTGAGGCTGCTATCAGAGCGCTTCAGACTGTTGGTCTTGAGGTAAGAATGATTAAGGACGTTACTCCTATTCCACACAATGGTTGCCGTCCTCCAAAAAGAAGACGTGTCTAATCAAATCGGAGGTGTTTTAAATGGCATTACAGAAAGAACCTATTCTTAAAAAGTGCAGAACTTTAGGCATAAGCCCTGCTGTTATGGGCGTTTCAAAAAAGGAGTCAATCCGTTTCAAGAACGCAAATAACAGAAAGAAAGTTTCTGAATATGGACTTCAGCTTAAAGAAAAGCAGAAGCTTAAGTTTATTTATGGCGTACTTGAAAAGCCTTTCCGTCATTATTTTGAAATCGCTTCAAAAATGGAAGGCAAGGCTGGTGACAATCTTATCACTTGTCTTGAATCAAGACTTGACAGTGTTGTTTACAGAATGGGTCTTGCTCTTACAAGACGTGAGGCAAGACAGCTTGTTGTACACAGCCACTACACTGTAAACGGAAAGAAAGTAAATATCCCGTCTTACAGAGTTAAGGTTGGCGATGTTATTGCTCTCAAGGAAAAGGACAGAACATCAGATAAATTCAAGGATACAGTTGAGCAGACAAAGGGCAGAATTGTTCCTACATGGCTTGATGCTAAGAAAGATGATTTCTCAGCAACAGTTACTCGTCTTCCATCAGCTGAGGATATTGATTACGAGGTTGCTACACACCTCATCGTTGAGCTTTATTCTAAGTAATCTTCTGATTACTAAGATTGAACTCGTAAACACTTATTGCGAAACAGGAGGGTTTTTATGCTGGAAAAAATCAACAAGCCGGATATCGACATTGTCGAGCTTAAAAGTGACGGCAAATACGGCAAATTCGTTTTAGCACCGCTTGAGCGTGGATATGGTATAACTCTTGGAAACAGCCTCAGACGTGTGCTGCTCTCCTCACTTCCGGGTGTAGCTGTTACATCTGTAAAGCTTTCGGGCAAGGACGGAACAGTTCACCATGAGTTGTCAACAATTCCGGGCGTAAAGGAAGATGTTACAGAGATAATCCTCAGTATCAAGGGTCTTACCGCAAAGCTTTATGGTGAAGGACCTAAGACTGTTTATGTTGAGGCAGAGGGTGAATGTGAAATTACAGCAGGTGACATAAAAAATGATTCAGAAGTTGACATTCTTGACCCGGGTATGCACATTGCAACCCTTAGCAAAGATGCCAAACTTTACATGGAAATCACCATTGACAAGGGCAGAGGATATGTTTCGGCTGAAAGAAACAAGAAACAAATTAATATGCCTGTTGATGTTATCGCTGTAGACAGCATTTATACACCAGTTTTAAAGGTTAATTATACTGTAGAAGATACTCGTCTCGGACAGGTTACAGACTATGACAAGCTCACTATGGAGGTATGGACCGACGGTACAATATCTGCAAAGGAAGCTTTGTCTCAGGCTGCAAATCTTCTTAATGAACATCTCAAACTCTTTATTGACCTTTCAGAAGAAGCTGGTCTTGCTGAAATTCTTGTTGAAAAGGACGAAAAGGGCAAAGAAAAACTTCTTGAAACAACAATAGAAGACCTTGACCTTTCAGTGCGTTCATTCAACTGTCTTAAACGTGCTGGAATTAATACAGTAGATGACCTCATCAACAAGTCTGAGGAAGAAATGATGAAGGTTAGAAACCTTGGAAAGAAATCCTTCGATGAGGTTAAGGAGAAGCTTCAGTCACTGGGCTTTGACCTCTCCTCTGAGGAAGAATAATACTATATCACACTTAAAGAAAAGGAGTGAATTACATGCCGGGTACAAGAAAGCTGGGAAGAACATCTGACCACAGAAAAGCAATGCTCAGAGGCATGGTAACTTTCCTTCTCGAAAATGGTAAAATTGAAACTACCGTTACAAGAGCAAAGGAAGTTCGTGCAGTTGCAGAAAAGATGATTACTATCGGTAAAAATAATGACCTGCATTCAAAGCGTCAGGTAATGGCTTATGTAACAAAAGAAGATGTTGCTAAAAAGCTTTTTGATGAGATTGCTCCCAAGTATGCAGACAGAAACGGTGGTTACACACAGATTATCAAAATCGGACCTCGCCGTGGCGACGCTGCTGAAATGGCTATCATTAAACTTGCTGACTAATCAGTAAATATAAATCCGTTCTCGCAGTGGGAACGGATTTTTTGTAAAAGAAAGGATATTTCTATTATGAAGAAAAAAATATTTGTAATTTTATCATCTGCTTTATATACAGCATTATCAGCTTGTTTTTTTGCTATGAACACATTTGCGGAAGATGCAGGAAGTAATCAGGCAGTGGGTGGAAATGGTTTTCTGACTTTTGTACTCCCTCTCCTGCTTATGTTCGTACTTCTTTATTTCATGGCTATAAGACCGCAGAAAAAGCACGAACAGGAAGCAAAGACTATGCAGGAAAGTCTGCAAATCGGAGATGAAATTGTAACAAACGGTGGAATTGTCGGTATGATTGTGCGTATTGGCGACGATAATGTTGTAATCGAAACGGGCGGAGACAGAAACAAGCTCAGAATAAAGAAATGGGCTATAACTGAAAATGTTACGGCAAATGAACGTGCTAAACAGGAACAGGCTAAAAATAAAACTCCTATTAAAACATCAGCAGTTTCAGAAGATGAAAACAGCAGTAAAAAGAAAAAATCCGGAAAATCAACAGAGGAATAATAAAACAAGCCTCCGCATAGAATTTACTAATTCTGTTTTGCGGAGGTTTTTTCATGCGTCGCTATCGCCATAGCTTATGGACAAACACACTGTTCAGCTTTGCAGTGCCTGTTTTAATCGGGGTTTTATGTATGATTGTCTGTGGTGTGATTTTTTCTGCACTCACATTTTTCATCTTTAAAAGTATGGTTTTCTTAAAGGTATCTACAGTTGTATCGCTTACTGCCGGAGGAGTTATAAGCGGTAAAATATGCGGAAAATACCGCCGTCATCGTGGGCTGATTGATGGAACTTTGTGCGGAGTTTTTTTATATGTACTTATTTTTTCTGTAGGTTTTGCTTTCGGAGAAACAACAGATATAAAAAAACTGCTCCTGCTTGTTGTTTCAGGAGCAATTGGCGGAGTTATAGGTGTAAATTCGGAGCGTCCAAGAAATCTTATGTAGATTAATAGTTGCCTGATGTATCTTCCATGAGAATGAATTTTATATCATAGGTTGATGTTTTTCCGTTTTCATAAACATGAACACATTTTGCAGGAACTTCATCTCCTGCTCCGTATGATGAAGATATAGCCTCATAAAGTTCAGAGTAACAGCTTACGGGAATATCGTCTATTTCAGTTATAAAGTCACCTGCTTTAAGTTTTGTATTGGCAATGTCGCAGTCTTCTGAAATACTGTCTATATATACACCTTTGAAACCGTCGGGAAGTTCAAATCCGAGCTTATCTTCAATAGAAGTTATTCCAGCTTCACTGTCCATGCCTATGAGAGTTATACCGATTCTGAAACGTCCTCCTATGAAACCCTTGCTTATAAGTTCCTCAATAATCGGCTTTGCTTCATTGATTGTTATTGCAAATCCAAGTCCTTCATAGAGAGTGCTTGCATATTTTGAAGATGTAATGCCGATAACCTGACCGTACATATTAACCAATGCACCGCCCGAATTTCCCGGACTTATATCTGCATTTGTCTGTATGCAGTTCATTTCAAATCCTGTTGAGTCGCTTTTTATTTTTCTGTTTACGGCTGAAACGATACCGTCTGTAACTGTATTTGAAAGTCCTGCCGGATTTCCTACAGCGATAACCTGTTCTCCGACTAATACTTCATCTGAATTTCCAAGAACAGCAGGAGACAAGTCGGAGGCATTTATTTTAAGTACAGCAATATCTGTTTTTGAATCTCTGCCGACTATTTTGGCTGAATAGATATTTTCATCAGCAGTATAAACATCATGAAAACCGTTTGCGCTTAATACGTGGGCATTTGTTACAATATATCCCTCTTTATTGAGTATAACGCCTGAACCTGTTCCAAGCAGTTTTTTGTGAAATGCATCGGAATATGTATATATTTCCACAATTGAATCACGGACATATGCAGCTGCGCCCTCTGTAGTGTATCTGCCGTTTTCGTCTTTGAAATTATCAAAATCATTTGCACCCTCTGGCTTTGAACTCTGATAAATAATTATGTTCTGGTTTTTACCTATATCAGCCAGAGTTTTTTCACTTTTCATTATATCAGAAATAATGCCATAAATACTTAAAGAAATAGTAATCAGAATAAGCATGAAAAACAGAATAATTACTGTGCGTTCACGGCGAATATGCTGTTTTCTGATTCTTGCTGTTTCTTCTGCAAAAAGGTCTGTCGGTTTTATCTGGATATAGTTCTGAAATCCTATAGGCTCATACATGAAAGCATCATATTGAGGCTTTATAACTTTATTTTCAGGTTCTTCAGAAATGACTTTTTCTGATTCTTCTGATACATTGTTTTCTGCTACTGTATCTTCCGTACTTTCTTCTACGGGATTTTCTTCAGCCGATTGTGTGTTATCTGTTTCTTTGTATTCTTTTTCGTCCATATTCACTGCTCCTTTTTGTCTTTGTTTGCAAGACGTGGATTTTCTGGAATCTGAATCTGAAATTCAGTATATTCACCATAAACGCTCTTTACAACGATATGACCGTTATGAAGATGTACTATTTTTCTTGATATGGATAAGCCAAGCCCGAGACCTGTTTTGTCTTTTCCCCTTGACGAGTCTGTTTTGTAGAATCGGTTGAATACCTGCTGTATTTCGGAATCTTTAAGCCCTTCGCCTGTATTTCTTATACCAATTATACATATATCATCTTTTTTATCAAATGAAAATGACAATGTACCGCCCTTGTTTACAAATTTTACAGCGTTTTCAACAAGATTATAAATAACCTGTTGCATAAGGTCGGGGTCGACAATTGCAGTAAGACGACTGCTGTCAAGTTCTTCAACTTCAAGCTGTTTATCCTCAATTCTCTTTTCAAACATGAGTACAACTTTTATAACAAGGTCTGTTAGATTTGTTTCCACAAAATTCGGTGACATTGTACCCGATTCAAACTTGCTCATATTAAGCATAGATGTTATTAATATTCTTAGGCGGTGTATTTCCTGCGATACAAGAATAAGATATTCCTGCTGATGATTTTTTTTGATAGTGCCGTCAAGAATACCGTCAACAAATCCACCGATTGTTGTTATAGGTGTGCGGAGTTCATGAGATACATTTGCAATAAATGTACTGCTTATTTCTTCTGATTTCTCTACATTTGATGCAAGTGCGTTCACACGTTCGGAAATATGTATAAGATTTGGTGATAAATCAGTAGAAATTTTTTCGGAAAAATTGCCTTTTGAGTAATTTTCGATTATTCTTGTAAAGTCTTTTTCAAATGTGATATATTTTATTATTTTTCTTTTAATCAGAAAATACGCCATTGCCATTGTGACAGTTTCAATCAGTATGTATATAAGCATTAGTTTTATCGTAAAACTGTCAATACTGTCTGTTCTGCCGTATACAACAACATACAAAGGATTTCTTGAATCAGGGTGTATTTTTGTGCCGAAAATCATATATGGCGCATTTTGCGAAATTGAAGATGATGACAATTCAAGAACTTCTTCAGGCAGTTTATTTTCAATTTTCAGCATCAGACTTTCATCAAGTTTTCTGATGTTGTCATTATTCGGATTAACTGGCTTGCTGTAATATTCATATGTATATATTTCAACATCATGATTATTCATTATTTTCTGTCGGAGATTATCGGAGTATTCAGTAAAATCGCCGTTGCAGTTATCAGAAATACACTCTGCATAAAGCCTGCCGATATTACGAAGGTCATTGAGTTCTGCATTTTTATAAAGTCTGGAAATTATGCTTATAATAATAATTCCTGATATTGAAGTCAGAAGCAGGACTATAATCATTATATAGCGGAAAAGTCTGTAATAATGACTGTCTTTAATGTTCAAGAAAATCAACCTCCTGAATAAAACAGGGGACAAGATAAAAGTCCCCTTGATTAATTATTCTTCTTCCTCTGCTTCAAATTTATATCCGACACCCCATACAGTTTTAAGAGTCCATTTTTCAGAAACGTTCTCCAGCTTTTCACGGAGTCTTTTTATATGAACATCAATAGTTCTTGAATCACCGTAATATTCAAATCCCCATACTTCGTCAAGAAGCTGGTCACGGGTGTAAACTCTGTTCGGATTAGATGCAAGATAATAGAGAAGTTCAAGCTCTTTTGGCGGAGTATCAATGTTTTTGCCGTTTACTTTGAGTTCGTAGCGTGTCATATTTACAGAAAGTTTGTCATAGCGGACTTCCTTTACTTCTTGTTCAACATTGATATTACCAACACGTCTTGTAACGGCATTTATACGTGCAATAACTTCTTTAGCATCAAAAGGCTTGACAATATAATCATCTGCACCAAGTTCAAGACCGATAACCTTGTCGATAGTTTCACCTTTAGCTGTAATCATAATTATAGGTACATTTGATTTTTTACGGATTTCCCTGCAAACCTGCCAGCCGTCTATACTAGGGAGCATAATATCAAGCAGAACCATATCTGGTTTAAGAGCATTGAATTTTACAACAGCTTCTTCTCCGTCGTGGGAGAGGATAACGCTGTAGCCGTCTTTTTCAAGATAGAGCCTTAACAGGTCACATATATTTTTATCATCATCAACAATTAAAACTTTCAGACTTTTTTCATTTGCCATATTACAACCTTCTTTCAATATATATTTATATAAATATATTATAACTCACATAACTAAAAATGTCAATATTAATTTTTTTTATTTTTAAATATTTCCGCAACAAAAAACCGCCCAGAAAGGACGGTTTTTATAATTCAGGAATTATTATTGTCTGTTTTCTGAATATTCTGTCTGTTGGATTCTGCATTTTCATTACTTTGAGCTGGTCTAACCATTGCAGAATTAGGGTCAAGCTTAAGAATAAGCTTTTTTACATCTTCATCAAGAGTGAGATTGTATGTAATTTTTAAAGCCTGCAGAGCGTTCGGAATATCTTTTCTGCCGATATAATAAGATGAAAGCTGTACGGCTACATCAATTACTTTCTGGCTCGGACCAAAATCAATTCCGTATTTTTTCATTGTCTTGATTATTTTTTCACGTGTGGGCATTACAATAGGAGTGCCTTTAAGGTCGGCAAGATGCTGCATTTCAAGCGGAATAGCAGGATTCGGAGCAAACATTGTGCTTGCAACATAGAATATTGCAGCATCTTCATATTCACCAAAATCAGTGAGGGTGTAACCCATATTTGCATAGCATCTTGCAATTGCAACAGGAGATGAGGCAACAGCAAGTGTCTGCTTTGTGATTTCGATAACCATTTTTTTATTGCGTATAATCTTATATACTTCGGCAAGTTCAAATTTTGGTCCTACATCAACAGGATTGTACTCAATAGCTTTTTCAAGTACCGGTATAGCATCAACATTTGCACCTGTTTCAATAAGAAGATAAGCATATGTTGTTATGTATTCCGCAAAGTCAAAAGGAGTTCTGTTAAGTGTCTTGTCTGATTTGAATAAAAGCTGGCAGAGATTATCCTCAAAAGGATTTCTTAAAGAAACAAACTTTGCTTTTTCAGTTTCTGCATATTCAAGTGTTATTTTCTTATAAAGTCTTTCAGCAAGCGGAACAGCTTCAACAGCTTTTTTTTCATTAATCAACTCAACGATTTTGTTGTAAAGTTCGTCAAGTCTCATTCCGTCAACATGAGTAAGGCGGTTTATTTCGTTTCTGCGTTCTTCGGGCATATTTTCAAGAATAAGTTCACCAACTATATTAAGACCTTCAACATCGCCTGCTTTTGCGAATTTTTCACCCTCACTTTTAAGGATTTTTTCGTTTTCTTCGGGAAAATCACCAAGTTTTTTTCTTAACTCAGCAATTATTTCGTTGCGTTCCATTTTCAAAGATACCTCATTTGATTATTTTTTTCTTTTTGCCATTTCTTTCTGGAATTTAGCATCAATTTTGTCCTGCTTTTTCTTTTCTTTAAGTTGTTTGCTTGTAAGTGGCATATCGCTCATGCTTGATGAGGAAGTGCGTGAAGATGGTACAGGTCTTGAGAAAGATGAGGAGGAAGAACGTGTTGGAGTTTTAAATTCTTCATATACAGGTACATTCTGCTGTATCTTTGCTTGTTCGGCTTTCTTCTCTTTGAGTGAGTTATCGCCAAGCTGTGAGAGTACATCTTCAATTGAATCAAGTACAATACCCTTTGGCTTAAGTCCTTGTGTTTCAGTAAGACTTTGTGTAGCATCTTTGGATTCAGAAATAGCACTGATAAATGCCTGATTTGCGGATTTTGTATGTGGATTTGTAGCAATCTTTGAAACATTTGCAGTAACAGGAGAGCCTTTTGCTGCATCTGCTGCTGCAATTTTCTGTCCGATAGTCATTTCTTTTTCAGATACAGGAGCATCAAGTGCATTAAGAGCAGCCTGAAGTCTTGAATTTTTATTAAGTGATGAATAATCTGGTTGTTGCATTGCCATTGCCGGCATAGGCATACCCATAATTGGCTGTGCAGGAATAGGCATGAGAACAGGCTGCCCGTTCTGGTCGTATCCTTGTACAATCATTTGAGAATAAGCATACATAGGCTGACCGTTCTGGTCGTATCCGGTAAGCTGTGGAACTGTTATTATCTGACCGATTCCGGCAGTCATTTGTGGCATTGGCGGTGGTGTCATCTGCTGAACTGGCGGTGGTGTCATTGGCTGAACTGGTGGTGGTGTCATCTGCTGGACTGGTGGAGGTGCCATTTGCTGAACTGGTGGTGGTGTCATTGGCTGAACTGGTGGTGGTGTCATTGGCTGATAGGGATCTGCTGGCAGAGGAGGAGCTGCTGAGGCTAGCATTCGCTGATATGCGTGTGCTAGCAATCGGGGG
>JAIDTI010000022.1 GCA_029060755.1 Ruminococcus sp. | reverse complement strand
AAATGGAAATTAAAACATCAGCTTAATGCTTCTGTCTGTCATTGGAACGCCCACTTTTTACAACTGTAATACTAATAAGGTGGTGAATGATATGACTTTTGAGGAATACAGAAAAGAAATGAGAAAATTGGGCTGGTCTGAAAAAAGAATTAATGACAAAATAGAAATGTTTGAACGGCTTACAAATTTACACCCTGCTTGCAAAAAAATATTAAAATTAGAAGATTATTTAGAAGAACCACCAGTAGTATATTCTTCTGAGTTTACCGATGAAACAATGAAAAAACATTGGAAAGAATAGCAGTAATATCAATTTTATAGTTTTAAAACGCTCTTCAAAGGGCGTTTTAATAATATTTTAAAAGCGTTTTAAGATAGCGAAAAAGGGCATCAGGGTTTACTCTGTTGTTCATCATTTTGAAAAAAATAAAGGCGGTAAGCCTTATTTTTATATCTATTTTTAAGAAAGTGAGGCGAAAGATATGTATACACCGCATTATTATGATGCTTTGTTTGAACTTTGTCCAGAAAAAGTTATTGTTGACTATTCGACGTATGTCGGACAGATATTTCGCAGAAAGCACTATGGAAAGACAAGAAAATATCGCAGATAAAGACCATAGGTCTTATTTTTATACCCATTTTTAAGAAAAGGAGAAATTTAAGATGGCAGAAGAAACAAAAACACCTGAAACAAATCAGGTTGAAAATGTGCAGGAGCAGGCAGAACAGACAGCTAGAACGTACACGGAGCAGGAGTACAATGCTCTTATGGAGCAGCTGAACACTGCAAATGCAACGATTCAGTCGTACAAGGACATGGATATTGACGGCATCAAAGCAAGTGTTGAGGAGTACAAGACAAAGTGGGAGCAGGCTGAAAACGACCGCAAGGCTTTTGAACACAAGACAAAAGTCGGCGGATTTGTGAAATCACTTGGTCTCAAAGATGATATTTATGAAAAGTATGTTACTGATATGATTATCGCAAAGGAATTGAAATTTGACGGCGACAAGCTCATCGGCGGCGATGACGTTGTGAATCAGTTCAAAGCAAAGTACCCCGATGCGTTCAAATCAGCAACTCCTGTACCTGAATTTTCCGTGAATACTTCGGGAAAATCGGGCGTGAGAGATGATGATGCTTTTGTGCGTGCAGTCATGGGACTTAAATAAAAGGAGGAAGAAATTATGGCAAATTCAATCGCACTTGTAAAAAAGTACGTCGATAAACTTGACGAAGTTTACAGACTTGCAAGTCTTACGAACATTCTTGAAAGCGATGCGTCCACCGTCCGTCAGGGTGCAAACGCAAACGAAATTATGTTCCCTAAAATTGACATGGACGGACTTGCGGATTACAGCCGTTCAGGCGGTTACGTGGACGGCGACGACAAGCTGACATGGGAAACTATGAAATTCGATTATGACAGAGGCAGAAGCTTTTCTGTAGATGCTATGGACAACGAAGAAACTATCGGAATTTCGTTCGGTATGCTTTCATCAAGCTTTGTACGTGATAAAGTTGTACCTGAAATGGACGCTTACCGTTTTGCGAAATATGCAGGAACATCAGGCGTTACGCTCAAATCCGAGAATCTTACTGAGGGTACGGGTGTATGCAATTCATTGACCGCTGCAAACATTGCCCTTGATGAAGATGAAGTCAATACAGAGGGACGAATCCTTTTCATCACGCCGACACTTTATAATCTTGTTACTGCTCTTGATACGTACAAATCAAAGGCTATGCTGGAGGGATTCTCGAAGATTGTGAAAGTGCCACAGAAACGCTTTTACACTGCAATCAACCTGCTTGACGGTAAGACTGAGGGCGAGGAAATCGGCGGTTACAAGAAGTCAACGACCGGAAAAAATATCAACTTCATGATTATTGAAAAGTCCGCTGTCATGCAGTTCACAAAGCATCTCGTCAATAAAGTGATTCCTCCGGAGGAAAATCAGACTGCCGATGCATGGAAATTCTTCTACCGTGCTTATGGTCTGACTGACGTTTACGAAAACAAGGTCAAGGGCATTTACTGCTCCCACGCTACAACATGAGGTGATTTGAATGAGAACTATCGGACTTGAAATCCCTGAAAAGCCTAAGTCTAAGCCGAAACCGAAAGATGGTGAACAGAGTGGCATACGCTGATTTTACGTATTACAGGGATATTTTCAGTGGTATTTTAATCACAAATGAGGCTATGTTCCGCCCCTTTGCGGAGCGTGCCTCTGATTTTATTGATACTGCAACTTTTGACCGTCTTGCTGATGCGGAACTTCTGGAACGTCATAAAGCAAAGATTCAAAAGTGTGCGTGCGAATTGTCAGAGCAGTTTTTCAGGCGGAATACTGCTGTTTCTGGTGATTTTTCAAGTCAGGAAAATATGATGAAAACTTCTGAAAGTATCGGCTCATATTCTGTTTCGTATGCGAATCCGCTTGACTATGTGCAGGAAGTTTCAATGTCAGATTCAGACTTTCATAAATCGCTGAAAAGTACGATTTTACACTATTTAGGCAATACTGGACTGCTTTACAGAGGAGTTGATTAATCGTGTTCACCAATAAAAAAGGCTGTACGGTTTATGAAAAAATTCTGAAAAATCATGAAAATATTTACATCCGTCACGAGACAGGTGCGGTTTACTGGGAAGATTCATTCGGCGAAAAAAGCGGAAAAGACAGAGTTCCTGAAAATTTCGCACTCGTGATAATTCCCGAAAAATCGGCGGATTATCTGCCGAAAGCTGATGATAAAATCGTACCTGAAGTAATTCTTGATGAACGTCCGCCGACAACAGCAATGACGATTGTAAAAGTGCGTGATTTCCGCTATGTTTCGGCAAATTCAAGTCATATTGAGGTGACAGCGGAATGATTAAATTTACTGGTATCACTTTTGACCCGAATTTTTCGCAGAATGCCGAAAAAAATTTCAATGAATGTCAGAAATACATTGACAACAAGGTTCTGCAACTGTCAGACCCCTATGTTCCTATGAAAGAGGGCAAACTGAAAGAAAGCGGTACATCGGGAACTGTTGTAGGCTCTGGAGTTGTTGAATATATCGCACCTTACGGCAGAAAGCAGTATTATGAAAATGCCGGAATGGGCAAAGAGGGAATGAACAGAGGCGGCGGACTGCGTGGAAAGGAATGGTTTGAACGCATGAAAGCTGACCATAAAGATGAAATTCTGGAAGGACTGAAAAAATTATGAGCAAGCCGATTATTGAATCAGTCAGGGAATTTATTATGAAATTCCCGAAACTGAAAGACGGTGCATTATTGGTGGATTTCCTCGAAAATTCGCCGATTGCGTACACCGTCGAACCTGTTCCGTGCAGTCCTGTCTACAAAAAATATATTGACGGAAGCTGTATAAAACAGTTTCTTTTTTTATTTGCAAGCCGTGAATCCTACAGCGACGACGTAAATCAGTGTATTGAAAATCTTGCTTTTTATGATGATTTTGAGGACTGGATTTACGCACAGAGTTATAACGAAAATCTTCCTGTTTTAAGCGGAAACCGTACTGCTGTCGGTCTTGAAGTTCTCACAAGAAGCTATCAGCTTTACGCCGATACGAACACGGCTCGCTATCAGATTCAATTACGTTTGATTTATGAGGAGGAATAATTATGTCAGAAAATCAGAAACCAAAGATTGTCGCAAGACACAAAAAAGTCGCTTTTTACGGAATTATCGGCAGTTCAGGAACTGAAACATTCCACAGAATGACAAAATTCACACAGCTTAACCAGTCGAAAAATCCGTCAGAATACAGCAGACAGTACGTTGATGAACCTTTTCAGCAGAGTGATATTGTGGGCTATTCTCCGTCAGTTGCATACGCTTTTGACCGCCACAGAAACTGTCCGGTGCAGGACGATATTGTCGAAATTACCGATAATGAACTTCTTGGAGATGATGCAGTCCGCAATATTTTATTTGTTGATATTGACGAGGGTACAGCTGTAAAACGCCCATATTCCGTCATTCCGAACACTGAGGGCGACAACATAAATATCTACACATATTCGGGTGATTTCAAGTGCAAAGGCGAAAAAATCATAGGTACCGCAACAAGTTCGGACGGCTGGCAGACCTGCACTTTTACTGAAGATTCAGATTAGATGTACGGGATTGAAACCATGAATTTTGTGGCTGTCAGTCCCGAAGATAATGAAGAAATAATTGAAACTATGGAGGAAAACAACGATGAAAATCTGGAAAATAAATGGTCTTGAACTCACTCTTGATATGGAAGATGCAGATACCGCAGAACGCTATGAATCAGCATTTGAAGTGATGATGAAAGAAGAAAACGAGACAAGAAATATTGCTAAACTTTCACAAAAAATCCGTGCATACTGCAAAATTTTCCGCAATCTTTATGACAGGATTTTCGGTGAGGGAACGTCTGCAAAAATATTTGAAAATGTTCCCGAAAACTGTGCGGAATACGACAGAATTTACTGTGATTTCCTTGATTTTGTGAAAAATCAGCGTTCTGATTCAGCACAGAGAAAAAGCAGAATTTTAGCGAAATACAGCCCTAACCGTCAGCAGAGAAGAATGAAGAAAAAGTGATAAATCCGATTTATGAGGAATTTCCTGAAACTGTTGAGGCGGACGGAAATTCCTATGAAATCATAACTGATTTCCGTGACTGGATTCGATTTTCCGATATGATGAACGACAGAAGTTTGTCATCGGAAGAAAAAATTTTTCTGCTGAAAGACTGGCTTTATGAACCGCCTGAAATCATCACAAAACCGCTGATTGATGCGGTTTTTTCGTTTTACCGTGCTGATAAACTTGAATTGAAAAAGTCTGATTCTGATAATGAGGAGGACGAAAATAATCAGGAAATAAAACGTCCTCCAGTGTTCGACTGGAAAATTGATTCAAAGTGCATAATCGGCGATTTTCAGCGGTTTTACAGCATAAATCTGCTTGACTGTGAAATGCACTGGTGGCGGTTCAGATGTCTTTTTTCCGCACTTCCAGATGATTCGCAGGTTCAGAAAAGAATTGCAGTCAGAAGTTGTGATTTATCAAAAATAAAAGACAGGTCCGAACGTCGGAGAATAATGGAAATCCAGTGTAAAATAGCCATTCCTTTTGAATATGATGACGATATGATATGTGAAATTTTTGACTGTTAGGAGGTGAAATTTTGGCATTTGACGGTACTCTGAAATTTGATACGGCAATAGACAAAACAGGATTCAAACTTGGAATTGATAATCTCGGAAACATCGCAAAATCGGGAATGTCGCTCATTACAGGTGCAATTGGTGCAGCTTCTGGAGCTGTCACAGCTCTTGGCGGATATGCTGTGAAAGTCGGCAAGGAATTTGAAAGCGGTATGTCGCAGATTGGCGCAACACTGGGATATTCCGTCGCAGAATTACATGACGAAACATCAGAGGCTCATGAAAATATGGAAAAGCTGACCGCAAAAGCAGAAGAAATGGGACGAAAAACCGCTTTTTCAGCTTCACAGGCAGCAGAGGGTCTGAATATCCTTGCAATGTCGGGATTTGACGCTTCAACGTCGATTGATATGGTTGAAAATGTCCTGAATCTTGCGGCGGCAGGCGGTCTTTCTCTTGCACAGTCGGCATCATACGTTTCAGGCTCAATGAAAGGATTTGTCGCAGAAGCAATGAATTTTGCAGATGCAACAGAAGCATCAGCATACTATTCTGACATGATTGCAAAAGGTGCGACATTGGCGAATACAAACGTTTCACAGCTTGGCGAGGCACTTTCTCAGGCATCTGCCGCAGCCAACTCCTACGGTCAGGCTTCAGCGACAACAGAAGTTGCACTGCTCCGTCTTGCAGAACAGAACGTCACCGGAACTGCCGCAGCAACAGCACTTTCAGCAGCAATGAAAAATATCTATTCGCCGATGGACAAGGCAAAGGAAGTTATGGACGAACTCGGCGTAAGTGCCTATAACTCGGCAGGTGAAGCCCGTGACTTCAATCAGGTTGTGAACGAACTGAATGATGCTTTAAGCACAAAAACTGCGCAGGAACGTGCAAGCCTTGAAGATGCGATTTTTGGTATTCAGGGCAAAGATGCTTTTGACAAAATGGTATCGACTTCTGCCGAAAAAACGCAGGAGTTCTATAATTCTCTGGAATATACAGATAACGGCTCAATGGGTTCAGCAGCATTGCAGGCTGAAACTATGCTTGACAATCTCGAAGGCAGAATCACGCTGTTTCAGTCAGCAAGCGAAGGCTTCGCAAATGCGATTTATAAACATCTGCAGGACCCTCTGAAAGAACTTGTGGAAATCGGAACGGACTATGTTTCAGAACTTACAGAAAGCCTTGAAAGCGATGATTTTTCGGGACTTGCTGAATCACTCGGCTCTGTCCTTGCTGATGCAGTAACGACACTTTCAGGCTATATTCCGTCAATTGTGGACATGGGAGCATCACTCATACAGTCATTAGTCAGCGGACTTTCCGACAATGCACCGCAGATTCTTGAAAGTCTTATTCCAGCATTGAAATCACTTATTTCTGGAATTTTGATAATTTCAGAAGATTTGATTCAGCTTGGCGGCGAACTCATTCTGATGCTGGGTTCGGGAATTGCACAGGCACTTCCTGACATTGCAGATACAGCAATATCGCTGATTTTTACGCTTATTGATACGCTTTCAGAATTAATTCCGGAACTCATTCCAATAGCAGCTGAAATTATTCAGACGCTTGCAGATTCAATTGCAGAAAATATTCCTGAGTTTATTGTTGATTTTGAAAATTTAATATGGGAAATTAATAAAGTTTTATCGTCTCCCGATTTTCTGATGACGATATTAAATGCAGGGATTTCAATAGTCAAATCACTCGTAGAAGGCTTGATTTCGACAATTCCTGTAATTGCTGAAGGCTGGTCGGTACTCATTGAAAATATCATGAATTTCATTATGGAAGCAGTTCCGACACTTATAAATGCAGGTGCAGAAATTATCACAGCATTAATTTCAGGAATAACAGAAAATGCCGGTTCTGTGGGAAATACAGCTGTTGATATTATGGGATTTCTGATAAATTCATTGTCCGAAAATTTACCGCTGATAATAAATTCTGCACTCGGTCTGGTGGACGCAGTTCTGACAGGAATCGTTGAAAATTTGCCGATTTTAGCAGGTGCGGCAATTGAAATTATCACAAAAATTGCGGAATGTCTTGCGGAAAATCTGCCTCTGCTTTTAGATGCAGCGGTTGAAATTATAACGTCGCTTCTGGACTTCATAATTGAAAATCTGCCAGCTCTGACTGAGGCTTCAATTGAAATAATAATGCAGATTTTAAGTGGAATTACAGCTAATCTTCCGAAGATTACAGAATCGGCTGTAAAGCTTGTACAATCGCTGATTTCGGGCATTATTTCGGCACTTCCGCAGATAATCAATGCGGTTTTTCAGCTTGTTGAAATCATCTGGAATACGATTACTGAAACTGACTGGCTTGCTCTCGGAGTTGAAATTCTGACAGGAATTATCAATGGAATTGCAGGAGAGCTTGCGGTAATTTACATTGCAGTTGAAGATTTTTTGACTGAAATATCTGATTTTATTGATGAATGTTTTTCAATCGGAAAATCCGCAATAAGTGGGTTTTTAGGCGATATATGGACATCTGTAAAAGAATTTTTCGCCGATATTGTAGCATCTGCAAAAAACGGTGCTTCTGAATTTATCGGAAATATTACTGAATTTTTCAGTCAGCTTCCGTACAAGGTCGGTTTCTGGATTGGCGAAACTCTCGGTAATATTGTGCAGTGGGCTGTTGAAATGTGTGAAAATGCACAGAATACCGCCTTTGAATTTGTTGAAAATATCAATACATTTTTCAGCGAACTGCCCGAAAAGGTGAAGAACTGGCTTACATCAGCAATTGAAAAGGTTGTTGAGTGGGGGTCAGAACTGATTGAAAAAGGCAAAAATGCTGCATCTGAATTTCTGAAAAATATCGTTGATTTTATAAAAAAGCTGCCGTCAAAGGCAAAGGAAAATTTTGATGCAACAATCGAAAAAGTAAAAAAATTCGGCACTGATTTATGGACTAAAGGCAAAGAAGCGGCAGAAGAACTTGTCAAAAAAATAACGTCCACAATTGAGGAGTTACCGCAGAAAATGACAGATTCAGGACGTAATCTTGTACAAGGATTATGGAACGGAATCACAGGTGCGGGCGAATGGCTGAAATCGAAAATTTCGGAGTTCGGAAGTGGAATTATTGACGGTTTCAAGGAAAGTTTCGGCATTCATTCGCCGTCAACGGTCATGCGTGACAGCGTGGGAAAATTTCTCGCACAGGGTATAGGAGTAGGATTCACAGATGAAATGTCAGCAGTCGGAAATGACGTAACACAGGCATTTTCAACAGTTGTTGACAGTCTTGAAACTGATATTCCAAAGCCTGAAATTCCAGATTTTGACGTGCCAAAAATCGAACCGGAACAGCTTGAAATTGAAATAATTATGCCTGATATTGAGGCTTTGAAACTGCTTGTTGACATTGTGTATTCGGATTTGAAAATCCCGAAAACAAGTGCAGAACTGCCCGAAAATATCAGTTATGAAAACAATGTGGCAGAAACTCTGGACACGCTGACAGGTACAATGAACAGCGGATTCTATCAGCCATCACCAACTTCTGAAATCACGAACAATTATAATTACAGCACAGTGAAAAATGCTGATAATTCGCCGAAAAATACAACAATAAATGCTTATCTTGTACTTGATAAAGAAGTGATTGCAGAGGGCGTGGCAGACGTTGTTGCAGAAAAAGTTGACGATTTACAGGGTGTTACAGTACGTATGAAAAAGAGAGGTGTTGCAAGATGATTGAGGAATTTTCGGTGAACGGAGTACATTCATATCACACTTTCGGATTGAGGATTCTGAAACGGAAAATCGGTTCTGCACCAAAAGACAGCATAACGGAACGTGTTCCCTTTTCAAATGTCACATACGATTTTTCACGAATTTATGGTAAACAAAGCTACGGTGAACGGATTTTATCTTATGAACTTGAATTTGTCTGCATGAATAAAAAAATTGCACAGAACAGGATAATTGAAATTCTGAAAAAGCTGAAATGGGACGGAAGAAAAAATCTTTATGATGATTTGCTGTGCGATTATCATTACGAAGTGCGTGAGCCTGAAATTGATTTCAGCGAAAGTCATGGAGTATATAATTTCAAAATTAAATTCCCTGCAAATCCCGAAATAAAGCCAAATATGAGCGTTGTTCTGCCTGATGTGGACGGTGACGGTCTTGTAAATTCTGCTGACGTTTCAATGATTCTTGATGCGTATTCAAAACTTAGTACAGGCGAAGAAACAGGCTTGACATGGGAACAGCTTCAGGCTGCTGATGCAGATAAGGACGGCATGATTACATCGGGCGATGCGTCGCTTGTCATGGGATTTTATTCCGAACTCGCAACAGGTAAGTATGAATGTACAATTGAAGGCTGGACAGCATATCTGAACGATATGAAAAAACTTGATGAAGGAGTGATTTGATGTACGAAATTCGGCTTAATAAAGCTATTTTACACGATTCTGACGTGAACAGCGAAAGCAGATTATCGGCAGGAAAAATTGTTGAGGAAGTCAACCAGATTCCGTCATTTTGGTTTACAATTCCACCTGTAAATCCGCTTTTTTCATCAGAACTGCACGACCGTAAAGACATTGTTTCGGTAAAAAATATTCTGACCAACAAAACAGAATTTGAGGGCGTTCTGATGTTCCATGAGCAGTCAATGGACAGCAGCGGAAAACTCTGCATAAAAGCATCAGCGGAAGGATTTTTAGGCTATTTATGCGACAGTATTCAGCTTTACAGACATTATGAAAATACGACTGCTGTCGATTTTCTGACTGCACTTTTAGAGGCACACAATTCACAGGTAAGTGCTGAAAAAAGGCTGTGTTTAGGCATCTGCGACATTGCAAATGCTGATTACACTGGAAGTAAGACTACTGCTTACCGCACTACTTTAGAGGAAATCAGAGTGAATCTGATTGAGCGCATCGGTGGAGAAATTCAGGTGCGAAAAGTCGATGACAAGCTGTACCTTGACTATCTCGAGCGCATCGGAATGGAGAGTTCAACAGCAGTTGAGCTTGCTGAAAATATGAAATCACTTGACGTAAAAACCGATTCTGCAAACATAATCACAAGGCTGATTCCGCTCGGAACTCAGATTAACGATGAAACAGCTGAACGTCTCACAATTGAATCCATCAACGACGGCAAGCTGTATATTGATGATGAAAATGCTGTTGAAAAATACGGAATTATCGTCGGAACTGCTGAATTTGATGATATAACGCTGCCCGAAAATCTGCTTGAAAGAGCGGAAAAATATCTTCAGAACAATAACAGGCTTCTGAAATCGTATGAAGCTCAGATTCTTGATTTATCGGTACTTTACGGCTCGCATCAGAGTATAGAATGCGGCAATACATATACTTTTAAAAATGCGTTTTTCGGACTTGATGAACCGCTGAGAATCATGAAAAAAACGACTGATATTTATAAGCCGTATTCACCTGTTGTGCAGATTGGCGACAAGACCGAAAGTATCACGGATATTGCCGTAAATCAGGCAAAACTGATTGAGTATAAACTCCCTGAACAGAAAATTAATATACTTACTTCTGCAAAAGAAACTGCTACAAACCTCATAAAATCAGGATTTAACGGCTATGTTGTGGCGAATGAAAATGAAATCTGCATCATGGACACAAATGATAAAAATACTGCACAGAAAGTATGGAGATGGAACGAAAACGGTTTCGGATTCAGCAACACAGGCTACAACGGCACATACGGAACGGCAATGACAATGGACGGAAAAATTGTTGCTGACTTTATCACTGCTGGTATTCTGCGTGGAATTGAGATTTCAAACGGTGACGGAACTTTCCACGTTTCGCCCGATGGAAAAGTTACAGCATCGGCAATGAACATCACAGGCGGAACAATAAATATTCAAGCTGAAAATAGTATAAATGACATAATATCGCTTAATCACGGCAACAATCATCTGCATATTACACCAAGTTTTTTCAGAGTAATAAATCCAAACCGCAATGCAGTTCAGATTGACGGAAGTGTGATTCGTGGATATTCTTATTTTTGGGAAGGTGAATTAACTGAAACATTTACATTAAATTCTGCAACGGGAAACTTCGTTACAAACGGCGATATATCAGCAAAAGAAGTACATTATTTTCATAATGGAGAGCGTGTTTCTGTACGTCAGGAAATAGATAAAATTCATTCAGAAATCAACAGCCTGTCAGCAAAAATTGATGCAAATTACAGCGATTTATCAGAAAAAATTCAGTCAAACTGGGAACAGATTCTGCAAGTCAGAGAGACACTTGACTTTATTATAGGTGGTGGGAACTCATAATGAAAAGTTTTTTTGACAGGATTCCCGACATGGAATGTTTAAGGGGCGACACGCTCGGAAATTTCGTAATATCGGCAGAATCAGATGATTTTACCAACTGTCGTATGCAGGTTATAATTGCAAAAAGAGAATCTTCTGCAATAGCTCTGATATGCAAGGAATGTGAATTTTCAGACGGAGAATTTCATGTTCTGATTACAAGTGATGACACAGCAAAACTCAGCGAGGGAACATACATAATCCATTTTAGACTTATTGATGGAAGCGGTCTCAGTTACCGAAAATTAGTCGGAAATCTGTATGTTTATCAGGCGGCGCAGGGAGGTGATTGAATGAATATGAAAGTATCAACCACAAAATTTACATGGAATCACAGTATGTGCAGTCCTGCTGTTGATTTATCTGACTACTACACAAAATCTCAGACCGATGACCTGATTTCGGAAAAAGTTGATAAAATTGACGGTATGGGACTTTCGGAAAACAATTTTACAGATGCCGAAAAATCAAAACTTGCAGGACTTGAAAATACTTTATCAGCCATAAATGACAGGCTGACAACGCTTGAATCAGATTCGTCAAATAATATAGTAATATTGTCTCAAAGCGAATATGATGCTCTGATTACTAAAACTCCTGATACGATATATATGATAGCAGAAGAAGGTGGTTGATATGCCTATAAAAGTAAACTGTAAAAATATAGAAAGAATCATAAAAACAGATGCATCAGGTCAGCTGACTGAAATTATGAAAGTCTACAGAAATAATGCTGTTGTATGGACAAAGAAATCCCCTTATACG
>JAIDTI010000021.1 GCA_029060755.1 Ruminococcus sp. | reverse complement strand
ATAGATTATGAACGTCCAAAAAGTAACAGGGACAATTACAGACTATTTGGAGGTCATATGAAATGGAAAACAGGGTTTACGGATATGCGAGAGTATCAAGTAAAGAGCAGAACGCAGACAGGCAGGTACAGGCATTGATTGAGTATGGAGTAGATGAGCATAACATCATAGTTGACAAGAAGTCAGGCAGGGATATGAAGCGTGAGGGGTATGCTTCACTGAAAAATTTTATGCTGAGAAGCGGTGATACTCTTGTAGTCAAGGAGCTTGACCGTCTCAGCAGAAGCAAGGCGGACATCAGAAAAGAACTGGAGTATTTCAAGGAACACCACATACGTGTGAAGATACTTGATATTCCTACTACGCTTGCAGAATTTTCAGCAGAGCAGGAGTGGGTTATGGATATGATTAATACGATTCTTATTGAGGTACTCGGCAGTATGGCAGAGGCGGAACGTCTCAAAATCAGACAGAGACAGCGAGAGGGTATTGATTCAGCGAAACAGCGAGGTGCGAAGTTTGGCAGACCACGTGCGGAGAAACCAGCTAACTGGGACAGCATTATGGAAAAGGTCAGCAGGGGTATCATTCGCCCTGTTGATGCGATGAGAGAAATGGGACTTAAAAAAGGTACATATTACAATCTTATCAAAAGAAATTTAAAGGAGAAACAATTATGAATACCTGTGTTGAAAATACAGTGCCAATTGCAAAGAATATATCAATTCCGGTCACATATAATGTGAACATAGGAGTTGGTAGAATGAAGAATAATCAGACAAAGGAGATAGCTGTTGAAGCAAGTAATCAGGCTGAGTTCAGGACTCTTATCAAAATCGGCATATATAAAAGTCTGTATTCCGAGGGGATTATAAGTTATGCACAGCTTATGGCACTTATGGAAAATCAGAAACGGGGTAGTATGAAATGTCGTTAAAAGTTGCCGCATATTGCAGAGTTTCAACGGATAAGGATTCACAAATCAATTCACTTGAAAGTCAGCGAAGATATTTTACAGATTACATCAATCGGAACGAAGAATGGACATTGGTAGAAGTATATTATGACGAGGGCGTAAGCGGTACGTCAACACTTCACCGTGATGGTTTCAACAGAATGATTGATGACGCATATGCAGGTAAAATCAATCTCATCATTACAAAGGAAGTAAGCAGATTTTCAAGAAATGTGGTCGATACTCTTGAATATACAAGAAAGCTGAAAGAAAAAGGCGTAGGGGTAGTATTCATTAATGACAACATTAATACTCTTGAACGAGACGGAGAAATGAGACTTTCAATTATGTCAACTATTGCACAGGAGGAAAGCCGTAAGACTTCTGAGCGTGTAATATGGGGACAGAAACAACGTATGAAACAAGGGGTAGTTTTCGGAAGAAGTATGCTGGGATATGATGTAAAAAACGGTGAATTGCATATAAATGAAGATGGTGCTGAAATTGTCAGACTGATTTTTCATAAGTATGTAAATGAAAGCAAGGGAACTCATATAATTGCTAGAGAACTAATGGAAGCAGGCATAAAGCCTATGCGTGTAAAGGAATGGAGCAATACAGTTATTCTGAGAATTTTACGTAATGAAAAATATGTTGGTGACCTTTGCCAGCAGAAAACTTTTACTCCTAATTATCTTACACATAAAAAGAAGTACAACAGAGGAGAGAAAGAAAAAATATACATAAAAAATCACCATGAACCAATCATTGACCGGATTACGTGGGAGAAAGCACAGGAAATACTTGCAACACGCACGCTTACAGATGAACAGAAGTCAAGACATAGTTGTCGTTATTGGTGCAGTGGTAAAATAGTATGCGGAGAGTGCGGTGAAAGATTTGTAAGCCGTACAAAAAAATGTAAAGACGGTTCTGTTTATAAAGCATGGAGATGTGCGAATAATGCAAAGCATGGTGCAGGAAAAGTAAATAAATTCGGTGAGGTTATAGGCTGTGACAATAATTCTGTCAATGAAGTGGTATTACTTGAGGGTACAGCGTATGTACTGAGCATTATGAAAATCAATCAGAAAGAGCTGATTTCAGAAATGATTTCAGAGATACATACTGTGTGTAGTGTTCCTGAAAAAATAGATATAAAAAAATTTCAGAAAGATATTGACAATATTGAAGACAAGAAACGCAAGCTTCTTGACAAATATCTGGAAGAGGGAGTCAGTGATGAGGATTATAAAAAACAGAATCAGTATTATGACAAACAGATTTCTGAAATCAGAATAAAAATAGAACATCACCAGAAAATGCAGTCGGAGCTTGATTGTCAGAAAAGAAAAATGCAGAAGTGCATTGAATATGTAAAAAAGTATCTTGATTTTGAAACTGCTGACGAACATATCTGCGGTGAAGTTCTGGAAAAAATTACAGTTTACAATAAAAAAATACTTGAGATAAAGCTGAAATATGTTCCAGCTGTCAGACTTCGTTACAGTATGTCAGGCAGAGGGAAAAACTATAAAGTAAAGTTTGAATATCTGATTTGAATATGGGAATAGCCTGCTCCACGGTCAATGCGGAACAGGCTGTTTTTTGGCAAAAATAAGTGTGCAAAATAGTTACTGATACACCTATATCAGTTAATAATCCTTTTACTTCTGCATACGGCATAACATAACGCTGATTCAAATATCTGAGAGATGCCGCAAGTTCACCGTCAGGACCTCTAAGTGCCATAAGGTTATATTTTATAATAAATTTCTATTACTCCTGATGGTTTAACAAATATTATTTTTTCAGTGAGACTTCTTATAATTTCATTTTTAAGCGTTTCACTTGATTCATTATTTTCAAGAATTTTGATAGATTCACTTACAGTTTCTTTGCATTTTATTTTCGGCATAACTATTCCAGTTTTTTTTATCTGCTTTTTTAAATTATCTATATTTTTCTGTATCTGATGTTTTCTTATTCTGTATTCTTCTAATGTATCAATGCCGGATTCATAAGCTTCATGAATACGCTTTAATTTTTTTTCTTCTCTGACTATAGATGACATGATAACAGCATTTTCGCAGTCTGCATCTGATTCTATATTGATTTCAACATCAAAAAAATAATTTTCAAAATCAGACCTGATTTTTTCTATAATTATTTGAGCAAGTCTGTCTTTCATTATAAAATGGGAAATATTGCAAGAACCTTTTGCATATTGATGACACTGCATACCGCCATGATAATTTTGTGCTGTAAGAGTAGCACCGCAGGCACTGCACCTGACAATGCCTTTTAACATATACTCTATCAGAGCTTGTCGGCTGTATCGGGGATATAATTTTTTGTTTTCAGCAATTCTTGCCTGTACCTGTTCAAATGTATCTGTATCAATAATCGGAATATGTGTTCCGTTTACTGTCATTGTATTATCCTTCGATTGATGAAATCTGTCTGTTATATCACGTCCGTTGATACTTCTGCGAAGTTTTCCGATATAGACAGGATTAGTCAGGATATACTCAATTGTACGGTTTTCAAAAAAGTTTCCTCTGCGTGTTCGTGCACCCATATCATTGACTTTCTTTGCAATTGCCCTTATTCCCATACCAGACAGACAATAATTGTATATCATTTTTACAATTTCAGCATTTTCTGCATCAACAACAAATTTTCCGTTTACTGCTTTATAGCCGAACGGTGCTTGTGAAACTATCTCACCTCTTGAAAATTTTTCGTTCATACCTCTTTTGACTTCTTCAGCAAGATTCAAACTGTAGTATTCGTCCATAGCTTCAATTATTGCCTCCATTAAAACTGATGATTTGTCTTCACTCAACTGCTCCGATACTGATATAACGTCAATTCTGCAGTCTCTGCGGAGCATTGATTTATATACAACACTGTCTTCACGATTCCGTGCAAATCTGCTGAACTTCCATACAAGAATAACATCAAAAGGCTTCGGCTTTAATTTTGCAGTGCTAATCATTTTCAGAAATTCCGGTCTGCAACTTGCTTTTCGTCCGCTGATACCGTCATCATTAAATATAAACTCATCAGGCAATATGATTTCATGTTCTTCTGCGTACTT
Organism: Ruminococcus sp.; assembly: GCA_029060755.1. Lineage (GTDB taxonomy): Bacteria > Bacillota > Clostridia > Oscillospirales > Ruminococcaceae > Ruminococcus. The sequence goes on along the minus strand of JAIDTI010000021.1, from coordinate 28,964 downwards.
TTTTATGGCTTTGAGCTGACTTTCAGGCGAAAACTCTGTCTGCTCATCGGTTGAAACTCTTATGTATACTGCTCCTGTTTTCATAAAAAATCACTCCTTTGTACAATTATACAAAAACAATTTTAAAATATGTCATATTCTGAACGCCGTAAGCATAATTTAAAAAATAAGTCGGAGGTGATACATATGAGGGGAAGAAAGTCCAAAGAATATGAAGTTATCAGTTATCTTCATGTAACGGAAACTGATAAAATAATCCCATTTGAACAGGCAACAGAGAATCAGCGTCAGAAAATCATGAAAAATATCAGCGGAATTATAGGCGATTATTATAGCTGTCGTCCTGATGAGGCATATAGTTATATTGAACAAAAGGAAAAATCAGAAAAAAATACTTGACAACTAAAAAAATATATGATATACTATTTCTTGCTTGATATTTTAAAGAAAGGAGTTTAAAGAAAATGGCAGAACTTAAATACGAAATCACAAAGGAAATCGGTGTTATTTCTGAAAGTGCGAAAGGCTGGTCAAAAGAACTCAATATGGTAAGCTGGAATGACCATGAGCCAAAGTATGATATTCGTGAGTGGTCGCCCGACCATTCAAGAATGGGAAAGGGTGTTACTCTTACAGTTGATGAACTTGCAACATTAAAAGAACTTATTGACGGTCTTGGTCTTGATGAAATTGACTGATAACAATGAAAAACTGTCGCATTATTTTATACGGCAGTTTTTTTATTGGTTAATCTGCTGTAAAAAGTTTTTTCGATTTGTGCATTGTAACAAAAATATCAAAAGTTCCAGGAATTTTGAAAAAAACTATTGACTTTTCACAAAAGATATGATATTATATAATCAAGGAAAAAGAGTAAACAAAAATTACTCAAAGCTAAATTTACTTGGTTTGATTTCGTTTCAGTATTGTTTTTTCGCATAAAAGCATGAGACGGGATAATGTAAATTATTTTAAGCGGAAAGGTAAGTGAGTCCAATGGCATCTACTATCAGCGACAGCGTGAAACCTGCGGACGTGCTTTGTAATTGAATTATAAAAGGGGAATATAAGTCAGAAGTTTTAAGGCTTGTTCCATGAATTGAAGTGTAAAAGAAAATTTGATTGCATAGCAAACGTAATGCTGAAAAAATTAAAATGGTTTCGGTCTGAACTCTATGTTAACAGTACAGGATTACTGAAAATTCGACGAGAGTCTTTAGATATATGGAGATGCTTTTTATAATTTTTTTGAAAAGGTTGAGTCCAATGAGAAACTAAATAATTTACCCATTATAAATTCTGATATGGAAGGTTCAGAAAATGATTTTACGGAGGTAAAGTCCGATGGGAACAGTTAACGCTTAAAATTATGTTCTTTATGGACATAAAGGTTGGATAAAAATTATTCGTGATTAAAAAAAGGGAACGTGATAGTCATGAAAAATTTCAAGGTTTTGATGAAATACTAAACCGAAAGGGTGAGTCCAACAGGTAATTTAGCAAAGTGATGAAAGTCACTTCAGAATCTACAATTTAATACATACGTAAAAAGCTCCATTTATTTTATAAGGAGCTTTTCGTTTGTCTGAAAAAAATTTCTGAAAACCTATTGACAAATCTGTAAAAAAGTGATAGAATATATTTCAGAATAAATGCCATGACGGAGAGAAGTAACAGCGGATTTCGTTTTCAGAGAGTACGGAAAAGGTGTGAGCCGTATATCAGAGCCATTGCGAATAACACTCTTGAGCATCAAACTGAAAAAATGTAAGTTTTAGTAGGAGAGACGTTTTCCGCACGTTACAGCGGACGAAAGTGACTGCTTTTGTCGTTCCTTCTGGTGCGATAAGCGGTAAATCAGGTGGCAACACGGGTGTAATCTCTCGTCCTGTTTTTTCAGGAGTGAGAGTTTTTTTATTTCCGTCCTGATAAAATTCATATTGAAAGGAACGATTTTAATGAAACACACTGACGTAAAAGAAATTATCACAAACAAAGAATATGTCGCTAAGGAAGTTACTGTCTGTGGCTGGGTACGTACTTCACGCAACTCAAAGAGTGTAGCTTTTATTGAGTTGAACGACGGAACATCACTGAAAAATATTCAGATTGTTGTTGAAAAGGGTGACACTGATTTCAAAGAGCCACGAGTTGGAATGTCTTTGAAAGTTGTCGGAAAAGTAGTTGAGGGCAGAAATAATTCTGTTGAAATAAATACTGCTCCCGACGGAATTACAGTTCTCGGCGACTGTCCGACTGATTATCCGTTGCAGAAAAAAGGTCACAGCCTTGAATTTTTAAGAAGTATTCCGCATCTCAGAAGCCGTACAAATACATTCAATGCAGTATGGCGTGTACGTTCCGTCCTTGCATCAGCTTTACACAGATATTTCCAGAATCACAACTATGTATATATCAACACTCCGCTTATCACTGGCAGTGACTGTGAGGGAGCAGGGGAGATGTTTCAGGTAACAACAAACGGCTATACAACAGAGTTCAAGTCTGAAGAAGATTATTATGCAAATGACTTTTTCGGCAGAAAAGCAGGTCTTTCAGTTTCGGGACAGCTTGAAGGTGAAATGGCTGCTACAGCTATGGGAAAAATATATACTTTCGGTCCGTCATTCCGTGCAGAAAACAGCAATACACCAAAACATCTTGCGGAGTTCTGGCACATTGAACCCGAAGTAGCTTTTGCAGAGCTTGATGATGTCATTGAAATTGCGGAAGATATGCTCAAATACGTTATCGGTCAGCTTCTTGAACTTTGTCCGACTGAAATTGCGTTCTTTGATGCTCACTTTGAAAAGGGTCTCAAGGCACGTCTGGAGGAACTCATCTCACACGATTTCGGCAGAATCACATACACAGAGGCTATAAAGGTTTTGCAGGAATCAGGTGAAAACTTTGTATATCCTGTTGAGTGGGGTTGTGATTTGCAGACGGAACATGAGCGTTATATCTCCGAAAAAGTATTTAACAAGGCTGTATTTGTTACTGATTACCCAAAGGAAATCAAGTCATTCTATATGAAACAGAATCTCGACGGAAAAACTGTTGCGGCTGTTGATTTGCTTGTGCCAGGAGTTGGCGAAATTATCGGCGGAAGTGAGCGTGAATATGATTATGATAATCTTGTTTCTGCAATGGAAGAACGCAATATGAATCTTGAACTTTATGCAGATTATCTTGATTTAAGAAAATTCGGCTCTGTACCTCACGGCGGTTTTGGTCTTGGATTTGAAAGACTTATCATGTACACAACAGGTATGGCAAATATAAGAGATGTTATTCTCTATCCACGAACAGTCGGAAGCATAAGATAAGAGTAATGACTGAATTTTTTGTGATTTTTGCAGGATTTTCAATAATTATCGGGTTGCCTGTAGCTGTAATGTTTTACTGCAAGTACAGAAAAGAATGTAACGATATAAAGAAAATCAGTCTGGACGTGAAAAACAGTCTCACCAAAAAAAACAGTTACAGTGAGATAAGCAGGGAAACACTTATTCTTGTAAAAGCAAGCATAATAAAAAAATTTATTGTAAAAACTTTGGCATATGCAGGAGTATCATTTATATATATTCTCCTGTTTGTGAAAAGAGAGATTCTATTATATTTTGTTGCAATTCTTGTTGTTGCAATGGTTTTTCTTACAGCAAAAACTATATATGAATACCGCTGTATTTCAAATCCTGAAAAGCTGACTAAGATAATCGGCTTTGTTTTCCGTAAAAAAGGTTATCAGCTTTCAATTGCTTACTATGATATACAGAAATTGAAGTACAGAATTTTCTATCATAATACATTTTTTTCAGATGCTGATTTTGCTGTTCCTGGAAAACTTGTGAATCTCATAGGAATACGGAAAAAGTCAGGAGTACACATAATCAGGCTATTATCATTCTGATTGACAGCATTAACCGTGTTGTCGTCAAGCTATATTTGAAAGGAAAGTGACAGCTATGTCAAGAGAACTTTTTATTCCAGAGGGCTATAAATCAGCTCTCACATTAAGAGAAACTCAACACGCTATTAAATATATCAAGGATATTTTTCAGCAGTCCTTGTCATTCGCACTCACACTTGACCGTGTATCTGCTCCGCTTATTGTAAGCAAGGGCAGTGGCATAAATGACGATTTGAACGGCATTGAACGCAAGGTAGATTTTACTATAAAGGAAATTGACGGCGAAGGTGAAGTTGTGCAGTCGCTTGCAAAGTGGAAGCGTATGGCACTCTATCGTTATGGTTATAATGCAGGTGAGGGCATTTATACTGATATGAACGCTATCCGCCGTGATGATGACACAGACAACACACACTCAATTTTCGTTGACCAATGGGACTGGGAAAAAGTTATCACAAGAGAACAGCGAAACATTGATTTTCTTAAAGATACAGTAAAATCAGTAGTAAAAGCTATTGCGTATACAAAGAGAAAAGTTGGTTTGCGTTATCCTGATATTTCGGGAGAAATCTGTACAGAACCATTTTTCATAACAACGCAGGAACTTGCGGATATGTACCCCGACAAAACAAGCCATGAACGTGAGAGGCTTATAACAAAGGAACATAAAACCGTGTTTGTAATGCAGATTGGCGGAAAACTTGCAAACGGTGAAAAACATGACGGACGTGCGCCCGACTATGATGACTGGTCACTCAACGGCGATATTCTCATATGGGACAATGTTCTTGATGATTCGCTTGAGGTCTCCTCTATGGGTATACGTGTTGATGCAGATTCACTTAAATCACAGCTTGCTGAATGTAATGCAGAGGACAGAATGAAGTATAAGTATCATCAGATGATTGCAAATAACGAGCTTCCGCTTACAATCGGTGGTGGTATCGGACAGTCAAGACTTTGTATGCTCCTCTTGAATAAAGCACATATTGGTGAAGTACAGTCCTCTATATGGAGTGATGAGATGATTCAGAAATGCAGTGAAAACGGAATCACATTGCTTTGATATTACAAAAAATACTTTCGGTTTATAAATCGGAAGTATTTTTTTGCTATATTTTTCATAACTATTGAAAAAATTTCAAATACATGATATAATTAATATATAAAATTTTTTATTGTCAGGATATGATAAATATGGTAAAGATTAATTGTGTTGTGGAAAGAATAACATATCAGAATCAGGAAAACGGCTACAGTGTTCTTAAAGTTTCCATGCAGGGATATGACGAACTTGTTACGGTAGTCGGAAATCTTATTGATGCAAATGTCGGCTCAATACTTGTCATTGAAGGGGACTGGATATTTGATAAGAAATATGGAAATCAGTTTTCTGCTAAAAAGTGGACAGAGGAACTTCCTGCAACACTTTTCGGCATTGAAAAATATCTCGGCAGTGGACTTATAAAAGGTATCGGCTCAAAGTTTGCAAAACGTATTGTTGACAGGTTCGGCATGGATACTATTTCTGTGATTGAAAATTCACCTGAAAAACTGGGAGAAATTGACGGAATTGGCAAAAAAAGAATAGGACTTATCGTATCAAGCTGGGAACAGCAGAAAGAAATCAAGAATATTATGATTTTTCTGCAAAGTCATGGTGTAAGTACAGCTTTCGCCACGAAAATCTACAGGGAATACGAAAAAGACAGCATAAGTATTGTAAAAAACAATCCATACAGGCTTGCTGATGATATATGGGGTATCGGATTCAAAACGGCTGACAAGATTGCAGAAAGTCTCGGATTTGAAAAAAACTGCTTTTTAAGATGCAGGAGTGGTCTTATGTATACGCTGAAACAGCTTGCCAATGATGGTCATGTATATGCAGAAAGAGAACAGCTGATAGAAAAATGTACAGAATTACTTCAGACAGAACAGGTGTCCATTATAGTTGCTTTAGAAAAAGCATTAGCAGAAAAAGACCTTATTCTTGATGAACAGGCAATATATCTGCCATTTTTTTATAATTCTGAAACAGGTACAGCAAGAAGAATGTGCAATATAAACAATTGTACAGCGAATTTGTGGGCAGGATATACCGTTGATATTGAGTATTTGCAAAATAAGCTTGATATTCAGTATGATGAAATTCAGGCAAAGGCTATTCAGCAGGCAGTTGATTCAAAAATAATGGTACTTACAGGAAGTCCCGGAACAGGAAAAACAACAACAGTTCTCGGCATAATAGAAGCATTGGAAGATATGGATATGGAGATAATGCTTGCCGCACCGACAGGACGTGCCGCAAAACGTATGACGGAAACAACTGGCAAAGAGGCAAAAACTATTCACCGACTTCTTGAATATAATCCAACAGACGGCTATAAACGGAATGAAAATAATACTCTGGACGGCGATGTACTTATTATTGATGAATCATCTATGATTGATATTATTCTTATGAATACTCTTTTAAAAGCTGTACCGCATCATATGAAGCTTATTTTTGTCGGGGATATAGACCAACTGCCCTCTGTCGGAGCAGGAAATGTTCTCAGGGATATTATTGATTCAGGTGTGTTTCCGGTTGTACGTCTTACAAAAATTTTCCGTCAGGCGCAGGCAAGCAGAATCATCACAAATGCACATAGAATAAATACAGGAAAGTTTCCCGATATAAGCAATGGCAGAAATACTGACTTTTTCTATATCGAATCAGAAGATGCTGAAAAGGCATCAGAAACAATAGTTGACCTTGTAAAACGCCGACTTCCTGCATATTATGGTGTATCGTCAAATGATATTCAGGTGCTTACACCTATGCGGAAAGGCGTAACCGGCGCAGAAAATCTTAACAGAATATTGCAGAACGCTCTGAATCCTGATTCAGCTGTATTATATCGTGGCGGACGCTCATTCCGTGTAAATGATAAAGTCATGCAGATTCGCAATAACTATGATAAAGAGATCTTCAACGGCGATATAGGTATTGTAACAAGTATCAATGATGAAGAAAGAACGCTGACTGTTCTGTTTGACAGCGGATTTGTTGCATATACATTTGACGAGCTTGATGAACTTGTACAGGCTTATGCAATAACAATTCATAAGTCGCAGGGTTCTGAATATCCCGTAGTAGTTATGCCAGTAATGATGAATCATTTTGTAATGTTGCAGAGGAATCTGATTTATACAGGAATAACAAGAGCAAAAAAAATTCTTGTTCTTGTCGGAAATAAAAAGGCTGTCGGATATGCTGTAAGAAATGTAACGGTCACAAAACGAAATACAAAACTCAGACAGCGTTTACAGAAGCAGGAATAATTATAACTTTCTGGCTTTAAGACCTCCTAACTGGTCGATTATAGCTTTTGCAAGTTTAGGATTCGGATTTTTTATATTTACAGGATATTGCAGTTTTTTCTCATATTGCCACATAGTCTATACCTCCCACGGAAAAGGGTCGTCAATCCATGTCCAACGCTGAGTACTGTTGTTCTGTTCGGGGACAATAGGACCATATTTTTCAGTATATTCTTTTACAACTTCCTCACGGAGCTTTTTATACTTTGCAAACATTGCCAATGCACGTCTGCAATTAGGGTGAGTATCAAGGTATAAATTCAGTTCTTTCAGTGTGAAGTCGTACTGTTTTATTTTATTCATGAGCATTTCCTGATTACTCATTTTCCCACCTCCTCAAAAGGAAAAACAAGGTCGGAAAAAAGCGTGCCACTTTCAAGGGCTTCATTCGGCTGCATTGTATTTCCCCACTGCTGAAACGGCACATAAGCCATTGCAAGCGACGGTCGTAACGGCATAGACGGTGTTTCTCCTGTATATCTGTTTTCAGACGGTTGAGTCATGTTCGGAAAATCAGGTTTTCTTTCCTCAAACCTTGTTCCGTCTGTATCAAACAAACTAAGATTCATGATAAATTCCTCCTTTTTATTCAGGAGACATGAAATTAATTCCTCTCCCGATATATATTATTCATATTGATGTTAAAAGGTTACAAAAATATATTGTGGTTTTTGGAATATGTGTTCAATTTTTTTCGAAACTATTGATTTTTTTTGAAGAATATGTTATAATAAAAATAACAATATGTAAATTCAGAGAAAAAGAAGTGAATGATATGAAAAATATAAACTTTATTTATTCTGATGAAAAAAATTTCAAGGCTTTTACAGAAAAAGAAAATTTATCGCCTGAAAAGGAATATTTAATAAGAATCCACACCTGCGTGCATAACAAGGATAATATTATGCCGTTGGTTAAAACCATACTCAGCTATCTGCCTGCATCAAAGATTATCGGTTGCAGTACTTCCGGAATTATTCTTAATGGTGAAATAGTTGCTGACTATTGTCTGTTATCAATAACGGAGTTCAATTCTGCTAATATAAGAACCGGTATTATCGGGCTTTCTGATGCTGTCGGAAATGATGTGCGTGGCGATGTTATTGCGGACAGAACAGTTGCTTCAATGATAACAGAAAATTCAAAATATATGTTCACATTCTTTGCACGTCCTTTTGTAAAGGTTGAAAGATTTGTTGAGCGTGTAAATGAACTTGCAACAAAGGTACAGCTTATAGGAGGAATTGCAAATACACCTGAAAATATTGTCATGAGCATAGAAAATGATTCTTTTGTTTTTGATAATAATGGCGTTTCTGATGATTCTCTTGCAGTTGCTGTTATAGACTCAAACAATATAAATATATACAGCAATCTTATTTATGTCACTGAACCTGTCGGCAGAAGCCATACAATTACAGATGCAGACGGTATCATCATAAGAACTATTGATGGCGAAAATGCTGTTGAATGGTATGAAAAACAATTGGGAATAAGCTTTTCTGATGACGGAAATCTTGATATGACTGTTCTTTTCCCTCTGGTAAAGAGTGACAGCGGTAATCTTCCTCTGGCATTGTCGTATTCTCCGCAGAATGAAAATGTAAAAGTTTTTGCTGATGAGCCTGAACCCATAATGTATCTGCTTGTTGAAGTCAGGGCGGGCGACAAAATAAAAATATCCTATTCAAGTTTGCAGAAAAATATTGAAGTGTGTGAAAGAGTATGCAATAATATAAATGAACATTATGCAGAAGTTCTTTTCGGCTACAGTTGTGTATCAAGACAACTCCTTTTTAAAGATTGTGCAAAATCGGAGCTTATGCCTTTCAGAAATACAAATCTTAGCGGTTGCCTTGTTGCTGGAGAGATTGGCAGTATGAACAGTAGAAATCATTACTGCAATTATTCATTTGCCATTTCTGCATTATCAGAAAGCAGGCGCAGAATACATATTGACACATCAGTTTTCCGTGAAAATCCGGCTGATTTTGTAAATAACCGTGAGCATATAATTGACTATCTTATAAAATACAGCAGAAAAGAGAATGACGAAACACTTTCACTTCGTCAGCAGGAAATTGAATACTCACTCTTTAAAGATGACGAAACAGGCATTGACAATATAACAAAATATTCCTATGATTTGAGTATCGGAAAATTTGACAAGATATGTATGATTACTTGCAGAAATGAGGGACTGCTTAATGCGTTTCTGAGCAAGTCAAAATTTCAGTCATGCTTTATTCAGTTCTATAAGGCTATAACTGAATTTATCCATGATAAGCGTTTCAACTGCTATATCTACAAGAAAAATTCACTTATCATAACTGCTGCGCCTAATCTCTGTGACGGCGAATTTATAGATAAGATGCGTTCTTTGCAGGAATATCTGTCAGAGTTCAGATTCGGCTCATATATTCCCGTAACTGAATTTTCAATCGTAATGAATGAGGAAGATATGATTAACAAAGTGGAGCTTACTCTTGTCAACATGAGGATAAAGAACATATTTTTCCTTAATTATACATCAGATTTAGGATTGGAGCAGATTCACGCAAAGAAAATGGAGATGCTCATGATTCTCAATGACGCTGTTGCAAATGACAGGGTTATACCGTTCTTTCAGGGGATAAGAGACAACATAAATGGCAGAATAAGTATGTATGAATCGCTTATGCGTATAAAAGATGCAGAGGGGAATATATACACGCCTTATCGCTTTATGGATATTGCCAAAGAATACGGCTTTTATCACGATATTTCGTACCTTATGATATGCAAGGTTATGAAAAAATTCCGTGACAGACATGACATTGTAACAATCAATCTTAATATAAGTGACATCTATAATTATAAAATCGTCCATTTTATTCTTAAATTTCTGCAAAATGCTCCGCACCCTGAAAACTATGTATTTGAGTTGACGGAAACAGAGGAAATTGAAGATTATCAGATTATTGCGGAATTTGTTGAGAAGATTCACCAGTCAGGTGGAAAAATTGCTATAGACGACTTCGGAAGCGGATTTTCAAATATCGTGAATATATTCAAAGTCAAGTCCGATTATATAAAAATCGACGGTGAAATTGTAAAGAACATAAAAACAGACGTTTTTGCGCGTGAATTTCTTGAAATGATAGCATCATGGGCAGAAAAGCACCATAAGGAAATCATTGCGGAATTTATTGAAACAAGCGATATTCAGACAGTTATTGAAGCAAACAGCATAAGATATTCTCAAGGATATTTATTCAGCAAGCCTTCTGATGCACTTAAATTTGATGATAATAATTCGGACAAAAAATAAATGAACAAAAAATGCTGTATCATTCATGATACAGCAATATTTTTTTGTAATGGCTCACGCAAAATGTGAAAAAGTTCGTTAGTCTGAAAAATTAGAAAGTCCATTTATAGCCTTTTTCTATGTACGACTAACGAACCAAAATGTAAAAAATCCGTAACTAACGAACCGTTTTCACAAAAACTAACGAACTTTTATAAAAAAATAAGTACCTTAAATTTGAAGTTAAGGTACTTATTTTTTATGCGGTCAGTTATATCTATTACCCTACATTTTCTTACAAGTTATTTTTTAAAATCTCTTCTACCATACTTTCCACTTTTCCTATCAGTTTTAATTGTTCACGATAAGGAAGTTGATTGAAAAGGCTTAACAATTCTTTTTCATTTTCTGTTAATGATGTTTTAGGTATTTCAATAATTCTTGATGTTTCTTCTTTTCCAAATAAAAGGTAATCGGTAGGTACGTTTAACCTTACTGATAATTTTATTACAATGTCTGAATTAGGAGATGCACCTTTTTTCCAACCACTTAAAGAACCCTTATTTCCACCACATTCTAAAACAATTGGTGTTATTTTTAATCCTTGACGCTCACATTCTTTTTTTAAATTGTCATAAAACAACAAAATCACTCCTTAAAATTTGTGTGATATTCATAAAGTATATTTAAAATTACTCAAAAAAGCTTGACAAGTGCGTTTGAATATACTATAATATAAATATGCCTAATGCATATCCACTATTAATATTCTACTCTATTTCTGCCTTAAAGTCAATAAAAAGGAGGGATTGTTTTGAATGATATTAACAAAAAAATAAAGTCTATCCGTTTAGGCAATAAGCTGAGACAGATAGACTTTGCAGAAATGATATGTATATCACAGTCGCATTTATCAAGGATAGAAAGCGGACAGGATTATCCGTCAAAAGCTGTAATACGTTTGATTTCACTACAATTCGGAATTGATGAAAGTTTTTTAAAGGAAGATTCAAATGAACTTAACAGTTAAGGAAGTTTCAGAACTTTTGAATATTTCAGAAAGAGCTGTACAAAAAGCTGTGTCAGCTGGAAAATACAAAAGTGTAACTATTAATGGTGTAGGACAGGCGGAAAACAGTTGTTAATCTCATTGGAGAGCTTACCGCAGGAGGCACAGGACAGGTACAATGGCAAAAACGTTGGAAAAGAGCCTGAATTACTGATAGAGCGTTACTCACTCATGCAGATAAAAGATGCTGAATACAAGGCATCAATCGTACTTGACTTTAAGCATGCCGGAATGTCAGCAGACAAGTTTATACAGGATTTTAATGAACAAAACAACGAAAGTTTCACAACACGTCAGCTTTATCTGTGGCAGACGAAGTATAAGAACGGAGGTATTGAAAGCCTGATTGACAGCAGGGGCGGACACAACAAAGGGGCTTGCAGTATCAGTGAAAAGGCTTGGGATATGTTCTATACGCTGTATATGACACCTCAGGAACGTTCAATTAAATGGTGCTATGACAAGACAAAGCTTGCGTTTCCTGACGTTCCGTCTGTATCGGCGTTCAAGCGTAAAGTCAGCTTTTACATTTTGCATGACCTATTACATTTTTACACATTGAATCTGAATACAACAATATCTCCATCATTCATGACATATTCCTTGCCCTCTAAGCGTACCAGACCTTTTTCTTTGGCATTTGCCATTGTGCCACACTCCATAAGGTCATTGAACGATATAACTTCTGCACGAATAAAGCCTTTTTCAAAGTCCGTGTGGATTTTTCCTGCTGCCTGCGGTGCTTTCGTACCCTTTGTTATCGTCCATGCACGAACTTCCTGTTTGCCTGCTGTAAGGAATGAAATAAGTCCGAGAAGTGCATAGCCCTCCTTGATGATTCTGTTAAGTCCTGATACTTCGAGACCTAAATCAGCAAGGAACATTTTTTTGTCTTCGTCGTCCATTTCAGCAATTTCCGCTTCAGTCTGTGCGCATATCGGGAGTACGGCTGAATGTTCCTCCTCTGCAAGCTGACGCACTTTACAGTAGTTTTCATTGTTTTCGATATTGCCTGAAAAATCAGCCTCACTTAAATTAGCCGCATAAATAACAGGCTTTGCAGAGAGCAAGGGAGTAGACTTGATAAGTTCACGCTCATCATCTGTAAAATCAAATGCTCTTGCGGATTTGCCTTCCTCAAGATGTGCTTTGAGACGTTCAAGAAAATCAACTTCCGCAAGAAATTTCTTGTCACCCTTTGATGCTTTCTTTGCACGGTCGATACGTCTATCAACCATTTCAATATCGGAGAAAATAAGTTCAAGATTTATCGTTTCAATGTCACGGAGCGGATTTATATTTCCGTCAACATGGATAATATTATCATCTTCAAAACAGCGTACAACATGGACAATTGCATCAACTTCACGAATATCTGCAAGGAATTTATTTCCGAGTCCTTCACCTTTTGATGCACCTTTTACAAGTCCTGCAATATCAACAAATTCAAGAGTTGCGGGAGTGAATTTGTCCGGCTCATACATTTCAGCAAGTTTGTCAAGTCTTTCGTCAGGAACAGAGACAATGCCTATGTTTTTTTCGATAGTGCAGAATGGATAGTTCGCAGATTCCGCACCGGCATTTGTGAGTGCGTTAAATAGTGTGCTTTTGCCGACGTTCGGCAGTCCGACCATACCAAGTTTCATATTAAATTACCTCTTTTTTATATAAAATTTTTAATATTCATAAGGCTCTACAGGGATTTCAGCATCAGGTGTAACCTCATAATATTTCTGATTTTCGGTGTCCACTTTCAATACGTTGAGAAATCCGCTGTTAAGCACTGTAGAATCTATATAATAATGTGATTCGCCGTCATAATAGATACCGTGAAATCGTGGATTACCTGCTATTTCAGCTGTACCGCAGTGACCAGCAACTATCTTGTAATCCTTGAAAAAATACCCAGTCTGTGCAGGATATTTTTCTGTAAATATGTAATCTTCGGTACAATATTCCCAGCACTCTCCGTATTCCTCATCAATACCGGCATGAACAAATATTGTTTTTCCGTCAATATGATAGCGTGGAAGACGTGATAGCCAGTTTATGTATCTGTCGTCACGTTCATCATTGCCCCAGCCATGACCATCTATAGTAAATATGCCATCGCATACAATTTCGTCATGATTGCCTAAAAGAGCTATCACCTTGTCACTGCCGTATTTTCTTTGGAGACTGATAATTCTGTCAAGCACTCCATAATTATCTTCACCGCCGTGAATGTAGTCCCCGAGCAGTATAATAGCGGTATCAGGCTCATCAAGCTTATCAAGTACCATGTCAAGAGCTTCATTAAAAGCAGACAAACAGCCGTGTATATCACTCATGCAGTAGTATATCATAAAAATAAGTCTCCTTTATATTAATGAGGGATATGCTTGTTGTTGACAAGTGAGTTTATTTCAGAGTTCTGAATCTGTACATCTCCGCCAGCTGAAACTATATCATGAGGATTTCCGCACTTCATATTTATATCAAGCTTTGAATCCATGATAAATATGTTTCCGCTTCCACGAGAATCACCGATTCCGACAGCAAAATCGCCTTCAGAATCTATTATTATTTCAGTGTTCATGATTTTTGTATTGACGTTTCCGTTGATAGCACCTATACATGATTGATTTGCAGAACGCATTTTTATTTCAATTTTTCCGTCTTTCGCAAGAATACTTCCCTCACCGTTTTCAAGAACTCCTATTCCGATAGCATTTGCACCCGTACAGAACATTTTTATATCAGCAGAAGTTGAAATTGTTGAAACACCCCTGCAACTTCCTATGCCAGTAACTTTTATTCCTGATACAGTCAGATTAAGTTTGCAGTCTTTTCCTATTTCAATATTGGAATCGCCGTTGAAACTTCCGACGGCAAGACCGTTGTGACTGTACATTGATATATTTATTCTGCCAGAGAGAAGTTTTATTTCTGAATCGTCGTCATTATATCCACCGCCTATGCAGACAGTTTCAATGCTGTTGCAGACAATTTCAAGCATACCCTGCATATTTACTGTAATATCGCCGTAGCTGTGGTCATAGTCGTTGCCTATGCTTACGCAGTCGGGAGCATTGCAGTCGATATTCAGTGTACCCTTTCCACGCAGTTCAAGCTGTGAACCCATAGGAACGTATATTCCTGCATAGCCGAGCTTATTGTTTTTCACGATATTAAGTACAAGCCTTGCATATTCGCCGACAACAATAGTGGGCTTGCTGTTTCCGCTTATCATGTTCACATTCTTCAGCGTCAGTTCACAACTATGATTATCCATGATTGTAATATTCATTTTTACAGCTTTTTCAGGGTCGCCGATAATCGTCAGATTACTTTGATATACATGAATATCGGTGTATTTTTCAAGTGCAAGCTGGAGCAGGTCGATTTCCGTGTCATTCTGTGCAGTATATATCTTTTTGCTTTTTCCGGGGCGCATTTCAAGATTAGTCTTGATAATTTCATTCTTTATATCTGTAGCAATGCTGTCAAGGAAAACAGATTTCGGCTTTGATGTATAGAATCCCTGAATATAATCAACACCAAGTCTTATTACAGTTTTCATTTCCTGCGACGTTTCAACGCCCTCTGCAATTGATTTCAGCTGATTGTCACGGCAGAACTCAATAATTTGAGTAACAAGCTGCTGTTTTTTCATATCATTGTGAATATCCGATATAAGCGCATGGTCTATCTTTACATAGTCGGGACGATATTTCAGCAGATTTGATGTATTTGAATAGCCCGTGCCGTAGTCGTCAATAGCAAGCTGTGAATGTGTAAACCTAAGACGCTTCTGTATCGTTTCAATAGCTTCATCAGTTGCATCATTATCTTCTACAACTTCAATAACAGTTTTTTCAAGAAGTTCTCCGTATGTAAGATAAAGCTCATTGAAATCTTCCTCACTGAGAACATAATCAGACATGGAATTTATAAAAAGTTTTCTGTTTTCGAAAAAATGCTGATTTTCGCTTAACATCTTCATTGTATTGAAAAAAGTAAGCCGTTCAATAGCATAGAGACTGTTCTGGTTTGATGCAATGGAAAGAATCTGTTTCGGCTCAAGCTTCATATCACCGACACTTCGCATAAGTGCTTCATATGCAATTATATCACCTGTAGTTGCCTCAACAATCGGCTGAACATAGTATGTAATTCTGTTTTCCATAACCATTCTTTGAAAAAGCTGAGCATTTTTATAGGAATCTTTTTCACGGACATAGCGTTCTTCTGAAAACCAGTTTATAACATATCGGCGGTCAGTTCTTGCTTCATATAGTGCGAACTCTGAGTAGTTGACAAGCATATTGAAATCAGATGCTTCATTCGGATATGATGAACAGCCGATAGAAAGACTAAGCTGGCTTTTATCTGATATATCAATAATTTCACCGAAATCATCAGTAAGAGTGCATTTTTGTACAGCATCGTCCATGCTGTTAAGCGTGTTGTATATGAACATTCTGTCGCAGTCGATAAAGCAAGCGAAAATTTCATAGTTCGATTTATAGCCGATTATTACCTTGTCGCTTGCATAGCTTTTCACAACCTCCGCAACAGATGATATACAGCAGTTTGTGCTGTCAACTGAAAGAAAAGGTCCGAGCTTTTCAATGCCGTTTATGTACAATGTTGCAAGACAGCAGTTTTCAGCATCAGACATAATCTCTTTTATCCGTTGAGAAAATGACGGATAAGAAAGCAGATGAGTTATAGGGTCATATGCAATAAGACTGTTTTCTTTCCATTCTGAAATCTGTCTTGAGAAGTCCTGAATAAAACCAAGCCATTCGTCACTTGATTCATAGATGTTCATCTTGATGTATTTTGTAAGATTGTTATTTGTAAATCTGTAGATATGTTTCTGTCCCTCAACAGGCGACTTTGATATTTTTTCAAGCAGATTGAAAAATTCGAACTCATTAAGCCTGGTGCTTGTGCATGAAAGCATACGGCAGGTAGCTTCATCAAGATATGCTGTTTTTTCTTTTGCGATATATGTAAAAGCACCGATATTTCCGACGAACTTCTGAAAAATCAGCCAGTCATGGCTTAATTCGGGTGGTTTTTTGGTTAAATCAAAAATACTCATAGTAACTCCTTTGCTGTAATGTTATATCAATTACTATTATACAACATCATTAATAAAAAGTCAAGAGAATAAGGAGCGATATATGGCAATCTGATAAAAAAATTCTATACAGCTATTGACAATATGTCTGTTTTATGTTATTATTTTGAAAACTGAAAAATTTTTTTAAGGATAATCAAAAAAGCATTTCAGCTTCTTTTATTATACATAATATCAACTTTTCTGTCAATTCTGTCAATAAGTGCAAGGAGCTGTTGTTTTGTAAGAGTGCAGACGCATTTTCTTGCATACTGGATAACAGACTTGATATGATTGTATCTTTCCATAAATTTCACCACCTTTCCAGTTCTTTAACTATATTATAATCCAAAAATATATAACTGTCAAGTCGTAAAGTTACAAAAAATCTAACTTTGTCGAATTTTGACGAAAAGGAGGTGATTATTTTGTCTGAATTAGATAAACAGATTTTTGAAAGTATAGATAAATTACTGCATGAAAAGAAACGCAAGCAGATAGAACTTACAGATTATCTCAATCTGAACAAAAATGCTTATTCTTATTGGAAAAAAGGCAAAAGCAATTCATATAGGAGTTATCTTGTTGAAATTGCCGATTTTTTCAATATTCCCATAGATGTTCTTGTGTATGGCAAAATATACAGACTTACTGAAAACGAAACAGAGATGATTTTGCTTTTCCGAAAACTTTCTGAACGGGAACAGGTTAAACTTATTGGGAGAACAGAAGAAATACTTGAATTAAAAGAAAAAGAAGAAGAAAGAATTATCGGTCGTAAAATTGCAAGGCGAACAGACGGTGAAGCAGTCAGAATAGATGTGACAGAAGCAGAATTAGCATTAATGGAGCAGTTGCCGGAGGAAACTGATTTTTAATGAACTATCAGACTTATAAAAATACACGTGATGCGAGCTGGTGTTTTCTTATTGAACATAAAGTGAACAGTCTGCCGTTGAATCTGAAAAAAATTGTTGCAGATATGGGAATATTTGTCCGCAGAGATAACAGAGGTATTTTAAATCATAATGAAATGGGATTGACTGTTGAAACTGATAAAGAAATTTTGATTATTGTACGTGAATCTGATATTCATCAGACAAGGTACACGATTTCGCACGAACTGGGTCATATAACGCTTGGACATCTCCGCAAGGATTTTGTTACAAAAGACGATGAATATTCAGCCGAACGCTTTGCAATCGGGATTCTTGCTCCTGCCTGCGTTCTTTGGGGGATAGGTATAAAAAGTGCGGAGGATATAGCTGAACTCTGTAATATTTCCATAAGCTCCGCAAGAAAACGAGCAGTCCGAATGAACGAACTCTACTCACGCAATAAATTTCTGACATCTGTACTTGAAAGAAAGGTGTATGAGCAATTTTCGGATTTCATATTGCTGTCGGTTCATAACAGAAACAAAAAATAACACTTTCATGCAATATAAAAACGCTCTTTAAATACTGTTTAAACGGTATTTTAAGAGCGTTTTTTGTTTTCGGTGATAGATGCAACTTTAATATTTTTTACTGTCTGTAAATTTTTTCTTCATATTTTGTTCATTGTCCTTAAATGTTAATTTTATTGATTTAATAATTCCTGTCTCATAAGACATAAATCGAACACATCAAGTACATTATCTTCACAGAAATCTCCTGCTTTCCAGTTATCAAGTGAAATATCCGGTACAGCTAAAAGCCAGTTCTGTATTGCAACCAAATCAGCAACAGAAAATTCTCCGTCTGCATTGACATCTCCTTTTACTCTACGTATATTTTCATCAATATCAAGATATTCAATGCTTATGATTTCATTAGTATCTGTGTTATAAGTGAATTTTACAGATATTATATCACCTGTTTCATAATTCATGAGATTTTTACTTTCATCTCCTGCATAATATTCATCACCGGAAAAAGTATAGTTTCCGTTTTGTGCAAATGAAATACTTCCGCTGTTTTCGTATGCTGATATATCTGAGATAGTATCAGTAAATTCAGCAACAGACGTATTTACAGCAGGAGGCTGTGTGGTGGTGGTTGTTGTTGATATTGTGATAGTAGTAGTGGTTGTGGTTGTTGTTTCGGTTACAGCTGGAGACAAGTTAAAGCGACCTTCTTCGGCAGAAATTTTGCTCCATACATATCTTGCAAACCATGCATCAAAATCAGTAATAACTGAAGAACTTCCAGCCATCATAATAGATGTTCCGCTACCTGGAAATCCTCCAGGTGGAAATCCATCTGATTCGCCTTCACCGCCATAGAAATCCGTAAAACCAAATCCATGACCTACTTCATGTTCAAGAATATGAACGCTTGTACTGCCGTCTGCCAATCCAAGAACTGCTTCATCTGACAACTGCTGTCCCCAGTAATAACCGTAACCGCCCATGTTTATCATGCCAAGGGTAGCTGTAAGCTGCATATCGTAGCGGTTTTCATAACTGCCATTATATGACCAGTCGGGGTCTCGCCAATGTTCATAGCGGAAAAGTTCAATTGGAGCTTCCGGCATAAGTGTTGGTATTCTTGAATCACCCATACCGCTTTGTATATCATATGTAGGGTCGTACGGCGAAGTATCTGTATAAACGGTTTCATCTGGCTGAAGGTCAAGCAAACAGTTTTTATCCAGTACAGCCCAACCTACTATTTTAACATTGACGTGTGAATATTGCCAGTTTTCATATCCTACTAAATTATCCGTCCAGTCATTAACAGATTTTTCAAGTACTTTCTGAAGATTCTGACGTTGTTCAAGGGTGATGCTTTTATCTGTCTGCCACCTAACTACATAGTGAAGTGTACCGTTTCCAGCTACAATTTTATCGTAAATGGTATCCCATGCTTCTACAGATTTTTCGCCCTGAATCCTTGTATTCCATATCCAGTCAGCAGCAGATTTATATTCTGCCGGAAGTTCTGATAAATCAGATGCACTTACTTCAAATTCAGGCACATTATGAAAATTATGCAAAGAGAAAGATGTGATACACATTGTAACTGCCAAAACTGATGATATAATTTTTTTAAATTTCATTTTTATCCTCCAAAGATTTAATCATTAAAAGCTGATATATATTCATATCTCATAAGACATAAATCGAACACATCAAGTACATTATCTTCACAGAAATCTCCGGCTTTCCAGTCATCAAGTGAAATATCCGGTACAGCTAAAAGCCAGTTCTGCATTGCAACCAAATCAGCAACAGAAAACTCTCCGTCTGCATTGACATCTCCTTTTACTCTACGTATATTTTCATCAATATCAAGATATTCAATACTTATGATTTCATTAGTATCTGCATTATAAGTGAATTTTACAGATATTACATCACCTGTTTCATAATTCATGAGATTTTTACTTTCATCTCCTGCATAGTATTCATCACCGGAAAAAGTATAACTTCCACTTTGTGCAAATGAAATACTTCCGCTGTTTTCGTGTGCTGACATATTTGAGATAGTATCAGTAAATTCAGCAACAGACGTATTTACAGCCGGAGACAAATCAAAACGACCCTCATCATCTTTTATTTTTGTCCAGATATAGCGGAGCATCCAGCCGTCAAAATCGGTGATTTTTGTAGCTGAACCAGCCATCATAAGAGAATTTTCACCGCCTGGAAATCCACCGGGAGGAAAACCGTCGATTTCTCCCTCACCGCCGTAGAAATCAGTTAATCCGAAGCCATGACCTATCTCATGTTCAAGTACGTGCAGACTGTCATTCTGTATCATACCTAAATAAGCAGTATCAGAAAGACGCTGTCCCCAGTCGCCACCGCATCCGCCAATATCAGGAAATCCCTGTGTTGCCCACATATACATATCAAAACGCTTATCCAGTCCACCTGGATATTCATAACCTGTTTCGGCAAAATGGTCGAATCTTGATAATTCAGAAGGGGCATACGGTTCTCTGTCAGGTATAACATCTCGTCCATTGCTTGTATCGTACTGCGAATCATAATAACTTGTATCAGTATACACAACTTCATCATCATGAAGGTCAAGCAGACAATTTTCGTCAATAACAGCCCAGCCGACAATTTTTACGTCAATATGGTCATAAGCCCAGTTTTCATATCCTGAGAGCCAGTCATTCCAGCCGTTAATGCAATCGGACAGCATTTTTTCAAACTGCCTGCGTTGTTCATAGGTAACCGTATTATATGACTGCCATTTTACAACATAATTAATAGTACCTTTACCGGCGACTATCTGGTCAAAAATAGTATTTCGCCTTACTGTTGACTGCTCACGTTCGATACGATTGTTCCATATCCAGTCAGCAGCAAACTGAAAATCCGCTGGCATATCTGAAATACTTTCAGCAGATGCTGTAATGGTTGCGTTGTCTGGTGTGAGACTTTGTATTGTAAAAGGTGCAAGACATATACCTGATGCAATCATGACAGCAGTCAGTCTTTTTTTGATTTTCATAACTATCTCTCCTTAATTTACTAATCTAATGGAAAGTACTTTATAATACCAAGTATATATTTCTGGAGCATAACAAGGTCATTTATTTCAATATTACCATTTTTGTCAATATCAGACGACTTTATCATATCAGCATCTTGAATTTCTCCAGTAAAGCATTTTGTTGCATTTATCATATCAAATACATCTATTCTGCCGTCAGAGTTAGTATCACCAAGTATAATTTCTTTTATATCAGGCTGTCCCTCACCTGCAATTCCTGTTCCGTCAACTGCGCCGATACATTCATCAACATAAAAATCAGTAAGTGAATCTTCTGTTTCAATATATATATGGACATTTGAAGCACCATCTGGAATTGTATAACTTGAATTTGCTAACTGCGCCCATGTACCGTCAGGGGCAATAACGCTTGCAATTTCATCATAAGCTGTTTCACCGTCAGAATCCTTGTACTCAATTTTCATCATAAACTTTACATTTTCACCTGAATTTTGTTTTACATGAGCAGAAAAGCTGTATGATTCACCCGACTTGAAAATTGCAGGTTTTAGATTATATGCTGTACCCTGCCATGCAGATGTTCTGTCATATACATGAAGTGACGATTTATCCCATGTTGTATAACATTCATTATCATTCTGTTCAACTTTGTTTCCGCCTCTGTCTGTCCAGCCTTGCGTGCCGTCACTGAAAGTACAGTTATACCACCAGCCGAAATCATTAGGCGAATAAGATGTTGCCTCATTCCATGATGAACGCTCATAATCAAAGAAATCTATATCAGCATATCCGTTCAGATTTTTTGTGCCGTAACTGTAAATACCGCTTCTGTAGCCAGTAAACAGCTTTAAATCGTATGACATATTAAGTTCGTTTCCGATACGTGTCCAGCTGTTTCCGTCAAGTGAATAGAAAAATTTCACTTTATCAATATTATTTGATACATTCATATTTTCGTCAACAGTATTGAAAGTAAATTCAGCTTTTAAATATACTTCTTTTTCATTAAGCGGAACTTCTTCAATAATCTTGTCATAACTGTCAGTTACAGCGGAATTGCCGGAATAACCGCCGTTTTCAGACATATAAACTTTGTGTGAGCCGTCATCTGCAATATATACACCGACATTTCCATATTTGAACTGAAATGCCGAAAGACCTGCATAGTCTCCGATATTCATTCCTGATGTATCAAGTTTTATTACACTTGAACAGGCTGGACCTTCTGTTCTTTGTGTAAGAGTATTTTTTGCATTGAGAATATTTGTTGCAAGCGTTTTATTTTTAAGTCTAAGCCAGCCCTCACGTTCTGTTACAGACCATGCCATATTGTCAGGATTGTGATTCCACTGCCATTCAAGTGCAAGTTTATCTAAACTATAGCTGAAACTGTCATCTTTTGCAAGCTGTGTACCTGTATAGCCGTTTTCAACTTCAAAAGTAACAGGAGCTTTGCCGTTCACACCCATTATTGGATAACCGTCAACCCATGTTACAGGTACAAGAACAGGTATTCTTCCGACAGAGCCGTGGTCCTGAAAAAGCATACCATACCATTTTCCGTCGGGAGTATCAACAATACCGCCTTGTGCAACACCTGAACCATATGTGCCTAAACCTGAATTGAGAACAGTTTTTCCTTCATATGTGCCTGTAAGTTCTTTACTGCGGTAGCACAATTCAATACGACCGCTTCCGCTAGGCCATGCAATAACAAAAACATAGTAATAATCGCCGATTTTCTGAATATGTGAGCCTTCACCAGCGAGACCGTCAAGACCTGTCTTGAATAAAGTTTTATCAACACCGCCCCACTTGAAATCTGTCATTTCAGCGTTGAACTCCTTTATTTTGATTTCACCGCCCCCGCCGTATACAAGATAATTGCGTCCGTCATCATCAAAAAGGATTGAGGCATCATGATACATTCCGTTTATTTCAGAACGTGTCCATTTGCCGTGTTCAATATCATCTGTTTTGTATATATATGATTTTCCCGTGCCGTAACTTCCGAAAAATACATAGAAATTTCCGTCATGATAGCGGAGACTTGCCGCCCATTGTCCGTGGGCGTAATCGTGTTTGCCATTTGTAAGATTCTGCACATCACCATCAGCCAATGTATCATAAACATATGAGCATATTTCCCATGAAACAAGGTCTTTCGATTTCATAATAGGCGCACCAGGACTGAAAAACATTGTTGTACTTATCATGTAGTACGTGTCACCGACTCTTATTACATCGCAGTCAGGAACATCAGACCATATAACAGGATTAACCACTGTTTCTGCCGCTGATGCTTTCATTGCTATAAAACCGTTTTTATCTTGCGGAATAGCTGTAAGTACTGCTGAAGAAAGTACAATTGCAGATAATATGGATAAAAATTTCTTTATCATTTTAATTTCACCTCAATTAATTGTGGAGAGATAATGAATATTGTATTACCTGCTCCATATAAGTATATTATATATCTTTTGGGGATTTTTGTCAACCTTTTTTTATTTTTTTGTACAGTTTTTCTGAAATGTTTTTTTACATAAAATACTTGATATATTTTTATAAAAATGGTATAATGTGTATTGTATAATAAAACAAGGAGTGATTTTTATGATAATCTCAAATCAGAAATTTGATGAAGAAAGAGCATTATACGGCAGTAAAGGAGTGGTTTTGCAGAACTGTGCGTTTGACGGAGTTGCAGACGGTGAAAGTGCATTGAAAGAAAGTTCAGATATAGGAGTTCTTGATTGTTTCTTCAATCTGCGTTATCCGTTCTGGCATGACAATAATTTAACTATAGTAAATTCTGAAATGACTGAACTTTGCAGAGCTGCTTTGTGGTATTCAAGTAATGTAAATATCAGAAATACGAAAATGCATGGTATAAAGGCATTGCGTGAGTGTTCAGACGTACATATATCGGATTGCAGTATCATATCACCCGAATTTGGCTGGTCTGTAAGTAATATTGTAATGCAGAACAGTACAGCAGAAAGTGAATATTTCATGATGAGAAGCAACGGTATTCAGTTCAGTGATGTAGATTTCAAGGGAAAATATTCATTTCAGTATATAGAAAATGCTGTATTTGACAACTGCTATTTTGATACAAAAGACGCTTTCTGGCATGGAAAGAATATAACTGTAAGAAACAGCACGATAAAAGGGGAGTACCTTGCATGGTATTCTGACGGCTTAACGCTTGAAAACTGCAAGATTATCGGTACACAGCCATTCTGCTATTGCCAAAAACTGCGACTTGTAAACTGTGAGATGATTGATGCTGATTTATGCTTTGAGAAATCGGACGTTGAAGCTGATATAATATCCCATGTTGACAGTATAAAAAATGTATACAGCGGTAAAATAACAGTTAAATCAGTAGGGGAGATAATATCAGATGACAAAAATGCAAAAGGAGAAATTTGCATAAGATGAAGAATAATTCGTCATTTAAGATGCTGTCTGAAATACTGTCGCTTGCGTTGCCGACAATGTTTGAACAGCTTTTGCAGACGGCGGTGCAGTATATTGATACAGCTATGGTTGGTTCTCTTGGAACTCAGGCAACAGCAGCAGTCGGTTCTACAACAACAGTCAACTGGCTTATCGGAAGTACTGTTTCCGCAATAGGAGTGGGATTTCTTGCAGTGATAGCGCAGTCATTCGGAGCAGGGGATAAAGTGAAAGCACGAAAAACAGCAGGGCAGGCAGTATTTACAGTTATTGCAGTCGGATTATTTTTTACAGTTGTTACAGTTCTGCTCAGCAGTAAAATTCCGGTACTTATGCACGTTGATTATGAAATCCGTGATATATCGGCAAGATATTTTCTTATACTGTATACTCCTATGCTTTTTCGTACAGCAAGCATAATCTTCGGTACATTGTTACGGGCTGTCGGTGATACAAAGACACCGATGAAAGTCGGAATATTTGTAAATATAATAAACATTGTGCTTAATTTTCTGCTGATTTATCCTACACGTACAATCAGTATAAAAAATACGTCATATCAGATAATTGGTGCAGGAATGGGCATATCAGGAGCGGCAACAGCAAGTGCGATTGCATATACGTTCGGTGGAATTGCTATAACAGTGATGCTTTTCAGACACAAGGAGATTTCACCGAAAGGACAGAGCATAAAGCCTGATATGAATATGCTGAAACCATGTATAAGAATAGCATTTCCGAATATGCTCCAGAGATTTGCAACATCTCTTGGATATGTAGCTTTTGCAGCTATG
Source organism: Ruminococcus sp. (assembly GCA_029060755.1). Taxonomy (GTDB): domain Bacteria; phylum Bacillota; class Clostridia; order Oscillospirales; family Ruminococcaceae; genus Ruminococcus. The sequence continues at coordinate 3,507 of JAIDTI010000021.1, read as the reverse complement.
ATTAATTCTCTTGGTGAAATGTCAACAGCGGCACATACAATTGCCAATACTGTAGAATCACTGTTCTATATTCCTGGATATGGTATGCAGGCGGCATCATCAGCACTTGCAGGAAGTGCATGGGGAGCAGGTGACAAGCGTAAACTGAATCAGACAGCAAAAACTATATTGCCGTTGGAAGTTACACTGATGATTTTTTCAGGCGGTATGCTGTTCATATCTGCACCATATTTGATGCGTATATTTTCAGAAGATGCGGAAGTTATAGCACTTGGTACTACAGTTCTGCGAATGGTTGCAGTTTCAGAGCCGTTTTATGGTGTTCCGATAGTAATAGAAGGACTTATGCAGGGACTCGGAAAAACAGTTGCCCCCTTTATATATAATGTACTGGGAATGTGGTGTATAAGAATAGTCGGAACGTATGTTTGTACGCAGATTATGGGATATGGCTTAATATCTGCATGGGCTTGTATGATTGCACATAATATGCTTCTGTTCATATTATTTATGATACACTATGTAAGTGGAAACTGGAAAAAAATATAAAAATCTTCTCTTGACGGGAAGATTTTTTTGTGGTATATTTAATTTATAGGTGGTGATATATATGGCGAGAATAAAAAACAAAAGACGAGCAGACGGACGACTGCAATCAAAAATATATCTTGGTGTAATTGACGGCAAGCGAAAGTATAAGTATGTGTATGCACGTACGCAGAAAGAACTTAATCAAAAAGTAGATGAAGTAAAAATAAAGCTTGGAAAAGGTCTTGATATACTTGCACAGCGTGATACTTTCGGGGAATGGGCTGAACGCTGGTTAAGACTGAAAAAAACAGAAGTAAGTCCGCACAGATACTATGTATATGAGTGCAGAGTAAAAAATCTTTCACCGATAGCAGAGCGGGAGATATACAGAATACGCACCATGGATATACAGGATATTATAATCGATTGTGCTGACAAATATTCTGTTGCAGTGCTTGTTGAAATAAAAAGTACGGCAAAACAGATATTCAGCTATGCAATTGATAATCGTGTAATAGACTATAATCCTGCTGTTTCGGTGAGAATACCCGATAATAAGGCAAATCAGACTGAAAAAAGACGTGCATTGACGGAGCAGGAGCAGAAATGGGTTGTTGATACTCCGCACCGTGCAAGAACTTCTGCTATGATAATGATGTATGCTGGTTTGAGACGTGGCGAACTTGTACCGCTTTTATGGAGTGATGTAGATTTGGAGCATGGAATAATCAGGGTGAATAAGTCTATCGAGCGTGAGGGAAGCAACTGGAGAGTAAAACAGGGTGCAAAATCAAAAGCGGGTGTAAGAAATGTATATATTCCGCAGATTCTTATTGATTATCTCAAAAATACGGAACGAACGAATAATATGTTAGTCTGTCCCGACAGCAAAGGAAATATGATGTCACTTTCATCATGGAACAGTATGTGGGAGAGCTATCTTGCGGAACTGAATTTCAGAAACGGAGATTTTTCGCACATATTAAACTATGATAAGCCTGACAGTCGTTTTTCGCCTGAAAAAATACCTATGGTTATTCCACGAATAACGCCTCACTGGTTAAGGCATACATTCATCACATCAATGTATCTTGCAGGTATGGACGTTGGCACGGTTAAAGAGCAGGCAGGTCATGCGGATATAAAAACAACTATGGCAATATATGTTCATCTTGATTCAATATACAAAGAAAAGCAGATTGACAAACTTAATGAATATTATGGGTGTCAGATGGGTGTCAGTAATACTGAAAAAATCCGAAAAACAGGCTGAAATTAACATAACAGACTACGGACATTCCGTAGTACCCATATGCTTTAAAAAATTACTGATACTATTGACAATTGTTGTTTGATATACTATAATATAATAAGGTAAATTTAATTAAGATAGGAGATTTTATAATGGAAAATATTAAAATAACAAAACTTTTCGACCTCAAACATACTCTTGCATCTGATTATCTCAAAGGATTTACATATCCATGGGAAGCATTGAAAGGAATCAGCGAATTTATCATATCGCTTGGAAAAACTCTCAGTCCTGATGAGTATGATAATCCTGCTGAAAATGTATGGATACACAAGACAGCAAAAGTATTTCCGTCAGCTTATCTTGGTTCACCTTGCATAATCGGAGCAGGTACAGAAGTACGTCATTGTGCATTTATCAGAGGAAGTGCGTTAATAGGCGAGAATTGTGTTATCGGCAATTCAGTTGAACTGAAAAACGTTATAATTTTCGACAATGTACAGACACCGCATTACAACTATGTCGGCGACAGCATACTTGGCTATAAGTCGCATATGGGAGCAGGTTCAATTACATCAAATGTCAAGTCAGATAAGACAAATGTTGTTATAAAATCTGCTGATGAAAAACTGGAGACAGGAATTAAGAAAATAGGTGCAATGCTTGGCGATAATGTAGAAGTTGGCTGTAACAGCGTATTGAATCCCGGAACTATTATAGGCAGATTTTCAAATATCTATCCGACAAGTTGTGTAAGAGGTGTTGTACCTGAAAGCAGTATATGGAAAACAGGCGGAGTTATTATTAAAAAGAAATAATTTTCACAGGAGGTAAAAATGAGAATAAGACATAAACCGTGGGCAAAACCTGAATTGGAATCCTGCTCCTTCTATGTACAAAATCCGACGGAGCAGAAAGGCAGATGGACAGAACTTTTTGAAAATCCCAAAAAACCACTATATATTGAGTTAGGTTGTGGAAAAGGCGGTTTTATTTCGCAGATTGCATCAAATCACCCTGAAATCAATTTTATTGCTATGGATATAAAGAATGAGATGCTTGTCCTTGCAAAGAGAAAGCTTGAAGATGCCTATAAATCGTCGGATATGCCAATGAACAACATAAGGATAGCAATCCAGAACATAGAACGCATTGACCTTGCATGGAATGAAGATGACAGAGCTGACAGAATATATATAAACTTCTGCAATCCATGGGGAAAGAGCAAGCATAAGAAACGCCGTCTCACTCATACACGTCAGCTTGCCAATTACAAAAAATTTCTTAAAGGACAGATTTGGTTCAAGACAGATGATGACGGACTTTTTGAGGAATCCCTTGAATATTTCAGGGAATCAGGCTTTGAAATAAAATTCATATCATACGATTTGCACAGCGAAACAGGTATAGAAAATTATGTCACAGAACATGAAAAAATGTTCACTGATGAGGGCAAAAACATAAAATTTCTGATAGCTGAACTTAAAGGAGCAGAATAATGGAGTATAAAAAAGATTCCGAAAAATTTTCTTTTGGATTCGGAACTCAGAAAGTAGCAGGAAAAGGCAGTCTTTCGGGTACTGAAACCGAAAATATCAGTACCAGAAAGGCAGTTATAACAGCTTCTCTTGCTGTCGGAGCAGTTTTATTAAAAATTATACGAAAAAGAAAAAAATAATTTTTCATTACCCCCTTTACAAAATCAAAATAATGTGATATAATAT
>JAIDTI010000020.1 GCA_029060755.1 Ruminococcus sp. | reverse complement strand
GTATGGATTCCATGAAAATAATTGCTGAAAAATATCACGGTATTGCAAAGTTTTCTCATTCTGCAAACGAATTTTATTCGGATATTGCACTTTGTCTGCCAAAAGATAATCAAAGCGATTCTGCGTAACAGCGGCAGATTATACATATATAAAAGGCACATATCATGTAGGTATGTGCTTTTTTGATAATTTCCTGAATCCGTGCGGTTTATAGCTCATTTCAGTTAGAATGCTATTCTTACTTCTTACTGTTACACCATGACACACTTCTATTTATCTGTCATCAATCTGATTATTTCTTCTTTTTGAGTTGGAGTAAGCCTGCAGTATTGCTCAAGCAGCATTATTTCATCATCTGTAAGCTTAGATGTACTATGATTCGTTTATTTTTTATTATATCAAGCCTCCTGACAGCAACATCAAACAACTTAGCAGCTACAGCGTTATTGTTCAAAAGTATGCTGCACTCTTTTATGCAGCTGTTTCTGATTGAGGATAAGGTAATCGAAAAAATTCCATACTGCGGACATTTTTTCATTCCCAAGACCAAAAGAAAAACTCTTTACTGCGACCGTGTGGTGACAGAAGACTGCAGAACTTACAAGGATATCGGACCAGCAGATCAATGCAGAACACTCTGTTGTGCTGTCGAAATACGATAAAGCTGTAAACCGTAATTTCAAGCGTGTAGAGCGTTTTGCAGATAAGCTGTCAGACGAAAAAACGGGCAAGGATTTGGATTACAATGACTACGCCGAATGGCACAGCAAGGTGTGTAATGCTCGGAACCTATGGAAAAATGGCAAGTTAAATAATGAGGCTTTTTTGAAGCTGATTCATGAGTTAGGTTAAAAATATAATTAAATAAAAACCTCCACAAGATTACTCTTGCGAAGGTTTCTGATTGTCTCGTTGTATTGGAATAGAACCAATATATATTCTCTCTTACTGTGTAGACAGAGAGTTATTTTGAATGAGAAGTTTTCTCATTTCAATCATATCAAATACATCAAGTCTGCCGTCTTCATATAAGTCAGCTGCTTTCCAGTTTGCAAGTTTTATATCCTGGACTGCAAGAAGCCACTTTTGTAACAGAACTACATCTGCAATTGTAAATTGTCCGTCATTGTTTACATCGCCGATGACTGTTTCCGATAATGTCGGTTCAATAATAAACTTCTGACCGTCACCCCCCCAGTAATTCCACTGGCATATATTTGCACCGTTTTCCAGACTTATACCATATACATCAGCACATGACTTACTGTCTGAAACTGCACTCAACAGTGTATACGTACCATCATCATTGACGTACAGACTGAATTTCTGAGAATTATCCCCTGTAAGATTTTCAAGTGAAATATTTGTACCATCACTGTCTGAATTATTTTCAACTGTCAGAGCTTTTCCGTTTTCAGCCTGTATAGTATACTTGCCGTTCTCCTGTTTGGAAATCATCCAGTTTTCCTTATCACCCTGAACAACATTGTCGTCGTCTGAGGAAATGAAAAGACCACTGTTGAGGTTTCTTATAGTATAAGTTCCGTCTGTAACTTTTGGACGTACAGGAGTAATCTTCCACGTCTGGCAAGCACCGCCCCAGTAATTCCACTGGTTAATTACACCGCCGTTTTCTTCTGACCAACCGTATACATCAAGACCGGAGGTATTGCCCGATACCTTTGATATAATACCGTAAAAAGAACCGTTCTTTACGATTTTAAACAACTGATTGTCCGTACCTGTATATGTCTGCAATACGACATTAAGACCATCGGAGTTATCCGTACCGTCTATTGTAATACATTTTGATTCGTCTTTCATCGAAAGAATTTTGAAATACTCATCGTCAACCGCTACCAAACGCCATTCCTGACTACTTCCGCCACTCAGTTTCCATTGCTGTATCTGTGTACCGTCAGTTGTTTTTCTATCGGGCAAATCAAGTGCCAGACCGCTGAATTTATTGGTGATATAATAAGGAATACCACTGACAAGTTCTGTATTGCTCAGTTTTACATTTGAACCGCTTCCCTGTACTGAAGCTGTATTATAAACTGACTGACTGTCGGTATTTGTGTTATTTTTCATATCTTCCGAAAAATCATATTCAGTTTTCTTGCTTCCCCAGATACAAGTATTGTTGCCTGTAGCAGTGAATGTCATTTTCTTTACCATTTTGGAAGATTCATCATCCTGTACTATAAAACTTCCCTTGTATGTGACATTATCGAAAGTAAAGGTCATATCCGCTGAATTTTCCGACATAGTCCATGTTCCCTTAATGTCACCTGTTACTGTTCCGTCTGCATTCAGAACAATATTCTGTGAATATGCAACTTCCGCATTATTACCACTTGTTGTCTGGTCGGCAACTATTTTCTGTTTGAGTTTGTGGAAAATAAATTCATATTCGCCCGTAACTGCTTCTGTAGTATGACCCGTTTCAGAAATTTCCTCGTTAGGTACATATTCATAAGGCGTTGCAACAGGCCAGTCGTCCTCATTCATAATAAGCTGATGTACTCTCACTTCATGGAAACCATATTTGTCATCAAATTTATTATGATAAATAACAAAAAGTCTGCCATCGTCGTCCATGAGGACGGAGTTGTGACCCTGTGCTTTGTTAGGACGGTCGTTGCAGTCCCACTGATAGTTGCTCATAAGACGCATACCGATATTACCGCCGATATTGTCTCCGCCTGATTTATATATAGCAGAATTGCCATTCTGGTCGACGTAAGGACCTGACGGTGATTTGCTTCTGAAAACACGCATATTGTAACCACCGTCATTGTTGAAACAGCCATATGATACAAAGAGATAATAATAACCATTACCTGTTTTGGGATTTTCCATATACTCAATGTACGGACCTTCACCCGAAACCCAGTGACCGCCTGCCGCTTTTATACCCATATATGCATCTGAAACGTCATTTACTGTATCATATGTTACATTGTAGTCACGCAAGCCGGTATTTTCATCAAGTTCAAGCATATACAGACCGCCGAACCATGAGCCGTAAATAATCCACAGATTACCATTTTCGTCATAGAATACAGCAGGGTCAATAGCGTTTGTACCATACTGAGGATTCCAGTTTCCATTGTTGTCAAGGTAACGTGAAATATCAGGATTACTGCCCAGCACCTTTTCAGCATCAGTTTTTTTATAACTGAAAATATCATTGTTTTCAAATCCCGAATAAACAACAGTATCAACATAAGTATACGGACCGTCAATATTATCTGCTGTACAAAGTACTATTGAAGATTTATAGGAATCACCGTTAACACTGAGATACATACAGTATTTTCCCATTACTTCATTATATACAATGTCAGGTGCCCAAAGGTTGCCTGACAAATCGTAATTTGCGTTTGAAGGCGACGACCATGATGCAGGAATTGCGAGATCAGTATAAATATTATTAAAAAATGTAGTATTTTTAGTTCCAGCATTAGAATTTGCTGTAAAAGTCCAGTTCCCTAAATCTGAAGAACGTGCAGCAGCAAGATGTGAACCGATAATATAATAGCTGTTGTCGTCCAGTTTGATAATTGATGGGTCATGTACGCCTACACGTGTATGATTTGCCGCTGATGCATAAAATACTCCCAAACAACTTATGGCTATACAGCCTGAAATCAGTGCAGACAGAATTTTTTTTACTCTCAATTAAATCCCTCCTAAAAACAATTTTTATCGAATACATTAAGGCCTCTCTCTGATACTCATCTACGAGCCCACGAGACGCTCAGGAATCTCGTATGC
>JAIDTI010000002.1 GCA_029060755.1 Ruminococcus sp. | reverse complement strand
TACTCTGTTATTCCGTTATTTTTCATATTTTTATTATACCATGCTTGTCAAAATTTTGAAAATTGATTTCCGTGCATCGAACTCACGTTATGTTAAATAGCAGTGACGGAAAACGTATCAAAAATTAAATAAGGAGGAAATTGAATGGAATATGATGTGGATTATGAAATTTTCAATATATTAATAAACAGGCAGACCATTATGTACTACCACTGAATAAAATTCTTGAAGAACATCACTATACGTTTGATGAGGCAAAACAGAAAACAGAACGCTTCAAAGCAGATTTTGCAGGTATGCTTAAAAAATATCAGATTGGCAGTAAAAATGCTGTCATGATGTACTGTGATTTAATGAATTTAGCAGAGGAAATGCCTGAAAATCGGGATTTACATTACATTTATATCTGTATGATGACGGACAGCGGACTGCTGAATGAAATTGACTCCTACAAACATACAGAAGAACAGAATATATGTAATTATTTCCGTCAGAATGAAAAAATACGGAAATTGTCAGAATTTCTTGAAATACAGCTGAAATATCGTGAAAAAGTACGCTATATTAAAGAAAACTTGAGAAAATTCAATGATTTATGTGATGATTTCAATGAGAAATTCGAAATGCTGTATCAGTTGACATTACAGCATGATTTTATTGAAGAAAGCACGGTATATCAAGATAATCTGAATGCCCTGCTGAATTATATCAATCACGACGATAATATGAAACTTCTGAAACCGTATCTGATTTTTGCCGTACTTACACGCAAGCACGGCATGATGCAGAACCGTGTCGGGTTTATTCCGAATCTGAAAACGGTCTTTCAATATCAGGAATACAATATTCGTTCCAACAACGGAAAAAATTTCAGCAGTTATAAGTCTTATCTGGAGCTATATGAATATCTGCAAAGATTCTATGCAGATGATGCGGAGGTTGATATTGGACTATGCGGATTCTGTTTTGCGAATACAAGTCCGCTAAGTGAATGGTATTATATGCATTGTCAGACGGATTTTGAAATGCCTGTATCATTTGGTCAGAAAGTCAAGGACTTAAAGGCGATAAGTTTTCCAAATCTGTACTGCAATGCAGACTATGACCTCGATATGTACGAATTTGAAAACGAACATCAAAAAGTTTACTGTTCATGCGATAAATTTGTATTTAATAATCCAGAAATTGTATATGATTTTATTTATGCAGTTTACAATGACAGTTCCTTGAAGAAGTACGTTGAACAGATGCCATACAGCAAGGATTTTCCGCAATATGCTGAACTTTTTCTGTATTGTGAAGCGGAAATTCTTTTGAATAGCAGTATGCTCGGCGTATCAAATCTGTTCACAAAAATATAGTTTGTCAAGATAAAACAGTTCCGAAAAATAAATATTTTTTTCGGAACTGTTTTGTATTTACTTTCAGGAAATAATGCTATAAAATGATATACCGAAGGAACATTATATGGTCAATCTTGACAACAGACTTGCTGAAATCAAAAAAATGATTGATTCGGTAATTTTAGCAGAAGTCCATGACATTCGTAATCTTCGCCAAAAGATTCATTCTGACATAGAGCATTGCCATTGTTCTATTAAGTAACTGACAGCAGAAGTGAAAAGCTTGCAAAATCTCTGCAAAAGAGTTTTCAGAATCTACAGCCTGAAAATAAAACAGACGAATATCAAGAAAAAGTTGCACTGACTATATTTTCAGGGCTTAACAGCTTTATCAGCGAAAAATGATACCATATTTTCAGCACGAGCAGTATTATTTATTCAGCATTTTCTCAATTTTTTTCCTAAGACTTTCTGAAATATCAGGATATGTCAGAATATTATGCAAAATCCCTATTGGAACCACTGCCATTTCTTTTTCACTTAGGGAATCAATCAAATCAAGAATCATCTGAATATCATCATCAATACTTCCACTTTCCTGTGTATCAAACATCTCTGCCTTTATTGCATCAAGTTTTGAAAATTTATTTGTTGTCATCATTATAATTCCGCATTTGTCACATAAGTCCTTAAGCAACATTTCTGTACGCTTATCTTTTACTACAACAGAAGCGGGACAAACTTTATTTTCAATCATTTTTGAAACAAAATCATCTAAAACCTGACCTGCATTTTTGTTGTAATCATGAAATGGCTCTGTAATCAGTACAAACTCATTTTCTGTATTTACTGCTATAAGGATTATCGGAAATCCAGGAATTTCACCATCATCTGGCAAAGAAGGTGAACGAAGACAGACAGCTTCACACTCCCAGCTGGCTTTCTTTTTCAGTTTTTTCAGCTTGTCAGCCTTTTTAAATTCAGGAGTTGGATACACAATTTCTGTACTTTTTGGTACAGCAGTTCTTCCCCATGTAACACCATTTTCAGTCACTTTCAACAGTGGCATTTCAGAAACTTCTCTTACATCGTCCAGACCAAGAGTTTTATGTGTTTCACCAGATTCAAGTCTTTCACTGATATAAGTTGCTGCAAGAAGTGCCTCTTTCAGAATCTGCTGTTCCTGCGGATTGACTGCCCATGGTACTGTATACGGCTTATAGCTAAAAAAATTAGGATAAGAATTTTTTCCTCTGAATGAAATTCCATTTGCTTTACCATAAGTCTGTATTTTTTCAAGAACATCTTCTGAAACATCTGCTTTACAGACAAATTCACACTGTATACAATCCTGTGAAATGAACACCTCAAACATTTCATCATCAGAACGATACTCATCACAAAGTATGAATTTTTCAAGACAGTTCCAGCCATTTTGACCGATATATACTGCCATTGCAATGTGTTCGCCAGCACGTCCCATAACTGTACAATAACCGATTTCACCATTTGAAAACTCTACAGCGAACATATCAGTATCATAGACTTTTTTCCAGAGCTTTGCCTGACGATAACGAAAAGCTGCTTCATAAAGTTCCAGAGCAATATCAACAGCCGGAATATCTATGAAATCTTCATCGCCATAATCTTCAGCATAATCAGAATACTGATTCGGCGCTTTTCCCTTACTTTTGACAATCATAGCCTGCGGAGTTTTCTCGTCAAGAACACTCAAAATCTTGCACTGAAATGTCCATTCATCACCGAAATCAAAAATATACTTGAATTGCTTGTCTTTTTCAAGATTAATCTGATTAAGTGTATAGTCACAGGTATGACGTTCAGCATCTTCTTCTGCACAGTGAAAATAAGCATCATCACTCCATGGACGATTATCCATAAAAAATGCGTGGAGGTGGTCGTTGGAAAAATCAAACGCATAGAGAATACAATCCGAAAGATATTCCAGAGTTTCGTCAGCTGATATTTGTATATGACGATAACAGCCTTTGCCAAGTGATACACTGATTACATACGATTTTTTTAATTTTTTCATTTCTTTTTCCTTTCTGAAATAGATTTAAACAAAAACGACTGCCGTTTTATAGCGACAGCCGTTTATTTTTTGTTATATTAGTTTACACTTCTCTTTACATACTTTGTATGAAGAACTTCATGTGCCTTGTGACTGCCAGGCTCGCCGAAATATTCAGCATAAACAGCCTTAATAGCAGGATTTTCGTGAGACTGTCTCAAAGGCATTGAAGCATCAAGATTATAGAGAACTTCTGCTCTCTTTTCTCTGATGTCAACGAAGTTTCTGATACCCATTGCAACCTGTGGCTGACCACCGCCGTTTACACAACCACCAGGACAAGCCATAATTTCAATGAACTGATAATCAGCTTCACCTTTCTGTACCTTTTCAAGCACTTCTCTTGCATTGGCAAGACCGCTTACAACAGCAACCTTGACTTTCATGCCTGCAACGTCATATTCAGCTTCTTTAATGCCCTCTGTACCACGAATCTGTGGGAAGTCAATAGGATTCTCGCCTGTGAGTGTATGAACAGCTGTACGGAGAGCAGCCTCCATAACACCGCCTGTAGCACCAAAGATAACGCCAGCACCTGTTGAAATTCCAAGTGGCTCATCAAACTTTTCATCTTCAAGAGCAAGGAAGTTGATTCCTGCACGCTCAATCATTCTGCCAAGCTCACGTGTTGTGAGTGCATAATCAACATCAGGAACACCTGCTGCACTCTGGTCTTCTCTGCCGATTTCAAATTTCTTAGCTGTACATGGCATGATAGAAACCATAACAATGTTTTTCGGATCGATTCCCATTTTTTCAGCATAGTATGTCTTAGCTGTAGCACCGAACATCTGCTGTGGTGATTTGCAGCTTGAAAGATTGTCAATCATATCAGGGAAGTAGTGTTCGCAGAACTTAACCCAACCTGGTGAACATGATGTGATTAACGGAAGTTTTCCACCGTTCTTTACTCTGTCAAGGAACTCGTTTGCTTCTTCCATGATTGTAAGGTCAGCAGCAAAGTCAGTATCAAATACCTTGTCAAAACCAAGTCTTCTGAGAGCTGCAACCATTTTACCCTCTGCATTTGTACCGATTGGCATACCGAAACATTCGCCAAGACCAGCACGTACAGCAGGAGCTGTCTGTACAAGAACAACTTTTTCAGGGTCAGCAATAGCAGCAAGTACATCTTTGATATAGTCTTTTTCAGCAATTGCACCAACAGGACATACAGCAATACACTGTCCGCATGATACACAGCTTGTTTCGCCAAGACCCATATCAAACGCAGAGCCGATAAATGTCTTGAATCCACGCTCATTAGCACCGATTACGCCGATACCTTGAGTTTTTGAACATACTGCAACACAACGACGGCAAAGAATACACTTGTTGTTGTCACGGTACATATGTGCTGCTGTAGCATCAATTTCATACTCGTTTTTAACACCGTCATACTTAGAAGCATCATCAATTCCGTAATCCTTACAGAGTTTCTGAAGTTCGCAGTTTCCGCTTCTTACGCATGAAAGGCACTTTCTGTCATGAGTTGAGAGAATGAGTTCAAGAGTTTTTTTGCGTGACTCAATAACCTTTGGTGAAGCTGTGAGAATTTCCATATTGTTTGAACATGGATAAACACAACCTGCAACAAGGCGGAATCCTCTGCCCTCGTTTACCTCTGTAATACAGATACGGCAAGCACCAATTTCATTAATTTCTTTCATATAGCAAAGTGTAGGAATCTCAAAACCTGCCTGATGAGCAGCCTCGAGAACAGTTGTTCCCTTTGGTACGGAGATTTCAACACCATTTACTTTAACTGTGATATTTTCCATTAATAATTCCTCCGCTTATTTCTTGCTTATTGCCTTGAACTTACAAGTAGCGATACAAGCACCGCACTTAACGCACTTATCCTTATCAATTTCAAATGCAGGCTTCTTCTTTCCGGGAGCTGTGTAGTCTGTAACATGGATTGCATCAGCAGGACACTGCTTAGCACACATTGTACAGCCAAAGCACTTGTCCTTGTCAATCTCAAAGCTGAGAAGGTCTTTACATACACCAGCAGGACACTTCTTGTCAACAACGTGAGCGATATATTCGTCACGGAAATAACGAAGTGTTGAAAGAACAGGGTTTGGAGCTGTCTGTCCGAGACCACAAAGCGAGTTGGACTTGATATGATAGCAAAGTTCTTCGAGCTTGTCAATATCTTCAAGTGTTCCCTTGCCCTTTGTAATCTTGTCAAGAATTTCGTGCATTCTCTTTGTACCGATACGGCATGGAGTACACTTACCACATGATTCATCAACTGTAAATTCAAGGAAGAACTTAGCAATATCAACCATACAGTTATCTTCGTCCATTACGATAAGTCCGCCTGAACCCATCATAGAGCCGATGCCGATAAGGTTATCATAGTCAATCGGAATATCAAAATGTTCAGCTGGAATACAACCGCCTGATGGACCACCTGTCTGTGCAGCCTTGAACTTCTTGCCGTTAGGAATACCACCGCCGATTTCTTCAATAACTGTGCGGAGTGTTGTACCCATAGGAACTTCAACAAGTCCTGTATTCTTAATCTTACCGCCAAGAGCAAATACCTTTGTACCCTTTGACTTCTCTGTACCCATTGATGCAAACCACTCTGCACCATTAAGGATAATCTGCGGAACGTTTGCGTATGTTTCAACGTTGTTGAGAATTGTTGGTTTTTGGAAAAGTCCTTTTTCAGCCGGGAATGGCGGTCTCGGACGTGGTTCGCCTCTGTTGCCCTCGATAGATGTCATAAGTGCAGTTTCTTCACCGCATACAAACGCACCCGCACCAAGACGGAGGTCAATATCAAAGTCAAAGCCTGTTCCGAAAATATCCTTGCCGAGCATACCAGCTTCACGAGCCTGCTTAATAGCAATATTAAGGCGGTCAACAGCTATCGGATATTCAGCACGAACGTAAATATAACCCTGTTTAGCACCGATTGCATAACCTGCAATAGTCATAGCTTCAAGTACTACGTGCGGGTCGCCCTCAAGTACTGAACGGTCCATAAATGCGCCCGGGTCACCCTCGTCAGCGTTACAGCAGACATACTTCATATCAGCGTCAGGAACGATATTTCTTGCGAGTTTCCACTTCATACCTGTAGGGAATCCACCGCCGCCACGTCCACGGAGACCTGAATCAAGAATTGTCTGAATAACGTCTTCAGGTGTCATTTCTGTAAGAACTTTGCCGAGAGCCTTATAGCCGTCTCTGCCTATGTATTCATTTATACATTCAGGATTGATAACACCGCAGTTTCTGAGTGCTACACGGTGCTGTTTCTTATAGAAAGCAGTATCATCAAGAGACTTGATGTTATCGCCGTCAACAGTTTCTTCATAAAGGAACTCCTTAACAGGATTACCGCCGATAAGATGCTCATCAACAATTTTTGTAATTTCATCAACGCCGACACGTGAATAGAAAGAGCCTTCAGGATAAACAATCATGATAGGACCTCTTTCGCAAAGACCGAAACAACCTGTCTTTACAATCTGAACTTTATCAGTCAAGCCCTTTGCTGCAAATTCTTCTTCAAGCTTTGCAATGATTTTTGGAGAGCCGGAAGAAGTACAGCCTGTACCACCACAGACAAGTACGTGTCTTTCATATTTTGAATTTGAAGAAGTGTTGCCATGAGTTCTGAGAGCAACTTCGCTCTCCATTGATTCTCTGACAGCCTTGAGTTCTTCAAGAGTCTTCATAAGTTAACCTCCTAACAGTTATAAATATTATGCTGTATATTTTTCGATGATTTTATCTACATCATCAACAGTGAGACGACCATAAACGTCCTCGTTGACAGTGAGAACAGGAGCAAGACCGCAAGCACCGATACAACGGCAAGCTTCAAGTGAGAATTTACCGTCTGCTGTACATTCACCGCCCGCAATACCAAGTTTTTCCTGAAGTTTGTCGTAAATATCGCCTGAGCCTTTTACATAGCAAGCTGTACCAAGACAAACTGAGATTGTGTATTCACCCTTTGGATAAAGTGAGAACTGAGCGTAAAAAGTTACAACTCCATAAATCTTTTCAAGCGGAATACCTGTGTTGTCGGAAATAATTGTCTGAACTTCAATTGGAAGGTAGCCATAGATTTCCTGTGCCTTCTGCAAAATAGGCATCAATGCACCCTGAGTTCCCTTTTTTTCCTCAATAACTGCAAGGAGCTGGGCTTCCTGTTCCTTTGTACCTTTGAAAGGAACTGTAGATTTAGCTGAATTCATTAAAGATAAACCTCCTTTTAAAATAAATGTGAAATAAATAACAAGCTGTAGTAACAGACATATTATTTCTCACATACTTCTTATGTATTATAACATATAATCAAAAAAATTTCTATTGCTTTTTTAAACTAATTCTTATTGATTTTATTGTGCGTTTTTCACAAATAGATAAGTTGATTTTTGGTTAGTATTTCCTAACATATAAATTTAATCCTTTAACTTGAATTTTTTGTATATATTTTAATTGAATTGATATTAATTTCAAAAACTTTCATTACAGCAAGAATG
>JAIDTI010000019.1 GCA_029060755.1 Ruminococcus sp. | reverse complement strand
AAAAGTAGAATAAATATTATCATTTACCATATAATGAACACTATATAATTTATTGTACTTTGACACAAACAAATTAGCTCTTACTTTATAATATCTTAAAGTTAAACTATACTTATCACCTTTACGCTTTATTACTTCATCATTTACATGAACCTTCGAATGTGATGCTTTGGCAGATGCATCAGAAATATATATATCAATTACAATTTTTTGTGCATAGTTTGAACAAAGAAATGATAATTTTGAAAACAAATCTTCATCACTAATTTTTTCGAAGATTTGAGAATCAATTTGTGATTCCAAACTTATCAATATGCTCCTATATAAATCGGCATTTTTCATTTGCTGTGTATATTCAAATTTGCATACACTGGATGATTTTCCTGTATGGAAAAAATAAATTTCTTTTGATTCCGGTAAAAAAACAGAACAAACTGTGCAGCCACTTAGTCCTCCTGATGTAATTAGAAAATTTTCCACATTTGAATATTTTAATCCAAAAGTGCCTCTATTTAGTGAGTTAGGCACTCGACAAAACATTAAAGAAACATTACCATTATTATATTGACCTATTTTTTCACCAGAAACGGAGCAAAATTTAATAGAATTACTATAAATGCTGCCGTAACCAGGAGGTCTTTCATTGGTAATCCTTTGTGTCATGCCAGTAGGAAACAAGAAGAATTCTGTATCATTACATACTCTCAGTGGAGGATCAGTCTTGTAGAAATCTTTAACACCTTGCACACTCTGTTTTTTCTCACTAATCCACGTTTCAACATTAAAATCTGTCAATTTTATTCCTCCAACATTATAATACTGTTGACGTTATTTCGAAATCATCCACACTATTATTATTTAATTCATTCAACTTCTTCCTATAATCCTTCAAAGCCGCCATAATGTCAGTAAAGTAATTTGACTTTGAAAGGCTCATATAATCCGAAGCATTATCCTTAGCTGTAAGTTCCATAAACCAGCCAAGAATCTGAGGTCCGGGAATACGCATATAGAAGTTGACAGTACCATCTGAACCTTTGTCATATCCCATATAGCTTTGAGTCATGCAGCCGCCTGACATACGGATTCCGAAAATATGAGAAGTTGTATTAGCGGTAATATTTCGGAATTCCTTATAATGCTCGTCACTGAATTTTTTCATGGAGGACTTTATAACCACATCCTTGACAATAATGAACGACATCGGAAACGCCGGTAAAACATATCTTACACCGCCAGAGGTTGTTATCAGCTTTTGTATCTCCGTATAATTGCCACGGTCATACCTGTTGTCCGTGCTGTTATATGCCTCAAGAATCCTGTTTACTGTTAAGCCAGCTCCTGACAATATTTTTGGATTCAACCGCATAAATGATGATGACAATTCAAAGATTGACGGATCAAACCATCCCCCACGGTCGATTGTTACTTTTGTAACTCTCATTCCAATAGTAAAGCCTTCGCTGTACATCTCCTGTACAAATTTTGAAGAAGATGCAGAATATTCTGCACTTGAACTTGAATTGAAGAAAAGGTTTCCTATACTTCCGACAAGATTGGAATATGTAGAATTCTGATTTTTCTGATATAATGTTTTTATTTCAGAACTGCTGAAAACGATGTCTGTAAACGTTGTATCCTCATCATACTTAGATGTAGGAAGAATGTTCATATCAACATCGGTGTCAGTGTCTGTTTCATCATCTCCGACTAAAATATTAATATCATCGTTAAGACTCTCAATATTATCTTCGGAATCTGTTTCTTTCTTGATTTGATTTTTTGTTTTTTGAACATCGCTGGTATGAGGATTATTATTTACAGCATCACTTGTAAGAACTACCGCTAACTGATTTAATTCCTGCTTTAAAAGTCTGATTTTTTCTTTCAGAATTTCAATTTGATCCTGATAATCGTTACTTTGAGCATTTGTTAAAGCCAGCTGTGTATCCATCAAGTCATTGAATGATTTGAAATAATCAATATGATTATCGTAGAGCTCAAATGTGCATTTTATCAAATCTGTTATAGCACTATTATTATTATCGTTATCGGATTCATTTGTATCAATACCAAGTAATTTTGCAAAATCGACATTGGAAATAACATTGCTTAAAGCATTCATTACTTCCGAAGAACCGCCGCTGATAAATCCAACCATGTCACCTTTGGAAGCTATCTCAAAAGCTAATTTTATCGCTTTTACCTGAGCATCTGTAAATTTACCGAAATAACTTTTTTCATCTGAAAGCATATCTTCTTTCAATAAAGCCACCTGTTCTTCAAGCTTTTCTACAGATTCTTTGCCAATATTGTTTGAAACAAGCGTACGCAATTCTGATTCCAGACTTGTCAGCAATGCCTTTTTGGATTGATACTCCAACGTCAGATACTCAGTACCTAATGTTAAATCCTGCGGAGAGAAGTTTGGCATAAGAGAACGAAACCAGTTGCTCGGCTGTAATTGTATAGGAAGAATATCCATGCTGTCATCCAGAGAGCGTCGTGCTGATGTTCTTCTGTTTGTTTTAGCCGTAGATAGGCGTTCTGATGGTGAAGCAACATCTAAAAAGCCTAAAATTGTCATAATTTCATGATAGAAACCTCTGACAACAGCATCATTAAACAGACACTCCAATTCATGATCTTTCGTCCATGCAGTAGTTGCTAACCACTTTGCATACTCATCCAGTTCGCCTTTGGCGTTGTATTCCAATTGCTTATTAATCTTTTCCTGATCCCATTTGTATTTGTTTTCAAGATAACGCAAATATGTACGCTGACAAAATTCCATTCTGCTGCAGGTCATCTGCTCACCATCAATTTCATCTGTGATTTTCTCCATCAAAAACAGACGAAGTTCCATTTTATCAGTCACAAAATCTTTGAGATTATCGAGCTTAGGAGTGTAATTATTTATCGCAGTATTATAAACATTCGATAAATTTGAACCGTTTGGTCCTTGAACAATTGGTGATAAATCAAATAAGCTGTCACACAAGCGAAATTCTTTTTCTGCAACTGCATAAGGTTTGGTTAAAACACTGCTGTTATAGTCCTCAATAGGATAAGCATAGTCCAAACGGTTAAGAGAACGTCCCGGATATTCCATCGTAAATAATTGACTTCCTGCACCAAATATCTTATCTATCTGGTAGTACATCATTGCTGCCATATTTGCATCAAGATTTTCTTTAATTTCAGGCATAGCTAATCTCCTTTAAATATATTTTAATTTATAAAACAAAATACCTGAAAAAGTTATAGACTTAAGTCCACAGCCATTTCGGATATGATTTACTGTTAATTTTTTGCGCATGAAAAATGGATAGAGTTATTCTGTCTGTCTAAATTGTACATCATTTTCATACGCCCGTCAACCCCTTTTGTAGATTTTTATAAAACTTTTATATTTTCATTCTATCATTAATACCATTACGTGTCAAGTGTTTTGGCAAGAACGTCAAATTTCTGGCAAGAACGTCATCACTGGTACTGGTATTGATGAAGAAAATGTGTTATAATTGTATCATAAGGAGCGTGATGAAATGCGTATTGCAATCGTTGAGGACGTAACGCAGGAGGCTGTCAGACTGAAAACTATCCTGAAAAGCCTGTCGGAAGATTGGCGGACTTCCTTTGATATATCAATTTTTTCAAGCGGTGAGGAATTTATCAATATTTTTGAGAAAGATGAGTTTGAAATAATTTTTATGGACATCTATATGAACGGCATGACGGGAGTGGAAACGGCTAAATCCCTCCGAAAACAGGACAAACATTGTATTCTCATATTCCTCACTTCAAGTTCGGAGCATATGCCCGATGCTTTTTCCTGTCACGCTTTTGAATACATACAAAAACCCTTCACCACAGAACGCATTGTGCAGGTTATGACGGAGGCTCTGGAAACATTGCCAAATAAAGCACAGTATATGGAAATAGTAATCAATCGTCAGACCGTCCGTGTGTTCTTTGATGAGATAGTTTCTGCCGTCACGGACGCTCACTATCTCGACATAACTCTTTCGGGCGGAGAAAAGCTGCACTGTCGCATAACCATGCCTGAATTTTTGGAAAAGACAGATGCAGACTCCCGATTTATCCATGTAAATAAGGGTATCACAGTGAACGCTGAACATATCCTCGAATTTGAAAATAACTGCTGTATTATGGAAAACGGCTCAAAATTTCCGGTTCGTGTGCGTGAAAGTGCCGTAGTTGAGCAAATGGTCATGGATTATAATTTTGAAAAAATACGCAGACGGCAGTCGGTAATTGTTGACAATCATCACAGAAAGGAGAAATAATCATGGATATGAGTAAATTTTTGTCGACACTTATTCAGATGCTGATACTCCTGCCTGGTGCAGTGTCCTGTTATCTGACCATACAGAACAGAATGCGGTATTCCAAGCTAAAGACTGTCGCTATGTGCATGGCGGTGATACTCCCTTTTTCTGTCATTTCCGCTGTTCTTCACATCATGTTGTCGGTCAATGTGAATGCGGTTCTGTTTCCGTCACTTGTACTGTTTTTTTTCCTGTTTCGTCGCACGGTAAATTTGGATTTTTCCTGCACTCTCGCCATATACGTGGGTGTATGTGCTATAGAAACCTTTCCAGCACAGTTCGCTTATGCTTTTGATGCCGTAATTCACCCTGAATCAGGTGCATTCAATCTATCAACGGAGGCGGCACTGTTCCAGTTTGTACTTTCTGTTCTGATGCTTGCGGCATTTACCTATCCTGCCACGCATCATTTTCAGTTGGTTGTAGACAGGCTTAATTTTCCGAAATTATGGTACTCAACAGTAGTGCTTTCCTCCGTTTTCCTGATTCTCAACATGATTGCTGTTCCGCAATCCTACAGTACTCTCCACACAGGACGTATGATTTGGATTTTTCCCATATTCGAGGCAGGCTCTTTTGCCGTGCTTACGGCTATTTATATTCTTTTTTATCATGGCGCATTCGTCATACTGGAACACACAAAGCTGTCGGAGCGCACAAAACTTCTTGAAATACAAGCTCACCAATACCATTCATTACAGGAACATATGCGCCAGACCGCAAGGCTTCGTCACGACTTCCGACATTCCGTCCGTCTGCTTTCTTCTCTTGCGGAAAAGGGTGATATTGACAGTATTCGGACGCATCTTGCGGAATATGACATCAGTCTTACAAAAAACGCTCCGGCGAACTACTGTGCCAATTCTGCACTGAATGCTCTGTTCGGCTATTATCAGAATATGGCGGTTTCCGCAGGAATACATACGGACTGGCAAATAGAACTTCCTGAACCGCTGTCTTTCGCCGAACCTGATATGGCGGCACTGTTTGGTAACATCATGGAAAATGCAATCGCAGGCTGTCAGACTATACAGTCGGATTCACGCTATTTCTGCCTTACCACAGAAATCCGCAACGGGAACAGACTGTATGTTGTTTCTACTAACAATTTTGACGGCGTTGTGAAAATGAAAGACGGTCAATATCTTTCAACTAAAAGAAACGGAAGCTGTATCGGTATGGATTCCATGAAAATAATTGCTGAAAAATATCACGGTATTGCAAAGTTTTCTCATTCTGCAAACGAATTTTAT
>JAIDTI010000018.1 GCA_029060755.1 Ruminococcus sp. | reverse complement strand
GTGCTTGTAGCTCAGCTGGATAGAGTGACTGGCTACGAACCAGTAGGTCGGGGGTTCGAATCCCTCCAGGCACGCCACAATCCGAACTTATAAAGTTCGGATTTTTTCTTTAGGAGGGGTTTATATGAATAAATCAAAAATTCTGCCATATGTTGAAGGTGCTGTCTGTATTGCAATGGCGGTTGTACTTAGTATGATACAGATTTACAAATTGCCTTGGGGTGGCTCTGTAACCCTGTTCAGTATGCTTCCGATTTCAATGTACAGCATAAAATATGGCTTGAAAAAGGGTGTCGGAGTTGCTTTTCTGTTTGCAGTCTATCAGCTTGCAAAGGGAATAACAATGGACGGGCTTCTTGCATGGGGTCTCACTCCGCTTATGCTGATTTCATGTATTCTGCTTGACTATATCATTGCATATACGTCCATAGGCTTATCAGGAATTTTCCGTAAATTCGATGTTTTCGGCTGGATTTCAGGAATCATAATTGCACTTGGAATCCGTTTTATCTGTCATTTTACAAGCGGTGTTGTAGTATTTCATAGTGCAGGCAAGCTCTGGGAGGGTTTTGCAACAGATAATGAGTTCATCTATAGCTTTTTGTATAACGGTGCATACATATTCCCTGAAATCGTCCTGACAAGTATAGGAGCATTTCTGATATTCCGTGTACCAATTATAAAAAAGCTTATTATCGGCAATCAGAAAAGCACTGCAAACTGAATTTTCAGGAAAGTTGTACAGACTTGCTTTGTACAGCTTTTTTTACATACCACTTGACAAAACTGTTTTTATGTGATATAATCTAAAATTGAAAATGATTATCAATTTTAAAATCGGAGAAAAATTATGTTTAAGAAAATTATTTCAGTTATTCTTGCATCTGCTGTTATTTTTACGGGGTGCGGTTCTTTACCTGAAAAAGACAGCAGTAAAATTAATATCGTCTGCACCGTTTTTCCTGTATACGACTGGACAAGGCAGATTATTGGCGATTCAGACAATATCAATCTCACATATTTACTTGGCAACGGCTCGGATTTACACAATTTTCAGCCGACAACTGATGATATGATTAAAATTTCCGACTGCGATATATTTATATATATAGGCGGTGAATCTGATAAGTGGGTTACAGATGCACTTTTAAATGCTCAGAATAAGGATATGAAAGTTGTGAATCTGCTTGATGTACTTGCTGATTCTGTTGTTGAAGAAGAAGTAAAAGAGGGCATGAGTGCTGAAAATGAAACAGATGAAGAAACAGAATATGATGAACATATATGGCTTTCAATTGCAAATGCAAGAAAATGTATAAATGAGATAACTTATATTGTCGGTTTTTTCGACAATGATAATTCACAAAAATATTTATCAAATGCAAATGACTATCTAATTGATTTGACTGCACTTGATAGTATGTTTCAACATCTTTTTGAAGATAATCCGCAGACGCTTATTTTCGGCGACCGTTTCCCGTTCAGATATTTTGTTGAGGACTATAATCTTGACTACTATGCAGCTTTTACAGGCTGTTCCGCTGATACTGATGCAAGCTTTGAAACAATCACTTTCCTTGCAGAAAAAGCTGATGAACTCAACGCAGATACCATTTTTGCAATTGAAAATTCAGACTGCACTGTTGCTGATGCTGTAATCGAAAATACAAAGTCAAAATCGCAGTCTATAGCCGTACTTGATTCCGCACAGTCCGTGACAAATCAGCAGATTGAAAGCGGTGTTACTTATCTTTCAATAATGCAGAAAAATTATGATGTTTTACAAGAGGTTTTTCAATGAGTGAACAGATTATTTGCAGAAATGCAACGCTTGGTTATGAGGATGGCATTGTTACCGAAAATCTTAATTTTACAGTGAACAGCGGTGACTATCTTTGTATTCTTGGTGAAAATGGTTCGGGCAAAAGTACATTGATTAAGGCACTGCTCGGACTTAAACCGCAGGTAAGCGGTGAAATAATATGGTGCAACGGTTTTTCAGCCAAAGATATAGGCTATCTTCCACAGCAGACACCTGTGCAGAGAGATTTTCCCGCCTCTGTCCGTGAAATTGTAATGTCGGGCTGTCTCTCAAAAAAAGGCTTCCACCCTTTTTACACTTCTGCTGAAAAAAGTCTTGCTATGGATAATATGAAAAAACTTGGTATAGAATCACTTGCAAAAAAGTGCTACAGGGAACTTTCAGGAGGTCAACAACAAAGGGTACTTCTTGCAAGGGCATTGTGTGCCACAAATAAAATGCTGTTACTTGATGAGCCTGTAACGGGTCTTGACCCTCATGCACAGATTGAACTTTATGAACTTATTGCGGATTTGAATAATCAAGGCATATCAATTATTATGGTATCACATGATATTAATTCAACTATCAGATATGCGTCGCACATACTGCACATATCAAAAAAACAACTTTTTTTTGGTACATCTTTTGACTATCTCAACAGCAATACGGGACGTTCATTTATTAAAAAGGAGAAAAATTGATGCTTGCAACTCTTGAATATTATTTCTCTCACCCTTTTGTAATGTATGCCCTTATAGTAGGACTTCTTATTGCGTTATGCTCCTCACTTCTTGGTGTTACACTTGTATTAAAACGGTTTTCATTTATTGGTGACGGCTTGTCTCATGTTGCATTTGGTGCTATGGCAGTATCTGCTGTTGCAGGAATCACAAACAGAATGATTATTATTATGCCAGTTACTGTAATATCCGCCGTGCTTATTCTGCGTACAGGACAGAATACAAAAATAAGGGGTGATGCCTCAATAGCTATGATTTCAGTAAGTGCATTGGCAATAGGCTATATACTTATGAATGTTTTTCCAGTATCGTCAAATATTTCTGCTGATGTATGCGGTTCGCTTTTCGGTTCAGCTTTAATCCTCACGCTTAAGCAATCAGATGTGTGGCTTTGTCTTATTATGGCGGTTGTAGTTCTTGTTGTGTTCATACTGTTCTACAACAAGATTTTCAGCGTTACATTTGACGAAAATTTTTCAAAAGCTACGGGTATAAACTCCAACGGCTATAATCTTATGATTGCAGTAATTACAGCAATTATAATTGTACTTGCCATGAATCTTGTCGGCTCTCTGCTTATTTCGGCTCTGATTATCTTTCCGGCTCTTTCTGCAATGAGAATTTTCAAGAGTTTTAAAAGTGTTACTATATGTTCTGCAATTATTTCTGTTATATGTGCTGGTTCGGGAATTATAATGGCAATACTGTTTTCAACTCCTGTCGGCGCAACTATAGTTGTTGCCAATCTGTTCATGTTCTTTATTTTCTGCATTATATCCGCTTTCACATCAAAATCACAAAAATAAAGAAATTTTTTGTCATTTCTTGACGTATATTGAAATATGTGGTATAATATTCAGCAGTGATATTACAGCAAAGGAATGATTAAGATGAATGAGTTGGAAACAGTAGTTATGATAACAGCAGTTGCAGGGGTCGGCGGTACTGGTATCGGCGGAATTATCGGAGCAATGTTCAAGCGTGATTCCGAAAAAGCAGTTAGTTTGCTTTTGAGTTTTGCCGCAGGTGTGATGCTCAGTGTTGTGTGCTTTGATTTGCTGACAGAGGCAGTTGAACAGAATAAAGATTCTTCATTTCATGTACTTCTTGTTGCAGGAATGGTACTTGTGGGATATGGCATTATTTTTCTGCTGAACTTCTGGATTGACAAATCCACAAATAAAGAGGTATCGCATATTGACAAAAATCACCCGAAAACAGCCGACCAGCTTTCAGAGCTTATACATAGTGACCACTATGAAGAACACAAGAAACAGAATGATTTCAGTAGTCTGCTTGTTGCGGGAATTGTCATGGCTTGTGCTATTGCGCTTCACAATATGCCCGAAGGTATGGTAATCGGCACATCATACGTACAGGACAGCACAACTTTTTCTGCTGTTTCGAGCAGTATGGTTCTCGCAATTGTAATCGGTCTGCATAATATTCCAGAGGGAATGTCTGTATCAGTTCCGCTTATTGCAGGAGGCATGAGCAAGCTTAAAGCTGTAGTTCTTACATCTGTTACAGGTATTCCTACAATTATAGGAGCAGTTATCGGCTACTCCATAGGCTCAATGGGACCTTTAAGTCTTGCAATGTCACTTAGTTTTGCAAGCGGTGCTATGCTTTATGTTGTATTCGGTGAACTTCTCCCCGAAGCTATATTGATGTGGCGTTCAAAACTTCCTGCTTTTGGAATGCTTATAGGTGTTCTTGTGGGAATGATAATGATATATCTGTAAAAAACTTAAATGATGTTAATCATACTTGTATTGCAGATATTACAACAATTGAAAAAAAGAAAAAGCAAGTCAGAATAAGAGTGATACTCATATAAAAGTAATGCCCGAAAGTAGTTTTTCAACTGCTTTCGGGCTTATTTTAATTATTAGTTTATTCACATAAATCAGAATTTATGTGT
>JAIDTI010000017.1 GCA_029060755.1 Ruminococcus sp. | reverse complement strand
TACTCTGTTATTCCGTTATTTTTCATATTTTTATTATACCATGCTTGTCAAAATTTTGAAAATTGATTTCCGTGCTATAAAAGCCTTGTTCATTGTCTCAAAGAAATTCTCAACACCGCATACACAAAAAAATCGATATATCCTTTTTGGAATACCGATTTTTTTCTATATTGTAATATTATTTATCAGATTTTCTTAATATAATAAACACAATTGCAATTATGATTGCAGATAACAAAATCAACAGGTATTTATCCGAAAAGTCTCCTCCGCTGTACATAGAAAACAGGTAACAGATACCAAGTTTATCTTTCAATCCGATATTTGCAGCATAATATACCATAGAAGCCATATATCCTGACGAAACACTGTTGCTCAATCCTGCAACAGAAAATCCGACTGTCCCCATAAATAGAGATGATGCAGAACTGCCGATAAAATGCTTCAATGTCACATCACATTCACAATATTTCATAGCAAGTACGAATAATCCTGTAATAAGCATAACAGCTGCAACAGAATATATTACCCTGATTAAACATACTATCAGATAATCTGTTTTTTTGGAACGTATAACATCACGGATTTCCTGATTCTGTTCGGGCAGAAAAACTGGAGTAAGTAAAATTGTACCGATAAATGGCAGAAGCATTTCAATTGGCTGTGCAGATGCTCTTGCATCAAGTGAACTGATACTGAATACAACAGGTGTCAGAACAGCAACAGCGATTGCAAGTATGAAGTGAACAGAAAAATTATGTTTTAGATTTACTGATAAAATTTTTGTGAATGACATTGAAACCGCCCTTTCTTTTTTCAGAATAAATCCATGTTGTCAGTAACATGATAGCAACTGCAAGAATAGTATAGAAAATTCTGCTGAATAAAAAATTATTGAAACTTTCCATAAAAATATTTCTGCCATAAAGTGAATTGTGACGGCATACAAGCGTAAATCTGCTTATACTTCCTGTTAATCCACCTGATACACTCATAACGCTTGCAAACCAGAGTACACCCTGTACAAATACAGCTATTAACTGTGATGAAATTTCAGTGATAGCCATTCCTAATGCTGTGGAGAACAGAATATTCGGCAATAGCCAGTAAACTGACATTTTCGGTATAGCTAAAAAGTCTGTACTGTTTTGCGTATAAATTCTTGAAACACTGAATGATGCAATAAATGCAAGTACAATAACAGGAATTGCAAGTATTATGATAAGTGCAGAAAATCTTGTAAGTACCAGTTTTACAGATGATATTTTTCTGGAATAAATCAGATGTTCCATGCGTGATTTTCTGTCTGCATTAGCAAGTGCCGCAGCGACAAATGCAGGAAGTATTGAAACAATGATTCCCATATAATCGCAGAAAAGTCTTGCATAAGCACCTGTCACCTTGTCTTTTTCGATAATGTCGTTGTAGTCGGCAAGAGCGTCCTCATAAGTTTTTGGCACACGTGAAAAAGTGCCAACAATGTAGTCATCGGAATAATCTGAACCTCCGCCGATTATCTTATCCGCTTTATGCATCAATTCACGGAAATGCTCATATGTCATGGTATCGGGAATATTGATTTCAGGTATATTGGGTTTTTCTACTACAGGAATATATCCACCGTTTCCGTCGGGTATCATAGTCATTCCACCCTCATCAAAATCAGCATAATCATCAAGTTCCTGCTTTGAAATACCTGTGATTTCTGTAATAATTTCTGCAATCTGTGCTGATTTCTTTTCGGAAAGCTGGACTTTTTTATAAAATCCAATCGGATATGCTTTATAGTATCCTCTTAAATATTCAGTAACAAGTCCGTCTGTGGCGGCAGGCATAAGTATTTCGGGAACTTCCTTTGCAATAGTTCCATAGTCTGTAAACTCCGGAGCAGGCTGATAAATTTTGTCTTCTGTGTCCTCGTGAAACTGTGTGAAATAAAATCCGACTACAGCAACAAGATATATCAGAAAAGTAAGTGAAAACAGAATCTTTTTGCACTCCTTGAAAAACAGCATTATTCCTCACCTCCATACACGTCACAACCGTTTTGATATAAGCAGTACATATAAGCGTCCTCGCAGTTCGGCTCATCAGTATGAACACCTTGCAAATTAGGAATATTATCAGAAATTATGCGGACTATATTATATTCACCCTGAATAAGCATACCCGTGACAATATAGTCTTTTTTTATCTGCGGAAGATATTTTTTAGGCACATTGACAGTAAAGACTTTTCCCCTTGCGTTGCTGATAAGTTCCGAAACAGTACCCTGCCACAAGATTTTTCCGTCATTCATGATAGCAATATCTTCACATGATGCCTCAATATCACCGACAATATGTGTTGAAAGAATTACAATTCTTTCGTCGGCTTCGTTCGTAAGAAGATTGCGGAAACGTATACGTTCTTCGGGATCAAGACCTGCCGTTGGCTCGTCCACTATAAGCACTTTCGGATTGTGCAGAAGTGCCTGTGCGATACCTAAACGACGTTTCATTCCACCTGAAAGTGCCTTTACTTTCTTATGCTGATGTTCCATGAGATTCACTTTTTTCAACAGCATTTCAATACGCTCTTTGCGTTCTGATTTTGTCATTCCCGAAAGCGTACCGAGATAATCAAGTGCTTCATAAACGTTCATATTCGGGTACATTGAAAATTCCTGCGGAAGATAGCCTGTAATACTGCGGATTTCCTTTGCGTTCTCAATCGGTATTCCGCATACAGTGATACTGCCGTTTTTCTTCTGATGCAAAGCTGAAAGCGTTTTCATAAGCGTTGTTTTGCCTGCTCCATTACGTCCAAGAAGTCCAAACATACCCTGATTTATAGTTAGATTTATATTTTTCAGGGCGTGTTTTTTACCGTAGAATTTGTTAACATTTTTGATTTCGATTTTCTCCATAAAATCAATCCTTTCATAAAAATAGCACGGAATTTCTTCCATGCTGTTATTATAAAATACGTTTATCAACTTTTTATCTACTTCTGCAAAAAAATTTTGCAGTAACTTTTCCACCCGTTTCCGAATTGGATATATCAACACTTCCTCCGCATTTTTCACAAATGATCCTGCATATATAAAGACCCAAACCGAAATGACTGTTGTTCTGTTCCCTGTCGTCACGGTAAAACGGCTCTTTTGCAAGCTTTAATGCTTTATCCGAAAAGCCTTTTCCGTCATCATATACAACTATTTTCAGAAAATCTTCTTCAACAAAAATATATGCTCTCACATAATCATCTGCGTATCTTTCTGCATTTGATATAATATTTTCGTAAACTTCCATAATAAGCGTACAGTCAACAAATAATTTATCTGTATCACTATGAAAATCAAGTGAAAACTGTTTATTTCTGCATATATACTTTCCACTTTCTGAAAGATTTTCTTTAAGTATGTCAGCCTGTGTCTCTGTAATATCAGGCACAATATCTTCAAGTTTCTGCAAAGCACTCATTTTATATGTGTAATTTTCAAGGCGTTCTATCTGCATACGCATTTTAGCTGTAATCTCGTTGATTTTTGATTCCACAAGCTGTCCTGAATACTTTTCAAGAAAATCATTGTAGCCTTTGAGAACTGTAAGCGGTGTACGCAAATCATGAGAAAAAGCAGAATTCAGACGTTTTCTTTCTTCAAGTGACCTCCACATCTCACAATTATTTTCATAGAGAGCCTTTCTCATATTATCAAAAGAATTGCAAAGCTGTCCAAGTTCATTCTGTTTTTTATATTCGACTTTGAAATCCAGCTGATTTTCGGAAATTTTTTCTGAAGCATCAAACAGAATCTCAATAGGCTTATGAAGTTCACGCTTATAGAAAATTATACCAATAAATACTACGCAAAAAATCATCCATAAGGGGATAAGAAGCATTTGTGTGTAAGATATAATAAAATATATTACTCTATATTTCTTCTCCGCAACTGGTCTGTCATCAGTGATTATATAGTGTTTGCCAATATTTATATCACCGTCAAACAATACAGTGTAAGAATCTTCAGGAGTAACAGATAATCTCACATCAGAATGTCTTTCCTCATACCAATCCTGTAAATCATTTGTTGCAAATCCTATAATCATTGATCCTGCAAAGGAAAGTATAAAGCAGACTGAAAGATAAATAAAAAAACTCCATTTCAGCGACTTCATTTTACCCATTTATATCCAATACCCCACACAGTTTCAATATGCTTAGCTTCGTCTGCCAGTTTTACACGTATTCTGCGTATATGCTCCACCACGACACTTGCATTTCCCTCTGCATCATATCCCCAGAGTTTTTCATAAATACGTTCTTTATCAAATACTTGTCCTGTATTAATAGAAAGCAATTCAATAATTTCAAATTCTTTTTTTGCAAATTCAATTTTTATGCCATTGACTGATACTGTTTTTGCGGAATAGTCTATACTCACTTCACCGAAAAAGCGTACATTTGAAACGGCATTTCCACGATGTTCACGGCGTATATGTGCCATAACCCTTGCACCAAGTTCATCAATGGAAAAAGGCTTGATAATATAGTCGTCACCACCTGATGCAAATCCCATGATTTTATCGCAGTCCTCAACTCTTGCCGTAAGAAACAGAATTGGGCATGAAACATAATCACGTATTTCCCTGCATACTGAAATACCGTCCATATCAGGCATATTTATATCAAGCAAAATTATATCGGGATTCAGTCTGATTTTTTCAAGTACAATTCTGCCGTTTTCAGCCGTAATCACTTCATAGCCGTTGATTTCAAAGTAATCTTTCAGCAGACTAAGAACATCAGGTTCATCATCTGCCACAAGTATTCTGTACATATCCTGTTCACCTCAGTGATATTATACCATATAATCTTGAATTTGTCTACTCTATTATATGAATCTGCTTGTAAATTTTCTTGTTTAAGTCCCACTTCAGACCAAGTATCTCACATCTCCTCAAACCGTAGTAAGTTGCAATGTGAACAACAAGTTTGAGCTTGTCTCCCTTAAACACCTCAAAAAGTTCGTTCAGTTCATCAGAATTATAGAAAGTCGCTTCATGTCTGTCGGCTCTCGGAACAACTAACTTATCCATAGGGTGCTTCGGAATCAGCTCCATTTTTACAGCATGAGCAAATGCAGAGTGCAATGCAAGATAATACTGTTTTGCAGAACTGCCTTTTACTCCTTTATCGAGCTTGTAGTTGAGATAATTCTGAATGTGATTGTGATTGACCGCCCCAAGGGTTAAGCCTGGATAAATCTCATTGATATATTCCAAATATCTGTCTGCTATCCTACGATAGCACAGATGTGTTGTATGAGTCACATTCGGTTTGATGTATTCAAGCCAGTCGGAAAAGAACTCGCCAATCAGCTGTTTGGATATATTCGGACCGCTGAGAACAGCATAGGCAGCTTTCTTATCGTGAATAAACGTGAGTTCGATGAAAAAAATATAGAAAAAACCGCCGAAATCTGTTATAATGAGAATAACCACAGACTCAAA
>JAIDTI010000016.1 GCA_029060755.1 Ruminococcus sp. | reverse complement strand
ATATTATATAAGACTTTTTTTGATTTGTCAAGATTTTTTTGATATATTTTTAAAATTTAACTAAATATCAATTGAACTTTTTCACCAGACCTAACACATTTTTTGTGTGAGTTTTAATATGTATCATAGCCAATGAAAATATCGTCAAATTTGTTATCCGACAGTTTCTGACTGTTTATGAAAAAGTAAGTTATTCCGCAGTCATCGTATATACTGAATTTTTCGTTCTGAATTGAATCAATCTGAAGTAAGAGTGTATCATAGTTATCAGGATTAATGTCATCATAATTTATAAAATACGGATTACCAAGCAGATAACTGGCATCTGAATCAACATAGCTGAATTTCTCATGATTATCTGTAAGTTCATAAAATTCAAGTGTTTCATCAAGTGTAATTCCAAGCTCTTTTGCTATACTGCGCATAATATTGCTTGATTCCTGATTATGACAGATTATCGGAAAAACAATTTTTTCAAAATCAATACCACATTCGCCCTCAAAGTAATTATTATTATGTGGAATTTCAAGTTCCTGCATAGCACTTGCCTTGATAAGTATGTCAATTTTTTCATGCCATACAACTGTACACTCAACAGCATCCACATTGATGAAAAACTGCAACATTCCTTTTTGTGGCAGCTTTTCATTTTCTGGAACTTCTTCAAGATTAAACTGCGCAAGCATCTGCATCTTATTTCCGCAAGAATCAACAGGATATGACTTTGACAAATCCCAGTAAGGAACACCGCCGAACTTGCTGTTGAAAATAGTAGGATTTTTTTCGACATTCGGCTTGATTAAGATAGTTTCTTTCTGCATTTTCTCTGCTACAGCATCAACAATTCTGCGTATATCCTCTTGTGGTGGAAGTACAGGCAGTCTGCGGAGAAATACCGGATAGCTTTTTTGTGTTGCTTTGTCAAATCTTAGACCAAGCACAATAAACAGAATACCTATAGTAAGAATCAAAGTAAAAAGCACTGTCAATTCGATTATGTCAGAAGTTGTATCTTCATAAATATCACCATATGTAATCATAAGCATACAGACAGCAAACCACGACAGATTTACACCAAGACCATACATTACAATTCCACCTATATGCAAAGGATTTTTTGTTAATGCGTGATGTATCAGACTTACGGCAAGTACAAGTCCGCCTAATCCGACAACAATCGGTGTACACTCCATAAGACATTCGATTGACGAAAAATCCACAAAAAAAGGCGGAGTTATAATCAGCGGAACTGAATATATGATAAGTCCAACTGCAAGGATAAAATCGAAAATTTTATGTACTAATGAGAGCTTTCTTGATTTTTTGCGTATTTTCCAGCCGTTCATACGTATATTACAATCATCAAATCTTGAAAAATTTATAATACCCGACAATATATCTTTAAGAAAATCACATAGAATTGCATAATCGCCTACAGACTGCTCAAAATCCTGCTCCTCAAATCTGAATCGTACAATATAGGAATCTTTTTCAGGATATACGGTAATATTTTTTTCAGAAACAGTCATGACATTTCTTTCACTGTTATAATCTGCATTATATCCCGTTTTTGAAAGTTTTTCCGCTAATTTTTCCATGATTACTATACCTCCTGAATCAGCCCGTAAAGTATTTGCAAATTATCATTTATCAGTATATTGGTATGAAAATGACCTGCATACCACTTTGTAAATTCAAGATTATTATAAAGCCATTCAAAATAACCTGTAAGTTCTGCATCATGCGGGTCGGGTACTTTTGAAAGACGGTGTATTGCAGACTGCGGAATGGCATGTGTGATAACATAATCAACCTTATAACCGCATTTTTCAAGATTTACCTTTGCTATATCATAATCTTCATTTGTCGGCAGTTCCTCTTTCCACCAGCTTATATTTTCACGCCTCATAGACTTGTCAATCGAATATGCACCACCAAAAGTGAAAAACTTCTTATTCTCAATCTCAAAAACCTGTCCACGCATAAGATGACAGATATTTTCGTGGATTCTATGGACTTTTCCGCCGTTCCATTCAGTGACAGGATATTCATTGAGCATATTAAAATTTTCGTGGTTGCCGTCAACGAACAGAATGGTATATGGCTCATATTTCAGCATCTGCAAATAATAGTTGTGCATTTCATCTCCCCACAGAAAGCCGAAATCACCACATACTATAACAATATCGTCCTCTTTTAGATTCTGTGAATGTGTTCTTTTAACAAAATCACGGAAATTTCCGTGTGTATCGCCAGTGATGTAAATCATAAAATCACTCCTCTTTTGTTAAATAAAAAATGCCATTTATTAAAAACGGCATTTTTCAGAAATTTACTTGATAACAACGCCCCAGCTGTTAGTACTTATTTTACTGTACATATTCATAGAAATACGCTTTTTCTGAAATTTTTCAAGAAATATACTTCCTGCAACAGCACTGGCAGAGAGAATAACACCAACAATTATTTTAGCCACAACATTACTTATAGCAAATATTGCAATAATCCATATTATAGCAAGTACAGCGATAAGTATAGGAAGATAGAACGAAACAAAAGTTCTTTCCATAATTCTTACATAACTAAGTACATCTTTCTGCTCAAGATTTTCATAATGACGAGCGATAAATGTATCAGGTCTTGCCCATTTGCAGAACACTTTCAGATTTGCAAAATCGCAGTTGAAGTTCTGTCCTGTTTCGGTTATACGATAACTTATAGAAATACTTCCGTCTGGCTTTTCCTCGCTGTCCATAATATGAACAAGAGTACCTGCCTGTGCCTGACCGCTCATAGATTTTGTCACAACATACTTTCTGTCAATAGCTTCATCAATGCTGTATATATATAATGCCATAATTAAATTCCTTTCAATTAAGTTTATTACCAGCCTGTATCAAATGAAAAATCATCATCATCTTTTGAAACAAGTTCCTGAATCTGCTGACCGAGAAGTTTTTGTTTTGATGCAAAAACATCATTTTCAGTAAGTTCTTTGTTTTCTTCGGCAAGGGTCATACTTTTGCTTCCAATTTGAGATGCCGTTACAGCTACAATTCTAATCATTTTTGCAAGCTGACCGCCTGTATAAGCGTGTACGACAGTATCGGCAGAGCCTGTAAACTCTTTGAGCATATCATCATCTGCATCATTGCCTATTCCGAGAGCTGTTTTCATGCCGAACTTATACCAGCTGTTTGACTGTAACATTTTCAGTCCTTTTTTGTAATCATCTGACGGATAGCCGTCTGTCATGAGGAATATAACAGGAGCAAAAGAAAGTGATGGAGAATTAAGAAAACCGTTTCTTGACATTTTTTCTGAAAGTTCTTCAAAAGCCTTTCCCATGCTTGTAACTCCCGAAGCGTTGAGACGAATCCACTCAAAGCTTTCAACTGAAACAGGGAAAGAATACATCCATTTTATTTCTGTAGAGAAAGTAAGAACAGCAAGCTTTATGTCGGTATCCGCTCCGCCCACTTTTCTTATTTCTGGAATAAGTTCCTCCATAACAGTGTTCAGCTCACCGATTTTCTTGCCTTTCATGCTGGCAGAAGTATCAATTACAAAGAAGATTACAAGACTTTTTTTTGACACTCCAGAGGCGTTAAGCGGGTCATCAGCATCTGAATTTATGTCTTTTGCATTTTCGTTCATAAATTTTTCCTTTCTTAGTCAATCTTTGCGGTTACGTTACCGAAATCTATCTCCAAACCGTCCCATATCTGAAAGCCCTTTCCTGATGGCACACTATAATATTTACCGTCTGGCATCTTTACTTTCCAGTTTTTCTCCGAACAGTTTCTTATGCCGATTATGCTTGGATTATTTTTATTTGCAACAATTTCACCTGCAACATTAAGAAACTCATTTGAATCCATATCAATTTCACAATCGAAAAACTTTCTGCCTGCATAAAGAGGGAATCTGAAGTCATGATTTGAAAAAGAGATAGTCGGAAATATACTTCCGCATTTCGGACATTTATATGTACTTTCGTCATTCTTGCTGAACATAGTTGTAAAATTAGTTCTTCCGCAGTCGCATTTTATTATTTCAGCACGGAGACGTATAAAAAGCTGCTGCCATTCGTTTTCAATAATACGCTTGTTCGGGTCTTCAAGTCCTACTGTAAAAGAACGGATAAAAGCGTCTTTTATGTAGTCGGGATAAAGTCTCCAGAACTTGATTACATTATCATGTATGCCCATAACAGGACGATTTGAAGCGTCATAAGGGTCATATACAAAAAGTGCATTTTGTCCATAATGTTTCAGTTCTGATGTTTCTGTAAGACAGACATCTTTTACAACCCTCTCCCCTTCCATCGGGTCGCCTCTGAAAAGAAGTCGGAATAATACAACTGCAAGAGAATATTTATCGGTCTGCACATCAGGCTTTGCTATTCCACGAACAATTTCAGGAGCCATATAGCCTGGTTTTCCTCCGATACCAAAGTTACTGCCTTCGGGTGCGATATTATCACAGTCGCAGACAAGAACTGCACCTGTATCAACATTGATAAAGAAACCACCGTCGTTCAAATCCTGATAGCTTTTGCCGTCACGGTGAAGCTGACGAAATGCGTTTACAATATTAATAACAGCCGTTACCATAGCATAAAGACTTGAAAATCTTACGGGCTTTTTTTCTGCATAGCCTGTAAATGGGTCTACAACAAGTTTATAAGTATTGAGAATATCTACAAAAGAGTCAAAACTGTCGGGCTTAAGCTCCATAAGATAGCCGAAACTTCCGTCGGGCAATTCTTTTGTGAGATATTTAGGCCACAAAAATCTGTTGCTTGGCGCACCATCTGCAATATTATTCTGAATATTCCTGCGGAACTCTTTCGGGTGTTTGATTTTATCAATATCATACCATTTCAAAGCCCATTTCATTCTGTTAAATTCAACAAGGTAAACTATACCTTGTCCGCCACTGCCGATAATCTTAAGGACTTTAGCTTTTCCGCCAAATTCCATTTCTATCTGCTGACCAATTTTAAGTTCAACCATTTTAATATCTCCTTCCTGTTTTCAGTAATGGAAATAGCCTTTATTAATTATTATATCACAAAATGTATAATATTGCAATAAGTCTACACACAATAAAAAAGAAAATTATGATAAAAAATATTGGCGTTTTCTCAAAATATATTGTGCATCTTATACAAATCAGCAAAAAAATAAACTGTTTTTCCTATTCCTCTTGACAAACTGATACATATATAGTATAATTAGCATAGTACTTTTATTTATGCTCAACACATATTGTACAAATTCTATAAAGAAAGGAGAAAAAAATGAACAAAAATTCAAAAAAAATCAGAGAAAACATTTTGATTATTGTTTGTTGTGTATTGTTTATAGGAATAATTGTTATTCAAGCTGTATTAAGCAAAAAACTTCCGAACAACGGCATAAATGGTGTCCTTATGCAAGGGCAGGTTCTTCTATCAATTCTGCTGACTGTATTTTTAAGAAAAAAGGGATTTATTGCATCACTTTCTCTTAATGTATTTTATTCAATAACAACTCTTGTAAGAATAATAATGGTAGATAAAAATATAAGTTCAATTCCAGGCGTTATTTCACCTCTTATCACAATAATTGTCTGCTGTATTATTTATTCATATTCACAGAAAATTACTACAACAAGTAATGAGCTTATTGAAAAGAACAAAGAACTTACAGAAACAAACAGAATAATCCGTGAAAAAGATGAAAAGCTCATATATCTTGCTTATTATGATATTCTTACAGGACTTGCAAACAGACAGCTTTTTGTTGAACAGATTGACGAAATGATTGGAAATGATTCTAATTCCTATTTCAATGTTGTCATAGCTGATATAGACGATTTCAAGAGAATTATTGATGCTTATGGTCATAATACGGGTGATATTGTCATCAGTACATATGCCGACAGACTTCG
This sequence comes from Ruminococcus sp., assembly GCA_029060755.1. Classification (GTDB taxonomy): domain Bacteria; phylum Bacillota; class Clostridia; order Oscillospirales; family Ruminococcaceae; genus Ruminococcus. Next base: position 6,947 of record JAIDTI010000016.1, on the reverse strand, counting down.
CAGTTACTGCGGTCAATCAGGATTTATTGCTAAATTTGGTGAAGAAGAATTTGCAATAATTATAAAAAATACTCCTGATGATATGGATATTGAAGAATATGTTGACAAACTCCGCATGACTTTATTTGCACCTATTGTCGTAAATGATACACCTATTCAGCTTACAATGAGTTTTGGTGTTACGGAATATCCGGCAGCTGGCAAAAATTCGGGTGAAATTCTCAGAAATACTGATATTGCAGTAACCAACGCAAAAATGACTGGCAGAGGCAGAATATGTTTCCTTAATCAGAATAAGTATCTTTGATAAAAAAAGACTGTGCAGACAAAATACGCACAGCCTTTATTTTTTTACTTCTCTGTATAACCAGTGGCATCAAACACCTTTTTTTCAACTTCTACGTCAAGTTCAAGAGATGTTGTTTCAATTATTTCATCATTTTCTGTATACTTCATAAGTATTCCGTGTGCAATATCAACATACATTCTGAAATTGTTGTCTGCATGAGTTCCCTCAATTACAGCACAATCAAATCCAAGAATATTCTCTGTTGAAACAATATCCCACGCATCAAACATTGAAAGTCTTGACATTGCTATGCTTTGCGGTAAAAGACACGAATTTCCTGCTATTGCAAGGTTTGTCATATCAGGGCGATTTACTGCACAATCATAACCATCATCTGATACTGTAACAAGTCTATCGTTGTTGCTCATGCTGAAACCACTTGCGTGACCACCGACTAAAACTCTGTATGTGAAGTCATCGCTGTAGACATCGTAGCACATTTCATCATAAAAATAATGTGAATAACCGTTGTTTTGTTCTTCATATGCGTATTCCTCTGCAATATTCGTCTGAAATTCAATGTTTATATTCTCACAAATTCTTGCGCCTTTTTCTGTATCAAAATGGTTTACGCTATAAACCATTGTGCCTTTTGCTGTATTAAAATAGTCCACGCTGTTAAGCATCATGTGATAGATGTAGCTTTTTAATTCAAGAGAATTAATCATCTCACTGTCTGAAAAATACGACATATATTTTTCTCTGTCAATAAGCCATGCACCGTTTGTTTTGTATTCCAATTGTGCATTGTCAACTATAGCATTGATTTCGTCAAAAGTGTATACACGCTTGAAATCTTCATGAAGTTCAAGTTCTCTGAACTGCTGTACAACTTCATCTTCTGTCGGAACACTTGTTTCTTCTGTAAATTCTTCTGTTGTGGAAACGTCTGTTATTTCTTCTGTAGATTCATCAGTTGTCGGAATGTCTGTCATTTCTGTACGTTCGGGAATAATATGTTTACCCATATTAAGCGAAAAAACAGATACTGTAGCTGTTATTATTAATGCCATTGAAGCCGTCAATGCTAAAATTCCTGATTTTGTGTTCATATATCCCATACCTTTCTTGTTTTTTTCTTTGTCAACAATACCGAATGTAATTTTTCTTACAATTTCATTGTGTCTGCTGACTTTTTTTCTGTGTTCATTTAGCTTATTTATGACACGCTCCGTCATTTCATCAGAACTCATCATAACTAAACCCCTCCTTTTCAAGTTTTGCCTTTAGTGATTTTTTTGCATTGTAGATAAGATTTTCAACCTGTCTGTTGCTTTTTCCCATAATATCAGCAATATCACTGTTATTCATATCCTCAAAAAAAGATAAGTGCAACACCTGCCTGTAGTCACGTTTCAGTGTACCCATAGCCCTATGGAGCATTTTTTTCTGCTCACTCTTTATAAGCTGATTTTCAACGTCAGTCATATCAGAAGTTTCTGTGCAGTCCTGAAATGAAACAAAGCTGAACGGCTTGTGTTTTCGTATATAATCAACAGCAGTATATTTTGCAATAGAATAAAGCCATGTTTTAAACGAACTTTTCCCCGAAAAAACAGGCTGTTTTATAGCGATACGCACAAATGTTTCCTCAACAATTTCCTCTGCGATACTGAAATTATTGGATATTGTGCTTACATATAATATAAGCCCGTCCTTGTATTCGTCTATAATCTCACCGATTGCATAATCATCACCACTCAGGAAACGGCGGTAGCTACTTGCACCGTCACCCATAAAATACTCCTCCTTTCCTTGTTTTTCACTTATTAGTCGTAACATTTGCGGAAAACTCTAAGTAAAAAATAAAAAAAGTCCTGCAATGCTGATAAAGCACTACAGGACTTATGATTTTTATTGTCTTCTACCGAATAATCCGCCTCTTGCTGACTTCTTATTCTGTTCCATTTCTTTAAGTAATTCTTCTTTTGTTTTCGGTTTTGCAGGCTGAGGGGGAGCAGGTGGAGGAGGTGCTTGCTGTGCGGATTCATCAGGAGCTGGCTCTGATTTACCTTTGTTCTCCATTATATTTGCAAGTCGTTTCTTCATAAGATTTTCAGAATCATATTTTGATGTTTCGCCGTCGGGAACCTGCACTGAACCTTGCTGACTTACATTATACGGATTTGCATTGTCAATATATATACTCTGGTTAGGCTGTTGACCGTACATCTGCTGAGGATAACCGCCGTATATCTGCTGAGGATAGCCCCCATACATCTGTTGAGGATAACCATAAGGCTGTTGTGGGTAGCCATATGGTTGCTGCGGATAACCGTAAGGCTGCTGCGGATAGCCGTAAGGCTGTTGAGGAAATGGCTGTTGTGGGAATGACTGCTGCGGAAACGGTTGTTGTGGCTGTTGTGGGAATGGATTCTGCGGCTGCTGTGTATACGGTGCAGGCTGTGGCTGTTCAGATTCAGCATTATCTTCATGGTAAACACCTGTTTCATCTTCTACAGATTCAATTGCATTATCCTGAACTGATTCAGCTTCATCATCATCAAATACAACATCATTGAACGGATTGCCCTCACCGAAGTCAAATCCGTCCATAAATTCAGATGGAACTTCATTTTCGTCTGTTTCCGACTGCTCTGCGATATACTGCGCTTTAAGGTCAGATGCAGAAATACTTTCATCAAGAGATTTTGCAATCTGACAATTTCCACCTGATGCACCTGAATGTAAAAGAAGATTCAGACAATAAGCATTAGGGAGAGTTACGCTGTAATCATAAAAAGAAATTGTAACCATTTCAACAGCATTTTTCTTTTTTTCAACAACCATAGAAGCAATTGCATTATATTCAGACGGAACTGTTATAATTCTGCCGTCTGAAACTCTTATGCTTGTTATACCAAAAATAATATCTTCGTTTTCGGTAGAAATCAAAGTAAGAGAGCCACCGCTTCCCGAAAAGAAACTTGGCTGTTCAAGCATAATTTTATCCGCATACTGCTTTGCGGTATCGTAAAGTGAACTGATAGACATTATAATACACCACGCTATTTATTAAGATTATCAATTAATTATTTGAAATTAATTAATAATTATTATATCACATTTTGATAATAATGTCAAGGTCTTTTTTAAAAAATTATAGTGATTTCAGCTAATTTTTTTGCGGAAACAAAATCCGAATATTCTGTGTACTAAAGGCTGTATGAAAAATATCTGCGAAAACAATGCAAACGGAAGATTATAGCATACAAGTTTCAGCCATTCAGCAAGAAGTGTAAATATATTGAATCCCTCATAATATGGATAATAGAGAAAAGATGCAATAAAACTCATGGCAGGACACATAATAAAAACAGTTGCACATATTATAGCTGTTTCAAATAATACATGGTGGTCTTTCTGTGGATTGAAAATCTTGCAGGCAATTTTAAATGAAAGCGGACTTCCGGCAACACATTCAAGTGTATATGCAAGAACAAACTCAAGCAGAACAACTGCCCATATCGGACAAAATCTTCCGCACATATACACTCCCCCCATTTTTCCGATAGCATCAAGAACTCCGCTTGCATCAGGCTGTAGCTGTAAAAATGTGTTTCCGTTCACAACGTAAAGACTATAGAACACAAACGCATGAACTGTTATAACAACAGTAATGAAAGCGTACATCATCTTCTGAAATTTACTTTGTGGCATAAAAAATAACTCCTTTTCTTTTTTGGCGCAAAAAAATTCAGCATAAAAAATAAATTTCATGCTGAACCGTTATACGCACTGAATTTTTACTATACAAATTATAACAAAATCGTCCGAAAAAGTCAAGGGCATTTTTCAACAATCTTTATCAACTGTAAAAACAAATATTTCATTCACTTTATTGTAAAGATATTGACATTTTCTTATTGATTTGGTATAATAATAGTATCAGAATTTTTCAGGAGGTTTTTTCATGAAATTGATTAAGAATATTTCTGCTTTTTTATCTGTAGCTGTAATGTCGCAGTGCGTTTTCTGCGTATCGAATACAGTCAACGCTACTGATATTCAGTTTACAAATGATACAATCAGCTTTTATAATCAGTGGAAAGAAAAATATATTGTACAGGATAATTATGTTACTGATGAAGTACAGTATTATGTCTACTACAGTGAGGAAAAATATAACGGCGGTAATCAGTCTGTACCCGTAACCGTTTCAGAAGCTCATGGCTATGGTATGCTTATAATGGCAAGTATGGCTGAATATGATGAAAATGCAAAGTCATATTTTGACGGAATGTTCCGCTATTTCAAGGCACATAACAGTGACATTGGTGCAAATCTGATGTCATGGCAACAGTGTGATAATGGTTCAGCCCTGATTGACGGAGCAGAAGAAGGAAGCATGACAGGCGGTTCATGCGATTCTGCAACGGACGGCGACATGGATATTGCATACTCACTGCTCATGGCAGACTCTATATGGGGCAGTGACGGCGAAATTGACTATCGTTCAGAGGCTGTTTCAGTCATAAATGACATTATGAAATATGATGTAAATCATGAATACTGGACGCTTACTCTCGGCGACTGGGTTTCAGAATGTGATAAATCAGATAACTATTATTCAGCTACAAGATGTTCAGACTTTATTGTACAATATATGCCTGTTTTCGCTGATGTGACAGGTAACGACAACTGGCTGAAAGTCTATGATACTACATATGGAATTATCAATGGCATTGTGAAAGAGTATGGTACAGGTATTCTGCCGGATTTTGTAATCCGTAATGCAGACGGTAAATATATTCCTGCTCCAGCTGATTTTCTTGAAAGCGAAAATGATGGAAATTACTACTATAACAGTTGCCGTACTCCTTGGAGAATCAGTATGGATTACATTATAAACGGCAATAAAGATGCGCTTGCTTTTGCAGATGCTATTAACAAATTTATGATGAATACAACCAACGGCGACCCGTGGGAGATAAAGGCTGGTTACACTCCGACAGGCACAGCAATTGAGGATTACAATGACCTTTGCTTTGTTGCGCCTTTACTGATTTCATCAGCTTGCGGTAATAATACTCAATGGCATAATGATATTCGTGATGTAGTTCTGAATTATGGTGATGATGTATATTATGGCGATACTATCAAAATGCTCTGTCTGATTGTTGATGACGGCGGTTGGATAGTTCCTGAAACAGAAAGTTTTATCATGGGAGACGTAAATGCAGACGGCGTATTCAATATTGCTGATATTGTTATGATGCACGAATGGTTACTTTGCAAAGGCAGTCTGACTGACTGGAAAGCAGGCGATTTTTGTAATGACGGCAAAATTGATGTGTTCGACCTTTGTCTTATGAGACGTGAATTTTCAAGTAAAAAAACAATTGAATTATGAATTATGATTTTTTATATAAGAAAGCATATCCTATAGGCATATTATCAGATGATAATTTCAATTTTTATTGGATAAGTGATGAATTTTCATATTTAGAAAATGTTTTTTTAAAAGCATCATTAGATATTTTAATACTTACTTTAGCAGACATCTTTAGTAAAAATACTCCAAATTACAGAATATTACTTAGTTTGTTTGGTTGTTATTATACTGATAATTATTTTCATATAACATCAAATAAACTTTTAAGAGAAATAAAATATATATATAGTATAGAATTATTTTTGAATAAGAATAAAGACAAATCTTTAATTATAAAAAAATGATATTAATAATTAATAATACTAATAACTTGTCTAATCTGATATTAAAATATCCATTTATTTCATTAAAAGAAAATACTATTGTATTTGATTTATAGCAAGAAATCCGCCTTTCTGTTGCTTTGAGGCGGATTTTTTACTGTTGGCTATTAAATCAGGTAATCGGAGAATAAATATTATTTCCGCCCATACTTGTAAGAATTGAGTTAATCTGATGTATGCCACTTCCGTCGCAGACAATGAAAACAGTTGTCTTTTTGCTTCGTGCAGGTTCGGGAATTACATCTTCTGATGCAGGTGATTCAAGTGTAGCTGTAAGATAATTCGGTCTTGTTACGGCTGTCGGGAGGATTGTATATATTGTCGCTCCACGAAGTCGCTCTGCTTCGTTTGAACGTCTGTTATATACAAAATTTGTTGAGTATACACCTCTTACATTCTCTCTGATTTTTTTCAGTGCTGATTCTGCCATTTCAGGAGCTTCAAACTCCGCTGTTACTCTTGTTACCATAAATAAACTCCTTTTTTTGTTTGTATTACATATTTTTAACTTCTGTTTTTATTATTTTTACACAAATTCTGAAAAATATACATCAAACATATTGATTTAATGAAAATTTTGATATATAATATAGATTGTACGATTTTTGAAAGGGGATTTTTATATGGACGTTCAGGTTAATGATGTGCTTGTAATGAAAAAAGTTCATCCATGCGGTGCAAATGAAATGCTTGTACTACGTTCGGGTATGGATTTCAGACTGCAATGCAAAGGCTGTGGCAGAGAATTTTTAATCCCACGAAAAAAAATTGAAAAGAATATTAAAAAAATAAGAAGGGAATCAGAGGGATAGCAGATATTAATAAAAAATCAATATATTTAATCATGAAAGGATTTTTTTATTATGTTTGAAAAACTTGA
>JAIDTI010000015.1 GCA_029060755.1 Ruminococcus sp. | reverse complement strand
TGATTTAATGTTTGATTTATGTAGTCTGCACCATCTCTGTAAATATGAAGCCAATAGGAATCTGCATATTTTACTGCATTCCATGTAATGCTTATAATATCATTTGAAGTGCCTGAAGTTCTATTTATAGAAAGTGTTGGTGAATCAGGAACAGGCTTACCATTTATCAGTTCTCCAGTATCATAATCATAGTATGCCTCGCCAATCTGACTTCTTTTGGTTTCACTGATATACCCGAATGGGTCGCTTGAACTTGTCGGAAAACAATAAAAAGTATATTTTGAACCATATACATTATTTATAATTGTTACAAATTGCCTGTACTGACTTCTGTCTTTAATCGTTATACCTACTCCATTATTGGTACAGCTTTTCAAATCACTGAAACAATCGTGTTCATCAATATATCCGGGAAGAGTTCTTTTTCCATATATGAGAACATTTCTGACGGCTTTAATTACAGCATCACTTGCATCCATTTTGTCCATATGTTTACCTGCTTGGGCGAACCAGCCGCTGTTTCTTGCATAATCATAAACTGAACTGAATTTTGAACCATACATCTCAAATCTGTTCGCCATAAGAGAAGCCTCTGCCGCTGCACCTTTTGCAGTTCCCTGTTCCTGCTGGCATAAACTGGCAATTTTTATCAGTTCTGTTTCTGTCATATTATATGTATTAAATACATCAACAGCCTGTACATTAAACTGAATGCTTGGAATATAAGGTATTTTTATACCAGCAAACATAACAACAACAGCTACAAGTACAGGAAATACTCTTCTCATCTTTTTCATCAAAACCATACTTAAACTTCTGTTTTTCATAATAGACCTCCTGAATTTATTTTTTAAAATGAAACAAACAGACTTATCACTCTCCTAACCTGTGATATAATATAAGTGGGAATATCATATCAATTTTCTCAAAATGGATAAATTTATGAAAATTTCTCAGAACGGTGTAGATTCGTATATATTTTATTTTCAAGATGCTAATCTGACAACAAAATACAACTAAAGGCGCATACACATACTGTTCATCAGTCTGCGCTCATGGGAACGGTCGGGGTGGATATAGCGATTGAGTGTGAGATTTACATTGCTGTGACCGAGAACTACAGACAGCGTTTTTACATCAAAGCCTTTTTCTGCACAATTCGTAGCGAATGTATGGCGGAGTTTATGAAAATTATGATTTTTTATTTCAGCAGATTTCAACATCTTTTTATAGCGATACTGCATAGTGCGAGGTTCGATTACCTTATCCGAACCCGACAGAATAAAGAAATCAGCTTGATTTCTGAATTTTTCAAAGTATTCCATAAGAAAATCGGGTATAGATACACTTCTGAATGATGTTTCAGATTTCGGAGTTGAAATTATTACTTTTGTTTTTTTACTGCCATTTTCGGAACTGATGCGCTGAACTGTTCTTTTAATATGCAAAATCTTGTTGTCAAAGTCTACATCACTCCATTTTAAGCCACAAAGTTCACCGATACGCAGTCCCATAAAAAGAGAAATCAGGATTCCAAAAGCTGTAAGGGACATATTTTCCCTAAGATATAAAACAAGCCTTTTCTGTTCCGCATCGCTGATTTTTTTAATCTGTTTCTTTTCAGCTTTTGGAAGTACAACATTTTTCAGCGACAGCTTAAATCCGTATTCCTCTTGAGCGTATTTCAGCATTGACTTGAAAACTGTAAAAATATCCCTTACATAGCTTGCAGAAAGTTTTTCTGCGAGTTTTTTGTTTATAAATTCATTTATTCTACCTGCCGACAGGTCAGCACAAGGAATATCAGCAAATTCAGGCAATATATGTTTCTCAAACTTCGCTTTGTAATTTGCAAAAGTAGACTCTTTAACACGATTCACAACAGCATTAAGCCATTCATCATAAATTTTGCCGACGGTGATATATCTGCCTGAAAGATAGCGTGATGCCACCTCACGACCAATCAAAACTTTACTTTCAGTTTCATCATAGGTTCTGCCATAGACATACTGATACTGCGTCTTGCCACTGTCATTATAGCCAATAATAAATTTACCCATGTATCGTCCGTCTTTACGCTTTGTTATATTTATACCTTTATTTTCCATTCTGTAACCCTCCAGACAGTCTGAAACAGTCAATATGCACATTTCAGATATTCTTTTTATAGACAAACTGCTGATTTTGTATATTCTGCTTGCAAATTCAGGAAAAATCATGTATAATTTTATCAAGGGAAAGTACATTGTTCAAGTGTACATTCCTGGTAAAATCAACAGGTTTTCGTGAAATTATCCATTTCAGGAAATCAGCGGTTTTAATTATAAGGGTTCAATGCGCTGATACTGCGCTTTAAGTGCGCTGAATATGTGAAAAAAACTCTTTACAGTGTCTGACAGCAGATATACCGTAAAGAGCTTTTATATTTTATAGACAGCAAAAGAGCCTTGCCGATGCAAAACCCTTTGTCTATAATTATTTATCCTCATCTAAACATTCTGATTTCCTCAGACAGCAGTTTTTGCTATAGCAGTGTAACTCAATGCTTTAACTGTGCAATTTTGGTTTTCAAAAAATTAAGTGGCTGCCAGAGCAGATTTAATCTGAATTGAATATCCTCAATATCCTTGTCATAGATATTGCCTGTACGGTTTACTCGAAGTGCAATTTGATTGATACTGTTAGCAATGTTTCCAACAAGTTGATAGATTGCGTGAATCTCGTTTTCGTCCATCTGAACGATATAACCCTCGAATATCATAGCACGGACAAATCCGCTGAGTGTGTCCATTCCACTGTTCTGAAACTTCTTTTTGATAGCATTCAGTTCTTCCTCACTGACACGAATTTTCAGATACTTGTTTCTCTTGTTCTTTTCTTCCATTTTTCAATTTTCCTTTCTCTATCTGTTTTCAAAATCGGGGTTCAAGGGGTGTCCACTTGCAAGCATTGTATTGTGTGGGTTTTCAGTTTCTGTACCCACATAATACCGTGCTTGCTACGATTGCTTTCGCCCTGCGGGCGAATTTTCTTTTTTTGAGATTCCATTCTTAAAAATTTTTCATTTCTGCAAGTATTGAACACTGCATTTTTTTATTTTTTCAGTACTCCTGATTATCACTATAACAGATAATTCTGCCTTCGTCAATATGAAATTTCAGATTTATTTCAACTGCAAAAAAATACCCGGTGAAAATGACGAAACAGAGTTTTCCGCATAATACCGTGATTCTGATTTTTTGAAGTTCAATTTTCATCGGTTTATTATTAACAAACTATGAACAAAACTTTGTGAGTTATTGCGGCTTGATTTTGAAATATGAATGCGTTATAATTGCATTATGATAAAACCCAAATCAAAATTTTAAGCGAATGTGAGGTGATAATATGGCACTTTATCTTGACAAGATTTCTGAAAATGAGCAGAAGATTAAGAAACTCGAAGAAAACATTAAGCGTGATACTGCAAAGAAGAAAAAGCTGACGGAGGAGAATGCTAAACTGACTTATCTGTCACTCTGTGAGCAGTACAACAGTTCAGGTCGTGACCTGCTTGATATTCTTGCAAGCGAACACGAACAGGCAGTATCATTGAAAATAAGTGATGCACCTGATAACGAAAACAGTTCCGCTGATAATGTCGAGACTTATATTTCCGAAGATAACGGAAATGTTGAAACCGATGATTTCAGTGATGACACTTCTGATACTCCTGAACAGGATTTATTTTTCGGGGATAAATCAGATTTCTACAAAAACTAAAATATATCCAACAACAGAACGAGGGTAAGAAAGAAAAAGCGATGCCCTCACTCTGAAAGCATAGAGATAGAAAAGCTAAGGAGAAAATTCGCTATGAAAAATAAAACAATGCAGAAGATGAATGAGCAGTTCAAGGACTGTCCGATTCAACAGAATGTTTACGAAGTGGACGGTAAGCTGTACCATGTGACAAGCCATTTTGTAGGAAACAAAAATATTAATGATGTAATTCTGGAATACGCTGAAAGCAGAGCAATGGGCGAAATGCTTGGTCGTGTTCCGACAGAAAAACAACAATAATTTTTTTCCAGAAAGCTATTGACTTTACCGGTATACTGCGCTATAATGATTGTATCGGTAAAGGTCGCTTTGGAGGAAAGGAGTTATTGATGTTACCAAAGCAGACCGATTACAAAGTGGGAATGTACCTCCGCTTATCAAGAGATGATGAGCGTGCCGGTGAATCCCTTTCAATTGAAAATCAGAGAAGAATACTCACAAACCATATCAGTGAACAGGGCTGGACACTCTATGACGAATATGTTGATGACGGATTTTCTGGAACAGATTTCAACAGACCAGGCGTACAGCGTATGCTTGACGATGCTAAAACGGGAAAAATCAATCTTATAATCTGCAAGGATTTGAGCCGTTTCGGACGAAATTATATCCAGGTCGGACAGTACACGAACTACATTTTTCCGATGTACAACATTCGCTTTATTGCACTGAATGATAATGTTGATACCGCTAATTCTCAAAGTTCGGGAATGGATATGTTGCCAATAATGAACGTTTTTAATGAATGGCACGCCGCCAATACAAGTAAAAAGCTGAGAGCCGTTTTTGAAAGTAACGCAAAATCGGGAAAATATATGACAACATTCTGTGCATACGGTTACGAAAAGGGTACGGACGAAAATTTTACACCCGTGATTGACCCATATGCAGCCGATATTGTCCGCCGTATTTTTGAAATGAGGGCAAGCGGAATGAATGCAAAAAAGATAGCAGACGTTCTTAACGGTGAGCATATCGTTCCTCCGCTCGACTACAAATACGATAAAATCGGCAAGCAATATCCTCTTTATTCACACCATTTATGGAGTTCGCAGACAATAAAGCGTATACTCAAAAATCAGATGTATCTCGGTCATCTCTGCCAGATGAAACAGACCACAGTAAGCTACAAAAATCACAAGGTTATCAACAAGGATATGGAAGACTGGGTTATCGTTGAAAACAATCATGAGCCGATTATTTCGCAGGAATTGTGGGACAAGTGCCATGAAGTTGATGCGTCCGTGAGTAACGGAAAATGTACTAAAGAGCGTACTACAAAGCCACTTTCGGGATTATGTTACTGCGACAGCTGTGGTGCGAAAATGAAACAGCATAATTCATCAGGCTCAAAAAATCCAATGGGTTATGTCTGCAGACTTCACGCTCGCTACGGCAAAAGTTACTGCACCTCGCACTATATCGTAATGCACGGAATTGAAAGTATCGTACTTGCCGATATTCAGCGACAGGTTGACTTTGTTCTTAATGATGACGAAGCAAAAGCAAAGTATCTTGCTCACAAGCAGGGTTCTCTTGCTGTTCAAAATGCTGAAGATAAGAAAAGACAGCAGGAAATACACAAGCGTATTGATGACCTCGACAAGCTGATGTAGAAACTCTATGAGGACAGGGTTCTCGGAAATATGTCTGATAAAATTTGCTCGGACTTTCTTGTGAAGTATCAGCAGGAAAAAGAAGAGTTGCAAAGAGAACTTAATGACCTCATCAGACGAACAGAAACAGCTTCTAAAGACGAACAGGACGTTGATGAATATATTCGTCGTCTGAAAAGCTATGCAGGTGCTGAAACGCTTACAAGACAGATGTGCATTGACCTTATTGAATACATTACAATTGACAAGTATCAGGGCAAAAAAGTTCCCCGTGACATTCACATCTATTACAAACTTATTGATAAACCGCTTACAGACAGAAAAAATGCCCTTGCAAAGTAAAAACAAGGGCATAACCGCAACAGCTGAAACAGGCTGATTATTTTATGAAATTTTACTTGTCCATTTTTGGCGGTCACATTATTTCCAGCAGGAGCTAACTCCCAGTCAGTTTTTTGGTTACCAAAAACAGATACCCAATTATCAAAGTGCTGTAATTTTTTGGATTTCAAGAAGTCATATTCAAGGTATCTCATCATAGTATGCAGTTCTGTTACGGAGTTGCTCAAAGGCGTGCCCATTGCTGCACCTTAGCAACGGAAATTTGGTAAAGTTTGGACGGTTGGTTTTACAATAAAACCGAAAGGACAAAAAACGATGATTGATGAGATTTATAACATTCGTCAGGGCAATCTGTTGACCGTTCCGATGTCGGAAGAATGGGAAACGCTCTGCATAACGTTTGAAGAAGAACTGACCGAGGAGCAGCTTATAATGTTCCATAAGCTTTGCGATATGCAAAGTGCAACCGCCGCTAATGATGCAAGAACAGCTTACAAGACAGGCTTCAAGGACGGAATAGCTTTCATGAGAGAGGTTCATGAGTAACAAATTAGCAATATACCGTGCCATAGGAAAAACTGCTTTTAATCGCCTATGACACGGAAAATTGATGATATTTTCCTTGACAGTATGTCGGATAGATGGTATAATATAATTGAGGAAAGGAGCGTGATTCCGATGGCTGAAACAGGCACAAACCGTAAGTATCGTGACAGACTTTTCGAGTTCATCTTCGGCAATTCGCAGAATAAAGAATGGGCACTAAGCCTTTACAATGCCGTGAACGGCTCACATTATACTGATGCAAGTGCAATCAAGCTGAACACCATAGAGAACGCTGTATATATGAGCATGAAGAACGATGTTTCATTCCTGATTGACAATACTGCAAACATCCCATATGGACACACCACCCAAAGCAGCTATATTACGATAAAAAGTGCTACATACAAAAGGTAGCACTTTGTTTTAATATAGCTATGTATTTTAATAAACCTTATATCAAACTAAAATTTGATATATAAAAAATTACGTGATATAATTAAAATGAAAGTGGTGTTAATATGTTTACAATACTTATAATTGAGGACGACAATGCTCTGCGCAGTGGTCTTGAATTTGACCTTGCCGCCGAGGGCTACAACGTTGTTACAGCAGAAAACGGCAGAACTGCTCTTGAACGTCTTGATAGTGCGGATATTGCTTTAATGGACGTTAATCTTCCTGACACTGAGGGCTTTGAACTGTGCCGTGAAATAAAAAATAAAAAGAACATTCCTGTGATATTTCTCACCTGCAGAGACCTTGAAGCTGATGAGCTGAACGGTTTCAACAGCGGTGCGGACGACTATATCACGAAGCCATTTTCCCTGCCTGTTTTAAGGAAAAGAATTTCTGCTGTTTTAAAGCGTAACGAAGTCTTGGGTGACGTTTATTCTGACGGTTTTCTTACTGTTGATTTTACAAAGCTTACGGCTTCTGCAGGAGGTAAAAATATTTCATTTACACCGACGGAATACAAGCTTTTAAACATTTTTATAAAAAGCAAGGGCAGCGTTCTGACGCGACAGATACTCCTTGAAAAGCTTTGGGACGGCAAGGGGAATTTCGTTGACGAGCATACTTTAACCGTGAACATAAATCGTATCCGAGGAAAAATCGAAGACGATGACCACAAATATATCAAAACGGTTTACGGCATAGGTTACGTATGGAACGGTGAAAATCAATGAAATATATATTAGTAGCTCCCACTATAATTTTAATTTTGACAGTAATACTGATTTGTACGATTATTTATTACCGCAGAAAAATTTCTTCATTTTCGGAAGAATTAAGCCGTATTTTAGATGATATGACAGCAGAAAATTCTCCCGATTTTAAAATTACCGAGGATACTGTGGACGGAAAAATTAATATTCGTCTGAAACGCTTATACGAGATATTGAATGGCAAAACAGAACAATCCAAGCGGGACAAGGAGAAAATGCAATCCCTTATTTCTAACATTTCTCATCAGGTGAAAACTCCTGTGGCAAATTTAAAAATGTATATGCAAATTTTATCGCGGCGTGATATGGACGAGGAAAAACACTGTGAATTTCTTGAGCTGTCTCTTGCTCAAACGGAAAAGCTGGAATTTCTAATGCAGGCGTTAGTAAAAATGTCACGGCTTGAAACAGGGATAATTTCCTTTGAAAAAGAAAAAATTTCTGCCGCCGAAATTATCGGGGAAAGTCTTGTGCAGATAATACCTGCCGCAGAAAATAAAAATATTACGGTGCAGGTAAATTGTCCCGAAAATATTTTTGTGTTCTGCGACAAAAAGTGGACGGCGGAGGCGGTGTTCAATATTTTGGACAATGCAGTTAAGTACACCCCCGAAAACGGTTCTGTAACCGTATCTGCGGACATAAACGATTTTTATGCGCAGATAAAAATAAAGGACAGTGGCGCGGGAATTCCCGAAACGGAACAGGCGAAAATTTTTGGAAGATTTTACCGCTCCGAAGCCGTAAAAAATATCGATGGGCTTGGTATCGGACTGTTTCTTTCCCGCAATATTATTTCAGGTCAGGGCGGATTTATAATTGTAAAATCTGAACCTCCACACGGAACAGAATTTATTGTAAATATTCCATTAGAATAAACAGAGGACTGTTTTGCGGCAGTCCCCTGTTTTATTTTCCGTAAATTTTCACACAATTGAGAGGTTTTTGAGACATTTGCGGTCTATACTGAAATTACAAAATAATTTCAAAGGAGAAATTAAAATGAACGTACTTAAAACCGAAAACTTAAAAAAATATTACGGCAGCGGCGATAGTCTTGTAAAGGCTCTGGACGGTGTTGATTTTTCCGTGGAACAAGGTGAATTCGTGGCTGTTGTCGGAACGTCGGGAAGCGGAAAATCCACGTTTTTGAATATGATGGGCGGACTTGATAATCCAACCTCGGGCAGCGTTAAAATTGACGGCAAGGAAATTGCAGGAATGTCCCACGATGAGCTTACGGTTTTCCGCCGCAGGCAGATAGGATTTATTTTTCAGAACTATAACCTTGTGCCAATGCTGAATGTGTATGAAAATATCGTCCTGCCGATAGAGCTGGACGGAAACAAGCCGGACAAAAAATTTATAGACGACATTGTGAAAATGCTGCACCTTGAAAATAAGCTTGACTGCTTTCCAAATAATCTTTCGGGAGGACAGCAGCAGCGCGCCGCCATCGCAAGGGCTATTGCTTTTAAGCCTGCAATAATCCTTGCTGACGAGCCTACGGGAAACCTCGACAGCAAAACCGGTCAGGAGGTTTTAGGACTTCTTAAACAAACCGCCGAAAGCTACAGACAGACACTTGTGATGATAACACACAACCTTGAAATTGCACAGCTTGCTGACAGAATTGTCCGTATTGAGGACGGCAGAATTGTGGAGCGAGGTGTTTGAAAATGCTGAAAAATAATAACAGAGGAATTATCCGCAGACTTACAATGCGAAGCCTTAAATGTGGAAAAATGCGAAATGTTTTTATTATTATCACCGTCGCACTCTCTGCTGCCCTTATTTCGGGACTGGCTGGATTTTATGCCGCCTATGACAAAAACGAGGAAAGGGAACTTGCTACACAGCCGCAAGTAGTATACAGGGACATAAGCAAGGAGCAAATTGAAAATCTTAAAAGTGATGACCGTACCGAGGACATGGTATTATATAAGACAGGAAATTCAATGGAGGTCGAAAATTACATGATACGCGCCTCGTATTACTCAGAGGACGGCGCGATTATCAAATCTGCCCATTCTCAGATAATCGAGGGCAGATACCCAGAAAAAATAAATGAGGCTGCGGTTTCAAAGGCATACATGAAAAAAATCGGTAAAAATCCTGCTATCGGTGAGGAATTTTCTGTAACATGGCTGGAAGGAAATACCGAGACATACACGGTCACGGGCTTGACAGACGTTGAGTCCGAAAGCAGCTTTGTTATAATGCTTTCGGAGGAATACGCCGAAAACGGAACAGAACTTAAAGATATTGACTATACTGCTGTGTTGAGGATAACTAACGCAGAAAAAATGGACGCCCAAACCTTTTTAAGTGAAATCCGAAGTATGGGTGAACAGTACGGCATACCAAGACATCAAATCAGAGAAAACAGCTCGTTTACGATAAGAATATCAAATATAACAACAAATGAAATGCTTGCTGTTTTCGTAATAAGTACAGCAATTTTATTTGTTAGCGTATTTGTAATTTACAGCATTTTCTACATTTCAGTAACAGGCAGAATACGCCAATTCGGGCAGCTTCGCACTATCGGAATGACTTCAAAACAAATAAAAAAATCTGTTCGGTATGAGGGAATTTTTCTTAGTACGGCAGGGATTTTTATCGGTCTTTTAATCGGCACGGCTATTGCGTATTTTCTTGCTCCTAAGGGCTTTTATTTTCCAAATACCTTAAAGGTTTGTGCCATAACTATTATCGCAAATACTCTCACGGTCATGTTTTCGGTAAATAAACCAGCAAAAATTGCAGCTGCGGCTTCTCCTATAGAGGCGGCAAAAATGAACGATAACGGTGGAGCAGCAAATTACAAAAAGAATGCCAAGAGAAAGCTTACACCATTCGGTCTTGCAATAATAAGCACAGACAGCAACAGAAAAAAGTCCGCTATGACAGCAATTTCTCTCGGAATTGGCGGGGTGCTTTTCATTACGGGCGGAACGCTGCTTGCTTCTTACAATCGTGAGGAATATTCACGACAGGATGAATTTGCTTTAGGCGACTATATTCTTGATATTTCAAGCAATGCTGTACAGACCGCCGAACACGGCGCTACAGACATTCAGCTTATTAAGCCGTTCTCAAAAAAACTTATAAATGATATTGCCGCTTTAGAGGGTGTTGAAAAAGTAACCTGCTTGGAACGCTTTAATGTGACGTTTGAGTACAACAATTACCAATCAGACAGTTCTGTTATGCCCTTTGACAGAGACAGCACTAATATTCTTGAGCAATACAGAAATGGAAACGAAGCTTTTGATTATGACAGAATGGTGCAAAATAAAGAAATAATAATTAGCAATAACAACGTTGCACAGGAGATATACGGCTGGAAATTTGAGATCGGCGACAAGGTAAAATTCAGGTGGTATGACGGCAATGATTATCATGAGGATTATTTCACAGTGGCAGGTAGTGTTGAAAAGATTTATAAAAGTCAAGACGAAAGGGCGAAACTGCTAGATCTTAATTATGGTTGGTTTTTTATTCCAAAAGAGCTTTTAAAAGCTATGGTTCCGGAGGGGTATGATTTCAGCGACGGACTTATTATTTCGGTTGAGGATTATAAGACCGATACGGTTGTAAAGGAATTTCTTGAAAAGTGCGCCGATGAAAGTCCTCATCTTTCAATGAAAAAATTCACTGACTATTTTAAGCAAAACGAGAAAAACTACGCTTCCCTGCAATACATGATATGGGGACTATCGGCGTTCATAATCGGCTTTGCGCTTATAAATCTAATAAACACACTTGTGTCCAACACAATGGCACGAAAGCACGAGTTTGCTATGCTTTGCTCAATAGGAATGAGCGGCGGTCAGCTCAAAAAAATGATAATCGGCGAAGGACTTATACTTGCTGTCAAAAATATTGTGATCACTGCTATTTTAGGCACTACGGCAGGGTACTTTCTGATATGGTTTATGCACGAACACGCCGCAACATATCTGCATTATCATTTTCCGATTTGGTATATGCTTGGATATGCAGTTCTTGTAGTGGCTGTGCCTGTTATAATCTCGGGAATTATCCTGAATATACTTGGCAAAAAATCACTTGTTGAAAGACTTAGAGAAGCTGAATAAAAAATTTCAATCCAATCGGTAGATACCATATTGGAACTGAATACTAACCGCAAGCCCTGGAAACGCCCTGCAAGCGTTTCTTAGGGCTTGCCTTTTTTATCAGTTTAGTTTCCGTCCGACAGGCTCGGACGGCTCTGAGGGCATTTTCATTCGTCTGATGGCATTAAGCAGAGGTCGGCTCGGCAATACCGTGAGTGATTTCATACTCACGCACACGACGATAGAATGTGTTAGCCGACAACTCCATTCTCCGCATAAAGTCTCTGCCTGTAATGTTCTTGGCTTTCCATTCCCCATAGAGCTTGCCAAATCTCTCCCAATCAATCGGGATAGGCTTTCGCCCTGTGTACTTGCCCTGAGCCTTAGCAATCTCGATGCCCTCACGCTGTCGCTGTTTGAGCTGCTCTCTTTCAAGCTGAGAGAGGGCGGCAAACACGGTGAGCATAAATTTGCCCGTAGGTGTGTTGGTGTCGATGCTCTCCTTGTGGCTGACAAGTGTTACTCCCGTGTCGTTGAGTGTGTCAATGATGTTCAGCAAGTCCTTTGTAGACCGTCCTAAACGGCTGATACTCTCCACATAGAGCGTATCGCCTTCACGCACATAGTCAAGCATAGCTTTGAGCTGTGGGCGGTCTGTGGTCGCTCCTAACAGCTTCTCGAAAAAAATGCGGTCAATCTGATAGTCGTACATAATCTCCTGCTGTCTTGTGGTTTCTTGATGCTCCGTTGATACACGGATATAACCTATTCTACTCATGGTATTGTCCTTTCTCCTATTCAAGTGTAAATTTTTATATGTCTTGGTATTGATTGACAATAGACTGTTGACTTTTTCATGGGGAGTATGATATAATAAGTCTGGTGATTCATATTTAATTCACTAAATATGGGCAAAGATAAAAACACAACGTGTGCAAACACAGAGCTGGTAGGTAGTCCAGCCGCATTTGGTTTCAAATGTAAGTAACCCTCCTCCTTGGTCGTCCGTTCTTTGCTGTCACAATTTTAAGGAGGAAGTTTCTATGAATAAAACTGTAGGAACATTGATGGTGTTTTTTGACGGACAGTTTTGGGTAGGTGTATTTGAAAAAGTAACTGATGGAAAATTATCTGTATGTAAAGTTACATTTGGTGCAGAGCCTAAAGATTCAGAAGTATATGACTTTATTTTGAAAAACTACTACAATCTCAAATTTAGCCCCGAAGTCGAATCTACCGCTAAAACTACTGCAAGAAATCCAAAGCGACAGCAGCGTGAAGCAAGAAAACAAGTTCATTCATTTGCTATTGGTACAAAATCACAACAAGCGTTGAAATTACAGCAGGAACTAATGAAAACTGATCGTAAAAACACCAAAAAAGAAAGACGTGAAGCAGACAAACAGCGTCATTTTGAGTTAAAACAGAAAAAAAGAAAGGAAAAACATAAAGGGCATTAACTCATATCTATCTTTCAACCGTCTCGTAAATCTCTTATGAGGCGGTTTCTGCTTTAGAAGTATAATTCCCTAAAATTTACAATCATTATTCAAGTATATCTTTCTTTTTCTGCTGAGTAAGTTTCCTCTCTCGGTATTGTTTGTCACGCTCCTGTTTCTTTTGATTTTCAAGATAGGTGCGTACCGTCTTTAAGTATGGAGCAGCGGCAGCTTTCTTTTTGAGGAAAGTATTATGTTCAGACACAAGTGCGTTATACTCCATTTTCAGATCGGTGAGCATTTTCTCTAATTCGCTCCGTTTGAGTGCTTTACCGTCAACGGCATAATCCTTGATATGCTCCTTTATATACTGATCGGCTTGTTCGTAGCTGTCAATAGATTCAGCATTTTTCTTTCTGAAAGACTTTTGCCGAAAAGCCGAACACTCCCGATACTCTTTGTATGTGTCGGAATGTTTAGATCGCTGTTTCATCATATTGATGAGCTTATCAATAGCCTTGATTTTCGTTTTCAGCTCTGCAAGCTCGTCCGTGTGGTCATCATCGTGATGAAAATTCCAAAAGAAACTCCGTAGCTCTCTAAGCGATGTGATACCGCCCGATTCAAGGTCGGATATTATAGTATCGGCATTACGCATACCTCTGATCTCTGCCCATTCATCTTCTTTTCAGGTGCTTGGCTCTCGGTCGGCTTGGATGTGGGAGTAGTAGGCTCGTCCACTTCATCAAGATGTACACCAAAGGCTCTGAAAAATTCATCATCAGAGGATGGCTTATACACATACTCGGACTTGTGTTCAACAGTTTTTTCAGGATCTTTCTTCTCCGCAAATTTATCCGTGACCACAAGGACTTTCTGTATATGCTCTATCTGTTCTGCGATTCGTTGGGGAGTATAGTCCTCCCCTAAAGTATCAGCTCTTGTGAATTTCTGCTGCCCCTCGTCTTTCAGACGGAATTTCAGCTTGACCTTGTTGTTTGGCTTATATACATACTCGATGCCGCACTCGGTACACCTCTGCAAGAAATCATTGAAGCTCTTGCTGTAAAAGGCAACCTCTGCAATTTTAGCTCGGAGCTTGTCTTTCCACGACTTGCCTTGTATCTGCATATCACGCTCAAAGTGCGAAACACCTTTGCCTTTCGGTTCAATAACAGACAGACCGTGTTCCTTGCATATTTCGTCCGATATTTCACGGAGCTTTGCCCACGATCGTTCGCTGACCTTTCCTTGATTATGCTCGGTAGTGAAACTAAGACCGTTGTAGAGGTTTGTGTTGTTGAAAATAATGTGGCAATGCAGGTGATTTTTGTCCGTATGAACGGCAAGCACATACTGATAATCGCCCTTTAACAATCGGTCACAAAGCTCCTCACCAATTTGCAAGGCTTGTTCGGGAGTAATTTCCCCCGGCTCAAAGCTCTGAATTATGTGGTGTGCGAGGATTTTTGTCCGTCCTGTTCCTGTGGCTCTGACGGTGCGGAAGTCCTCTGCTGCTCCTCGGCTGTCTGACCTGCAAGCATAAGACTGGACATATAAACCGTTGACGGTCTTATCTCTGTCTGTGATGTAGCTGATCGCCGCTCTGACTGTTGCCTTGATTGAATGGATAGAAGTAACTGCCAAATCTCACTAACTCCTTTCTTTAACTCGCTCATATCCTCTGCATAAAAAT
>JAIDTI010000014.1:51666-61120 GCA_029060755.1 Ruminococcus sp. | reverse complement strand
AAGGGGCATTAGCTCAGTTGGTTAGAGCATCCGGCTCATAACCGGACGGTCCGGGGTTCGAGTCCCTGATGCCCCACTGTATATATTCAGAAAATCCCTTTTTTTGGGATTTTTTTATTTATATTTATGAGGTGATTAGTTATTTTTTTGAAAAAAGATTATAAAATTTTTATACTGTTATTAATTATTTTAATAGGTATTTTTACTTATCGTTATATAGACAAAAGGTCTCAAAAAGCAAGTACATTTGTAATAAAACCAATTATTCAACAGGAAACTACAATTCCTGCAACTACAGAAAATATAGTAACTATAGATGTTACAACTGAAATAAGTTCAGCAAAATCTACGGAATCAATAAAAATTACGGAAGAAATCACTATAAATTCAGAAGAATATACAGAGGTTGCAGATTTATACATAAATATCAATACTGCAACTCATGATGAACTTGTTAAGCTTAATGGTATAGGTGACTATCGTGCTGAACAGATTATTACATATCGTAATGAAAATGGCGGATTCAAAAACATTGAAGAACTTATTAACGTTTCAGGTATCGGGAAAGAGATTTTCGATTCAATCTGCGAATATGTGTATGTGGAAAATCCTGTATACTATGTTGAGACTGAAATCATTGATGAAACATCATCAGAATTTATTGAAGAAACAACTGCCGAGTTTACAGAAAGTGTTCTGACATTGGAAGATTATGCTCCTATCAATATAAATGAAGCAGATGCTGAAATACTGATGCTTCTGCCTTATATTGATAAAGAAATTGCAGATAAAATTATTGCATTGCGCAATGAGATTTCGGGGTTTAGAAATACATATGAATTGCTGTATATCGAGGAATTAAATAAAGAGAAAGTTTCGGAAATAATTAAATATGCTTGCATCTGATAATCTGCTGATTTTTATTTTCGACACGCCTTTCAAGTTTACTATTGACAAAAAGGAATTTTTTATATTATAATTATTATAAACTTAATTAAAGGAGTTAAGATTTATGACGAAAAAAATTCTTTTTGGAAATAATATTTCCCAAATCAGCAAGAAACTTGAAAAGTGTTTTAAAAATCTTAAGTTTTCTGTTACACGTTGTAAGAATGATAAGGATATTATCTTTGAACAACTTAAAAATGATGACTATGATGCTTTGATTTTCTTTGCACCATATTCCAATGAAGAAATCCGTGATTTTATCCAGAATCTTCATGTACAATTTCCTGTTGTTAAGATTTACTGCTTGTTTTATTTTAATCTGGAACATGATAAAACAAAGATAATTGACAATGGTGCAAGTAAATGCTTTACAACAAATGCAAATCTGAATGATGTCTGCTTTAAAATTCTTAAGGATTTGCTTGACGAAGATTCAAACATTTCACTTGAAATTATTGAATTTCTTGCAAATCTTGGATTTCCATGCTATATGAACAGCTTTTTTCTTGTATGTTTAAGTATGCAGAGACTTATTGAAAATCCTAAAAACTTCACCAACTTTTCAAAGTATCTCTATCCTTTAATAGAAAAGGATTTGAATACAACAAGCTACTGGGTTGAGCGTGGAATAAGATACATGAGCCATACTATTCATGAAAAAGGTATTTATTTTGATTGTTATCCGAAAGATTCAGCACTTGAAAATAAGGTTTTTTTGCAAGCATTAGTCAATGAATTTATGAAATCAAAAGGCAGAAATGCAGAAAAAGATGAAGATAACAAAAATGTTGATGTGAAATAATATTTCAGTCTCAATTGTACATATCAGATGCAGAAGAACTTAAATGAAAGAGGAAAATTTATGGGATTTGAAATTGAAAACGGTGTGCTTAAAAAGTACATAGAAGAAGAAATTGATGCGGAAGTTGTTATCCCTTACGGAGTTACAAGCATAGCAAAACAAGCGTTTTCCAATTCAAAAATAAGAAGTATTGTAATTCCAGAGAGTGTTGAAAGTATAGGTAATATGGCTTTTTATTCGTGTATGAGTTTAAAAAGTGCAGTAATTTCTGATAATGTTAAAAGTATCGGACATGGTGCGTTTAAACACTGCTATTTCCTTGAAAGTGTAAATATTCCGAAAAGCATTAAAGTCATAGAGTACAATACATTCTGGGGCTGTCACTGCCTTAAAAGTATAGTTATACCTGATGGTGTAGAAAGTATCGGAAACAGTGCATTTTTTAGTTGTGGCTGTCTTGAAAGCCTGACAATTTCCACCAATGTTTCAGAAATCGGAATAGATGTCTTTAAAGGCTGTGACAATCTGAAAAATATAACAATCAAGGGCAGAAAATCAACCATAAAAATATGTAACAATAAATTCACCAAAGCAGAAAAGACAAATATTGTTGATTTTGTTACTGCAAATTCTGATGAAAGAGAACAGATTTTCTCCGATATGTTAAGACTTATATGCAAGCTTCCTCTTGCAGTATTTCTTGCTTGTGAGCATCACAACGAAACTGCAAAAAAATACATTAAAAAGAATATCACAAAGACAATCAAAATGTGTGTGGATAATGACGATGCAGAAAATCTCACAAGTATTCTGTCTTTGAACTATGTCACAAAAGAAAATATTGATAAACTTATCAGTTATGCAATTGACAGCAGAAAGCCTGAAATCCAGATTATACTAAGCAATTATAAAAATGATAATATCGGATTCGGCAATACTTTTGATAAATTTGTGCTCTGATTATATTGATTGTCATGCAGACCGAAAAAACCTGTATTCAGCGTTTTCGCTTAATACAGGTTTTTTGTGTTCCGACATGGACAAATAAAGGATAAAAAGTAATTTCAGACAAAATAAAAACTCTGAAACGGCGGTTTAAAGCCATTTCAGAGCATTAATACTGGCAGGGGCAGAAGGACTTGAACCCTCGGCACGTGGTTTTGGAGACCACTGCTCTACCAACTGAGCTATACCCCTATTTCCTATAAATGTATCACAACAATATATATTATAGCAGATAGTTTCAGAAATGTCAATAGAAAAACATTATTTTTTTTATTTAACTTTATTTTCTGCATGATTAATAAAAATATGAGCATATGTTGATAATATATTACGCTTTAAAAAATTCAACGCAAAAATGTGTGTGCATACAGATAATCAAACAGCATTGAATAAATCTTATGCAAATTGCATAAAAAATAAAAATATTTTGTTGCAATTTCATAGTTGAAAAATTTTCTGGATTGTGATATAATATATTCATGGCAAAAAACAGATAGTTTTCATATAAAAGATGAGATATTCATTTTTGCTGATATATTAAAGAGAGGAAGGTTGATATGTGATACTTTTCAGATTGACTGATTTTTATCAAAATATTTTTTATGAAAGGAGAAAGTTTATATGAACAAACTTGCAAAAAGGTCAATAAGCTTTGTGACGGCAATGTTTATGTCCGTTATGAGCATAGTGACCGGCATTTCACCATCGCTTGCATCTAATCCGGTTTCAAATGTTTCCGAAACTCACGATACAGATGATGTTACCTTGCTTGTTGGTAAGAATGGTATTAAAGGAAAAGACATAACTGACACTATCAAGAACTATAACAATACTTATGCTCTTGGTATTGCTTCTCAGTTTAGTGTGTTTTTGGAAGGCGATTTTACACCATCTCAGGCAGACGCAGAGGGACGTATTGCTGTTGGCGGAAATGTTTTTGCTGATACTGAACACAGAGAGTATGAAGTAGGTAACGGCGATTTTACTAATCATGTAAATTTGGAAGCATTGACTGATAATAGTGGATTTGCGCATGCTATCATTAATGGAAAAGCAGATGGTTTGATTCCTACTTCATGGAGTGAATATTCTGGTGCAGATGGTACAAAATCCTATCCTGCGAAAAAGTTTTGGATAAAAGATAAGGAATCTTTTATACCACCTGATAACTTTGTAAGTTATGCAGGTGATAGATGGAGTAAAAATATTGATGATTATCTTTATGAAGGTTCAGAAGCTTTTAATGTTGCTCAGCAGTTTGTCGAACTTAGAAAACGCAGTGAATCACTATCAAAAAAATCTGCTAAAGGCACTTTTGAAATTAAGGAAATGACCATAAATGGTAATTCAGAAAAAGTGGCTTATTTGGATGCTTCATCTTATGGTGATGTATGTGATACTGTTTATTTCCATTTAACTGAAGACCAGTGGAATAAAATGAATACTGTTACAAAAATTCAATTTGTTAACGTTCCGAAGTTAAAAGAACCACGAACAGTATTTGAAACTACTGGTGAAAATACATACGAAAAGCAAGCATGGGATTATTCTAATATTGTTGTGACTGTTGACGGTGTTGGTACAAAGGCTACACCTGTTGAAATGTCAAAGAACTATCTTAATACTCAGACTTGGATTAATGGAATATCTGTTTCTAAAGAAGCTAAAAACCTTGACGGAAGCGGAGACGATAAGAAAAACAACAATGCAGGTGTAACAAGCTTGTTGTATAACTTCCATGAAGCTGAATATTTAGTACTGGGTAAAGATTTTCAGGGTACTATTTTAGCACCTGATGCTGATGTTGTAGACAGGTCATTTTATACAAGTAACAGCGACCTTGTGAATGGTTTCGTAGAGGGTGCAGAGCTTAAAAAAGGTGAAAATACTAATTCTAATGGACACCTTTCAGGTGCTTTGATTGCTAAGTCATTCAAGGGCGGTACAGAATTTGGTTACAGACCATATGAAGGTCTTAAATCAATTCTCGGCGCAACATCAGGCTATGTTGTTGCTGTTAGAAAGACAGACGGCGAAAAGGCTCTTGCAGGTGCAACACTTGAGCTTGTAGATGATGAAGCCAATGAAATAGTTTCACAGATTGAGACTTCTGATGAAGAAGGAGTTTACAATTTAATCAATGTTCCTACAGCTATCGACCTTTCAGGCGATACAACATATACAGACAAAACAATCATAAAGGAATATACATTAAAAGAATCAGCAGCTCCGGCAGGATATAATGGAACAGAAAAGACATACAAAATAAAGGTTGAAGAAACAATCAATGAAATTGACCCAGAGACAAACATTCCTATTAATGTAAGTGTTAAAATATCTCTCAGCAGACTTGATAAAAATGGTGATTTTGTTATTGAGAATGATAA
This sequence comes from Ruminococcus sp., assembly GCA_029060755.1. Classification (GTDB taxonomy): domain Bacteria; phylum Bacillota; class Clostridia; order Oscillospirales; family Ruminococcaceae; genus Ruminococcus. The sequence goes on along the minus strand of JAIDTI010000014.1, from coordinate 55,978 downwards.
AATTGTTTATGATACAATAAGAAGTTTGATTTTTGAAGACACTTATGTAACAACTACTACAAAAGCTACTACTACAACAGAAGTAACAACAACAACTACAGCAGTAGCAGGTGAAGAAACTACTACAGCAGCAAATGGAGAAGACACTCAGGACGCAACTACTGCTCCTGTAGAGGGAGAAAATCAGAGCGAAGATGAAACTCCGAACACTCCAGCAGTTCAGGCAGATGAGACTCCAGTAGATGATGCTCCAGCAGCTACAACTACTGAAAAGATTGAAAAGGTTCTTACAGGAAGAAAAATTACAATAGATTCACTGAATCCTTGGATTATATTTAATCTTGAAATTGCAGACGAAGAAGTTAAATCTTTGAACAAAATTATTCCTACAGGTTTTATTCCTGGTACATTCAACTATCAATATACAGAAAGCCCTGTAGAAAATATCAATTTAAAAGAAAATAATACTTTTGATGTTGCAATTGAAGTATTCCCATTTACTAATAATAGTTACTATTATGATGCTGAAAGCATGATGATTAGTAATATTCCGCAGGCTAATGAAATGCCGACATTTGTAAACGAAGCAAAAAAATTCCAGCTTAAAAAGATTGATGCATCAGACGGTGCTTCTCTTGCAGGTGCAGAAATTGCAGTTTATAAAGAAGATACCGAAGCTGGTGACGTAGAAATTGTAGAACCAACAATTACAGGTGATAACGGTATTATAGAACTCGGACATCTTACACCGGGCAAATACTATATAAAGGAAACAAAAGTTCCTTCCGAAAGAAAACTTCCTAATGGAACCACTGTTGAATATATGGAACCTGTAAATGAAAAAATCTACTTTACAATAAACGACGATTACACTATTACAGGCGAAAAAGACAAGAAAACATTCCCTGTTACGTATACACTTAAATATGACGAAGAAAACGCTCAGGCAATAACAGGTTTCGGTAATATAGGTGAAGATGACGAAGTAGACATAGAAGGCGTTAAAACAGTTTCAAAAACTACAGACCATTTTACAGAAAAAGATGTAGTAAAAGAAAAAAAATACTACTATAATGAAGAAAACAGCACTAACTACAATATAGATTGTGCAGGCAAAAAAATTAAAAAGATTGTAGTTAATGTTTCTTCTGCTGAAGGTGCTGGAATTCAGTTTAAGAATGGTGTTAATGAATGGGGCGGTGATGAACAATTTGCTGAATTTTCTTTAAAGGAAGGAAAAAATGAATTTGACGAATCAAAATTAGGTAACCAGGCTGTATTTAACGCAGATGCTTATATGAAGCTGACATTCTGGAATGCAGATATTGAAAGCATTGAGTATTATTGTGATGGTTTGGTATCTGATGCTATAGACGACACTGCTAAAATTGACAGTATAACCATTAAATGTGACAATTATCTTGAAGGCACAATATTTACAGTTAATGACGGAACAAACAAGTATACAGGTACAGTAGACAGCGAAGGTAACTGCGTAATTAAGGGCATAAACGGAAAGACATTTAACGGTTTACCGCAGATTGAAGCAATCATTGACAACAACAGTACAAATATCTCTAATCCTGACAAAGATGATTCACTTGTAATCAAATTGCCTAACAAAAGGAAAAGACCAGAAAGCAACCATATAGAAATCAACAAGGTTAATATGAGAGGCGTTGAAGTAGTGGGTGCTGAACTCACACTCAAAGTTGAATCTACAGAAGACGGCACAGGCAAAATAAACGATTCAGACGGAAATTTGACGGATGTATTGACATGGACATCAGACGCAGATGACACATGGGTAATCGATAACATTAAAAACGGAACTTATACACTTCATGAGGATAAAGCTCCTGACGGCTATGTAATAACATCAGATATTGAGTTTAAAGTTACAGACGGTAAGATTACAGTACTTGGTGAAGACGAAGACAGCAACATTACAGTCGGTGAAGACAGTGAATCAATACTGACAGATAGTTTTAAACTTTCTGATAAAAAAGAAGGTGAGAAAGTATATTCAGTTCTTGAAATGCGTGACGGAAGATTACTGAAGTTAAAGAAGACAGACGCAGACGGAAACGCACTTACAGGAGCCGTATTCAGACTTACAGCTACAAATATTGACACAGGTAAGGCTATTGAATTTAACACTGACATAGTCAGATTTGATGAAAACTATGCAAAATATGTAAGATTCAATGATGCAAAAACAGCAATTATATGGAACTCAAACGGACTTTCAGATGATAACGGTGAAATACCTGATATGTCAGACGTTGAAATAAGAAACCTCCCTAATGGTAATTACACACTTGAAGAAATTACAGCTCCTGACGGATATAAACTGACAGGAAAAATAACATTCACACTCAATAAAGGCATTATTTCAAACGTAAAGAACGGCACACTTGAAACTTATGAAGAAAAGGACAACGGCGGTGGCGGTAATATTCTGTATGGAATAGTTGCTAAAGACCAGAGTGCAGATATCCGTTTCATGAAGAGAGCATTTAGTGGTACAATTGATTTACCAGTTCCTGGTGCAACACTTACTCTCAAAGGTGTAAAAACCGGAACAGAAGAGCCTATTGTATTTAAAGCAGGTACAGTTACAATCGGCGAAGGTGGTAAAATTGACGGTATAGAAGAAAAAACAAATCCAAAAGACATAACAGAACTTAAATGGATAACCGGAAAAGAATATCTTACAATCAAAAATATTCCGGACGGTACGTACACTTATCACGAAGAATCAGCACCAACAGGCTATGAAAAATCAACTGATATTACTTTTGACGTTGAAAATGGTGTTATTAAAAATGCAAAAATAAAAAATGCAGCTGATGAACCAATTGATTATAAATATACCACCGCAAGCACTGTTACTATGTACGACAGAAAAGTAGTAGAAATAAGCAAGCAGGATAATAATGGTAATTTAGTTGCAGGTGCAACACTTGTTCTTACAGGTAAAAAGACAGTCGAAGCTGAGGACGGAACAAAAACAGAACAAGATGATGTTACATTCACTGCAAGTAACGTTGATACAACAAAGGCAGACATCTTAAAAGATTCTGAAGGTAACGCTACTTCAATTCAGTGGGTATCAGACGGCGAAAACAATCTTGAACTCATGGGTCTCCCAGACGGCGATTATACTCTTGTTGAAGCAATAGTACCGGCTGGCTATGAAAAAGCAAAAAATATTACATTTAAGATTACAGACCAAAAAATTACAAATGTAACCAATGGTAAGCTTACTCCAGACAACGCTATTGTAATGGTTGATAAAAAGATTGAAGACAAAACAATATCAATCAGCAAGCAGGAAGTTGTCAATGGTGAGAGTAAGGAACTCGCAGGAGCAACACTTGTTCTTACAGGTAAGAAGACTGTCAAAGTCGAAGATGAGAACGGAACAGAAAAAACAGAAGATGTTACATTCACTGCAAGTAACGTTGATACAACAAAGGCAGACATCTTAGATAAAGACAATAAAGTAATCACTGAAGGTAGTGGTGTTGCTGTTCAGTGGGTATCAAACGGTAAAGAAGACCTTGTACTCAAGAATCTTCCTAACGGAGAATACACACTTAAAGAAACGGCAGCTCCGGACGGATACACTATAGCAACAGAGATTAAATTCACAATCAAAGACGGCAAAGTAGTTGGCAGCACAGATAATAAGGTAGTTGTAACAGACTCTGTTTCAACAATCCATATCTCTAAAAAAGAAGTTGCACAGTCTAAAGAACTTGCAGGCGCAGAACTTACACTTACACTTCTTGAGGCTTATAAAAACGGCTCAACACTTAATGACATTATAGCAACACAAAATAACACAAAAGCAAAAGGTTTTGCAGTTGCTGAAGGCGGTTTATCAGTTTCATTCGTATCAGTAGAAAAATACGATACAGTAATTGAAAAGCTTCCGGACGGCAAGTATCAACTCACAGAAATACAAGCTCCGCAAAACGAAGGCAAATCTACACACGAAAAAGCAGACGCAATTACATTTACTATTGAAAATGGTGTTATTACATCTATTGAACTTAGTGAAAAAGATAAGGCTAACTATGAATCCAACGACAATGCAATTGTATCAAGTACTGCTACAGGTGTAGTAATGCGTGATGCAACAATCACAACAACTACAACCACTGAGGACACAACCACAACAACTACAACCACTGAGGACACAACCACAACAACTACAACCACTAAGAACACAACCACAACAACCACAGTAACTGAGGAAACAACTACAACTACTAAGGATACAACAACTACAACCACTAAAGAA
>JAIDTI010000014.1:0-51566 GCA_029060755.1 Ruminococcus sp. | reverse complement strand
ACTACAACAACTGAAACAGAGACTACAACAACCGAAACAGAAACTACAACAACTGAAACTACAACTAATTACATTGATGGCGGTTCAAATACAAGAACTACTACAACTACAACTGCAACAGCTTATCCAGCAAATAGCACAAATACTACAACTACAACAACCAGAACAACAACTACTACAACAAAAACTTATCCATATACTTCTCCTAAGACTGGCGTTGCTGATATGAGTATGGCAATAATACTTATGGCTATTGCTACAGGTACTGCTTTCATTTCACGCTCAAAGAAAAAAGATGACCAGTAATTAAAAAATTTCCCTCTCACTCATGTGGGAGGGATTTTTTTGTGCAGTTAAGTATGAAATTGGTTGAAGTCCTGATAAAATTATGTTATAATTATAAAAGTGATATAAATTAATCGAAAAGCGAGGTTTATTATGAGTAAGATTCTTTTGATTGAAGATGATGAAACGCTTAATAAAAATATTGCGCTTGCACTTGAATTTGAGGGATATAATGTAGTAAAGACAAATAGTGTACAGCTTGCAGATGAACTTTTCAGAGATGTTGATTTGATTGTACTTGATGTTTTGTTACCTGACGGAAACGGCAAGCAATTTTGCAAAAAAATCCGTGAATCTTCGCAGATACCTGTAATTTTTCTTACATCATGTGATGATGAGTCTGACATTGTAGAGGGACTTGACATGGGCGGAGATGACTACATTACAAAGCCGTTCCGTCTCCGTGAACTTCTTTCACGTATAAGGGCGAATTTACGTAGAATACCTGTTATACCTGAAATTGAGCTTACAGCCGTCGAAAGTAAACTGCTTAATTATCTTAAAATGAATTGCGGACAGTATCTTACAAGGGAGCAGATTCTTGAATATCTATGGGACTGCAAAGGCATTTTTGTAAACGACAATACATTGTCGGTAAATATAAGCCGACTGCGTGAAAAGCTGAAAAAATCAGGAGGCGGACAGATTGTCACAAAAAGAGGACTGGGCTATAAATGGATAGAATAGACAAATTTGTAAATAATCGCTCACCTAAAAGAACAGTGATTGCTTTTCTTGCGATTACGGTATTTTCAGCTATTTTAAGTTTTATTCTATCATGTAAAATTGCTGATTTTGTTGCACATGAACAGCTTATGTCATATCTTTCAACTGTTGACAGCGAAAAAGCAAGTCAGTATGGGTTTAGTTCCGGTATGTCACTTAAACTTGTTCCGATATGGGCAAAAGTCCGCAATATTTCGTTTTTTATGATGCTTTCAGCTATGATATTATGTGCTTTTTTGTGGGTATTTTTTGCTGTTCATGAAGTTTTCAGCATTTATGATGAACTTGAATTGTTGAGCAGTGAGTGTATAAAATCCGCAGATAAGCTTGATAATATTGTAAGTCTGCATGGTGAAGCTATGGGGTGTGTGCGCAGAATTTCGGAGAGTGCAAGACTGCTTGCAGGCAGAATGGTTTATCTTGATAAATGTATTGAACAAGAGAGAAATTATATAAGTCAATTTTTCGGCGACTTTTCACATCAGATAAAGACCGCACTTGCTATAGTTCGTCTTAATACGGATATGCTTGCTGAAACGGAAAATCTACCGCCTAAATATTGTGAGCAGTTGAGCGATGAGATACAGCTTAATCTTGATTCAATGGAAAATCTTGTTGTTCAGGCAATCAAAATAGCCCGTCTTGAATCGCAGGCAATTGAATATGATATGCAGGAACTTGATTTGTCCGATACGTGCAGAATGGCATTGAAACGCATGGCACCTGTTTTGAGGGATAAACAAATCAGGACAGAAGTAAATTTTCAGCAGGGGATAAAATTAAAGCACGATAAAGGGTGGCTTTGTGAAGCAATTGAGAATGTACTGAAAAATTCGGCAGACCATTCAGACTGCACGGCAATTTCTGTTGAAACAGAAGAAAATCCTGTAATGATAAAGCTGTCTGTTATTGATAATGGAAAGGGCATACCTCAAAAAGAAATACCGCATCTGTTTGAAGCGTTTGCTAAAAAATCAAGGGATATTACAATGAAAAGCGCAGGTATGGGAATGTCAATTGCACAGAAGATTGTACGTAATCACGGCGGAGAAATTATAGTTTATTCAACAATCGGCAAAGGAACACGATTTGAGTTTGTTTTTGTCAAAATTTAAACTTAAATAAAAATTAAGATTTTGTCACTTTCATGTAAGATTACTGTTATATAATCATATCAGAAAATAAAGGGAGGTCTGATTATGGGCGACGTAATCATAAAAGTAGAAAATCTTATGAAACAGTACGGAACAGGAGAAAATGCTTTTCTTGCACTGAATGATGTAAGCTTTGAGGTGAATACAGGTGAATTTATTGCAGTAACAGGCGAAAGCGGAAGCGGAAAAACAACACTTCTGAACTGTATAGGCTCACTGCATACATCAACAAGCGGAAAAATCATTGTTGACGGTATGGACATAACAAAACAGAATGACAGCGAACTTTCGGTATACAGACGCAGAAAAATCGGCTTTATTTTTCAGTCGTACAATCTTATTCCAGTGCTTAATATTGAGGAAAATATTGTTCTGCCGATTAATCTTGACAACGCCGAACCCGATATGGATTACTTAAATGAACTTTTGTCCATCACGGGACTTGAATCAAAACGAACGAATTTTCCGCACGAACTTTCAGGCGGTCAACAGCAGAGAGTTGCATTTGCAAGAGCATTAATCCATAAACCGCCGATTATTTTAGCAGACGAACCGACAGGAAATCTTGACAGCAAGAACAGTAAGGAGATTATAACAATCCTCAAAAATTCAATCAAGAAATATAATCAGACGCTTATACTTATAACTCATGATGGAAGTATTGCTGCACAAGCAGACAGAATTTTCCGTATCGCTGACGGAGTAGTTACGGAGGGATAAGCTATGAAACATATTATTTCTTTGTCGCTTAAATATATCCGCCGACAAAAATTAAGAACTGCACTGACATTTTTATGCGTTACTCTTTCAGTGTTTATTCTTTGCAGTGTGACAGCGTATATCGGCAGTATATGGCAGACTGTAACGAATCAGGTTATACGTGAGGAGGGCAGTTATGAAGCCAGCATATCACCGTGGCTGAATAAGATTGATGATAAGGAAAAAGCACTTGACATCATAAAAAATCATGCTGTAGTATCTGATTATAATATCAGTCTGTTCAATGATTCAAATAGTGAAGTAATCGGTAAATTAAACGGTAATATGATTACTTGCATTGAATTTTCGGACGGAATAAGTACAAATATTTTAACAAGTATCGATGATTATTCACAAAGTGGAAACGATGAGCTTGTATCTGACAGACGTTATGGTGTAAATCTCAGGAAAATCAAGAATAAAGGCGGAGTTATTGTTCCAGCATGGCTGAAAGATTTAGGCTATTCAGAGGGTGATACATTGAAATTCACTCTTTCTCCAATGACTTATGCAATTGATGTGGATTCGCCATTCATTAAAGAAATTCGACAGAAACTTCTTGATGAGTTTGGAACATCTGTAGTACGTGATGATGAGGGATTTGATGAGTTTGAATACGAGGAACGCAAAAAAGCATATAAAGGCGGTCTGATTGCAGCCTGCAAATACTATGGTTATGATTTTTCTGATATTCCGATGACGGTTGCTGAAAGCAGAGAGCCTGTTGAATTTACGCTAAAAATCAACTCTTTTAATGAATCGAATATTGACAAAGAAATTCTGAATATATCCAGATTTGATGAAGATAATTATTTCTTTGACAGATTCTTTGAAAAATATCCCGAAATGATGCGTTATAAATCTTTAAATGCGTTCATAAGAATAAATGAAAACATAGATTTTGATGATGGAATGTTGACGCTTTTTGGTGATTTGGGATTTAATCCGAAAGATTACTATTTTATGGACCAGCCGTCACTTAATAATGCACTTCTGTTGCTTGAGTTCAGGTCAGTATCTGCAATTGTATCAAGTCTGCCGTTTTTAGCTCTGGGAGCTGTTGTTATCTTTTTTGCATGGCTTGTTGCAAGATTTGTAATTGACAATGCCTTTGAGATTTCAAGTCAGGAAAGAAGCTCACAGTTTGCATCACTGCGTGTAATGGGAGCATCAAAGTCACAGATAACCGCACTTGTATTTACAGAAGCACTATTCTATACGATAGTATCTGTACCAATCGGAACAATAGTTGCATATATTCTTTGCAATACGTCTTTCATGGCATTGAGACAAATGGGATTTCAGGATTTTGAGTACAAAGCAAATCCGTATTTTACAATCGGCGGTATTGTACTTTGTGTTGTTGCAATTTTCATATCTGCCTATACTTCTGCTATGTGGGCATCAAGAAAGTTGTCTCCTGCTGAAGCACTTAATTTCGGCAAACCAAAAAAGAAAAAATTACGCAAAAGAAAGTCAAAAATAAAACTTAGTTCAAAGCAGTTTCTTAGACGATATACAAGCAAGAATATCGCAAGAAGTAAAAGCCGATACATCATTTCCACAGTAACAATGACGTTTGGTGTTATGTTTTTCACATTCTCACTTATGTTTGGAATATTTTTTTATACCAATATAAAGGGATTGATTTCAAATAATGATGATTTTTATCTGGCTATTGACGGAACTTATACATTAGAAGATGCTCAAAGTTTCAGAAATGAGGAACTTTTTTCAAGGTGTGATATTTATGCTGAACAAATGTTTGGTGTTGAGATGGAAAAAACTGATGTCAAAGCATTTCAGAAACTTCACCCGTATAGTGTGGAATTGGGAAAATATTTTGAGATACGTGCAGTTGACAGATATTGTTTTGACAATGAATTGGCAGAACTTTCGGGCATGACTTATGATGAATTTGTGAAGTCGGGCGAGGCTATGTATTTTATTTCTGCATTCGGAAATTATAATGAACGTGTTTATGTTGAAGGCAAGGGCTTTGAGTTGCTTTATGACAAGTTTTACAAGAAACTTGATGAACCTCTTGATGTTATTTTACAGTATGTTAATCTTGATATAAAAGTAACAAGTGTCATATGTTCAGATTTGGGCAGTGATTCAAAGATTATTCTGCCAATAGATTCAGATATTATAAAAGATTTACAGCCTTCACTTTATATAATGGCAAAAGTCAATGGAAAAGAAAATTATGATGAAGCAGTAAAGGTATATAATGATTTCATAGAACAATACGAAAGCAGTATTTATGATAATCAGAATAATTATGCAACAGGAACAGGTCTTGACGAATTTATAAATTCGATTATTAAAATTTTAGTTTCATTTATAGTTTCAATATGGGCAGTCGGCATATTGTCAATGGTGAACTCAATAAATACAAGCGTACTTAACCGAAGCCGTGAACTTATAATGTTGAGAAGTATCGGCATGAGTAAAAAACAGCTCCGCAAGACTGTAGTGCTTGAAAGTGTGATGTTTTCAGCAGTTTCATCATGTTTAGGAACATTGCTTGCAATGGGTATGTTTTTCTTGTTTATGGGTGCGCTTGACTTTCACCCGACAATGCTCATATCAATGGCAGTCGGACTTCTTGCGTCAATCGGAATTAATATTCTTATAGCAATGCTTGCATCAGTTCCCGCATTGAAAAGTCTTGAAAGAGCAGAATCACTTGTAAAAACATTTGAATAAAAATTATGGGACATTCGGATTTTTCTGAATGTCCTTTTTTACAAAATACAGCATTGCTTTTCAAGATATATTGTAGAAAATATGACTTGCTTTTTTCGTGGACAGATAGTATAATTAATGTATATACTTTATTACAGAAAGGATTTATTTTATGACAACAATTCTTCTTACAGGCGGAGCAGGATATATAGGCTCACACACAGCCGTTGAACTTCTTAAAGCAGGCTATGAGGTTATTATTGCGGATAATTACTGCAACAGTTCACCCGAAGTTATAAACCGTATAGAACAGATTACAGGCAAACTCCCGAAAGTTTATGAACTTGACGTAAGAGACAGCGACAAGCTTTCTGATGTTTTTGAGGAAAATAAAATAGATGCTGTTATTCACTTTGCAGGACTTAAAGCTGTAGGTGAATCCGTCAGCAAGCCTGTTTTGTACTACAGAAATAATATTGATACCACGCTTTCACTTTTAGAGTGCATGGACAAGTATAATGTCAAAAGAATTATCTTTTCATCAAGTGCAACAGTATACGGCGAACAGAATCCAGTGCCATATTTTGAGACAATGCAAAGGGGAGTATGTACAAATCCATATGGCTGGACTAAAGCTATGATTGAGCAGATTCTGGAAGATACTGCAAAGGCTGACAGTGAGTTGTCCGCTGTATTGTTGAGATACTTTAATCCTATAGGTGCAGACAAAAGCGGACTTATTGGAGAAGACCCGCAGGGCATACCAAATAATCTTATGCCATATGTTTCACAAGTTGCAGTCGGCAAGCGTGAATGTCTTACCATTTTCGGCAATGACTATCCGACACCTGACGGCACTTGCACAAGAGATTATATTCATGTAACTGATTTGGCAATCGGTCATGTTAAGGCTGTTGATTATATCATGCAGAATAAGGGTGTTGAAATTTTCAATCTTGGAACAGGTACACCATACAGCGTTACAGAAATTGTCAATACTTTTGAAAAAGTAAATGGCATAAAGGTAAATCATGCATACGGTGCAAGACGTGCCGGAGATTTGGCTGAATGTTATGCAAATGCTGATAAAGCATGGGAAGTTTTAGGCTGGAAAGCAGAATGTACTCTTGAGGATATGTGCCGTGATTCATGGAACTGGCAGAAAAATAATCCAAATGGTTACAGAAATGATTAATTTGTGTTCAACAGGTTCACGCAATCAGGAACTTCAGGACGATACAGCAAAGAAACTTTGTGAATACTATGATAGTATAGATAAATAAAATAAAAAAATTCTGACCTTAAAAGGCAGACACTCCATAAAGAAGTAAAGCCCAAAAGTAGCTTTTAAACTGCTTTCGGGCTGATTTTATTTTATTGAGTACCCATATAAATCAGAATTTATTGTTTTGGATATGTCTCTTTCAGGAACTCTGTCAGCATTTCAGGGATAAACTGATAGTGGTGGGATTCATATAGCTTGTATGTCACATTTGCATTGTGGGACTCCAGTCGTTCATTCAGCTTTGCAAGTCCCTCCAGCGTAGTATCATGACCGTTATAGCTGTCAGCATAATCGGGGTCTTCCAGTGAACCTCCGCAGAGGAATACATTTTTATCAAGTGTGTTATTTCTGTCGAAGTATCCATAATCGCTTTGACAGCCTTCAGAATCCAAATCGAACACCTCATCATACAGACCCCAGAACGCCGGACTGCCTATGATGTAATTACCAAAGGGCTGATTTTCGTAAAGGTCAGATTTAAAGAGCGCATTGTGAGTGAAAACTCCACCGTTAGAGTGACCGTAAAGGGAAGAATTTGCATAGTCGATATTGTAATTTTCTCCAAGATATGGCATTAAATTGTCTGTTATGAAGTCCAGCAGTTTGTTGCGCTCCTGTATTAAATGTGTGAAACGGTAATATGCGTTAGTACCGTCTATTTTATAGTTATAGCCGAGACTTACAAGAATAACATCATCAGAATCACCGTCCTCCATTACCTTACACAGTTCCGTGTGATTTCCGAAACGCCATACGCCGTCTGTCAGAAAGAATACCGGATATGTCTTATCTTTATCATAATTCGGAGGGAGAGTTACATGAACAAGAAATTCAGTGTTAAGTTCTTCATCATAGATGCTTATTTCGTCTATGGAATCCTTGATTGCTTCTACTGCTGTTCGGTCATACTCCCATATATTTCGATAGTCTGCAAAAGGGTCTGCATATGGGTCTGTGAACAGCAACGGGTCAATACTGCCCTCTGGCAATGTTTCATAGTCACCGCTTTTAAGAGCATCACGTACCATTTGTATCTGACGTATTTTGTTTTTAATCATATCATCAGAGAAACCATTTTTTTTATAATCTTTAGCTGCCCAGTCAAGATACTCTTCAAAGGTGTAGAATGTTATGTTTTCAAATTCGCTCATTTCGTCATTATATGTCGTAATTATCATATAGTTATCATCATCATCATTTTCAGGCTCCCAGAACATTCCCGAATAAAGGCAGCCGTCTATTAGTGCATATACGGGATAAGTAGGATAGCTTTCCCCAGACTCTGCCATTTTGTTGATACCTTCGACAGCTTGTTCGTATTCATCATCTGTCATCTTGTCACGCATATTTTCAAGATTGGCAAGCATATCTTCAGGCGTTGGTGTTTTAAATTCAATGCTTACCTTATGCTCTATATCCTCTATATCCGCAGGTTCGTCAAGAAGCGTAAGCGTATGTTTGTTTACCTTTGAACGCTCTGTTTCAGTCATTTTGTTTACAAGCTGTATCGGTTCAGCAGTCTGCACAATTTCTGAAGATGTGCTATCGCTGATTTCTGTGTTATTACTGCAAGCATTTGCTGATAACAACATTATCATGGATAAAAAAATTACAATTGCCTTTTTCATGACTTTTCCTTTCTGTCTCTATATTTTGATTTATGTTAGTAATAATTATATATCAATAAATTTGATTTGTCAATAGAAATAATATATTTTATCAAAAATGGCATTTATATTGACAATATAACGGCTTTGATGTATAATTATTACTAAGATAAATTGGAATTTAAAGGAGGAAAATTTGATGAAATGTCCTTTTTGTAATGAAGATATGACACATGGTTTTCTTTATTCAAGTCAAGCAGTTGGCTTTCCGTGGTATCCAGACAGTGAAAATCCAACGAAATATATACCTGAATTTAGACTTGAAAAGAAAAGCAGTATCATTTTTGGTAAAACCAAATTTGAGCCATTTGAATTTGATACACTGTCTTTCTATGTTTGTAAAAAATATATGAAAGGTGTAGCAGATTCGCTAACGGAAAAGTGATAAATTCTGATTTATGAGAGTAATTGAATATTAACAACAAGCCTCGAAACAGTTATCAGGAATTGTTTTGGGGCTTATACTTCTTTATGAGTATTTAAAGCGGTCAGAATTTTTTATTTGATTAAAAAAAGAAAATATGTTCTAAGGGTTTATTTTTTATATCAGATGTGATATAATAGAATTACACATCTTGAAAGGAGTGAATTTTGTGGAGCATTTTAAACTTCATTCACAATATGCCCCCGCAGGTGACCAGCCACAAGCAATAGACAAGCTTGTCAATGGTCTGAACTCGGGCAAAAAAGAACAGATTCTGCTTGGTGTAACAGGTTCGGGAAAAACTTTTACAATGGCAAACGTTATCGCAAGAGTAAACAAGCCCACACTTGTACTTGCACATAATAAAATACTTGCGGCTCAATTATGTTCAGAGTTCAAGGAGTTTTTCCCTGAAAATGCTGTAGAATACTTTGTATCATATTATGACTACTATCAGCCCGAAGCATATATTGCAAGCACTGACAGCTATATTGAAAAAACGTCAAAAATAAATGAGGAGATAGACAAGCTCCGTCATTCAGCAACTACAGCACTTGCAGAAAGAAAAGATGTTATAATTGTTGCAAGTGTATCATGTATATATTCTTTGGGAAGTCCTGAAGAATACCGAAAAAACATTGTTTCAGTTCGTCAGGGCATGGAAAAATCAAGGGAACAGCTTATAAATGAACTTGTACAGATTCAGTATGAAAGAAATGATATTGCATTTGAGCGAAACAAATTCCGTGTTATAGGAGACGTTGTGGAGATTATTCCTGCTATGTCAAATGAAACGGCGATAAGAGTAGAGTTTTTCGGTGATGAGATAGACCGAATATCAGAAATAGACGTAATGACAAGGGAAGTCAATGCAAGATTAAGTCACGCAGTAATTTTTCCTGCATCACACTATGTTATAAGCAGTGACAGAATCAAGTCGGCACTGAAAGAGATTGACAACGAACTTGCTGAAAGGCTTGACTATTTTCATCACAACAACAAACTTGTTGAGGCACAGAGACTTGAACAGCGTGTGCATTATGATATGGAGATGTTGCAGGAAGTCGGCTATTGTAACGGCGTGGAGAACTATTCAAGGATTCTTGAAGGCAGACCAAAAGGAAGTGTACCATGTACGCTGTTCGACCATTTTCCTGATGATTTTCTGCTTATTGTTGATGAAAGTCACGTTACACTGCCACAAGTTCGTGCAATGTACGCAGGAGACAGGGCAAGAAAGGATAATCTTGTTGAATATGGTTTTCGTCTGCCTAGTGCATATGATAACCGACCGCTTAATTTTGATGAGTTCAGTTCAAAGATACATCAGGCTATATATGTAAGTGCAACCCCCGGACAGATTGAGCGTGAAAAGACTGATATAATTGTTGAACAGGTTATCCGTCCGACAGGTCTTGTTGACCCTGAAATTATTGTCAAGCCCGTTTCGGGACAGATTGATGACTTATATTCAGAGATAAACAAAAGAATTGACAGAAAAGAACGTGTACTTGTTACAACGCTTACAAAGAAAATGGCTGAAGATTTAACAGACTATTATGATAAAATGGGTATAAAAATACGCTATCTGCATCATGATATTGATACAATTGAACGTATGGAAATTATAAAGGATTTGCGAAATGGCGTATTTGATGTACTTGTCGGAATCAACCTGCTCCGTGAGGGTCTTGACATACCTGAAGTAAGCCTGATTGCGATACTTGATGCGGATAAAGAGGGATTTTTGCGAAGTGAGACTTCTCTTATACAGACCATAGGACGTGCCGCACGAAATGCAGACGGTCAGGTTATTATGTATGCCGATGCCGTGACAGGCTCTATGGAGCGTGCAATAACTGAAACGGAACGCCGTCGCAGTTTGCAGATAGCATTTAATGAAGAACATGGCATAACTCCGAAAACAATTATAAAGGAAGTAAGAAATGTACTTGAAATAACCACAAAAGAGAAAGTTGAGAAAAAAACAAAGAGAAAGAAGATGTCGGAATCAGAAAAGCGACAGCTTATTGACAGACTTACTGTTGAGATGAAAAATGCTGCAAAGATGCTTGAATTTGAACACGCCGCTTATCTGCGTGACAAGATAAATGAGTTGAAAGGGGAATGACTATGTTAAAAAGAGTAATTGCTTAATTGTTATGGGAATTCTTGTTGTGGGAAGTGTTTCATGCGGTGAAAAAGATAGCGGAACAGTTGCTGTAATGGGAGAACACGCACAAAAAGGTGAGTTTGATTACGCCGAAACAGTGGGCAATATTGTTTTCTGCGGTAACAATATAAAGATGCCATGTACTTTTTCGGGATTTGGTGATGGTTTTACTGCAAAAGACGGTGTTGTGCTTGAATCAGGCATAGGAACATATTTTCATTTGGATTATAATGATGAAGAAGTCGGAGGAATTGTTCTTGCGGACTGCAAAGCTAATGACGACGTAGCGGATAAGAATATTGTCAGAATTGATATAAATGCAACAGAAAAATGCTCAATAAACGGCATAGACTGTTCAGATACTTTTAATAAAATAGAGCAGACTATCGGCACTCCGACATATACAGATGATTTTCATGCAAAATATGCAGAAAGTGAAAATCAGTATGTTGAGTTCAAGAGGGCAAGCAAAAATTCAAAGGATATTGTTGAAGTTACAATTTTTAATGGTTAAGGTGAACTGATATGACAGATAAAATTATAATCAAGGGTGCAAAGGTTAATAATCTGAAAAATATAGATGTTGAACTTCCACGAGATAAGCTGATTGTTATGACAGGTTTGTCAGGCTCAGGAAAATCTTCTCTTGCATTTGATACAATCTATGCGGACGGACAAAGACGTTATGTTGAAAGTCTTTCGTCATATGCAAGAATGTTTCTTGGACAAATGGAAAAACCTGATGTTGAGAGTATAGAGGGCTTATCTCCTGCAATTTCAATCGATCAGAAAACTACATCAAAGAATCCACGTTCAACGGTCGGAACAGTTACGGAGATTTATGATTATCTGCGATTGCTTTATGCAAGAATAGGTGTTCCGCATTGTCCGGTGTGCGGACGTGAGATTTCTCAACAGACTATCGACCAGATGGTTGATAAGATTATGGAACTGCCCGAAAGAACAAAAGTTCAGCTTCTTGCACCGATAGTCCGCAACAGAAAAGGACAGTACACAAAAGAACTTGAATCAGCAAGAAAAGCAGGATTTATGCGCGTGCGTATTGACGGTATAGAATATGAACTTTTTGAGAAAATGAAACTTGAAAAGAATAAAAAACATAATATTGAGATTATTGTTGACAGAATCATCATAAAGGAGGGTATAGAATCACGCATAACTGACAGCCTTGAAACAATATTCAGACTTACAGAAGGACTTGCTGTTGTTGATGTAATTGACGGCGATGAGATGATTTTTTCACAGAATTTTGCTTGTCCCGAACATAATATCAGCATAGGCGAACTTGAACCGGTGATGTTTTCTTTCAATAATCCCATGGGAGCTTGTCCGAAATGTACGGGACTTGGAATGTTCCGACAGATTCAGCCACGTACGATTATACCAAATGAGGATTTATCCATACTTGACGGGGCTATAACTGCAAACGGCTGGAACAGTCTTGACGAAACTTCAATTGCAATTATGTATTATAAGGCAATATCCAAAAAATACAAGATACCGCTTGATGTACCTGTCAAGGAGCTGACAAAGGAGCAGATTAATATTTTTCTTTATGGAACTGGTACAGAGGAGCTTGAATTAAAACGACCTGAATCACTTGGCGGTGGAAAATATAAAACTCCGTTTGAGGGCGTTATAAATAATCTTGAAAGACGTTATCGTGAATCAAACAGCGATTATTCAAAATCGGCAATTGAGGAATGTATGACAGAAACAAAATGTCCTGAATGTAAGGGAAAAAGATTAAGACCTGAATACTTAGCAGTTACAATCGGCGGAAAAAATATCAGCGAATTAACGGATATGTCTGTAAAAGACGAACTGGAGTTTTTTGATAATCTTGTGTTGTCGGAACATGAAAAATTTATCGGTGAGAGGATTATCAAGGAGATAAAAGAGCGTCTGGGATTTTTAAAAAGTGTAGGACTTGAATATCTCACGCTTTCACGTTCATCAGGTACACTTTCAGGCGGTGAAAGCCAGAGAATCAGGCTTGCAACTCAAATTGGCTCATCACTTGTAGGAGTGCTGTATATTCTTGATGAGCCAAGTATCGGCTTGCATCAGCGTGATAATGACAAACTTATTGCAACGTTGAAGCATCTCCGTGATTTAGGAAATACCCTTATTGTTGTTGAACATGATGACGATACAATTTTATCTGCTGATTATGTTGTTGATATTGGTGTCGGAGCAGGCGTAAACGGTGGAAATGTTGTATATTCGGGAGATGTTGCAGGACTTCTTGAATGTGAGGAGTCGATAACAGGACAGTATTTAAGTGGAAGAAAAAAAATACCTGTTCCGGAAGAAAGACGAAAAGGCAATGGAAAATTTCTTGTTGTAAAGGGTGCAAAGGAGCATAATCTCAAGAATATTGATGTAAAAATTCCGCTTGGTGAGTTTGTATGCGTGACAGGAGTATCAGGCAGTGGAAAATCTTCACTTGTGAATGAGATAATATACAAACATCTTGCATCAAAGCTTAACCGTGCAAAGACTATAGCGGGGGATTTCAGAAAAATAGAGGGACTTGAAAATCTTGATAAGGTTATATGTATTGACCAGTCACCAATCGGCAGAACTCCACGTTCCAATCCTGCAACTTATACAGGTGTTTTTACTGATATACGTGACTTGTTTACAAAGACAAATGATGCAAAGGCAAGAGGTTACACGAACGGACGTTTCAGTTTCAATGTAAAAGGCGGAAGATGTGAAGCCTGCGAGGGTGACGGCATAATCAAGATAGAAATGCACTTTCTGCCTGATGTTTATGTGCCTTGTGAGGTGTGCAAGGGAAAACGCTATAACCGTGAAACACTTGAAGTTCACTATAAGGGCAAGTCGATTTATGATGTACTTGAAATGACGGTTGATGAGGGTGTGGAATTTTTTGAGCATATCCCGAAAATTGCGAAAAAACTCCGAACATTGCAGGAAGTCGGACTGGGATATATAAAAATCGGACAGTCTGCAACAACTCTTTCAGGCGGTGAGGCACAGAGAGTAAAACTGTCAACCGAACTTTCAAAACATTCGACAGGACAGACAATATATATTCTTGACGAACCGACAACAGGCTTGCACACTGCGGACGTTCACAGGCTTATTGACGTTTTGCAGAAACTGACAGAGCAGGGAAATACTGTTCTTGTAATCGAGCATAATCTTGATGTTATAAAGTCAGCTGATTATATAATCGACTTGGGCATTGAGGGCGGAGACAACGGCGGAACAGTAGTTGCTGTCGGTACTCCTGAACAGATTGCAGAGTGCAAAGAATCGTATACGGGACAATATCTGAAAAAATATTTGTAATATCTTACAAGTTGTGATGATTTATTTTGTGCAATCATACAAACTTTTTCGGTTTTAGAAAAAAGTTGCTGTTTTTTTGACATTTATATTATATAATGGAATCAGCACACTATTATAAATTCTGAAAGGAGCATATGTGTATGAAAAAGACACCGAAAACCATTCTTATGGCAGCATTATTTGCATCGGCTATCAGTGCTACTTCGACAGGAGCAGTAGCAGGCAATGCCGATTATGTGCCGTCAGATGAGCAGATGCAGGATGCTTATGGACCGCCTGTTATTGAGGAGACAACAACACCGCCAACAGTCACAGACCCGATAACTGAAACCACCATAGAACTTGCGGGAGTATATGGACCGCCACCGAACTATTCCACAACAACAAAGACACAGACAACAGCTAAAGACCCTATAACTGAAACTACTACAGATATGGCTTGTGTTTATGGTCCACCGCCGGACTATTCCACAACACAGACAAAAACAACAACCACAGCACCAACAACAATGTCAAACCCGATAACTGAAACCACTACAGATATGGTTACTGTTTATGGACCTCCGCCGATTGGAGATATTAATGCTGACGGTAAAATTGATGTTTTTGATTTTATCGAACTCAGAAAAATGTTGCTTGATGGTACAACGGACTACTATAAGCAGTATATGGCAGATGTGAATAATGACGGACAGGTTGGTATGGCAGACCTTGTAATGCTCAATAATTATCTTCTTGGCAAGATTGATAATTTCTCTGATAATATCATTCCTGAACCTCAGCCGACAACAACACGTTACTATGATAACACAACCGTCAATACAGTAACAACAACACAGAATACAATTCCTGCACCTGTTTATGGTCCGCCGTCATGGTTTACCACTCAAACAACAGTAACAACACCAAATACAACTACAGAACCTGTTCCACAGCCAGAATATGGCGCACCGATTGCATTTAATTAAGGAGATTTAACAATGTTTGATGAAAATGTAAAAAGAGATAATATGAAAACGCTTGAAGCGTACAGAGCAGGACTTATGATTAAACCACAGCTCCGACACCTTTTTCTTGAGCTGACTTTGCGCTGTAATGAAAGATGCCTGCATTGCGGAAGCAACTGCGGAGATGTAATGCTTGATGAGCTGACAGTTAACCAGTACGCAAAATTTCTTGCTGAAATAAAGGGCGATTTTGGTACAGCAGATAAAATGCTTTGTATAACAGGCGGTGAACCGCTTTTGCGTAAGGAATTTTTTGATATTATGAGTGTTGCAAATGAACTTGGTTTCAGCTGGGGAATGACAAGCAATGGTACACTTATTGATGATTCAGTTGCAAAAGATTTAAGACGTGTCGGCATGAAAACTATATCCATAAGCATTGATGGACTGGAGGAAACACATGATGCATTCAGACGTACTCCAGGAGGCTGGAAACGTGCTTTGAACGGAGTTGAAAGTCTTATCCGTGTAGGCGGATTCAAGAATGTTCAGATAACAACAGTTGTAACACATCAGAATATCGGACAGCTTGATGAACTTTACAAGATTTTCAATGATATGGATATTGATTCATGGCGAATTATCAATATAGAGCCTATTGGACGTGCAAAACAGCACCCCGAACTTATTCTCACTAATGACGACTATAAGTATATGTTTGAGTATATCCGAAACAAGAGAATTGCAGGAGAGCCTGTTACATACGGCTGTAGTCATTATCTTGGTATGGAATATGAACATGAAGTGCGTGACTGGTACTATATCTGCACAGCTGGTACATATATTGCAAGTATCATGGCAAACGGCGATATTACAGCTTGTCTTGATATTGAACGCCGTCCCGAATTTATTCAGGGAAATATTTTAACTGACAGATTCAAGGACGTTTGGGAGAATAAATTTCAGATATTCAGAAAAAATCTTGCTGATGAAAACGAAAAATGCCGTAATTGTTCGGAAAATTGCAGATGTCACGGCGACGCATATCATAGCTGGGATTTTGATAAACATGAGCCACAGCTTTGCTTTAAAGACATACTCTTCTAAAATATATACTCCTTAAACAAAAGAGAACTCCTTTTCAGGAGTTCTTTTTTGTGACATTTGTCACTTATTTAGTGACATTTATCATCTTTCTTTTGATGTATATTTATGGTAAAATATACAAAAGAGGGGATTTGCATGAAAAAGAAAATAGTTAAAGTTGTATCAGTCTTATCAGTCGTGCCATACTGCATATTATTTATAATTCCTGTCATTTTAGCTATCAGGGTTGCTTCTCAATACGGTTTTTTCAGTTCGTTTTCAATTTACTTTCTTGTTACGCTGTTGACACTTGGTGCTATATTCCCTGTAATTCCGTTATCTGTTGCATTTCATGCGGGAATTGTTATTAATTTAATGCTGAAAAAGCTGAATATTTCTGAAAAGACAGCAAAAATACTGGCTGTTGTATCAGCAGTAATAATTTTTAGCCTGCTTACAGTATTTCTGCTCAAACTTTTATCGCAATGGGATTCTCCTTAAGGGGTGATTTATATGAAAAAGAAGATTCCGAAAATAATACTTATACTTTCTTTTGCACCATATGCTTTTGTTCTGCTTTATGGTGTGTATTCAGCTTTTGCAGGTTTTACGTTTTTTAGTACAGTTTATGGATTTGAAGCGTTTGTCGGCACCATTATTCTGGCACTGTGGATATTATGCAGTATTCCTGTAATTCCTGTCTGCCTGATTTATCAGACAGCATATTTTCTGAAAAGAAAATGTAATATAGAGGACAATACTTTAAAGATTATTAAAAAAATAGTTTTATTGATTTCATTTCTTCCTTACACATTTGTTTTAATTTATGGCATATATTCAGCTTTTGCAGGGTTCAGGGATATAGGTCATACAATTTACGGCGTTAATGCTTTTTGTGAAGCAGTGGTTGAGGAAACTAAATATTTATGCTTTTATCCTGTAATTCCACCATGCCTTGCTTATCAGTTAGTATGTTTAATCAGCTTAATAATTAAAAAGCATACTATAAAAAATCCGATTTCAAAACTGCGTGAAATATTTTACTTGTAAAGGTGGGAGATTATATGAAAAAGAAGATACCAAAAATAATACTGATACTCTCTTTTATACCCTATGCTTTTGTTCTGCTTTATGGTGTGTATTCAGCTTTCTTCGGATTTGAATTTTTCGCTACATCATATGGATTTCAGGGATTCAGTGACAGTATAATTATTATGACGATTTTGTTATGTTACTTTCCTGTAATTCCAATATGTCTTATATATCAGCTTGTATACTTAACAGTGCTTATAATAAAGAACAGGCATAACGTCCCGAAAAAGACTGTTTTATGGATTTCCTCTGTTATTGCATTGATTCTCATAATTATTGCTGTATCTTTTATACATTTTTAGAGAGGGTGATTTATATGAAAAACAAGATTCCAAAAATAATACTTATACTCTCTTTTGCACCATATGTTTTTGTTCTGCTTTATGGTGTGTGTTCAGCTTTCTTCGGATTTGGTTTTATATTCGTCACATCATACGGCTTTAATGCTTTTACAAACGGTATAATTTTTATGACGCTTTTATTGTGTTATTATCCTGTAATTCCGATATGCCTTATATATCAGCTTGTATATTTAGCTGTATTTGTAATGAAAAAGCGTAATGTTTCAAAACAGAAAATATGGCTGATTTCAGGAATAATTGCAGTAATTCTTGCACTTATTACTGTATTAATCTATTGTAATAGTTAGTATTATCTGTAAAGTGCGTAACCGTCCGCAGATGAATCTTTCACAAGTTCAATCTGCTGTTGAATTATATCGGGATTGTCAATCCATTCATTTTTGCCTGCTTCACCTGCCCATTTGTCCTCCTCACCTGTTTTATACTCCGCAAGCCCTATGATAAGTGATACATTTTCATTTGTGAGATTCTCCCACGCTCTCAAAGTCGGCTCAAATGGGCAGGTTTCATTTTCAAATCCGTAGTAAATCTGCGGTATTATATAATCGGCATATCCCTCTGTACCCGCCCACAATTTCACATCAGCATATTGTGTATTATAGTTTGCATTGATGTTTCCTTGCGGACTTACGCCGAATTTAAGATGTCTGTCACTGTTTTTTACAGTATCATGCAGAGACTTGACCATTTTTGTTATATTATCCTGTCGCCATTGTGACAAGTCGGTGCTGTCACTTGATTCAAAGGCTTCAATATCAAAATCAGTATCAGTTGTGGGATAGAAATAGTCGTCTATCTGTACGCCGTCAACATCATAATTATTGATGATTTCCCTTGCACTTTCGCTCACAAGCTGTATTACATCATCATAAGCAGGATTGAGATACCAGCGATTGTTGACAATCTTGACTTTCGGACTGCTTTCGTTAATCCACTGTTTGACTATAAAATCATCAGGCAGATTCTGCATCTGTTCAATAGTCTGCAACCTCAACGGATTAATCCACGCATGAACAGATATTCCCATATTGTGCGCTTCATCAAGCATAATCTGCAAAGGGTCATAGTCGCCCGTATAATACGTACCTTTCGGGAATACTTCGGACTTATAATAAGCATCACCATTAGGGTGAACGTGAAAATATATTGTGTTTATGTCCTCTGCTTTTGCATCAGCAAGGATTTTTTTTATATTTTCCCTGTATTCGCTTTCGGACTGGTTGTACATATAGTTTTCAAAGTTCATATACGGAAGCCACAAGCCAACCTGATTTGTGAAATTAAGCGGAGTATATCCATTTTGCTTGTCGGGTGTGAATTGTGATTCGGTCTGCATCTGAAAAGAATCGGGGATTGATTCAGACGGACTTATCTCAGTTTCAATGGAGCAGGAAGTAAACATAATGATTGATATTGCTGATAAAATTATTAACTTTTTCATATTTTTTCTCCTTCAGGCATTTATTATATATATATTCTTAATTATTATATAAAATGCCGAAAAACAGAATAAAATCAAATTTTTTTTTGGATATTGACATAACAGCAAAAATGATATATAATTATTAACAGATACATTTTTCAGGAAGGACAGAATTTTTATGAAAAATAAAAGAAAAAAGTTACTGACATCATTATGTCTTATGTCAGTTTTAGCGTTGCAGTCGTGTGGAGATGTTATAAGTCACGTGCAACAGCCACCTGCAACAGAAAATACAACATCTTCCAGCGGAAATGCAGACAGTTCAAAGCTTGAGATAAACAAGTCGGAAGTTACTACAGATAGTTCTGCTGTACCTGCAATTGCAACAACAAAAATGACAACTACTACTACAGCACAATCAACAACTGCAACAACCACAACAACAGCAACTACAACGCAGAAAGTACCGTCTGTTATGCGTGGCAATCTTTATGATGCAAACGGTGAACTTCTTATGTTCAGTTCTAAAGGTGCGGACGGCAAAGAGGAGCGCATGACAAATGATTCAAATAAAGTTGCATTTGCAAATGTGCTGAATGAGATGTCAGAGGGACTTGACCTTACATACGATAAGCAGTTGAGAGTTGAAAATCCCACACCTGTAGGTAGTACAAAGACAGGACAGTCAATACAGCTTACTTATGATGCAAAAATCCAGAACGCTATATATAACTACATGGACAGTATGGGAATTATCGGTTCTGCTGTTGTAATGAGAAGTGACGGCTCAATCATGGCGCAAGTTTCCTATCCGTCATATAATCCTGATGATTACTATGGAGTAAAAACAGAACAGGATTTAGCATGGGGTTACTACGGAAACAAGTGTTTTCAGAATTTCCCACCGGGTTCATGCTTTAAGATAATGTCAGAAGTTATTTCCGATAAGCACGAAATGCACTCCCTTTATGATGAGGGCGAGTGGTTTTATGACGGTGTATCAATTGTAAACTGGGACAGCAAGACAAATGGCGGTTATCCTATGCAGAGAAGTCTTAATTCAGCATTTGTAAATTCAAGCAATATCTTCTTTGCACATTCGTTTGATAATATTGGTAAAGATGATGTACTTAAAGACCTTGAAAGCATTTTCCATTTTGTAAGTCCTATTGAGTGCGATTTCGGTACAATCAGCAATAATATTGAAATTTACTGCAATGACGATTTGCGACGTTCTTCATTTGGTCAGTCGTATGTTATGACTTGTCCGCTTTATCTTGCGGCATTAGGACGTGAAGCTGTTTTTGGTGATATGGTAAAGCCGTTCACTATCAAAAATATTGTTGATACAAATGATTGCAGTACCATTATAAAATCAGGCACAAAAGACCATGATGTAATCGGAACTATACCACAAGAATACAGACAGAATCTTCTTGACGGCATGACGGGTGTAGGTGCAGGACTTGGAATTTCAATTCCTGCCGGCTATAGTTTCTATGCAAAAACGGGTACTGCTGAAACATGGGAGGGCGATTTCCTCTATATTACAGGTGCTTTAAAGAAAAATGACGACAACGGCTCAAAAAGATACGACGACTACAGCAACTACAATGATTCATACATAATTGTAACACAAATACGCAACCCGCAGGCTTTCGGCTACAGCTTTGCAAGTCACTCTGCACCGCTTTATCAGGGTATTGTCAACTGCGTTGTAAATAATTGAATTTGTATTCCTCTGATTAAGTTCAGAGGAACTTTTTTTGTTAAAATAAAAAAATATATCTGATTTTGCAAAGTATACTTGACAAATTCTGCAAAGCGTGCTATACTAAAATTGCAAAGTTAACTTAGCAAAAAAGAAAGGTGATTGAATGAAGACAAAAATCAAGGAGTTGAGAAAACAACATAAAATCTCACAGGACGAACTTGCGACGGCTGTTGATGTTACAAGGCAGACTATCACATCACTTGAATGTGAAAAATATACAGCTTCACTTGTTCTTGCGTACAAAATCGCACGTTATTTCAATCTTACTATCGAAGAAGTATTTGACTTCTCTGATATTGAATAATCGGAGGTAATTTATTATGGAAAACTACAAAAAGATGATGCAACAGAAAATTTCATTAAAAGCAATAATGCTTTGTTTAGGCAGTGCCATATTTATGATAGGTCAGCAGGGTTATTTGTCAAAGTATAAGCCTGACGGAGATTTCGGTGACTTTTTCGACGGCTTTCAGATTGGTGTGTTTATGGCATTGGCTATGTGGTTCATTGCTTCAATGGCTTATATTGGTGCTGTACTGAAAGATGAGAAAAAACTTAAAGAAATATATATAAAAGAAACAGATGAGCGTAATGTAAAAATATCAGAAATGACAGGGGCAAAACTTTATAATTCCATAATTGCTCCCATTCTTTTGGCTACTTTTATAGCAGGATATTTCAGTGCAGAGGTATTTTTTACACTCCTTGCCATTATTTTATTTATCACTGTTGTGACTTGGGCAAGAAGTTTATATTTCTGCAAAAATATGTAATCTGTTTACAAACTGGAGGTTATTATTATGGAAAACTATAAAAAAATAATTCAGCAGAGACTTTGGGCTATGGGACTTTTTAGTATGTCATGCGGCAGCATTTACCTTGTGGGCGGTGTATCAGGATTATTTGAAAAATATATACCTGACGGAACTTTCGGCGACTTTTTCAGTGGATTTCAAGTAGGTGTTCTTTTAGCTTTTATACTTTTATGTGTTTTTTTCCTTGCAAGATATATTATTGCTTTGAACAGCGAAAAAGTATTGAAAAAAATGTACATAAAAGAGACTGATGAGCGTTCTGTAAAAATTTCTGAACTTACAGGAGTGAGATTACAGAAAATTGTATGTTTTCCACTGCTTTTTTCTGCAATAATAGCAGGATATTTCAGCGCAGAGGTATTTTTCACGCTTATTGTAGTTATTTTCTTTATCAGTCTTGTCACAGCAGTGAGAAGATTCTATTTTAACAAAATCATGTAATTTTTTCCGTGATTATAAATATTCCTCTAAAATTACATTGACAAGCGTATATTTTTGGTGTATAATAAAAACAGTATCTACTTAACGTTTGGGAGGAATTTTTTATGATGAATATATGTGTTGCACAGTCGGGAGGACCTACTTGTGCTATAAATGCTTCATTGGTGGGAGTTTTTAAAGAGTCACTGAAAAAGCCTGAAATTGATGCTATTTTCGGTTCAGTCAACGGCATAGAAGGTGTTATTGAAAATCACCTTATAGATATGAAAACTATCATACGCACAAATGATGATATAGAATTATTGAGACAAACTCCGTCTACAGTTCTTGGCTCATGCAGATATAAACTTCCCGACTGGCGAGAAGATGACACCGTTTACAAGAAAATTGCTGATACACTCATACAAAGACAAATCGGAGCATTTTTCTACATAGGTGGAAATGATTCTATGGATACAGTAAATAAGTTATCCGATTATTTCCGTGAAATTTCCATTGATATAAAAATTATCGGTATTCCGAAAACAATTGATAATGACTTGTGTATAACAGACCATACTCCCGGGTTTGGTTCAGCTGCTAAGTATGTAGCTACTACAATGCACGAGATTATCCGTGACAGTTCTGTATATAGTATGCCGTCTGTTACTATAGTTGAGATAATGGGACGACACGCAGGCTGGCTCACGGCATCAAGTGCGGTACTTCATGCTTTAGGTGAAACAGCTCCGCACCTTGTATATGTTCCTGAAAGAGAGTTTTCACTTGAAAAATTCATAAAAGATGTACGTCATGAAATGGCAAAGCATAAGGCTGTAATTGTAGCTGTATCGGAGGGAATGGAAGTTCCTGAAGGTGTGCAGTCAGGTGTTGTTGATAATTTTGGACACAAGTATCTTTCAGGTATAGGAAAATATTTAGAGGAATCCGTCCGCAGTGAGATTGGCTGTAAAGTGCGCTCAATTGAACTCAATGTTATGCAAAGATGTTCTTCTCACATCTGCTCACGCACTGACATTGACGAATCCGAATTAATAGGAGCAGAGGGTGTAAAGCACGCTCTTGCAGGTGAAACAGGAAAAGTAATGGTATTCCGCCGAATAAGCAGTATGCCGTATACGGTTGTGGTTGAAACAGCTGATGCTTGTGAGATTGCCAACAAAGAAAAGTTTCTGCCAGCTGAATTTATAACAGCGTCAGGAAACAATATAAGCCGTACAGCTATGGAGTATTTTCTTCCGCTTATTCAGGGTGAACTCAATATAATCATGGACAGAGGAATCCCGAAACATTTTACAATCAAAGAATCTGTATTAAAGTGAGGATTTTTCAGTTATGGATATAATCAGAGAAATAGATTTCATGGTGCTTGACTATGTTCGTGAGCATCTCAGAAACGGATTTCTTGACAATATTATGCCGATAGTAACAATGTGCGGAGATATGGGAATTTTCTGGGTAGCCGTTGCTTTGATTATTTCTGCAAAAAAAAAGTATAAACAATGCAGTATAACAATGCTTATAGGAATGATTGTAGGTGTGCTTATCGGTAATTTTGTTGTAAAGAATATTGTTCAGCGTGACCGTCCGTGCTGGATAATTGATATTGAAAATATGCTTATAGCAAATCCGAAAGACTTTTCTTTTCCGTCGGGACATACAATGTCAAGTTTTATTGCTTCAACAATACTGTTTTACTATGATAAAAAGCTTGGTATACCCTCTTTTGCGGTTGCTTTGCTTATAGCATTTTCAAGGCTTTATCTCTATGTGCATTTCCCTACTGATATAATAGGCGGTGCTTTGCTTGGTGTAGCTATAGCTGTCATGACCATTTCAACAACAAATAAATACATTTTCAAAAAAGAAAAAACATCAGAATAAATTTTTTGACCTGTTTCAATATTCATGGAGCAGGTTTTTTTGTTAAATAAAAAAAGTCATTATTTTACTATTTTTGTCACGAAAATAATATACATATTATTATAAATTATATAGAATATTATTAGTGGATATATCACATAATTAAGCACTTATGCGATAAATTTTAATGAAAAATTTTTTTGAGAGGGTTTTTGATATGAAGAAAAATTACTTGAAAAAGGGTTTTGCTGCACTTGCTTCATGTGTTCTTATGGCTTCTGCTATGCCGTTAGTACCTATGAGCAATATATTTGCTGCTGAAAACCTTTTTACAAACGGAGAGTTCAACAACGGCACAACGGACTGGGGTACATACAAAGAAAGCGGTGGTGCTTGTACACTTACAACAGAAAATGGCAAACTTGCACTTAAAGTTGCAAATCAAGGTACACTCAACTATGCTGTTCAGATGTGCTATGACCAGCCTGTCGCACTTTATAAGAACGGTGTATATCGTCTCTCATATGAGATTTCATCTACTGTTCCACGCTTTGTAGAATCAATGATTCAGCAGAACGGCGGTACATATCAGGCTTATACATGGAAAGGAATCGATGTTACAACAGAGCCACAGAAAGTTGAATATGAGTTTGAAATGGAATATGATACAGACATCATGACAAAATTCTGTTTCAACTGCGGACTTCAGGAAAAAGAGGACGGCGGTCCTGTTGGTGAACATACAATCTATCTTGACAATGTTGTACTTGAACTTATTGACGACAGCAAGGTAGACTACAATGCAAATGCTCCATATGCTCCTCCGATTATTACAAATCAGATTGGCTACAGACCTGATGCAAAGAAATTTGCTGTAATCAGAAATGCTGATGCTGTAAATACAAATGAATTTTCTGTTGTAAATGCTGATACAAAGGAAGTAGCTTATCATGGTGTTGTTTCAGAGAGTATCAATAATACACAGGCTGATGAAATGAACTATGTAGCTGATTTTTCAGAGCTTAAAACTCCTGGAAAATACTATGTTTCATACGGCGGACTTGATAATTCATATACATTTGAAATCAGTGAAAATGTTTATAATAATCTTCTTGATGCAAGTGTGAAAATGCTTTATCTCCAGCGTTGCGGAACAGAAGTTAAAGACGACAAGTTCGGTCACGCTTCATGCCACGATACAATCGCTACAATCTATCATACAGACGAAAAAATTGATGTAAACGGCGGCTGGCACGATGCTGGTGACTACGGAAGATATATAGTACCTGCTGCGAAAGCTGTTGCAGATCTTATGTATGCTTATATGGCAAATCCGTCAGATTACAGCGATAATATTGGTATTCCTGAAAGCGGAAACGGTACTGCTGATGTTCTTGACGAAGTACGCTACGAACTTGAATGGATGCTCAAAATGCAGAGCAAGTCAACAGGCGGTGTATATCACAAAGTTTCATGTGATACATTCCCCGGATATGTAATGCCTGAAAAAGAAACAAAGCCACTTATCGTAATGCCTGAAACAGTTACTTCATCTGCTGATTTTGCCGCATCTATGGCACTTGCTTATGAAGTTTACAAGGATATTGATGCAAACTTTGCAAATACTTGTCTTGAAGCTGCTAAAAAGGCTTATGAATGGGCAAAGGCTAATCCCGACAAGCTTTATCTTGCAAATCCTGATGATATTGTAACAGGTGCATATGAAGACAAGACAGCAGCAGATGAAATGTACTGGGCAGCCGCACAGCTTTACCGTGCAACAGGTGAAAAATCATACATGGACGGAGTTGCAGTAAAGACAGGTCTTGACTGGGCAACAGTCGGCGACTATGGAAATATTGCAATCCTCACAATGAAAGATATTGATAAAAATTCAGATATTTACACAAATGCTCTCTCTGCTGTAAAGAAGCAGGCAGATACTTTAGCTAGTGTATCTTCTGCTAATCCATATGGCTCATCACTTACAAAGTACAACTGGGGCAGCAACATGACAATTGCAAATGCTGGTATTATTCTTAATCTTGCATATAAGCTTACAGGTGAATCAAAATATCTTGATGCTTCAACAGCACAGCTTGACTATCTTCTTGGCTCAAATCCTCTTGGCACAAGCTTTGTAACAGGATATGGTACAGTTTCACCAGAAAATCCGCATCACCGTCCGTCAATGGCTGTAGGTTCAGCAATGCCAGGTATGCTTGTAGGCGGTGTAAATCAGGGACTTGAAGACCCTGCTGCAAAGGCATACTGCAAAAAGTCTGCACCTGCAAAGTGCTGGGTTGACAATTCAGAAAGCTACTCAACAAATGAAATCACAATCTACTGGAACTCACCTCTTACATATCTTATCACACTTACAGGTGATACTTCAGCAAATAATAATCAGGGTACAACAAACCCGACCAACCCGACAAATCCGTCAAATCCAAGCGGTGATGTACTTTACGGTGATGCAAACTGCGACGGTGAAGTAAATATTGCTGATGCTACTGCAATCATTCAGGCTCTTGGAAATAAGGATAAATATGGACTTTCCGAAAAAGGCGAGATAAATGGTGACTGCTATAATGTTGGTGACGGTGTAACAGGTATGGACGCTCTTGCAATTCAGATGCTCGAAGCAAAGATGATAGCCTCTCTCCCAGTCGGTGAACTTCCTGGTACAGAAAATCCACAGACAACTACAACACCACAGCAGACTACAACTACTACAGAAGTCAGCACACAATTAACAACAACTACTACTGTAACTGAAAACACAAACAACGGCATCAAGGATTATGGTACACCTATGAACGCTAATGCTACAGCAGTTGAAGATTTCAGAGACGGCAGTTCAAAATTGTTCTTTGCTTCTGACGGCTGGACAAACGGAAGCTGTTTTGACTGTGGCTGGTATGAGCAGAACACATCTCTCGACAACGGTATGCTCAGCCTTACAATTGACAAAGACCACAGCGGACAGTATAACTATTCAGGTGCAGAGTACAGAACACATGAGCATTACGGCTATGGCTACTATGAAACATCTATGCAGGCTATAAAGAATGACGGTGTTGTTTCATCATTCTTTACATATACAGGTGAATCAGAGCAGAATCCTTGGGACGAAATCGATATTGAGATTCTCGGCAAAGACACAACAAAGGTACAGCTTAACTACTATACAAACGGTGTAGGCAATCATGAGTTTATGTATGACCTCGGCTTTGATGCTTCAGAGGGATTCCATACATACGGTTTTGACTGGCAGCCTGATTATATTGCATGGTATGTTGACGGCAAGGAAGTTTACAGAGCAACATCAAATATTCCAAGTACACCCGGCAGAATCATGATGAATACATGGCCTGGAATTACTGTTGATGAATGGCTCAAGCCTTTCAATGGCAACACTCCTCTCACTGCACACTATCAGTGGGTAACATTCGACGAAAAGAAATAAAATAGATTTTTGTGCATCTCTCTTAAAAGAAAATGCTCCTGAAATGTAGGGAGCATTTTTCTTTTTTTATGGACAATTTACTTTTGTTATGGTATAATTATTATAAAAGAAACTGTTCAGGAGGGATTCTTATGAAAAACAGTATGGCTCTGCATCTTTTCAAAAACAGGGAGGAGGGCTTTAAATATGCACCTTTTGACCGTGAAATTGCCTTTTATGAGAGTATCTGTTCAGGAAATATGGAACTTGTGAAAATGTTTATGGCTCCTTTATGTTGTGAGGGTTGCGGAACTTTGAGCAGAAACTATTTGCAGAATCTTAAATATCATTTCACAATAACAACAGCTCTTATAGCAAGATTTTGTGTAAACAGTGGCATGACACCACAGGAAGCGTATAGTTTAAGTGATATATATATAATGAAAGCTGATGAATGTACAAAAGAAAGTGAAATAAGAAGTGTTCATTTAAATATGATTGAGGCTTACACTCACAAAATGCGTTATGTGAGGACGGAGAACATATATTCCAAAAGAATTGTATGTGCTATGGATTATATAAGCGAACATCTGCACAGCAGAATAAAGATTGAAGATACAGCGGAATATCTTAAAATAAACCCTGCTTATCTTTCAAGAGCTTTCAAGGCGGAAACGGGAATGACTTTTACAGATTATGTCAACCGCAAAAAAATTGAAGAATCAGCAGGACTTCTCAGATATTCAGAATACACAGACCTTGAAATAAGTAATCTGCTTTGTTTCAGTTCGCAGAGTTATTTTATAAAGATTTTCAAGAAATATATAGGTGTAACGCCGAATGAATATAAAAAGAAGTACAGATTTACAGACTGATTTCTTGTGACTTTATACAAAAATTCTGTTCAGTTGATAGTTAAAAGCTTGTATTTTTGATATTGTTTTTTTTTGTTAAATATGATATAATTATTGCTGTAATAATACAAAAGGAGACAAAAAGATGTATATAAAAAAAATTGCACTTGCAATGGCTGTTTCATTGTTGGCGGTATCAGCTTTCAGTTGTGGAAATGAGGAAACAACAGAATCTTCGTCAGAGCCGTCATCTGTTGCAGAGACAACTACAACTGCTACAGAGGCAACAACAGAAACTACTACAGAGACTACAACAGAAACAACAACTGAAACTGTTACAGAGGCTGTAACGGAAACAACAACAGAAGCTGTAAATGCTGAAATTATTACAAACAGTCAGCTTTTGCGAATGATTAACGATGCTTTCGGTATGTTTACTGACAAGAGCTTTGAGGGTGATGTAGAAACGGCGCAGACATGGGATATTATTGACAGCGATACTACACCTGATGCAGATGCAGAAATTACAGCGGAATTTCTTATATCTTCATGTATGAGAGCAACAGGCTTTGTAAATGGTGAATCGTCTATGGACGAAATACTTGAATGTGCTGTAAAATATGGAGTTATTGCGGATAAAGATATTTCTGCTGTTGATGTAAACAAGGCATCAGAAATTGTTGAAAAGGCAGAATACGCATGGACACACCCTGATTTTGAGAATGAAATTCACGTTGAACTTATGGACGGTGTTATCGACCTGACAAATGTTATTCCTGTTGATTCCATAAAATATAACGGAAATGAAATTGAACTGCCGTCTGGATATGCAGACAGTATAAAATCAGGTGATGTATTTATCCTCCCGAAAAATTCAGATGGTGAGGGCGGAGCTTATAAGGCTGGTGCTGTTGTTGAACTTGATGACGGAGTATTGCAGATTACCGGCACACCTGCTGAAATTACAGATGTTTACAAGAGTATAAGCAGTAACTGAAACTGAAAAACTGTTTTATTGTTATTCAAAGCAATAAAGCAGTTTTTTTGTGTTTTGATATTGCAATTCCTGCAAATATATGATATAATATATGTAAGTATTGGATTTTTTAAGATTGGAGATTATTAAATGGGTATTTTTAATTTCAAGGAGATTTATTCAAAAACTGAAACATATCTTGTATACTCTTTTGGCAAAAAAAGACAGATGAATCTTACGCAGATTCAAAGTTTTAACGATAATCAGTTTTATGATTTTTTTGTACCTTTTAAATGTACAAAAACAGGCAAAGGCGGTAAGATAAATTTTAATATATCAGGACTTACATCACTTTCTGAATTTTTAAAAGTTGATATTAAGCAGGAACAGTATTTCAGCATTATTTCTGATATACAGAGGATAACTTCTTTCTGTCAGAAGCACTTTTTCCAGCTGGAGAATCTTATATTCAATCCGAAATATATGTATTATCATAATATAACAGGTAAAGTGATGATGGCTTATGTACCTTTAAGGAATGATGATAATAAGTTTATAAACGGAAGTGCTGTAAAGTGTCTTCTGGATATACATAAAAAATCAAGAATCAGTATAACAGACGGCAGTTTTATTAATGAATATGAAAATTATCTTGACAAACTCAAAAAAGACGAGCAGAATTTTACTCCTGATGCCTTGTATCGTCTTTTAAGTGAGATGAGATATGTTAAAAAGAAAAAATCTGATTCTATAATAAAAAATGAGACTGATTCTGAAAGATATGAAATAGAAAAACAGATAATCAATGAGCCGTTGAAAGATACTGATATTCCCGAAAAATCACATGAAAAACCTGTTATTCCGGAAGAAGACAGCAGTGCAACTGTCATAAGAATAAGAACATCTTTGCCCGGTTCGCCGTTTCTTATGGATATGACAGGAAAAAAGATTGAGATAACAAAAAATCCGTTCAGAATAGGCAGAGGCAAAGACAACGATTTTGTTTTAAGTGATAGTATGATTTCATCTCACCATGCACAGATTATTCATGACAGCGGAGAATATTACATAGTGGATAATAATTCAAGCAACGGAACATATCTTAATGATATTGACAACAAAATTCTAAGAGCAAGAATTGTTGATGGAAACAGTATTTTTTTTGCTATGAACAGATACATTTTCAAAACTTCAAAAACACAAATTGATGTTCAGGATTCAGACTATATTAATTTTGATTTATTAAATGAAGATGATGACAGAACACTTGCTTATATAAAGAAAGTATCTGATGACAATGTAATAACAATCAGGCATTATCCGTTCTCAAGCAAGGAACTTTCTGATATAATATTTTTTGAGAAAAAGCACGCTGGTGAAACTCTGTTGTATATGGAGAATACCTCATGCAATTCCCTCAGACTTGAAAATATAGATGTGCCGATAGGGGAGAAAGTGGAAATTTTTTCAGGCTGTACATTATCTGTAAATGGTGAATTATATACATTCACTGTCGAAAACTGATTCGGAGTGAGAATTTATGTTTGATTTTTCTTATGTGACAACAGAAGGTACAGTTAAAAAAATAAATCAGGACGCACTGCTTATTAAAATTGCGGAATACAAGAATAAACAGATACTGTTCATGGCTGTTGCTGACGGTATAGGCGGATTGCCAAAGGGTGAAACGGCAAGTGCCTTTGTTATATCAGAGGTTGCAAGGTGGTTTGAAAAAGAATACTCCGCTATGCTTAAAGAGGGCAAAAATATTCTTGCTGTAAGAAAAAGTCTTGATGTATTTCTGCACGGACTAAGTGATGAACTTAATGATTTGGCAGAACCTATGGGAACGACTTACACTTCTGTTATAATAGACCCGATACTTGATTCCGTTCTTGTTGCACACGTCGGAGATACAAGATTTTACAAGATTTTTTCCGACAGAGCAGAGATTGTAACTTCCGACCATTCTGTTGTTGCAGAAGAAGTCCGGAGTGGAAAGCTTACAGAAGAAGAAGCAAGACTTGACAAGCGACAGAATCAGATAACAAACTGCATGGGAGCAGGCGAAACAGGCAGAGTTTACGATTATATCATTCAGAAGCCTGATAAAGAATGTATATATATGCTTTGTACGGACGGATTCAGAAAAATGATAACAAAAGATGAAATTCTTGAATGTCTTTCGCCTGATGTGAATATCAACAGCGATATAATTCATGAAAATCTTGATTATCTTCTTGAACTGAATATGAACCGCAAGGAACGTGATAATATAACAGCAGTTGCAGTGAAATATAAAGGAGACTGATTTGTCATGGCAAAGGACAAACCAATAATATTGGAAAACCGCTATAAAATAGCTGAACTTGTCGGCAAGGGAAATAAATCGGAAGTTTATAAAGCGTATGATTTGCAGGCTGAAAATGCTGTAAGAGCCATAAAGAAAATCAGGAAGTCAGATACAGCAGAATATGAAATAGCTATGCTTGAATCAAAGCTCATAAAAGAACTTTATGAAAGAGATATATCAAATGCTTTTTTCCCTAATATAATTCAGAGGGTAGACAATGACCCCGAATATTTTTATATAGTGCAGGATTATCTTGACGGAAAAACCATGAAGGAAATGCTTGATGCAGGACCTTTGCCATATAAAGTTTTTATAAATGCTGCAAAGCAGATATGTTCTTTCATGAAATTCTTTCACGATACAGGCAGAGTTTACAGCGATATGAAGCCTGAAAATATAATGGTACTGAAACCAAGTACAACTTTTGTTGATAAAAATGAGGAAGAAAAGAATCTTAAGCTTAAATTCATTGATTTTGGTACAGCGGTAAAAGTTGAAACAGGTGGTATAGGCTATACTCCCGAATATGCTTCTCCTGAACAATATTACAGCTCAAAGCTTGATGAACGGACAGACATTTATAATATAGGTGCAACGTTTTTCCATATGATAAACGGAAAAAAGCCTGCACGTATCACGGGCGACAGCAGAATGTTGAGTTCGGCAGAAAGATTCAGATTTGACAAGAACGTCAATGTTGAAGTAAGAAAAATAATAGAAAAATGTGTTGCTGATGAACCTGATATGCGTTACAGTTCGTGTGAGGCACTTTACAGGGATTTGTGCCGTATGGAAAAACATTCCCATATGCGTATGATTGTATTTTCTTTTGTGATGACGTTGCTTTGCTTTACTATATCTTTTTCTACAGCTTTTGCATCTGAAACAGTAGACAAGAATAATAATGAAAATCTCTACAGAGAATATGTGGCAAATGGACTTTATGCTGAAGCGGTAAATATAGACCATACAAACAGGGATAATATCTATATAAATCTTATTGAAAGCTTTACAGATGACGAAAAACTTGATGCAAAGGAAGACGCTTTTATAAACAATAACATAAAGTACATGGGTGATACATATATAAAAGAAACAGACGATAATTATGGTAAAATCATGTATGAAATAGGTCTTGCATACTGGCTTTATTATTATCCGTTGTATAATAAGAATGATGAATATAATGATACAGAACTTGAAGAACAAAGAATAAATGCATCTTATGAGTGGTTTGAGAAGGCTAAATCTGATGAGAATTTCAGGGAAAGCAATCCGAATCAGTTTAACCGTGCAAATACGTTCTATAATATTTCCAAAGTTTATCGTGAAATCGACCGCAAAGGCAAAGAGGGAGAAGCAGACAACGCATACTATATGAGTATATGGCAGAGTATTTCAGAGTTAAAAAATGATGTTGATGATACAAATGAGGCAGTAAGTGCAAGAGCTTGCCAGACACTTCTTAACTTTATTTCAAGATATGCCCTGCGCTTTAATCAAAGCGGTGTTTCATATGAAGAACAGACAGCAATTATTAATCAGATAAATGACAGAGTTTACAATAAAGATAATGAAATTGTGTATGTAGAAAAAATGTATCAGGAAATGGCGGAGAAATTCAATATAGAAGCTGTAAGGTCAAGGGTTGACATGGCATATGCTGACTGAAAAGGAGTGGATTTATGGATTCTGAAACACTGCACATTATATCAATTGCATTTTTTGTATCGGGAATGATTTTTCTTGCTCTTACAATCGTATTTGCAATTAAATTTGAACTTTTGTCGATAATCAAATCAAATATGAAAATCCGCAGGGAGAAGATATTTTCAGACGGTGATGAATATTTTGCTTATGTTGAAAACAGAAAGAAAAATTCCTATACATACAGTTCTGAAAACAAGCAGTCTGAAATTACGGAAAGCAGTTCTGATGATAACAGCGGAACAGTTTTGCAGAAAAAGGAAGAAGAACCACAGCAGAGTGCTACTGTTATAAGCAACAGCGGAGAACAAAGCAATGTGACAGTTATAGTGAACAGTAAGCCTGAATTGAAAAAGAATGAAAATGATTTTATTATAGTAAAAGAAATAATGGTAATAAATGGCAGTCCCGACGAAGTTACCAGAAGACATTTAAGCAGATAGATTCTGTTCGGAGGATTTTATATGAATATCAAGAAAAAAATGCTTAGAAAAACAACAGCATTTATAGCATCATTATCTTTTCTTGCTGTTACAAACTGCAATACGGCAAATGTTATAGCTGTTGAATTTGCATCAAATCAGCAAAAAACCGCTGATACCAATAAAACAGCGGATTCAGATAGTGTTTACGTTGAAACTAAAGATTATACTGATACTGTTTTTGTTTACGACAAAATCGCAGTCAATGAAATAGTCAATCATCTGAACAGTATGCAGAATAAACCGCAGGACTGTTATTTTTCAGATGACAACGGTAATATCAGAATTTCATACAAGGCATATGAGTATAATAAGGATTATGTCTATAATGAGATAAAAAGCTTTCTGTCTGACATTACATTTGAAAAAGTTATAGGAAATACTTACTATGTATTTACAATAGATGCTGAAAAATCTGTTGTAAATTCTGAAAAGTATTATAAATTTGAGATAGAGAATAGTTCTCCGGTGGAAAGTTTTGAAATAAACAGAGAGAATATAAAGCAGACAGATGACGGAGCAGAATATGTAAAAGACGGAACAGAGCTGACTGCTGAATCATTTAAAATAAAAGCTGGATATTATCTTAACTGCCTTAATATTGAGAATAAAGTTACAGTCCGCACGCCTGTTTCTGTAAATGATAAATCTGTTGTTTCGGTTACTATGAATGGCGACAATGAACACAGAAACTCACTTTTTTCCATTAAAAAGAAAAAATTCAGAATCAATTTTTCTGTTGATGATAAAATCATCATGAAACTTTATCATGACGGCAGAATATCATATATTCGCAACAGCATTGAAGGAAACTGGATTGATATTGAATCAGACAGAATTGATTTCAGTTTTGGAAAGGGGATTTCTCTTAATGATGTTCCGCTTACAAATGACGGAAAAGTCATAAGCTGGTATTATCAGTGTTCTGTAAAAGAACTTCTTGAAGCTGTAAATGCTGATATTGACTATAATTCTGATGACACAGTTATAGACATCAATATATTGAATATACCTGATACAGTTGAAAGCAATGTTATTTATATTGATGATACAGGCAGTATTATTAAATCTGAAAATTATTCTGTTGAGAATAACAAGGTAAAAATACCGCTTCTTACAAGAGAAGCAGATGCTTTATTTTATCTTTCAAGAATAAACTACAGCTATAATCCGTCAAAAGATTTTATCGCTACTGACATAATGAACAGCCTGAAAGACGACCCGTACAACAGGGATATTGACTATTTTGACGGTATTAAAATAAGCACAGTATACAGAACTTTTGCGGAAACTGAAAGTACAATTGACGGAGAAACCATAATTAACAGTGTAGTGGCAAACGGCGGAAAAAGAAATGACAATTCTATAATTATAGACAACAATGCAGAGTTGAAATTTAGTGACGAATTTGAGGGCAAGTATTTTCTTACAGTTCATAACGGTGAATCAGAGTTTATTGCTGTAGAAAATAATATTCTTGATTTGAAAGATGTTGGTGATGAGGAAGTAATTGAGATACAAGGCTTGTTTGATATTCAGTATAATGAGGATAATGAGATTGTTTCTGTTTCGTCTGCAAAACTGACAAAGCCTGTTTATCTTTATGTTGATAAAAAAGCACCTGTTGTAACTGTTGACAGAAATTACATTGTTTTTAATTATAATGATAATGGCTGGTCAAATAAAACTGATGAAAATGGAGCAGGTACATATAATTTCAGATTTAATATTATTGACAACGTTTCTGAAAATGTTGCAGAAAAATATACTGATGTAAGTAAAAATCCTGATGTAAATTCAATCTCAAAGATAAGTATAGGCGGACTGACATTCAACAGACCAGCAAAAGGTTGGGGTTCTGAAAAAATCATAAAGCCTGTTTCAGTTGACGGACTTGACTACACAGCAGTTATAAAACCTCTTGACACTTATGGAGACTTTGAAGCAATTGTTACTTTATCAGACAGTATAAAGGGTATGAATGAAGATTTAGAAGTCTCCGCAACAGACTATAACAATAATACATCTTCTGAAAATGTAAATGTAAAAATTGATACATATGCACCGCAGGTGGAAGATATTTTAGTCGGAAATATATGTATTGGTCTGGATAACAGTACATTTATTAAACATGGCAAAAATCCTGATATAAAAATAGTTCATACTGACTCTTATAAATCAGGTGGTGCAGAATCGGGCATAGAGTCAGTGTATGTTAAATATGGAGAGAATGAAAAGGAAATAAAGAATATCAACGGCAATGAAACGGAAGTTATATTTGATTTAAGAAATCTCTCTGAATATACAGGCAAAATTCAGGTTACTGTTATTGACAGAGCAGGCAACAGCAGTACTTTTTATTACTGCATGAAAGAAGATTTATCTGTTACACAAGATGAAACAGAAGCTGTTGATATAAATATCGACAATAAAGCACCGTCAGAGCCTGAATTGACAGTTGCGGAAGCTGATTTTACAGAGGGCGAATATTTAAAGAAGTTTTTCTATAAAGATTATCCGAAGTTTTATTTCAGGACTGAATCCAAAGTAAAAACATTGTCTTTCAATATAAACGGAAAGAATATCAAGGCTGATATTTATGACGCATTGAGCGATTACAAGACAAGCTACATAAATACAGCACTTGAAAGCGGTAAAATGTACCTTGAATTTGTTGCAGATGAAGATGACAGCAGAAAATTTATTCCGCATATACGTTTTCAGGAAGAAGCGGATATTGATATTGTGTTTTCAGAGGAGTATATTTTTCTTGACAATGGCAGACTGAATGTAGTATTGAATACAACGGACTTTGCAGGAAATACAAATGCAGAGCATACGGAAAAATCAAACAGAGAAATATATATAGATAACAATGCCCCTGAAATTGACGGAAGATATATTGTTGATGATGCTGACAAGAGTATTGTGAATTTTACCGGATTCGGTGCATTTGCAAATAAGCAGATTACTGTAAAAGTGCCGTTCAATGAAGGAAAGTATGTTTCGTCAGGAATAAAGCCTGAAAATGCAGTTATTGAATTTTCTGGAAAACGATACAAAGCAGAAAGAATTACAGAAAATGAGGCTGTATTTGTAATACCTGATATTGACCCCGAAAATGATACATCATTTGTTGCAGACGGAAAACTTACTGTAACTATGACTGACAATGCAGGCAACTCATCTGCAAAAACTGTACTCCACGCCGAAAATAATACAGAAGATATTATGTTTGAGCATATAAAGCCGATAATCAGTGATG
This sequence comes from Ruminococcus sp., assembly GCA_029060755.1. Classification (GTDB taxonomy): domain Bacteria; phylum Bacillota; class Clostridia; order Oscillospirales; family Ruminococcaceae; genus Ruminococcus. The sequence goes on along the minus strand of JAIDTI010000014.1, from coordinate 14,109 downwards.
CAGAAATCATGGGCGAAAATATGTTTGTCAACGGAGCAGGTGAAAAGTGGTTTGGTAGTGACATACAGATAAGCAGTAGTATTTCTGATGAACAGTCCGGTATTGCAAAAACTATCTTCAGCAGATATAATGTTGATGACAATTCAAGAGATGAAACAGTAAAAACTTATGAAGATGCAAAAACAGCATCTGATAAATATATTTCCTCTACCGAAACAGGCAGGGACGGCAGATATATTTTCACTGTTGAAGTATTTGACAATGCAGGAAACTATGATAAAAAAGAAACTGAAATTTATAAGGATACAAATGCTCCGTATATTTCGGGATTCAATTTTGATTGGTATAATCTGGAAGAAAACAAAAAATATGAGTCATTCAATATTGCGCCTAATATGTCCGACAGATTCAGTCATTTCTTTGAATCTGATACTACAATGACAATTTTTGTAAGAGATGACAAGGGAGCAAGTTCAGGTATAAAGTCAATTTCTTGTGTACTTTATAATACAGACGGTACTGTTTTCAAATCAGAGGAAAGCAGAAATATTGATTTTGACGAAACAAACAATGTTTATTCATGTGATTTTGTTATTCCGGAGGGATTCAAGGGCGACATAAAAGCGTGGGCAACTGATAATGTAAATAATAAATCGGACGAAAAATCTCCCGACGGCTATGCTTCTGAAAATGACGAACGTCACAGAGCAACATCAGATATTAACATAAGTATTCCGAAAACTGATAATAAAGATTCAGCAGGTTTACCGCTTTATAATTCTGATGTTACGGCAAGTATCAGAGTTACGGACAGTTTTTCAGGTGTAAAGAGAGTTGAGTGGCTTACATCTGATTTTGAGGGGTGGAGAAGTATTGAAATAGACGGCAACGGCTATATGTCAGGTGATGCAGACGGCTGGAATATTGATACAAGAGAGAGAAATCTTGCAACATCTGTTTCAGCAAGTATAACTGTTTCAAAAGATGCAAACAACGACTTCATAAGATTCAGAGTTTTTGACAATTCAGGCAACTACACGGAATCAGAAACATATTTCAGCATAGACAAGCAGAAACCTGTTATAACTATTGATGGCATTAAACATCATGAGGAAAAGCAGTATTACAATACAAACCAGAAAGTAAATGTAACAATCTCTGAAAGAAATTTCAATGCACCTGTTATAAACGGTCAGGCGGACAACGAATTTAAGCTGTCTGAAAATTCAAGAACAGGAACAGACGAACAGAAGTATATTAAAACGTTTACATATGATAAGGACGGTACATACAGCTTTGATATTGAAAATACAGACCTTGCAGGAAATAAATCGGACAGTTTTTCGTCAGGCGAATTTGTTATAGACAAGACAAATCCTGTTGTAAGCGTTGAATTTGTGAAAGATGACAAGACAAAAGTCAATCCGCTTGAAACCAGCTATATAGATTCTCCTGTTAAGGCTGTAATATCGGTCAATGAGGTGAATTTTGACAGCAGTAAGATTATGATAAACGGCAAGCCGTCAGATGCAAAATGGACAGATTCAGGAAATATTCACACACTTGAAATTCCATACAATGACAATAAGAGCTATACTCTTACAATTTCGGGAAAAGATATTGCAGGAAATGTCATGAACGAATATTCCGCAGGTTTTATTGTTGACGGTGCAGACCCTGAAATCACTGCAAAATCATTTTCAGAGGCAAATAAGGGTGATGTTGATATTTCTTTAAGTATAAAGGAAAGCAACATTGACACCTATGAGGCTGTACTTTACAGAAACGGCAGAATATGTGATTGTGTGTATGATGCGGAAAATGACTGTTATAAATTCAGTATCGCATCAGGAAAGTATGTAACAGGAAGATGGAATATAATCAACTCTGAAAATATGGAATTTGTCTTTGATGATTTTCCGCATGATGAAGCTTTTGACGGTATGTACCAGCTTAAAATTGACGTTGCCGACAAGAGTTCACGCAAGCAGTCGCTGGAAAAATCATTCTCTGTAAACAGATTCGGCTCTGTATTTGAGATACAGGAATATGAATCAATAAACGGAAATTATCTGAATTATACTCCTGAAATCGTCATAAAGGAGCGTAATATCGACAAGCACAAGGACGGTTCAAAGCCTGTTATCATGATAAACAAGGGTACGCAGACAGTTGAGCTTACAACGGATATGTATAAAATATCAGAGCCACAGCTTTTAAGCGACAAATCGGGCTATGAATATACCTACACTATCAGTTCAGACAATTTCAAGGAAAATGTCAGGTATCAGATTGCAGTAAAATCTGTTGATAAGGCAGGAAATGAGAACGTCAGCGAAAAAAGGGGAGCAGATATTGAATTTAATGTTGATACACGTCCGCCTGAACCAATCTGCGATGAACTTGATGACAACAATGACAAAACTTTCAAGGGAGCGGAAAAAGAATTTACTATAAATGTAAGTGAGCCTTTGAAAAATATCAGGGTTACAATAGATTCTCAGGCAGAGCCACTTCTTGAAAAAGAATTTGAGTACGGCACAGATGAAAAAGCACACAGATTTATTGTAAATGCCTCTGATGATAAGCGTAATATCACTGTTGAACTTACAGATTTTGCAGGAAACACGACAAAAAAGGAATATAATGAAGTACGTGTAACCGAAAATATGCTTCTTATTATGTTAAGTAAATCATGGGTGAAGATTGCAGGAATTATTTCTGCGTGTGTTGCTGTAGTTTCTGCATTAGGAGTTATATTCATAAGAAAAAGAAAACAGAAGTAAAAAAATATATGCTGTTCTTCTTGTGCAAATGAGCAGGACAGCATATTATCATATTCAGAACGGAGATTTTTATGAATAAGATAATAGTACAGGTTTATCTGCCAGCCGACGGCAGAACGTATGATATAAGAGTGCCTGAAAATATGTATATATATGATGCTGTAAATGTAATGGCAGAACTTTTTGCAGAAATATCAAAAGGATTTTACTGCAAAGGTGATGTAAATATATTGTGTATGCGTGATAAAGGTGAAAGCCTTCCACAGAATAAAACTTTCAGGGAACTTAAAATCGCAAACAGAACAGAACTTATGTTTGTTTGATAAAGGAGGGATTTTGTGCTTTTCATAACATTTATGCAGAATGATTTTATCAGCAATACTGTTCTGCCCGATAAAAAAACAGGTCACTATAAAATAAACCACAATATAAGTTCTTTTGACGAAGATATTAACGTAGACGGCATAAATGGTCAGTGGGTAATATCTTCCGGTGAAAATTATAAGATATGCCGATATAATGGCGATAAAAAGACATACTACAGAGAGCGCACTGTTATTTCTGATAATGATGTACTTGTAATTGAGATTAACGGCATGGAGTTTACTATAATAGTCGAAAAAATCGGCAGTGAGAAAAACAAGTTCTGCAAATTCTGTTTTGCCAGTGATGTAACAGAATACACTTTCAGAATAGGCAAAAAGCAGGACAATGACATCTGTCTTGATGATGACTATATTTCAGGCAATCACGCTGTTTTATTTAAGACTGACGGAAAGTGGTATATAATCGATACAAACAGTAAAAATGGCACATATGTAAACAACAAGAGGATTGTTTCAGATGAAGAATATTCTCTTGATGTGGGTGACGTTGTATTTATAGTGGGATATAAGTTTATAATATGTTCCGACTTTATTTCTGCAAATATCGACTTTGAAAAATCATTAAGAGGAAACAGGCTGAAAAACGTCGTACTTTCTAAGTTTGAACTTGAATCAAAGAGGAAAAAAATTGATGACACTAATTATTTCTACCGCACTGTAGATTTAGGAGCGAACAGCATTGAATTTGATGCAGTAAAACTTCTTCCGCCTGAACGCTCCATGATAAGAGAGGAACAGCCCATACTTCTTTCAATCGGCTCATCTCTCACAATGGCTTGCACAACAGTTCTTGTTGCATTGTATTCAGGTGTAGCAGCATATTACAGACAGACAAACTTTTCCTATATCGTTCCTACTTTTATCATGGCAGGCGGTATGCTTATGTCAACTCTCTGTATGCCTCCAATAATGACTTTCTACAAAAACAAACTGTCAAAGAAGAATGAGAAAAAGCGTATAGAGGAATATCAGAATTATATCATGCAGTTGAGAGATACTGTAAATGCCATGATAGATGAGGAAAGAAATTTTCTGCTGAAAAAGTATCTTACAATTGATGAATGTATTGAAAGGGTTGTAAACAGAGACCGTTATCTTTGGAGCAAGAGTATAAATGACAATGATTTCATGTGTGTTGTTGCAGGTATGGGCAAGAGAAAGTCATCTGTAAAAGTTGACTTTCATGCTGAAAGCGAATATTTTTTCAAGGATAACCTCCGCCGTGATATGATGCAGTTTGCACATGAAGAAAGATATATCAACAATGCACCCATGACAATTTCACTGAATAACGGCTGTATATGCGGTGTAAGCGGAGAAAAGGATATATCATGCGAATTTATAAAGTCGCTTGTCATACAGCTTGCATCACTTTATTCATATGACGAGCTTAAACTTGTTTTCATATATGACAGTAACGACGAGGAGAAGTGGAGCTATGCAAAATGGCTTCCGCACACATGGAACAGTGATACTTCATTTAGATTTGTTGCATCATCTTCCGACGAAATAAAGGAACTTGCATACAATCTTGAAAAAGAGTACAACGACAGAACAGACAAAAAAGACGAAGACTTTCCGAAGATGCTTATTATTGCATCTGATAAAAAGCTTTTTGAGAGTATAAATATTATGCCTATGATAATGAAGAACAGAACAGCACTCAATATCAGTATTCTCACATCTTTCGGAATGTATAACTACAATAATTCCAATATAATTGTAGAATTATCTGATAATCAGTCAAAAATATACGACCGTGACAATAATGTTGTTTCGGAGTTTGTGCCTTTTGACCTCAAAAAATATGAGCATGAATTTGACAGATATATCAGTGCTATATCAAATATAAAGCTTGATATATCGACAGAAAAATATCAGTTACCGAAAATGCTTACATTTCTTGAGATGTTCAAGGTTTCAAAGGTGGAGCATCTTAACTGCCTTACAAGATGGGCAGAGAATAATCCCATAAAATCGCTTAAAACTGAAATCGGCGTTGAGCCTTCGGGTGATACGTTCTTTATCGATATGCACGAAAAATTCCACGGTCCGCACGGTCTCATGGCAGGTACAACAGGTTCGGGCAAGAGTGAGACTATCATAACAATAATTCTGTCGCTTGCTGTAAATTACAGTCCCGAAGAAGTTGCTTTTGTTATTGTCGATTACAAGGGCGGTGGACTTGCTGACGCATTTAATTATGTAAAAGAAGTAACTGAAAACGGAAAAAAGCGTGAGATAAAGTGCAAACTTCCGCACGTTTTAGGAACGGTTACAAACCTTGACGGCTCAATAATTGAGAGAGCGTGCATATCAATTGATACGGAGCTGAAAAGACGACAGAAGCTTTTCAAGACAGCACGCAAGATGTCCAATGAGGGAACTATGGATATTTACAGGTATCAGGAGTTGAGACGTGAGGGCATGGATATAGATGCACTTCCGCATCTTTTTATTGTGTGTGATGAGTTTTCGGAGCTGAAAAGCGACCGTGATGACTTTATGAAACTGCTTATACGTTCTGCACGTATCGGGCGAAGTTTGGGAGTGCATCTTATTCTTGCAACGCAGAAGCCCGATAATGCGGTAGGTCCTGAAATATGGAGCAACAGTCGTTTCAAGATATGTCTTAAAGTTCAGGACGGTACAGACAGTAAAGCAGTAATAAGGCGACCTGATGCTGCTGAAATATCCACAACAGGACGTTTCTATTTTCAGGTTGGATATAATGAAGTGTTCAGTATGGGACAATCGGCATGGTGCGGTGCTGATTACGTTGAATCGGACGAATTTGTCAGAAATGACGTTGAAGCACTGGAAGTAATCAGCAATACCGGAACTGTTCTCTATACAAAAAGCAAGAAAGCAGTACCGAAAATCAACAGCAGTGAAAATCAGCAGAAACACATTTCGCAACTTGTAGCTGTAAGAGAGTATCTCATTGATATTGCAAAGGATATTGAAATGCGACCTCTATGGCTTGATGCACTGCCTGCACATATCTCACTGCGACAGCTTTATGAGGAGCAGAAAAAGCATAGTTACAGCGATTTTGTACCGCTTGAACCGATAATAGGCAAGCGTGACGACCTCTACGAACGTGAACAGAAAATAATGAATATATCATTCTCAAAAAAAGGAAATGTTATTGTTTATGGTGCAACAGGAAGCGGACTTGATATGTTTTTTATCACTCTCATATACTCTCTTATATATGCTTATACGTCCGAACAGGTTAATATATATGTGCTTGATTTTGATGCAGGATTTCTTAAAACAACATTTGAAAAAGCCCCTCATGTCGGTGACGTTATAACTATTGACGATTCAGAGAACGTGCGTAAGATAATATATTCCATAAAAGATGAAGTTGTAAGAAGGACAAGTCTTTTTGCAGAGTATAACGGCGAATATGAAAAATATTGCAGAAGCAACGGACAGAAACTCCCGAATATTGTGCTTATTCTCAACAATTATACGGAGTTCAAAGAGAAATTCTCTGATGATATTTCAGCATTGACGTATATCGCAAGAGAGGGTGTAAAGAGAGGAATATTTATTGTTATCGGAACGTCTACAATAAGTACAAATTTCAATCTCAAACAATATATTCAGCAGATTTTCATGCTTAAAATGAATGATACGAACGACTACATAAGCATATTAGGCAGAACAGACAGAATCACACCATCGGAATGTAAGGGAAGCGGCATTGTAAAGGAGAAGAATATCACATATAAATTTCAGATTGCAGAAATTTTTGATGTTGATGATATTATTGAAGATGACGAAAACGAAACAGTTTTCGGAGATGATGCAAAGGAAATTGCTGAACTCTGTAAAAATGCGATTGAGAACTGTAATGACGTTTATGCACCGTCTTATAAGAATATCAGAATATCTGTTGAAAATATTCTTGAAGATAAGCTGGATTACAGCTGTCTGCCGTTGGGTGCATACGGAAGTGACGTTGTTTACTATGATTTCAGTGACAAGTACATAACATTTATTTCAGCTGAAAGCGAAACAAAGCTCACAAGATTTTCAGCGTATCTTGCAGAGGCTCTTTCCCGTGACGACAGCATTTCTGTACATCTGCTTGACAGTTCAGGCGATATAGAACACGAAAACTCACGCTATACCTATATCTCAACGCCCGAACAGCTTATTGAATGGAGCAGGAATTTCAGCAATATGTATGTTGACCGTTATCATCAGCTTGAAAAGCAGTCGGACGGAACATGGGTAATAAAGCAGGGCGTGGAGCTTTCGCATATGTATGTGATTGTAAATTCGTTTGAGGGAAATGTTATCAATGATGAGACAAATTCCGTTTTCACCTGTCTGAAGCAGGCTATAACACAACTCCCCGAAATACATATTCACTATATAATCCTTGATACGCCGAAAAAGATGCACGCAGAAAAGGGAGCGTATTTCCATATTGTAAAGGATATTGACAAGGATAAAATAGACTTTGAAAGTATCGACGTTGAAAATCATAGAGACTGGTTTGATGCGTCGGGTATCTGGATTGGCAGAGGACTTGAAAAATCGGGCTTATTTAAGATTGAAAACAATATTCCTGTCATGATGGAAGATGAGGCTGTTATTATCCAGAACAGAAAAGCAGGAAAACGCTTTACCATACTTAATAATTGATATTTAACAAAATAATAATTTTTTAAAAATATATAAAAAATCTCTTGACAAAAGGCAATTTTTATGATATAATACGATTGTACAGTAGAACTGTCGGGCGCATATAATCAGCAGTTCACAAAAATAATATTTTCAGGAGGTTTTCAAATGGCAAACATTATTGACATCAGTGACACAGAGGCAGTTGCTAACACTGCGCTCCAGATTAAAGGTCTTGCAGATGATTTCTATAAGGAATATTCAGACTTTTTCAACTATGTAGAGGGCGAACTTTCATCAGCATGGAAAGGTGCAGACTATGATGCTTTTAAAGCTCATGTATCAGAACAGAAACAGGCATATGAAACATTCAAGACAATTATGGAAGAATATGCAACAGTACTTGACCAGGCTGTAAAGGCTCATGAACAGCGTGTAGAAGAATCTAAAATACAGGCTACTCAGGGCGGAAATGTACGTTAAGGAGGTTTTTTATCATGGCATCTATTTTTGTTAATCCTGAAGAAATCAGAAACGGCGCAACACGTATGGAAACAAATGCAACACAGATTGAAACTGTTCTTGCTGACCTTGATGCAAAAATCGCAAGCACAGAAGCAATCTATAAGGCACAGAGTGGTACTGATTTCAGAGAGAAATTTAATACAGACCACAAGATAATACTTGAAAATTTCAGTCAGTATCTCAAAAACAAGGCTACATTCCTCAGACAAGGTGTTGCTGAACCTGCTGAATCAACTGATGTTGCTGTTCAGAATAATGTAAACGCTATTCAGAAATAAGACAAAAAATTTTTCGGATTCTCGCTTTTCTTTGATTTTTTCGGGAAAGGCGAGTATTTGTATGTATGGAAAAATTGAATATAAGGTGGTTTAAGATGATAATAAAGCGCATAGTATCAGCAATAACCAGCATTGCAGTGCTTGCATCTGTTGCAACTGTTTTTTCTGGTTGCAGTGCAGAGGAGTTTTTTAACGGGAGCAGTCAGACGGCACAGAATGTTGTTGCAGATGCTGAAAACAATGTATCGCCGACAGATGACGGCGTAATCACCAATGGCGAATGGCTTGCTATGGTGAACGATGCTTTCGGTATGCAGGTTGATGAAAATGCTGAAAACGGTGAAATTGATTCTGCTAAGGAATGGGGCGTAATCGGAGAAGATGATGTCATTGATTTAGATGCCCCTGTTGATGATAAGTTTGTAGCGTCAACACTTATGAGGGCATCAGGTTTTGCCGACGAAAATTCAACGGACGAAGAAATCATACAGTCGGCTATTGAACATGGTGTAATAAGCAGTCCTGATGCTGTTCTGTCCGACCCGAATCAGGCACTTGCTTCACTTAGCACGGCTCAAAGTTCATGGAGTCATCAGACTTTTGATGAGCATATCGATTTACAGCTTGCGGACAATGTAAGCAATTTTTCGGAGACGATAAATGCCGAAGATATTCAGATTTCAGACCAGGATATTACAATGCCGTCCGAATATACTCAGGGACTTGAAAAAGATTCTGTTTTCATTCTCCCGAAAGAAACGGCAGGCGGCAACGGCGGTGCATACAAGGTTATAGCAGTTATCGACCATGCAGACGGCACAGCAACTGTAAAAAGCGTACCTGCATCAATGGAGGAAGTATATCAGAAAGTTGATGTACAAGGACAGTTTTCACCTGACTACAGTTCATTTGAACCGGCAAGTAATGATGTTCAGCTTACACCTGTTGGCTATAATCCGACCCATGACAATGCAAAAATCACTCAGCTCGGACGCATGACTTATAATGACAGTATCGAAAAGCTCGCTAATGCTCCATTTCAGTCAATTGATTTTTCAGTTGAACTTGATAGAGGCAATAACAAAAAGATGAAAGTTTCGGCATCTCTGAAAGATATTGCACTTAACACTGATGTTGACTGGAGTTATGGCTTATTCAAGGGTTTGCAGATAAACAGAATTTACATGGCTGTTGACTATTCAACGGAAGTTGGTCTTGAATATGGCATTGAGGGAGAAAAAGAACTTGTTGGCGACGGAAGTGACAGTGTTATTGACAAGGACGAATCATTCTCCAAACCATTAATTGATATTGGTAAACTGTCAGTATACATATGCCCTGGAATTTCCATAAATCTCAAAGTTAGTCTCACGCTCGAAGCAAGCGGAAAGATTTCAGTTAAAGTCACTACAGAAAATACAAAGGGATTTGAGATAAAGGGTTCAAGTTTCCGTGCGATAAATGAAACAAACCATAGTGCGGATATTGCATTGACTGGTGAAGCAGGAATCTATATTAAACTTAAACTTGCACTCAGTCTTGACTATCTTGTCGGAGAAGTTGACCTCTTCAGCATACAGCTTACAGTTGGTCCTACACTCTCAGCAGAAGTAAAGATACATCTTGATGAAAGTCCCGAAAAGAAGAATCTGCTATGTATAGATACAACGCTGTACTTGAAAATTGAAGTCAAGCTTGTACTTTTTGAAAAGGTAACGAAAGCAATGAAAGTTGATGCCTCTATAACACTTGTTGACCTTGATAAAGAATCAAGTCCGGTTAAAGTTAAGGGACACCTTGAAAACTTTAAACGTGTTGACCACTGTACAGCAGGAGAAGTTACAACAACAGAGCCACCGACAACAGCAACTGTTCCTGTTGGTGTGTTCGCACTTAATCAGTCGTATGTTTCATTGGACGTTGGTTCGTCTGCTCAAATCGGTATAAAGTCGCTCCCATCGGGATATTCCGCAAGTGATGTTGTATGGGAGTCAGCTGATTCCTCAAAAGTTACAGTAAGTTCAGACGGCACTATAACAGCTATTGCAGGCGGTTCAGTAATCGTAACAGCATCTACATCAGACGGTAAATACAAGTTCTCATGTGCTGTATACGCAAAAGAAAGCGCATTGGTAAATAATGCAGTTCAGAGTGACGACTATTACGAAATACTATCAGCATAATAAATCAATCTCCCGTGGCAGAAGCTATGGGAGATTTTTTGTTGACAAATTTTCTGATAAATGTTATAATTATTACAAAATTTCTTGTCGGAAATACTTGATTTGATTGGAAATACATGATATAATATAATCCTGACAGACAGAAAAGGAGTAAAAAAACTATGAATGAGCTGATTATTTGTGCGATTACAGCAGGTGCGCTTGATGTGTGTGCGTTGGTGCTTATGATTGTGGCGTATGTAGAAAAAAGGTCGGGGGATAAACGCTGGAAAAAGTTATCTTATGATTCAGAAATTGTTGACGGCGAAAAAGTCTATCCGCTTGAATGTGATGAGGTGCTTATCGGTCGTCATGCTTCTGCCGATATACGTGTGCAGGATATGTCCGTATCACGCTATCACGTCATACTTAACATAAGCGACAAGAAGTGGTTTATAACAGACCTTGAATCAAAATCGGGTATGTATATAAACGGTGTACCCCTGAAATTCGCACAACTGCATAATAATGACATAATTCAGATTGGCAACAGACAACTTATTTTCAGGAAAAGGAGACAACAGAATGACAAATAAAATATCTTACTTTATGTCGTGTATATTTGTACTTATTGCACATGGTGCTATGATGTATAATGTTTTTATCAACGGAAATTACGATAATCCGAACGCTCCGTTCACACTTGCTTTTGCGGTCGGAGTTATTGATATAGCCTACTTTATCATAATGCCACGTTTCAAGCAGAAAACATATGCTGTAAACTTCATGCTTATCCTTATACTCAACATGAGCCTGATATTTCAGTCGTGTTTCGGGGAGATTAAGCTTGACATAAAGCACATGATAACCTGTATATCGGCACTTGTGGCTTGTCAATGCGGTTATCTGCTTTGCAAAAATTATAACTGGATTCAGATGCAGTTTACATTTTTATATGCAGGAATCTTTGCACTTCTTGTTATAATTCTGCTTTTTACTGGTGAGCGCAGTATGTGGATTGATTTAGGCTTTATCTCAATTCAGCCGTCGGAATTTATAAAACCGCTTCTTGTGCTTGTGTGCGGTACGGCAGTAGTCACACAGCAGGATAAAATCAAGATATTCAACTTCTATATAGTAGAGGAAAATATAAGAGTATTCCTGACTTTTGCTGTTGTGATACTTTTTCAGTGGTGGTGCAGGGATTTAGGAAGTATACCGACATTCATGGCAATCTATGCATCAGGTTTTCTTTTAAGAATATGCTATCCGAAAGCGAAATTTTCACGCAGGACAATAGTAATAGCCTGTTCATGCGTTGCTGTTTTAGGAATTATCGCTGTAATTGTTGCACCGCCTTATGTAAAGGAGCGTATTTTTGCGGATATATGGAATAATCCTGATGTAAACGGCTACCAGCAGACTAAAGCACTTATCGGAATAGCGGAGGGTGGCTGGTTCGGCAAAGGAGCAGGAAACGGCTGGCTCTGCAATGTATTTGCATACGAAAGCGACATAGTTTTTGCGACAATATGTGAGGAGTGGGGGCTTCTCTATGCGGTTATGACTGTTCTTATGATTCTCATAATGATAGCAATGCCATTGATAAATCCGCCACGCTCCTACTATCACGGCACAGTGTGTGCGGGAGTATGCGGAGCTTTCACCATTCAGATGGCACTGAATATTTTCGGCTCTTGCAACATGATACCATTTACAGGCGTAACACTGCCATTTATTTCAGCCGGTGGCTCATCTATGGTTGCAAGCGGTCTTATGATTGGAATGATTGTTGCATCACAGTCCCCTGAATTTACCAACCATAAGGGTGCAGAAATCCGCAGAAAAAAGAATAGTATACTTGAAAGGATATTTAACAATGAAAAGCATTAAACGCTGTCAATACGTAATAACTCTTTTTCTGCTTGTTTTTATTGCAGGAATGGTTGCACTTGTGCTGAAAATAGACAAGAACGCCCCTTTTTATATGACACATTCGTCAAATTATGAGTTAGGCATGGTATACGACAGAAAAGGCGGTGTACTTTTTGACGGCTCTGGCAAGAAATATCCCGACAACTTTTTTATTGATGTCGGTAATCTCATAGGCGACGACAATGGACAGATGACTAATACACTTGTTGCGAAAAATGCTGATAAACTCAATAACTACAGCTTTTCGGCAGGTCTCATCAAAGAGGGCGGAAAGGCTTCAATACACACTACGCTCAATCACGAAGCAAATCGTGCTGTATATGATGCTTATATGGGTGCAAAGGGGTGCGCTGTTGCGTATAACTACAAAAACGGTGAACTTCTTGTGTGTACAAGTCTGCCGTCGCTTGACCCTACAAAAGGCTATGCGGATATAGAGAATATGGAATCGGGTACGCTCATATCAAAGACACTCTATGGAACTGTACCAGGTTCAACACAGAAAGTATCAACAGTCATAACGGCACTTGAAATCATGGGTGCGGACAGACTTTTTGCGAAGTCGTTCAGCTGTTCGGGTCATTACACCAACAATTCAGGCAAGGTTATAGATTGTCATAACGCATACGGTCACGGCGAACAGAATATTCAACAGGCAGTAGAAAACAGTTGCAATCCGTTTTTTGCACAGCTTGTTGAAGATGCTGATATGCCACTTAGCAAAGTGAAACAGATGTACGAAAAATTAGGCTATGCAGTGAGTGACGACAAAATCACAAAAGAAACGGAAACTTTTGAAATAGACGGCATAGAGTGCGAAAAAGCATCTGCAAAGCTGGTTGATTCAGATGACTTCAATACGCAATGGAGCTGTATCGGACAAAGTGAAACGCTTGCAAGTCCTATGCAGTTGATGATGTGGCAGAGTGCCATAGCAAACGGTACAGGCAAGATGACAATGCCACATCTCATATCAAAAGTAACTGATGTATACGGAGAGGTTACACAGGTTGCAAGCACATCATACAGCGAACAGGTGTTCACGCCTGAAACGGCATCAACAGTCAAGCAGATTCTCATGACAAACGCCGAAAATCATTACACATGGTCAATCCCGAACTATACAATCGGTATAAAAAGCGGTACGGCACAAGTTAAAGACGGTGCGGAGGAAAATGCACTTCTTGTGGGATTTGTTGATGACCCGAATAATCCGATAGCTTTTTGTGTTCTGCTTGAAAATAAGTACAGTACACCCGCCGTTGCTGAAAATATCGTTACAACCATGCTGAACAGCCTTTGCAGTTGATTTGTTATTTTTAACGTGAGTTCGATGAAAAAAATATAGAAAAAACCGCCGAAATCTGTTATAATGAGAATAACCACAGACTCA
>JAIDTI010000013.1 GCA_029060755.1 Ruminococcus sp. | reverse complement strand
TTATTTTCAAATCCTCTTTACAATCAAAGAAAAATATGTTATAATATTATTTCAGATAGATAAACAATCTTTTTCTTTTAAAAATTATGGAGATGATAAAAAAATGAACAGAAAACACCAGAAAAGCACTGCATTTCTTACTGCATTAACCTGTATAACAGTTCTTGCTTCATGTGGAAATGATGTACCACAAGCTGAAAATTCTGCTGAATATGGCGGATTGAGTATTGCCGAAGGTACAGTTGAAGGCACACCCGAAGAAACAACAGAAACAACAGAAGCAACAGAAGATGCAGAAACAACAACAGAATCAACAGATACAACTGATGATACAGAATCAACCACAACAACTATAAGTTATGAAGTTGTAACAAGAGACCCTGCTTCACTTACAACTACTAAAAAAGCTTCTGTGGCAACAACAGTTGCAACAACAAAAGTTCCTGTTGCAACAGCAGGTACAATCCCGAATAATACAACAGGTACAAACGGCAGTTCTGTAACCACGCAGACAACAACTCAGACTTTAAGTGGTATTACTCTAAGCTACTACAGTGCAGAAGTTTCAGTCGGACAAACTATAAAATATCCTGTAGTTTCTGAAAATATAAGAGAAATATGGACAAGTTCAGATGAAAACATTGCAACAGTTGACAAAGACGGAAATATCACGGGCAAAGGTGAGGGCAACTGCGTAATAAAAGTCGTTTCTGCTGATAATCATAATATCGGTGCAGAAGTAAAAGTTACTGTAAAGTCATCAAGCGGAATACAGCAGATTGACGGCATAACATATGTAAACGGTATACTTATTGCAAACAAGACATATTCTGTTCCGTCAACATTCAATCCTGGTGGACTTACAGATGACACGTATGAAGCATTTCTTGACCTTGCAAATGATGCTGCAAATGCAGGACTGAATATATACATTTCATCTGGTTTCCGCTCATATGAAACTCAGGAACAGATTTACAACAACTATGTATACGCCTACGGACAGGAAACAGCTGATACATTTTCAGCACGTCCGGGATATTCAGAACATCAGACAGGTCTTGCTATTGACGTAAATACAATCGATGATTCATTTGCAGGAACTCCCGAAGCTGAATGGCTTGAGGAACATTGTGTAGAGTACGGCTTCATTATCCGCTATCCGAAAAACAAAGACTACATCACGGGCTATAAGTATGAGCCGTGGCATATCCGCTATGTAGGAAAAACAGTTGCTCAGGATTTACGCAATGCCGCTGATGCTTGCGGTGACCCGACTCTCACTCTTGAAGAATATTTCAACATAACATCAAGCTATCAGTAATTTTTACCGAAAAACAGCAGTTTCTGATTAAGTTCGGAAACTGCTTTTCTTTGATATGGAGATGATTTAATTGAAAAAAATCACAAAGAGAAAAAAATATATCTTTGCAATAGTTATAATAATACTGCTGATTTTCTGCTATTGGCAGAATAATATGCTCACTATATCGAATTACAGATATTCAAGTCCGAAAATTTCAACGGAGTTTGACGGATTCAGAATTGTGCAGATTTCGGACCTGCACAATAAAAAGTTCGGCAACAGGTTAATTAAAAAAATTTCAGCCCTCAACCCTGATATTATAGCAATAACAGGTGATATTGTTGACTCAAATCACACAAATATTGAAACAGCACTTGAATTTGCTGAAAAATCTGCTGAAATTGCTCCGACATACTATGTCACGGGCAATCATGAATACTGGCTTGATATTGCTGAACGTGAAAAACTGTTCAGCGTTCTGAAATCGGCAGGTGTGCAGATACTTGACAATGAAACGATAACAGTCGAAAAAAATAACAGTGCATTTTCACTGACAGGAATTGACGACAACACGCTTACAAGTAATTTCAGCCGATTTCTTCCGACAAATGAAAATACACTTAATATTCTTCTTGCACACGAACCACAATATATATATGATTACAGCACATACGGCAGTGTTGATTTAGTTCTGACAGGTCACGCTCACGGCGGACAATTCCGACTGCCTTTTATCGGGGGATTAGTTGCACCTGACCAGGGATTTTTCCCGAAATACACAAGCGGACTGCATGAATCAGCCGATACTTCAATGATAATCAGCAGAGGATTAGGAAACAGTGTAATTCCTTTAAGATTATTCAATTTCCCTGATATTGTGTGCATCGATTTAGAGAAGTCCTAAGCCGTCAAGCAGAAGTTTCACGCCAATAAGCACAAGAACCAATCCACCAATAAATTCAGCTTTTTTCTCATATTTACTGCCAAATCTGTTTCCGACTGCAACACCAATCAGGCACATAATAAAAGTGATTACTCCAATCATGCCTACAGAGAAAAAAATATTTGTCGTCTGCATTGTGAAAAGCAGTCCTACAGCAAGTGCATCTATGCTTGTTGCTATTGCAAGAACGATTGTTTCTTTTATATCAAGTCTGTATGTCGTGATTTCTGAATCCTCACCAGTCTTGCTGAACGTCTCAAAAATCATCTTACCACCGATAAATCCAAGCAGTATAAATGCAATCCAATGACTGTATGTATTGATGAATGATGAAAAATGACTGCCAAGAAAATAGCCGATAAGTGGCATAACTGCCTGAAATATCCCGAAAAAAAGTGATGTGACAAACGCACCTTTTAAGTTGATTTTTTTCATGCTAAGTCCTTTGCAGACAGATACCGAAAAAGCATCTGTTGCAAGACCAAGTGAAAGTAATGTTAATTCTGCTATACCCATAATAAAACAGCTCCTTTATAAAGCTATTTTATGCGGATATTACAGCTTGTATTCCATGATAAAGTCGTCCATTACATAGCCGTTTCCAATATCCGTTACAGCTGTATCAGAAACTATGAATCCTGTTTTCTTATAAACGTCAACTGCATGACTGTTATACTTGTTTACAGTGAGATATACACGCTTTTTCCCGATTTTCCGTGCCTCATCAAATACTTTTTTCAGCATGACAGAAGCAATGCCCTTTCCCCTTTTGCTCTCATGCAGATAAAGTTTGCTAAGGAAAAATCTGTCGTCCGATTCAGGTTTTACGCCGATATATCCGCATAACTCACTATCACAATATACTGCAAAATAAGTATAGCCCTGATTTTCAACCTGATTTTTCATTGCATCAAGCGACTGAAATTTTTCTACCATGTAGTCAATCTGTCCATTGCTGATAATTCCTACAAAACACTCATGCCATATTTTTTCAGCAAGTCCTGCAACTTCTGCAAGTTCGTTAAAATCCTTTACTTTTTCAATTTCAATATCCATAATATCAACTCTTTTCTGAAAATTCAACTGAAACATTCGTCAATTATTTTGATTATATCATTTTTATACCTGTAAAATTCATCAAGCTGTAAATTAAGCTGATTTTCTCTTTCTCTGCACTCCTCATAAGTTTTATTCGGAAAATTCCTGTTTCCTGCATGGTATCGCTCAATCAGTTCAGACATAACAAGAATAATTCCGCTGTAAAGTGAATCAATCTCACCTTTTGTAAGATGTCCTTCAAGAACGTCAGCAAATCCTTCAGTAATCTGATAAACGGTTTGTAAATCAAATGACTTGTTTGTAGCCGAACGTATCATATCACCGTAATCAGTACATATATATCCACGCATAGACGTATCAAAATCAATTATTGTAGTCTTTTCACCGAAAATTATATTATCAATTTTTGTATCACCATGAATATTGCGTATCGGCAGATTCAGTCTGAAATTATGCAGATTAACAGTATTTTCAAATTCAAATCCGCTTGTATTGACTACACGCAGAAAACGTCCTACAGCATAGCCATAGGAGTAGTTTTTATTTTCAGCGTTCGGATTTTCCTTGATATATTCACACATACGCCATATTTCACCGTCCTGCTCCGTATAGTTTTTGCCACAACAGGAAAGATAATGCGGTACAGTGATAGTTTTTTCATCAGTAAAAGCCTTTTCAATCAAAGAAATATTATTCATGATAATTTCGGGATTCTTAAATATATCCCTGTTCAGCGATTGCAGGACATATTTCTTGTTGATTAAGTAAGTTTTGTTAATATGCCCTGATTTCAGTTCATCTACAGAAAAAATATCCGAAATCCCGAAATTCTGCGTAATATCAGGAAAATTCATTAGTTTTTCAGGCTGTGCATAGGTGCGGGAATACGTCCGCCACGATTGATAAATTTAGCTGGTGACTTATCTTTTATAGCCATAATAGGCGCACTGCCCAGAAGTCCGCCGAATTCAAGTGTTTCACCTGCTTTCTTGCCGATTGCAGGAATAAGACGTACAGCAGTTGTTTTTGTGTTCACCATGCCTATAGCTGCTTCATCTGCAATAATAGCAGAAATTGTTTCGGGTGAAATGTCACCTGTTACAGCTATCATATCAAGTCCGACTGAACATACAGCAGTCATTGCTTCAAGCTTTTCAAGACTAAGCACACCGTCAACAGCAGCATCAATCATGCCTGCATCTTCCGAAACGGGAATAAATGCACCTGAAAGTCCGCCGACTGTTGAAGATGCCATAACACCGCCTTTTTTAACAGCGTCATTAAGCATTGCAAGACAAACTGTTGTGCCATGAGTACCGCACATTTCAAGTCCCATTTCCTCAAGAATATGTGCAACACTGTCGCCGACAGCAGGAGTAGGAGCAAGTGACAAGTCAACAATGCCAAAAGGTACTCCTAATAATTCAGATGCCCTTGCACCAACAAGCTGACCCATTCTTGTAATCTTAAATGCGGTTTTCTTGATTATATCAGCAAGTTCATTGATTGAAGCATCAGGATATTTTGAAAGTGCAGAGCGCACAACTCCTGGACCTGATACGCCGACGTGGATTTCACAGTCAGGTTCGCCGACACCATGAAATGCACCTGCCATAAACGGATTATCTTCAACAGCATTGCAGAATACAACAAGCTTTGCTGCTCCTATACAATCACGGTCTGCTGTTCTTTCAGCTGTTTCTTTCACAATCTGTCCCATAATTTTTACAGCGTCCATATTTATTCCCGACTTTGTAGAGCCGATATTTACAGATGAACAGATATTCTGTGTAACATCAAGAGCTTCAGGAATTGAACGGATAAGAGCTTCGTCACCAGCTGAAAAGCCCTTATGTACAAGTGCAGAATATCCGCCGATAAAATTAACTCCGCAGGTATCAGCCGCACGTTGTAAAGCCTTTGCAAATTTTACAGGGCTTTCATTTGGACAAGCCGCCGCAAGCATTGCAATCGGAGTTACGGAAATGCGCTTGTTTACTATCGGTATGCCGTATTCCTTTTCGATTTTCTGACCCGTTTCAACAAGATTTCCTGCCTTTGCAACAATTTTGTTATAGACCTTTTCACAGGCTTTGTCTATATCTGTATCAATGCAGTCAAGAAGTGATATACCCATTGTAATTGTTCTTATGTCAAGACATTCGTCCTGAATCATTCTTATTGTTTCAAGAATATTATAAACATTAAGCATTTAATAAACTCCTTTCCTGCTTATATATTGTGCATGGAGTTGAAAATATCTTCGTGCATTGTGTGAATTGAAAGACCGAGTTTTTCGCCGAGACTTGTCATTTCGTCAACAAGTTCTGCAAAATCCTTGTTCATGCTGGTTATATCAACAAGCATAATCATAGCAAACATATCCTGCAAAACACTTTGAGTAACCTCAATCACGTTTACACCCATTTCAGCACATATTCCGCTTACCTTGTGGAGTATGCCCACATTATCCTTACCGATTACAGTTATAACAGCTCTCATTTAATGAACCTCCTAAAAAAATTTTCTACTTAATTATATCATATTTTTATGAAAAAATAAAGACTTATTATTAATTTTATTTTTTAACTATATTTTTTTATCTTAAACTATGGAAATATTCATAATTATGTGATATAATATAAATTAACCTATATTCAGGGAGGCTGATTTTTATGAATCTTATCGACTGCCACACACATACGCAGTATTCTATGGACAGCGATGCTGATATTATACAGATGATTGAACGTGCAAAGACACTCAATCTGTCGGCTTACGCCATAACAGACCACTGCGAATGTAATTTCTGGTATCCTAATGAGCATTACAGTGCAGAAGAAGCCGTATTTGCTCACGATTACTTCAATTACAGCAGAGATTTTGAGTCATCTGTTTCTGCCGTTACGGCACTCAAAGAAAAATATGCTGATTTCAATCTGATATGCGGTGTTGAAATGGGACAGGCAATGCTTGATATTGAAGTCGCCGAAAAAATAGCAAACGACAAACGTCTTGACTTTATCATAGCATCTGTACATCAGATTAAGAATGAACAGGATTTTTACTATATAGATTACAGCAATATGACAATGGACGAAATATACAATCTTCTTGAAAGATATTTTGTTGAAGTCTATGAACTCTGCAAATGGGGAAAATTCGATATTTTAGGGCATCTTACATACTGTATACGTTATATGAAAATGCGTAATGGCATAAATCCTGAGTTGAGCAGATTTGATGAGATAATTGCAGAGAGTTTCCATGAACTTGCGCAAAAAGGCAAAGGAATTGAAATAAACACATCAGGAATAAGACAGAAATGCGGTCACCCGTTTCCGTCGCTTAAATGTATACAGCTTTTCCGTGATGTCGGCGGTGAAGTGCTTTCAATCGGTTCAGATGCTCATACTGTTGAAGATTTAGGTGCAAATGTATCAGAGTGTATTGAAATTGCAAAAACAGCAGGATTTAAAAATGTATGCTGTTTCAAAAACCGCAGACCACATTTTATCTCTATTTAAGAAAGGATTTGATTTAATGAAAAACGAAATTATCAGAATTTTACAGCAAAATGCCCGTATCTCAAATACAGCTATGGGTGAAATGCTTGGTATCTCTCCCGAACAGGCGGCGGAAGAAATTCACAAGCTTGAAAATGAAGGTATTATCCGTGGCTACAGTGTTATTGTTGATGAAGATAAAGTTGACAGTTCAACTGTATATGCTACAATTGAATTGAGAGTTACTCCACAGCGTGACTGCGGATTTGATGATATTGCAAAGACAATAATGATGTATGATGAGGTTGAAAGTGTAAGTCTTATGTCATCAGGTGTGTATGACTTGTCTGTTGAAGTAAAGGGCAGTAATCTTAAAGATGTTGCTTTTTTTGTATCAGAAAGACTTGCCACAATTGACGGTATACTGTCAACTTCCACGCATTTTATACTTAAAAAATACAAGGAAAAAGGCATATTTATTGATGATGATGAAACAGATGAAAGGGGTCTGGGTTGAGTGATAGATTATGATAAAATTCTTTCAAATAAGATAAAGAATATAAAGCCATCGGGGATAAGAAAATTCTTTGATATTGCTGCAACTATGGAGGGCGTTATTTCTCTTGGTGTCGGTGAGCCTGATTTTTCTACACCTTGGGTTATAAGAAAAGCAGCTATTCAGGTTCTTGAACGCAAAAATATTGTCTATGGCGCAAACATCGGAATTGAGCCACTCAGACAGGCTATTTCCCGAAAGATTGAAAAAAAGCATAATGTACACTATGATTATAAAAGTGAAATTATTGTAACTGTCGGCGGTTCAGAAGCTATTGACCTTGCCATCCGTGGACTTATTGACCCTGAAGATGAAGTGCTTGTTGTTGAGCCGTGTTTTGTCTGTTATGCTCCACTTGTCGAACTTATGGGCGGAGTTGCCGTTCCTGTTCCGACAAAAATCGAAAACAATTTCAAGCTTACTGTTGACGATTTAAAGGATAAAATTACAGAACGTACAAAGCTTATAATCATGCCATTTCCTAATAATCCGACAGGTGCTATAATGACAAAGGAAGATTTAGAGCCGATTGCTGATTTTCTCCGCAATACAAATATAATGATTCTTTCAGATGAAATATACTCCGAACTTACATACGGCAGAAAACATTTTTCGATAATTGAGATTGATGGTATGCGTGAGCGTACAATATATGTAAACGGATTTTCAAAGGCTTATGCAATGACAGGCTGGCGACTTGGTTACGTCACTGCACCTGCTCCGATTATATCGCAGATTTTCAAAATCCACCAATATGGCATCATGTGCAGTCCTTATATAAGTCAGAATGCTGCTATAGAGGCACTCAATTCATGTGACGGCGAAGTTACGAAAATGGTTGATGAATACAATATCCGTCGCCGTTATCTTGTAAGCGAATTTAACAGATTAGGCTTGTCATGTTTCAATCCGGAGGGGGCATTTTATGTATTTCCATGTATAAAAAGTACAGGTCTGACAAGTGAGGTTTTCTGTGAGCGTCTGCTTTATGAGGAAAAAGTTGCTGTCGTTCCCGGAAGTGCTTTTGGTGAATCAGGTGAAGGCTATGTGAGAATATCTTATGCTTACTCATTAAAGCATCTTATGGAGGCTATGGAGCGTATAGAGCATTTTCTGAAAAAACTGGAGGACGAAAAGCATGAAAGTTAAAGCTCCTGCAAAAATCAATCTTGCACTTGATGTATATGACTATAAACGTCCTGACGGTTACCACGAAATAGAAAGCATTTTTCAGACTATCAGCATATATGATGAAGTAACAATCGAACTTATAGAAAACGGGATTGAGCTTACTTGTGAAGTTCCCGAAAAATTTGCATCTTCTGACCCGATACCATGCGACGAAAGAAATATTGCTTATAAAGCTGCAAAAAGATTTATCGACGAAAATAATCTTGAAAAAGGTTGCAGAATCCACATAAAAAAAGACATACCGTCGCAAGCTGGAATGGGCGGAGGAAGTACAGATGCTGCTGCTGTTCTTTTCTGTCTTAATAAGCTGACTGGCAAGACTTTTTCCGCACCTGAAAAATTAGGAGCTGACGTGCCGTTTTTTCTTACAGGCGGTACTGCATATGTTTTTGGTATAGGTGAGAAAATCTATAAAATAAACGATTATTCGGGAAAAATCATTGTAATTGCAAAAGGAAAAGAAGGCGTTTCCACTGCTGAAGCCTATGCTGAAATCGACAATCTTAAAAATCCTGCTCATATATGTGTAAAAGAAATGGTGAACGCTATAAACAATGGTGAGGATATATGCTCCTATGTCGGCAATATTTTTGAACAAGCTGTAAATCTCTGTGAAGTTGATGATATAAAAACAAAAATGATGAAATCCGGAGCAGAAGCATCATGTATGACGGGAAGCGGTTCTGCTGTTTTCGGCATTTTTGCTGATGCAGAAAAAGCACAGTCATGTGCAGAAATTCTTGAAAATGACGGCTACTTCTCACAAACATGTGAGCCTGTATCTAAATCATTTATAATAATCGGATAAAATAAAAAGTTGCCTGTACAGAATCTGTACTGACAACTTTTTTGTTTGTTCAGCTTACTTTTTCTTTTTGCTGTTCTTTTTTGCTGTATCAGATACCAGTGCAGGTTTCTTTTCAACAACGTCCTCACCTGCAAGAACTCTGTAAACTACAGCAGCCAGAGCAGCTCCGATTAAAGGTCCGAATATGAATACCGGCAGACATGACATAGGGTCAGAATTACCGCTGATAGCTGCAACAATAGCAGGACCAAGACTTCTTGCAGGATTAACGGAAGTTCCAGTAAGACCGATTCCGAGAATATGTACAAGAATTAAAGTAAATCCGATAACAATACCTGCCAATGAACCATGATTGCCTTTTCTTGAAGTGACACCGATAATAGTCAACACAAAAATAAATGTGAGAACTACTTCAACAATAAGACCTGCCAGAGCATTACCTGAAACACCTGCAAGACCATTAGTTCCATATCCACCTGTTTTATCTTCAACATTACCAAGACTGAAAATAGCTGCAAGAATCCCTGAACCAGCAAAAGCTCCCGCACATTGTGCAATTATGTAACCGATAAAATCAGTAAAACTCATATTCCCACTGATAAGTACACCCAGAGAAACAGCAGGATTGATGTGACAGCCTGAAATATTGCCAACACAATAAGCCATTCCGACAATGGTAAGACCAAAAGCAAGAGCAGTAAGAATATAGCCACAGCCATTAGCAGAATCACAGCCAACAAGCATTGCAGTTCCACAGCCAAGTATTACAAGCACCATAGTGCCGATAAATTCAGCTATATATTTCTTAAATGAATTTGCTTTCATAAAATTCTCCTTTCTCTTAAAATTTTGAGATAATCTCAATATCTATATTTTAGCATAACTATCATAATTTGTCAATTAAAATTTCCGATAAGAGTGTAGACAAAAATATTGCAGTCTTTGTTTACTCTGTTTAATATTCTGAGAATCTCATTCAAAGTTGAACCAGAAGTATTAATATCATCTACTACCAATATATTACTGCCCTTAAGTTTTGAAAACCTTTCAAGTGCTTCTGAATCTGAAAAATCAAGATAATTCTGAATATAACGTCTGTATTTAGGTTTTACATTCTTTGCAAGCGAAAAATAATCAAGTTCTTTGATAGCAGGAATAATATATTCCTCTGCATATTTTTTCATCTGATTATACTTGTTCAAATCATCAACTGTATCAGCTTCCAGCATATTCCAGTCAAAACCTATTTCGGTAGGTGCTTTCTTAACAAGTTCAAAACTTACTTTCTTCATATCTCTGGAAGTATAGTCACCTATAACGGAAATCATCTTTGCTACAAGTTTACTTCTGCCCGAAACAGGATAAACAAAACAATCAATATCATACATTCCAATCCTTTTATCCAGTTCACCTAATGGAAGTTCTATAAATTGTGTAAGTTCCAAATCAGAAATTTTTTTGTCACTAAGTCCCTTGATATAATGTATAAATTCAGTTCTCTGCTTAGATGATGCTGTATTTTTAAACATATAGCCGAACCAATAAATATGATTTCTGATAGAAGAAACATATAATTGTGGTGATGATATTTCGATTATATCTGTAGGAAGACTATATCTGTAATCAAATACATAATCACCATCATCAAGTCTAATACCGCCATAAATATATTTTTTCATATACAGTTACCCCATGTTATTTTTTGAATAAAAGGTTGTGCAGAGCAATTCCACACAACCTTTAAAATTTATATTAGAGTTTAACAAATCTTCTGACTGTACCGTTGCCAGCTTTTCCGCAGAATATAGCTTTAGGTCTTGCCCATACAGTACCGTCTTCAATCTTCTTGTATACAACAAGTTCCTCATTGTTTTCACTATGACGAGCCATTGTCATAACTTCATATTCTCCGCCTTTGTAGTGACGGTATCTTGCGCCGATTACAACTTCTGTTTCAACATCAACAGGTGTTTCCTCCTGCTTGACTTCAACAGGCTGTGTATTTACAATATCATCAGAAACTATAACCATAGCTGAAAATGGTGGCATATGAATATGTGCATTGCCGTTGTTTACATCAATCTGATTTGCATTAACTACATCAACAAGTGCAGAGAGATGTGTATTGAAATTGAAATCATACTGATAATCAGCAAGATTAAGAGCAACATATACAGTCTGATCGCCTTGTACTTTCTTGAAAAGTAACTGCTGATTTGTAATCTGTATTCTTTCATAGCTTCCTGTCCTGAGTGCAGGATATGCACGATAAATACGTCCGAGCTTTACAATATGCTTGTAAAGGTTGGTATTCTCACGCTCCATATCAGCAAGATAAAGACATGGACGAAGACCGTCGTCGGAATTATTTTCCTTACGTCCCTGAATACCGTATTCACTTCCGTAGTAAATTGACGGAATACCAGGCATACAGTACATAAGAGTATAGATAAGCGGAAGATGTGCAGGATTATTTACAGTGCTTGCAAGTCTGTTTACGTCATGGTTGTCAACAAAATTATAGAGATTGATATTTCTGTAAATACCGCCGTTTGCACCTGACTGACGATTGATTGAGTAGTCAATCTCATAATAGTTCTTGTCATTATGTGATGAGTAGATACCTTTGTAGCACTCATAGTTTGTTACGCTGTCAAGCATTTCAGGATTAGCCCATCTGTTATAGTCACCGTGAATAATTTCGCCCATAAGCCAGAAATCACGCTTTTTACCTTTGCAGAAATCACGGATTCTCTTAAAGAAATTGAAGTCGATACAATCAGCAGCATCAAATCTGATACCATCAATTCCGAAATGCTCAATCCAGTAATTTACAGCATCGATAATATGGTCACATACACCAACATTGCGGAGATTGAGTTTTACGAGATTATAGTGACCGTTCCAACCTTCATACCAGAACGGGTCACCGCATGGAGACTGTCCGCCGAAGTTGAGATTCTGAAACCAGTCACAATAGCCTGAACCCTGCAACTTTTCCTGAACATCAACAAACTGTGGAAATTTTCTGCCGACATGATTGAACACACCGTCAAGAATTACTCTTATACCAGCTTCATGAAGTTTGTCGCATATTCTCTTGAATGAATCGTTATCACCAAGACGGCGGTCAATTTTCTTGTAATCAACAGTATCATAACCATGCTCAACAGATTCAAAAACAGGTCCGAAATAAACGGCATCAACGTTCATTTCTTTAAGGTGTGGAATCCATTCAATAACCTTATCAAGACGATATGTTATTTCATTATTGCTGAAATCATTGAACTTAGGCGCACCGCAGAATCCAAGCGGATAAATGTGATAGATTATGGCATTATCGTACCAATTCATTTTTAAACTCTCCTTATTTGAAATTATTTTTTGCTTCCCTCAATAAAATAGGTAGCTTCCATATCTGCAACATGAAGTGCAAAAGCAAGTGGATACATTTCCAATGCTTTACCGATGGTATTCTGGTCTTCGCAACCTGAAAAACCCATATGCCAGCGTATCGCACAAGCTTCATCACGTGTAAGTCTGCCCTCGCCGTAAAGATAACCCGATATTATATAGACGGATTTTTCTCCGTGACCGTATGGCAGTTTGTCATCAATAGTAAAAACAGGGTATTTTTCCCATTTGCCCGTCTCATCATTTTTGCGGTTTCTCAATTCTGTTGTGTAGAAATTCACTTTGCAAATATCATGAAGCAGTGCAACTATTGCAATGGATTCATCTGAAAAATCCATTCCATAGAGTTCCTTTGTGCGTGGACGTGACAAATAGTCTTTCAGACAATGATAAACATTGACACTGTGTTCAACAAGTCCGCCCTCATAAGAACCATGAAAACGTGTACTGCATGGAGCTATAAAAAAGTCAGATTTTTTAAGATATTCCAACAGCTTGTCTGCTCCTGCACGCTTTATATTTTCGGTATATATAGAAATAAACTCCTCTTTTTTCGTCATCTCAATCACTCCTTTCATAACACATAATCATATTAATTATATCACAAAAAAACTTTCAATTCAAGTATATTTTGTGAACAATATAATTTTTTTGTGAAACTATGATATTTTCAGCATATTTTTCAGTGCTTTTTCTGATTTTTCGTCCCCCTGCTTGTATGCTTTCATATACCAGTAAACCGCTTCAAGCAGGTTTTTTTCCGTACCGAAACCACCTCTGTAACATGATGCAAGATTATATTGTGCCTGTATATGCCCCTGTTCAGCGGACTTTCTGAAACATTCAAAAGCCTTTTCAAGATTTTTCTCTGTACCTTTTCCGCTGTAATAACAACCTCCAAGCATATTCTGCGCCACAACATAGCCCATTTCAGCAGCTTTTTTATAACATTCAAATGATTTGACTGAATCTGCTTCAGTTCCTATGCCGTTTTCATAAAAATATCCGAGATTGCTGTATGCTATTATAACTCCCTGTTCGGCAGATTTACTGCACCATTCAAACGCAAGCTTGAAATCCCTTAATGTGCCTATGCCCTGAAAATAACACACACTCACTGCGTTTTGTGCCTCTGCGTTCCCCTCCTCTGCCGAAAGAAGAAACCATTTGAAAGCCTTTGAATAGTCTATCTTTGTACCGTTTTTACCATAGAAATGATTATCACCCATATGAAATTTTTCCTGCGGACTGAATTTCTGGTTAATCATACTGACTAAATCTTTCAGGTCTTTAATTATATCATCAGCCATATAAATAGTCTCCTTTAATGTGTTGAAAAGCCCTGCCCGAAAGCAGAGCCTTTCTGTTATGTATTATTTTTTCTTTATTGTAAATGCGCTGTTGTGTATTTTTGAAGCATCAAAGCCCTTTTTCTCCTGTTTTTTGCGGAAAGGCTTTTTCTTTGACTGTTCTTGCTGCTTTTTTTCTTCCTCATCATTAAGACGCATTGTAAGTGAAATTCTGTTTCTTTTTATGTCAACATCAATAACTCTTACTTTTACAACTTCACCTACTTTTACAGCTTCAAGAGGGTGCTTTATATAGCCTGCACAAATCTGTGAAATATGTACAAGTCCGTCCTCATGTACGCCAATATCAACAAATACACCAAAATCAATGATATTGCGGACAGTTCCCATAAGTTCCATGCCGACTTTAAGGTCTTTTATTTCCATGACATCACCGCTTCTAAGAAGTGGCGGAGGAAGTTCGTCACGCAAATCACGTCCGGGCTTTTCAAGTTCGCTTATGATGTCTGTAAGAGTGGGTACACCTATTCCCGATTTTTCGCTTATAACGTCAATTCCTACAGATTCAGCTTTCTTTGATATGCCTGATGCTCCTTTTCCAGAAATATCAGCAAGAGTGAATCCACATTCTGAAAGAAGTGCAGTTGCAGCATTATAGCTTTCAGGGTGAACAGCTGTATTGTCAAGCGGATTTTTTCCGTCACGCACTCTTAAAAATCCTGCACACTGTTCAAATGCCTTTTTGCCTAATTTCGGCACTTTAAGAAGTTCTTTTCTGTCATTGAATCTGCCGTTTTCCTCACGGTATGCAACAATATTCTTTGCAACAGCAGAGTTTATTCCTGCAACATATGAAAGAAGTGAAAAAGATGCTGTATTCAAATCAACGCCGACAGAGTTTACGCAATTTTCAACGACACCTGAAAGAGCGTCATTCATGCGTGCCTGTGGCATATCATGCTGATACTGTCCGACACCTATAGCCTTCGGCTCAATCTTTACAAGTTCAGCAAGAGGGTCTTGCAAACGTCTTGCAATTGAAACGGCACTTCTAAGTGATACATCATATTCAGGAAATTCCTCTGCGGCAAGTTTTGATGCCGAATATACAGATGCTCCGGCTTCACTTACAACCATATAGCTTATTTTCTGCGGAATTTCCTTGAGAACATCAACAACAAACTGTTCTGTTTCTCTTGATGCCGTACCGTTTCCGATTGATACTACTGTAACGCCGTGCTGTTCTATCAGTGACTTTATTTTATTTTTAGACTTCTTATATTCGCCCTCCGAATGTGTAACATAGATTACTGTTGTATCAAGCACTTTTCCTGTATAGTCGATAACTGCAACTTTACAGCCTGTTCTGTAGCCTGGGTCAAGTCCAAGAATCACACTGTTTTTAAGCGGCGGCTGGAGAAGAAGCTGACGAAGATTGGAAGCAAATACTTTTATCGAATCTTCAGCGGCTTTTGCTGTCATCTCTGAACGCACTTCACGTTCAATTGATGGAAAAATAAGTCTCTTATAGCTGTCCTCTGATGCAGTGCGCACAAGTTCTCCACACTGATTATTTGCTTTTATGTACTTGCTGAAAATAATATCAGTAGCAACAGATTCATCAAGAGTGAGTGAAACTTTGAGGAATCCCTCTTTTTCTCCTCTGTCAAGTGCAAGTACACGATGATTTAAAACTTTTGAAACTGGCTCTGTATATTCGTAATAGTTGATATATACATTGTCGTTATTTTCGGGGTCAGATGCCTTGCATACTATTGAACCCTTTTCACCTGCGGCTGAACGGAGTTTTTTACGAATATCAGCATCATCTGAAATATCCTCTGCAATTATATCCAATGCACCCTGTATTGCTGATTTCACATCTTCAACACCTTTTTCCGCATCTACAAAAGCAGCTGCCTTATCTTCCGGATTTACTGCATTATCCTGATTCATGATAATCAAAGCAAGCGGTTCAAGTCCTTTTTCTCTTGCAACACTTGCACGTGTACGACGTTTCGGCTTGAATGGACGATAAATGTCCTCAACCTCAACCAAAGTCATTGCAGATGCAATTGCATTTTCAATTTCAGGAGTCATTTTCTCCTGTTCAGTAATAGCATTTCTCACTTCTTCCTTACGCTTTTCAAGATTTCTCAAATAGATAAGTCTGTCATAAAGTTCACGGAGTATCTGGTCATCAAGTGAGCCTGTGAGTTCTTTACGATAACGTGCAATAAACGGGATTGTTTTGTCGTCATCAATAAGAGCAACTGTATTGTCAACCTGTTCTTGTCGGAGTGAAAATTCCTGTGCAAGAGTTTTGTTAATATCCATAATTCAAATTCCTTTCTTTTTATCATTTATTTTAATCCAAATATAAGCGATATAAATATTTTACCATATTTTTTAAAAAAAATCAAGAGAAATCGTATAAATTATAAATAGTTATACCTTTTTTTATTGCCATTCGTATTGTCTGCCCTGTTCCTGATATATATTTCCCTGTATAATAGCATACACATACATCTGTAAGCTCAACAAGACGGGCATTTCTCAACATCATGCAGTTTTTTGTATAATATTCAGATGTATACTCAACAGAATCGGCAAGAGAAATAATTTTGTCAAACAAATTTTTCTGTTCGTCACTCCATTCCTCTGTCTGTTCAGCATTTGAACATGGCAGAACAA
The DNA here is from genome assembly GCA_029060755.1 of Ruminococcus sp. Lineage (GTDB taxonomy): Bacteria > Bacillota > Clostridia > Oscillospirales > Ruminococcaceae > Ruminococcus. Next base: position 357 of record JAIDTI010000013.1, on the reverse strand, counting down.
GGTGAAGTTTTATTTGCGGGTGAACATTTTTCATGTTAAGAACAGCAACAGAACACAATGTATCAAATCCCAATGCACCGCCTGTATAGAAATCCTCTGCACCCTCATTTATAAGATTTTCAATAATTTTAAGCAGTTTTTTTATTATCAGATTAATATCTTTAATATATCTGTGACCTGTAAAACATACTTTTTTCATTTATATTTCTCCCATTTACAGCAATGACTATATTATAACATAAGAACAGAAAATTTTCAAGTCAAAAAATATCTGTTTTATGGAAATCAATTTTCAAAATTTTGACAAGCATGGTATAATAAAAATATGAAAAATAACGGAATAACAGAGTATTTTGA
>JAIDTI010000012.1 GCA_029060755.1 Ruminococcus sp. | reverse complement strand
GTTCAGTATATGTATATTTATCGCTTATTTTTGCGGACTATGAGATTATAGTATATATTAAGGCATCATAAATTCAGGCGCAGAAAAAAGCATCATGAAATATATCCGCATCAGATTCAGGCGCAGTAAATTCAGGTATTGGCAGAGAAAATATACAAGAAAAAATCTCTTTTTAATATAAGTTGCTTTCATGGCGTGTATGCGTGTAAATGGCTATAAATCGGGGAAAACAAGGCGTGTAGAGGACGTGTGGTCGGCGTGCGGTGATACGCCTTGCTATTGACAAAACCGTGATATAATGGTAAAATATAGTATAAACTATCAAAAGAAAGGACTTTCCAGATGTTCGGGAAAATAAAACATACTATCAACACTATCATGGACAGCATCTTCAGAAGATACATTGCCCACGAAATTTACAGGTCAATGAGCCTTGAAACTGTGCGTAACAAGATTATCTGCTGTGATTTTATCGTGGAGGCTGATACTTCTCCGCAGGACGAGTTTGAGCTGTTCAAATACCTCTATGCCCATAAAAATCAGCCCTTTGAGCCTTACTATATCATCAACAGGAATTGCAGTGCGTACCCTGAAATAAAAAAGCAGTTCGGCGATAATATTATTCCATATTCGGCAGATAATATTGTTGAGTTCGCTTTTTTCATGAAAGATTTATTCAAAACAACAAAATTTATCTGCGGTGGATTTCAGGTACTCCACTCCCTCCGTATCGGCATCACGGAAGCAGTCAAGAGAAGTCCGTATGTGTATTCGTTCTTTACCCAGCACGGCATAACCTTTTTCAAGGACGATTTCATTTCACAGTCGTCCTACAGTGCGTTCCTTTTCGACAAACTTATGATAAGCAACGACTTTGAAAAGAAAATATTTATGGAACGTGCGTGCTATACAGAAGATAATCTTGTAAAAAACGGCTTGTTCCGTTGGGATTTGTTAAGCTCCGATAATGCGGAGTTCGGAAAAAGCATCTTCATTTACTTTACGCACAGGCGATATTTGAAAAACATACCTGAAAATGAGCTGAAAAACACTGTCTATGTGAAGACGATTTCAGGACTTCTTGAAAATCCTGAATTTCAGAAGCTTGTGAAAGAAAACGGCTACACCCTGAAAATCGCACTGCATCACAGTGTACTGCAAGTCTGCGGAAACGGACTGCTTGAGAATGTGCAGATATTGAGTGATGACGAAATTGCCGAAGCAAAGCGCACATCTTCCATACTGATAACCGACTACTCATCAATGTGCTTTGAAATGTGGTTTCAGCACAAGCCGTCAATCTTCCTCAACATCCCCGACAGTGAGGACTGCCTGAAATACAATCACAAAACCGACCTTGCCGACCCCTACAGCGACAAAAAAGACTACATCTTCAATATCGTTGATACTGTTGAAGACTGCGTGGATAAACTGCGCTACTATTTCAATAACGGATTCAGGCTTACTGCCGACGAAAAAGCAAAGCGTGACAAGTTTTTCTACTACAACGGCAATTTCTGTGAGCGATTCTATGATTATCTCGTCAGCATGAAAGACAAAACAAAAGTTCTGTATCATATCAGCGACAGCTTCACAGATTTTGCAAGATACCCGAATATTGAGACTTTCGGCATTGAATATCCGTCACCGGAGGGCAGGTGGATTGTGCGCAGAAAAGCTTACATAAGCTTCTTTGTACCGTCCAGCGACAGAAATCTTGCCGTACAGATTCACTATGAGCCGTATTTTTATTACAGACAGTATAAATTTTTCATCAAGATATATGTCAACGGTCACAAAGTTCTTGCACGTGAAATTTTCCGTCCGAAAAATGATTATCTTGTCTTTGAAGTTCCGAAGGAGTTCATTGCACCAGACGGCAAAATCAGAATCAGCTTCAGGCTTTCCCACGTATACAAGCGGAAGCATCTGAAAACAGGCACAAATGACCCTCGCCGTCTCTCACTCCGTCTGCTTGATATGGATATTGTAGACCGTGACTACAGCTATAAAACAGTCGGGGCGCAGATGAAAGTTATACAGAATGAGCGTGAAATTGATACAGGAGAAAAAAATGTCTGAAAATATATTCAACCGCATGAAAAAATACAGGTTTCTTTTTGAGGAGCTTGTTAAACGTGATTTCAAGAAAAAATACAAGCGTACCATATTAGGTATGCTCTGGAGTCTCGTCTCGCCAATGATGCAGTTGCTTGTGATGAGTATTGTATTCACCCACTTTTTCGGCAGAGACAAGCCACACTACACAATATATCTCTTTGCAGGCAATCTCACCTACGCATTTTTCAAGGACTCAACAACAGGCGGTATGCACTCACTTATGCAAAATGCCAACATCATCACCAAAATAAATCTGCCGAAATATATGTTTCTGCTGTCGAAAAACGTCGCATCTGTAATAAACTATACTCTTACGCTGATTATCTTCTTTCTGTTTGCCCTTGTGGACGGCATAGACTTTCATTTCAGCTTTTTCATGCTGATATATCCGATTGTATGCCTTATCGTGTTCAATATCGGGTGCGGATTTATTCTTTCAGCACTGTTCGTTCTTTTCAAGGATATTCAATATCTCTACGATATATTCACGCTTATGCTGATGTATATGTCGGCGATTTTCTACTATACCGACACATATTCTACGCAGGTGCAGAAGCTGTTCTATCTCAATCCGCTTTACACCTATATAACGTACTTCAGGCAGATTGTTATATACGGCATCATACCAAACTGGAAAGTACACGCACTTTGCCTGTTGTATGCTATTGTCGCATTGAGTGTGGGTACATTGATATACAAAAAGTATAACTATAAATTCATGTACTATATGTAATAGGGGGCTATATGAAAAAAATTGAACTGAAAGACGTTTCAGTGTCGTATATTGTAGGGGATTTCTCAAACGTCGGCTTGAAAGATATTATCATACAGAAAATCAAAGGCACTTACACGCAGAAAGAATTTCAGGCACTCAATAATATATCGTTCTCAATTGACGAGGGCGAACTGTTAGGTATTATCGGGACGAACGGTGCAGGAAAATCAACGTTGTGCAAGGTTATATCAGGCATAATGCGTCCGACAAAGGGAACTATGGCTGTTCGTGGGAGTATTGCATCACTTCTTGAACTTGGTACGGGATTTGACGGTGAACTTACTGTAAAAGAAAATACATTCCTGCGTGGTGCAATGCTTGGCTATACACGTGATTTCATGAATCAGACCTATGAAAGCATCATAAACTTTGCCGAACTAAAAGAGTTTGAGGACAGAAAATTCGCTCACTTGTCGTCTGGTATGAAATCAAGGCTTGCATTTTCAATAGCTTGTCTGGTGAAGCCTGAAATCCTGATACTTGATGAGGTTTTGTCGGTCGGGGACGGTGCATTTCGTCAAAAGAGTGAAAAAAAGATGCTTGAAATCATCAAAGGCGGTGCGACAACTCTGCTTGTATCACATTCGCTGGCACAAATCAGACGTATGGCAACAAAAGTCCTTTGGCTTGAAAAGGGAAAACAGATTGATTTTGGTGAGACGAAAGAAATATGCGACAAATATGCTGAATTTCTCAATAAAAAGTAGAAAAAGCTCCAAAATTGGAGCTTTCCCTACAAACTTAATTAAATGAGTTATAAGTAGATGTCTAAATAATATTTCTGTTCTCAAGAGCCTTGAACAGTGTTACTTCATCCGCATATTCAAGCATAGCGCCGACAGGCAGACCAAATGCAAGACGTGAAACCCTGATGCCGATAGGTTTAAGCAGTCCTGCTATATAAAGTGCAGTAGCATCGCCCTCAACAGTCGGATTCGTTGCCATGATAACTTCGTCAACACCGCCCTGCTGTACTCTTGAAAGCAGTTCCCTGATACGCAGTTTGTCAGGTGTTATGTTGTCCATAGGCGAAATAAGTCCATGCAGAACATGGTATAAACCGCCATATTCTTTCGTACGCTCAAACGCCGTAACGTCTTTCGGACTTTCGACAACGCATATGATATTGGCTTTGCGTTCGGCATCACTGCAAATAGGACATACTTCACGCTCTGTGAGATTCTGGCATACAGAACAGCATCTCACATTTTTTTTTGCATCAACAAGAGCCTTTGAAAATTCCTCAACTTCATTCATGTTCATTGACATGACGTGATAAGCAAGTCGCTGTGCGGTTTTCATGCCTATTCCGGGCAGAGATGCGAACTTTTCCGCAAGTATCACAAGCGGAAGTGCGTTATGGTCAGCCATTAAAACAATCCCGGAAGTGATACTCCGCCAGTTATCTTGCCCATTTCAGCTTCTGTTTCAGCTTCAATATTATTGATAGCCTCATTAACTGCGCTGATAATTAAATCCTGCAACATTTCAATGTCATCAGGGTCAACAACTTCTGGCTTGATAGAGAGTGATTTAACAGTCTTCTTGCCTGTAAGGACAACTGAAACTGCTCCGCCACCTGCTGTAGCTGAAAAATCACGTGCTTCAATCTGGTCCTGAAGTTCTGTAATCTGCTCCTGCATTTTCTGCGCCTTTTTGATAACCTGACCCATATTCTGCGCACCGCCTGCGCCTTTTGGTATTCTTGCTTTCATTTTAACAAATCTCCTTTATGAATTAGTAATTATGATTAATTATTTTCAACAGCCGTTTCGATACCGCTGTTAATTGCCTTTTGCAAAAACTGTTCTGCCTTTGCCTTTGTTTCCTCAATAGTGGTTGTACAGCGTGCCGTAATGTGGTATTTCTGCCCTAAAACAGTATAAACTGCTTTACTCAAAGCAATCGCATTTTCCTTGCTTTTTTTCAGAAAATCTATAGCGAATCTGTTCGGAGTAAAAATACAGAGTACATTTCCGTTTGTTGATGCCGTTGAGCCGTTCATACAGCCTGCATAAGCACCATTTATATCATTGAAGACCTTCATTATTTCATTCCAGCATGAACATGGTGTCCATTCGTCAGGGTTGATATTTTTAATGTCAACATTCACATTCGGCAAAGGCTGATTATCCGTGTTCGGAGCTGTTGCCGTGAGGACTTCTCTTTCTTTCGGGATATATCCTGAATTGATTTTATTCTCCAACTTCTTTATTTTATCATAAATTTCAGAATTGTCAATAGTCTGAACGGAATTTTCTTTAATATCTGAACATATTTTTATGAGATTCATCTCAAATTCAACACGCTTATTCATTACTCTTGCCATACGTTCACGGCAATTCTGAAACTGTGCAAGCCACTGCATTATCTTATCAAGTCCCGATTTATCGGCGATTGCTTTAAGTCTTGCCATATCATCAGGCATAACTGTTATGATACTGTCTGCATTTGTGGGAGATGCCTTTATAAGCATGATGTTTCTCAACTGCATTATAAGTTCATCACAAAGGCGTGTAAGTTCCTTTGACATATCATATAGCTTTGCCGTAACTGCGACAGCTTTCGGAGCATCTGAATCAGCAACAGCTTCAAGTATATCATACAGAAAGTCATTTCCTGCAATACCTGCGGTTTGAGAGACTGCTTCAGCATCAATCTTATCTGCACACACTGAACACTGGTCAAGAAGTGAAACAGCGTCACGCATACCGCCATCAGCAAGCTTTGCAATGAGGAAAGCACCGTCCTTTGTAAGTTCAATATTTTCCTGTTCTGCTATATATGAAAGCCTGTCCGCAATGTCGTTCTGCCTGATACGTCTGAAATCGTACCGCTGACAACGTGATGCAACAGTTGCAGGGACTTTGTGAATCTCCGTTGTAGCAAGTATAAACTTGACATATGGTGGCGGTTCTTCCATGATTTTCAGCAGTGCATTAAAAGCCGAAACGGAAAGCATATGCACTTCATCGACAATATAAATCTTGTACCTGCATCTTTCGGGCGAATAGACAGCACCCTCACGCAAATCACGTATATCCTCAACACCGTTGTTTGAAGCTGCGTCAATCTCCACAATGTCTGTAAGTGAATTTTCGTCCGCTTCCCTGCAAATATCACATTCAAGACATGGATTTCCGTCTTTCATGTTCGGGCAGTTTACAGCTTTGGCAAATATTCTTGCACAAGTCGTTTTTCCCGTACCTCTTGAGCCGGTAAAAAGATAAGCATGGGCTGTTTTTTCGTTTTTAATCTGATTTTTGATAGTATCAGTGATATGATTTTGAGAAATAACGTCGTCGAACGTAAGCGGACGCCATTTTCTATATAAAGCCTTATACATATCATCACCCTTTTCAACGAATTTCGCCAAAAAATTTCGGAACATAGATGTGCAGGTTTGCTGCGGCACACAAGAAAGTCCGCTTAATGCTGCTTGGTTTCCCACCTGACATGGTTCACGGTATCCTGTTGCACAGGACCCGCACATCTATATTCCGAAATCACTTACAACATAATTATTATATCACACTAAAATCGATTTGTCAATAGTTATTTCAAGATTTTTTAAAATATTTTGTCAGAATGGTGTAAAAGTCAAAAACTGTGTGAAATTTATTGCAATTCTGAACTGAATATGATATAATAATTAAAGTATCAAACCAAATTTTTTTCAGAGAGGATTTTTTAAATGAATTACCATAAAAAAACAGTCGCATTTATAACAAGTCTTTTGATGTGTATGAGTGTTGCTCCGATGTTCAGCTATGCAGAGAATGAGGACAGTACAAATCATGACGACGAAATCGCACTGATAAATCTTGATGACGAAAATACCGTAAAAGAATCGGGTGATTTTTCGTACAGTATAGATGATGACGGAAATGCACATATTGAATCATGTTTATCAGATGAGGACGAAATAACAGTTCCCGAAGAAATAGACGGTATAAAGGTTACTGAAATTGAATCCGGTGCATTTATGAAAGGAACATACAAAAAAATAACTATCCCTGCATCTGTTGAGTACATCTCCGCCGAAAATCCGTTCGCACCATGTATTCAGCTTACGGAAATTGCAGTTGATAAGAATAACAAGAACTATTGTTCTGTTGACGGTGTAATTTTCACAAAGGATATGAAAAAGCTTATATGCTATCCCGCAGAAAAAAGCGGTACATCTTATACAATTCCCGACGGCACTGAAAAAATCGGCATAGCATCTTTCTATGAAGCAAATATGAAAGAAATCATTCTGCCCGATTCCCTGAATGAAATAAGTCGTCACGCTTTCAGCTATATGGCAAATCTTGAAAAAATCGATATGAGCGGAACATCTGTTCAGGTTATTGATACAATGACATTTGCTGAATGTGTTTCACTGAATGAGGTGATATTTTCGGAAAGTACTCTGGAAATCGGTCTTGCATCATTTTACGGCTGTAAAAGTCTCACAGAAGTAACTCTGCCGTCTGCACTTACAACAGTCGGACAAAGTGCATTTATGGGAACAGGTCTAACTAAAATAAGAATACCCGACAGTGTTGCATCTATCGGCTACAGTGCGTTCGGCTATGATACGGACGAAAAGGCAGATCCCGACTTTGTAATAATCGGTTCTTACAGTTCAGGAGCTTTCACATATGCAACTGATTCTGATTCCGATTACGACTATGCCAACAACTTTAAATTCATTACGACAGAAGAAGCTGATGCTGAAGAAGAATATCAGGCTATGAATCCCATTGCATCAGGTGACTATGAATACAGTATTGTGGACGGTGAAGCGTGTATTCTTTTGTGCGAATCCACGGACGAAACAATTACAGTCCCCGAAGAAATAGACGGTTACAAGGTTACATCAATATACAAATACGCATTTATTGATACTACGGCAAAAAATATCATCTTTCCCGAAACCGTAAAGACAATCGGAGCAAATATGTTTTCTGAATATGTTGAGAGCATCACAATTCCGTCAGGCTGTACAGCTATAGAGGGTGATGAGCCTTTCCTGTCGTGTACAAGTCTAAAAGAAATAATCGTTACAGAGGGCGGAGACGGTGAATACGCATCTCTTGACGGCATACTATACAACAAGGACAAAACAGTCCTTATTGCATATCCTGTACAAAAAAGCGATACTGAATTTAAAGTTCCATCATCAGTAACGAATATTGCCATATCTGCATTTTGCCATAATGTGTTTCTTGAAAGTGCTGATTTATCAGGTGTAAAAAATATAGGAAGTTGTGCATTTGAAGATTGCGTGTCATTAAAAAGCGTGACATTTTCAGATGATTTAAATGCTGTCGGAAACGGCGTATTTATAGACAACCCCTCACTTATGAGCGTGCGACTGCCGTCAAGTCTTGAAATTATCGGGGAATACGCTTTCGGCTATTATTATGATGCCTCAATTGCGTATCAGCAGACAGGTGAGGAAATGCTCCCATATTCCGTTGTTGACGGTTTCAGGATTTATGCTGAAGAAGATTCTCTTGCATGGGAATATGCACAAGCCTGCGGAATTGAGGTTATAACGAACACTGTCGGAATCGGCAAAAAGAATATTGACAGAAATTTCCTTTATGTTATCGGTGGAAGCGTGAGTGCTGTCATACTTGCTGTTGCAGGTGTATCAATCGGCAAGAGTATAAAGAGAAAGAAAGGCAGAAAAGTATGAATCATGTAATACAGAAAATATTATCGTGCATAACAGGTCTTGCAATGCTGATGGCGGTTAATATTCCGTCTGCATATGCTGTTGATAGTCTGCAAAGTGCAGAGACAGAACTTACAGATGGCACTTTTACTTATGAAATGGTAAACGGCACTTACACAATAACAAAATGCAGTTCAACTGCAATTGTCGGAAGTATTCCTGAATACCGCAATGGTTATTCCGTTACTGCTATCGGCGACTATGCTCTTTCAAACTGTACTGCTATAGGGTCGCTTAAAATCCCCGATACAATTACATCTATCGGAGAAGGCGCATTTGCTGGCTGTACGTCCCTTACAAAAGTAACACTGCCTGAAAGAATAGACACGCTTTCAAATGGTATATTTATGGGCTGTTCGTCTTTGAGTGAAGTTGATATTCCCGATTCCGTGAAGACTATAGAATCATACGCTTTCTACAACTGTTCGGCACTTAAAGACGTTGAACTTTCCAAAAAACTTGTTACCATTGAGCCTATGGCATTTGCGGAGTGCAGTTCAATCGAAAATATAGATGCTGAAAATACCGATGCTTTCACGTTCTCCGACGGTATACTATACGACCGAAACAAGACAACTATCTATCGTGCATCAACAAAGCTGACTGGTGACGTTTATATCGAAAATACTGTCAAATCAATTGAACCAGGTGCTTTTTCGGTGTGTGCAGGCATAGAAAACCTGTTTTTTCCGTCATCAGTTGAAACAATCGGAGATGATGCGTTCGGATATTGTGTAAGCCTGAAAAAAGCAGACTTTGCAAGAGGTCTGAAAAGTATAGCAGATATAGCTTTCAAAAACTGCGTATCGCTGGAATCAGTTGAATTTCCAATAACTCTCACTGAAATCGGTGAGGGAGCATTTTTCAACTGTTCCGAACTTAAAAGAGTGATAATACCTGAAAGCGTGGAGACAATTAGTACTGGTGCATTTGTAAACTGCGGTAAACTGGAAAGAGTGAGCATACCAAAAAGTGTTGTATCAATCGGCGAAAACGCATTTGCATATAGTCTTGACAATGACGGCTATGTACTTGACAAGGCGTTTGAAATGAGTGTATACTCTGATTCTGCTGGTATAAAGTACGCAAAGAATAATGGAATATCATATTCAGCTGTTGACAAGAATCTGTCAGGACTGGTGTTTATCCTGATTGGAGTAGGCGGAGCAATAATAATCATAGTGTTTGCGGTTGTACTTATGTCCAAAGGCAGAAAGAGTGCATCATATTCAGCAAGAAAAGCAAAGAAACTTGCAAAGGAAAAAGAAGAAGAAGAAAATTACAAGAATATAATTGAGTAAAACAAACTTTCACTAATTTTTCACTCTTTTTCATCAAATTTTCATGGTGTTGTATTGATTTTTATGAATTTTAATGTTATAATTAAACAAAAGGAGGTAATGTTTATGCTTAATAAATTAATAATTGCACTAAGCAGTTTAGCTGTCGGATTCGTCTGCATATCTTGTATTGATATTCATGATAAAGCAGTATCATCTGATGTCAACGAAAAACTGGATTATGTATCTTTATTGTTGCCTTATGAAAATGCACTTAACGATTTTAACAATACACATGGTACATCATACAGATTCTTAACAAATATGACAGATGAAGAATTAAACATACGCAATATTAATCGTGATGAATATCTTGAAGAAATGGTTAACACATATGCAGATATGACTATGGAAGAATTTGAATCCGTTTTAGAGCAAGCATACAAAAATGATATATCTGAAACTCTCCCATACTCTCAAAAAGAAACGGAAGAAGAACTTGTGTGCTACAACAATGATACGCTTTCTGCTGAAAATCTCCCGTACTATCAAAAAGAAACTACAGAAGAAGAACTTGTAACAGTATTTGTTGATTCAAACAACAGTATTATCTATGAGTTAAAAAATAAGAATTAAGAGGCATTATGATGAAAAGGAAAATTTTTTCTACTATTTTATCATTATCACTTGCAGTCCAATCGTTTACTACACCTGTTGTTTTGGCTAGTGATGATAATAATGTTTCAGACAAATATGCACAAATTATAGTTGACTTCAACGAAAAATATGGAACTAGCTACAAAATTGCTACTCCAGAAGAACTAGAGAGAACAGGCTCAAACATTGATGAAATAGAAGATTTATTTATTCAAATGAGCGAAGATGAGTTTTATAACTACATTTACAATGCATACTTAATTGATGTAGCAGATAAGCAAAATCAAGATATAACTTTTAGTGAACATAATAATGTGGTTGCATTACCAAATATCAATCTTTCTGAAATTAATGATTCTAATGGAGTTAATAATTCAGGAGTCCAACATTATTATTATCGTGGTTCTACTACAGAAAGTTTAGCTGTAGATGCAACTTGGTGGTACGGTGATGGAGATTATAGATATAGTTCATATGCAACAATGGGATATACATATACACCAGGACATTATCCTTATTATGTACCTTATGATTCATCATATTCAATTATAAACCTCTCTCGTGAAATGGCATGCACATATAACTGCAATAAGTATATTGCAAACGGCATAACAGATGCAACTAATTGGACAGTTAATGTTAATTTTGTTGCTGGTGGTGGAGATGTCTGGGGTGCGCTTTATGCATAATTAGAAAGTCCAACACGTTAAACGTTAAACAAAAAAAGTCCCTGAACCGTGAGTTGTTCAGGGATTTGTTGTTATTGTGAAAAATTATTGAGCTGCGTTAAGCTTCTTAGCAAGCTGTGCCTTTTTTCTTGCAGCCTTATTTTTGTGCATAAGACCCTTTGCACAAGCCTGGTCAACTCTCTTTATAGCAAGTCTTACAGCTTCAACCTTGTTTTCAGCACCTGTTGCACAAGCAATATCAGCTTTCTTAAGCATTGTCTTAAGATTTGACTTTCTTGACTTATTAGCAGCAGCCTTTGTTGCGTTAACTTTTACTCTTTTCTTTGCAGATTTGATATTTGGCATTTCCTTTACACCTCCCGATTTTGTATGCGGATAAAATCCGCTGATTTACAGATAATATGAACGGCAGATGCAACGAACAACTGCCTGCTGAGACAATAATAATTATATCATTTTTTTCACAAAAATGCAATAGGCATAATCAAAATATTATGATAAATTTTTCTGCCAAAATTCAGCATAATGTACAAAAGGAGGAATTTTTTATGCAATTCAGGTCGGACCTTGCTGTCGAACAGGTTACAGCAGAACATCTTCCAGAGGGGGTTCACATGAAAAAAAGAGGGAAAGCCTTTGAGATTACCGAAATTCTGATTGATGATGACTGTTATAAAAATTCAATCGGAAAAGGCAAGGGAAAGTATATCACCCTTGAAAGTGAAAGTTTAAGCAGATTTTCTGATTTATACGAAGACATGGCAAATGAACTTGCAGACGAAATAAAACCGCTTATCCCTGACGGAGAAGTCTTTGTTGCGGGACTTGGCAACAGAGATATAACTTCTGATGCAGTCGGGGTGAAGTCCGCCGAAAAAATACTTGCTACACGGCATCTTCAAAACGAACTTGAAAAAGAGGATTTTCTCAACTCCCTGCGCCGTGTAAGTACGCTGTCAGGCGGTGTAATGGGACAGACGGGCATTGAAACAGCCGAACTTATAAAAGCTGTATGCAGTGAAATAAAGCCGTCCGCTGTTATTGTAATCGACGCACTTGCCTGCTCCGATATAAGTCGTTTAGGTACAACAATTCAGATAAGCGACAGCGGAATATCTCCCGGAAGCGGTGTTTCAAATGCAAGAAAAGAACTTTCAAGCAAAAATATGGGTGTACCTGTTATTGCAATAGGTGTGCCGACTGTTGTCGATATGCACACAATTGTACGCAGTCTGACGGGTATTGACATTGATGACGATTTGCCGAATATTATGGTAACTCCGAAAGATATAGACCGTCTCACAGAAAGAGCATCACAGCTTATAGCGTTCGGAATAAATCTTGCGCTACAGCCCCGACTTACATTTGATGACGTCCGTGGACTTTTTTAGCTGATTCTACCGCACCGGAAATGTGCGGTTTTTACTTATTCTTCGGGTGTCTCATCTGTCGGTGGTTCGGGTTCTTCGGGTTCAGTCGTATTCATTTCGGGATTTTCCTGTCCGAACTCAACTTTTTCACTTTTGTGGACTGTTATAATAAATCCGTCAACATTATTTCCCGAAACGTCATATCTGTAGCCTGTAGGTACGGGAATATTTGTGACATCTGACATATCATCAGCCTTAAATGAGAATACTTCATACTCTACGCCGTCTGCACCTGTTATATTAAGATGTTCATTTTCATATGAATAAGTATTAAGAAGTAAGTCAATATATTCTTCAAAGCAAAGATTATTTTCTGTTATATAAGTTGCATGAGGTATTCCGACATAGCGGAAATGCCACGGCTCACTTCGAAACTCTGTAATATTCTGTTTTTCCTCTGTATAGCGTATGATAAATCCATACTTATAGCAGTTTTCGTTCAGCCACGCAAAATCGCCCGTACCCTGATAATCATAGTTTTCTGTTTCACTGAAATCAAACGCATAACCTGTTTCATGCTCACTGAATCCAGGTTTTGCAACAAGCGGAGCATCATCACTTTCGCCTTGTGCTATATAGTTATCATAAAGCTGTTGCTGAAATTCCTTTGTTCTATATGAGCCATAAATGATAAGAGTATCATTCTGATATATGTTGTAGAAATCCTCAATCATCTTTGCCATAGGCTCATAGGCAACTTCACGGATTGTATAGCTGTAGTCAACGGCAGTAAAAAAGTCTCTGCCTGTTTCATCATTCTTGCTTAATATGCTGACAAGATTTTCATTGCCGTCACTTATATACTCATGCTGATTGTTTACAAGAATAAGGTCGCCGTTGAATTTCTCACTTGTATTAATCGGGGCATAAGTAAAAATAATCTTATCAGGGTCGGGCATTTCTGTCGTATCGGGAAGTTCAATATCATTTGCTCCTGAAGCATCAACAAGCTTTGATTTTTCAACTATTGTTGCGTTATCTGAACATATCTTTACAGCATATCCAGATGCAACAAAAAAAACAGCACAAACAAAAATTTCTGCAAGCGTTTTTGTGCGCCTTATACTCTTTTCCTTACTTACTTTATTTTTAGGCATAATTCTTTTGCTCCTTGTCTGCCGATAGAACGGCTCTTTTTTATCCGCACATTTTCTATTCTCTTTTTTTCTGTTAAGAATATTTTCTCATTTTATATTATACCATATATTTATGAAAAAATATAGAGTTTTTATAATATATCGTCACAAACAACAAATATTC
>JAIDTI010000011.1 GCA_029060755.1 Ruminococcus sp. | reverse complement strand
TTTCCATACTATCACCCTTCTATATTATACCACTGTTGCGGATTTTTTACAATCCCTATTAGGTTAGTGCATATGGGGGATATCCCCTATAAACATAATATGTTAATTTGCATGAGTAGTGACATCATCGGAGGACATCTTTATTACCAACGGAAGCAAAACACAATAAAAATACAAAGCCGCAATGCTTCAGCTCTGTTATAATGATGTTTGATTAATATGAACAATGCTTATTTTGATTTTGTATTAAGTCATCATTCTCTTTCTGTGATACAGGTATTTCAAAAGCTACATGATCAGGGAAATACAATTGTCATCGTTACACATGATTCCAGCATTGCTGCAATGTGTGAACGAATTGTCTGAATCAAGGACAGAAAAATCAAACAAAGTAATGAAGCGAGGTAACCATTATTAAAAAAATAATAATTATGATAAACCTCTGCGACAACTTTTTTATTCTTCCGCCAAACAAGATTCAAGCAATTCTCTGTTTGCGTCTGCATATGCTTTCATATCATTCGCTTCACAAATAGCAATAGTACAATCATAATAATAAATATAATCAGGATTATCGCAAAGCCAAAGCAAATACCATATCTGAGATATCAATTCTGCTAAATTCGGATCATTATCATCAAATGCTTCATCTAAGTATGCAATGACATTTAAAGTATGGATCTCAACGTCATCATATTCTTCAAATAATTGGCAAGGAATAATTCGTATGCTTCAAGTTACGATGCCTCAACCTCAATTTTTATAAGTAATTCTATTAGTTTAATATAATTTGACAAATAATCGGTGTCATCTGTAGATTGATATCACTGTATATATCCAGTTGCACATATCCTAACATACATACCGAAATCTGGATGCTTAGGAAGAAAATATTTGTGAACTATTTTTTACTTTATGCCAGTAATTCCATTACATCAGACTTGAGGTTCGTTCTTGCAAATGATTTTGCAAGATCAGTTTTTACAATTAATATAGTATCAAGTCTTTCATGATCAGTTAAATATTCAAGTGCTTTTGTGAAACAGGACGCTGCATCTATATATTCTTCAGCAAGCAAAGCTGAATCTCCGGCATCTTTCCATAGATCGAATAATACTTCCGATGATGTTTCCTTTATATTTTCTATTCTCTGCATTGCATAATACAATGCCTTTTCTCCATACTGTCGTACAAGATCAGGATTTTCACCAATAATTTCTTCTGTATCAGCAAGATAACTATATGCGTCAAAGAAGTCATCATCTAACTCTGCACATTCAATTAGTTGTAATACATACTCCTTTGCTTTATCATAATCTTCATCATTGACAGCAAGATAATATGCCCCATCAATTATGTTTTCTTCAGGCATCCTGTCATTTGCAATTTGTCTATATTGTTCAGCACGATCCATAGCTCCCTGCGAAATAGCATAATCAGCAAAATTTAAATACTCATACATGAACTCGGAAGTATCATCAGACTATACCTGCTCAGCAAGTTTTATTCTTTTCAATAACACCTGCTCTGCCTTGCCATATGCTTTGTAAGAAGCACATATTTTTTCGATTTCTTTAAGAAAACCAACAAGAATGACAGGTTCACCATATATATGATAATATTACTTGAAAAAACGCACATACTAAATAAAGACAGGAGTTGATAAAATGGCAAAGGATTCGCAGCTTGATCCCAAAGAGGTCAGAAAGATGAAAGCAAAAGGCAGTCATACAATGGCTGAAAGCGCTTTGGACGGCGAGAGCAGAAACAATAAAAAACAATCTGGAAACCGTCATAAATGCGGAAATGATAAATAAAAATCAGGAGTGCATCAAGCACTCCTTTTTTACAACTTATCATTGCCAATCGGAAAGTATTGATTTATCAGCTGCAACCTTATTGATTACCTCATCGGCAGAACGTACATTGTCAAAAGTTCCGTTGGAAATCTCGTTGATCACAGACTGCAGTAATTTTTCATAATAAGCTTCTGCTGTGATTTCGGTAGTTGTGTTGTGAAAGTGCTGCTGACTTTCAGCGGAGGCAATGCCTGCATATTTTTCTTTTACCTGTTGGATTAACTCATCACGTTTCATTTGAATTCTCCTACTAATTAATATAACCATATAAATAGGTTTTCCATAATGCTTTAAAATATTCTGATATTAGTTGAAAAGGTTTATCGGGTGAATAATACGATCATTTTTCGATTAACAAGTTACGATCATATACATGAACATTTAAGCTTTGTGTAGGTTTGCCGATATGAGCCGTCACAGAGTCAGGAGCAAAGCTATTAAACTACAAAAGGCGCGTACTTTCGGAAGTACACGCCTTTATTTCGTATATTTAGTTACTATACGAAACATATTTTTGCTTATTTTATGCTGATTTATATATTATTATATCACAATTTCAAATAAATGTAAAGCTATTTTTAGAAAAAATTTATAAAATAGGCAAGAAAATTACAAAAAACAAAAAATTAAACCGTCATCAAATCAGTCAGAACGGAGGAATGTTATGGCAAAAAGAGGAAGTAATATCTATAAGCGCAAGGACGGTCGCTTTGAGGGTCGGGTTTCGGTGGACTTCAAGGAAAACGGCAAGCTGAAATATCACTACGTTTACGGTCACAGTCTTGCCGAAGTCAAGGAAAAAATGGCACAGGTCTATTCTGGGCAAAGTACGCAGGAACAGTCTAAAATAAAAATGACTGTCAAGGAAATTTCTGAGCAATGGCTTGCAGAGAAAAAACTTACCGTAAAGACGGCAAGCTATTCAAGCTATCGTAATCTGCTGAATAATCATATTTATCCTAAACTCGGCGGTATTCGTTATACTGCACTCACCAAACAAACGTTCAACAGATGTATATCCGAACTGCTTACATATTATAATTTAAATATCTTTATAATAAACAGAATTATCAGTAAGACCTCAAATATAGTCAACATTTGTTTTATGAAATTCCGCTAAAGAGATTAATATTGATGTTGGAATATCATTTTCACCTGTTTCATATT
>JAIDTI010000010.1 GCA_029060755.1 Ruminococcus sp. | reverse complement strand
AGGCAGAAAATAGAGAATGACCCGAAAAATCCCGAAAAAATCATAACTGTATGGGGCAGAGGTTATCGCTGGGAGAATTGAAATGAAAGCTTTTGACAGATTTATTATTGCTGTTTCACTAATAATGCTTGCTGTGATTTTCGTCATAAATTTTATTATGTTCAGCAAAAAATCAGATGATATTAAACTTTACAGGATAGAAATAAATCGTATCGAACAGGGAATCACAAATGGTAACAATGTAAATGCAGATGAATACAGTACAATTCTTGGTATTTATGAATATGATGCAGACAGGAATTTTTACAATACAAAAAATGAATATGTAATAAGAGAAATAAATGGCACATTATATCGTATAGAATATAATGACAAGATTAATGATAGTAGCTTTCAATCAAGAGTTATTGTAAATATTTTATCGTTGATTTTGTTATTAATTATACTTTTAACTCTTTTGTATATCAGAAATAATATTATAAAACCATTTCTGAAATTAAGTCATTATCCGTATCAGCTTGCAAAAGGTACACTTTCAGTCCCTCTTAAAGAAAATAAAAACCGTTATTTCGGAAAATTTATATGGGGACTTGATATGCTTAGAGAAACACTGGAAAAATCTGAACTGCATGAAATGGAGCAGGCAAAAAAAGAAAAAACTTTTCTTATATCACTTTCACATGATATAAAAACTCCTCTTTCGGCAATAAAACTGTATTCAAAAGCCATTTCCAAAGGACTTTACACGGGTAGTAAACAGATTGAAGTTGCAGAAAATATCAATTCCAAAGCTGATGAAATAGAAGAATTTATAAATGAAATAATTAAAAATCTCAGCAGTGATTTCATGAAATTTGAAGTAAATCCGACTGATTTCTATTTGTCACAAGTTGTTGACAAAATCACATCATATTATACTGATAAGCTGACCGCTCTTGGAACTGATTTTAATATAGGTAAATACACAGATTGTCTTGTTTCAGGCGACCCTGACAGGCTTGAAGAAGTTTTGCAGAATATCATTGAAAATGCTGTAAAATATGGTGACGGGCATTATATCTTTCTCAGTTTTTCCGACGAGGAAGACTGCCGTCTTATTACCGTTTCAAACAGTGGCTGTAAACTTCCAGATACAGAACTACCACATATTTTTGACAGCTTCTGGAGAGGTTCAAACGCAGGAAACAAGCAAGGGTGCGGACTTGGACTTTATATATGCCGTCAGCTTATGAATGTTATGGGAGGAGATATTTTTGCGGAAATATCGAATGACTGTATGAATATTACTTTAGTTTGTCAAAAGACTCCGTAGTTGATTTATATTTACTGAATAGTAGATTTTCTTCATAGTTGCATATATCATTCTATTTAATCTGTTATTATAATTTTTACCTACACTTTCCGCACCAATAACAACCATTACAACTGTTTTTTCTTTTGCAGAACCTGCATTTCGATTGCATTGGAATATCCGTATTTCCTGATGGATAACTAAGTCCTGAACGCTGTGCCTGAACTCTCTGATACGCTTTTGGAATACGATATGTCTTACCGTCTTTGATAAAGATATTTCCTGTTCCGATGAAGTCAAACGGCACATCTTCATTTTCGCACTGGTCATGTAAAGATTTTATCCACTCATAGTGACAAGGTCTTGTACCATCATAATTTTCACCGTCAGCAAGAACCTTTTCAAACTGACCTGTTGCAAGGTACTTTTCTGCATGGATTTCCGATAAAATAGGCGCACACATAAAAGCCTTATGCTTTGCAGGAATATCCAACAATATCGGAAGCCTTTCATTTGCACGTTTCTGATTTTCTGTTGTTACGCATAGAATGACATTTTCCCAGCCGTCATTCCAATCTTCTGGAAGATGCTCTGCAATACGCTCCGCACGTTTCGTTTGAATCCAGAATGTCACATCATGACGTTGACGTATCATATCCCAAACTTCATTTCTCCATATATCAGCTTCTTTCAGAAAAAAATCAGAAGTCATGCAGACATAAAGCAATGTTCCTGACTGAATTTTATAATTTCCCTGCCTGTCCTTTTTCAACGGAAGATTAAAGTTTGTTTTCGTCTTATAAATCTTACTGCCGTCACGGTCACGCTGTGCATCAAGATAGTACATATAGCAATGGTTGCAGCCCTCCGAATATTTGCAACAGCCATGCCACGGATTCCATATCTGCATCATAAACTCTCCAGAAGCTGACAGCAGCCCTCGTAAATATCGCTGTAAGCAATATCAAATCTGTCAGTGTACCAAGGGTCTGAAACGTCTTTATTTTCAAGCAGTCTGCGGACTTTATTATCAGGGTCACTGCTGAAAATCCGCAAAGTATTTGTGACATTTCTGCTATCCATACAGAGAAACAAATCGTATTTATCATAATCAGATTTTTTCAGCTGTACAGCTCTTTTTCCTTCACATGAGATACCATGCTCTGCAAGTTCAGCTTTTGCGGACGAATATACAGGATTTCCGATTCCGTTCCATATTTCCTCACTGCTTGTTGCAGAAGAATCAACGATAAACTCTCTTTCACGTTCGCATTTTTGCAGCATATCCTTAAAAATAAACTCCGCCATAGGACCTGGCTCTTATACCCATCTGCCGCTGCCGACGAATAGCCTTGGGTAGAT
>JAIDTI010000001.1 GCA_029060755.1 Ruminococcus sp. | reverse complement strand
GTCAATATATTCAGCCAATAAATATTCGTCTTTTATAAATTCATTATTCAACTTATAATTTTAACTGAAAGTTTTTTTAAGGAGATAAAAATTCATGGCTGGAAAAATTCATATTACACTGGAAAGCTATTTAAAAGAAAGAAAAATCAGCAGATACAAAATCATCAAGAACTGCAATGTAAGTCAAACACAGCTTAACCGTTATTATCGTGACCAGATAGAACGGATTGACCTTGATGTGCTTGCAAGGATATGTGATTATCTTCAATGTGAAATTTCTGATTTGCTGAAATTTGTTCCTGAAGAAAAATGAACTGTTTCTTCAAAATGAAAAGAAAAAAGTAGCTAAACTGTCTGTCAGATTTTACACCTGAAAAGCAGTTTTACATCTGTATACATTAGCATTTATGTACCACTATACGTGCAACATACAACACGTAGAAAATAATTTTGTTAAAGACATTTTTGGCAGTCTGATAAAATATAGTTATATTAAAAAAGGTGGTATAAATTATGAGAAACAAAAATAATAAACATTTAGGAATCGAAATCGACCCCGAACTTCATTATAAACTGCACTATATTTCAAAATATGAGGGACGTTCTGCTAATGGGCAGATTTTGTATTTAATTCGCAAGTGTATCAGGGATTTTGAGGCAAAAGAAGGCGAAATCAAGTTTGAATTTGATAAGAAATAATTGATAATTATTGCTGATTTAATAATTTTAACTTCTTTTTAGACATATTTTGAATTTATTTCAGACCTATATGTTACATTATACCATAAATATGATGTAAAATAAGATAAAATAATGTAAAATAATGTCGAATTAAGTTTAAAAAGGAGTTTATTTATGCCTATAAAGAGTTTATCTATTAGAATTGACGAAAAAATACTTGACAAGCTTCACGTTGTCGCTGATTATGAAGCACGTTCCGCAAACAGTCAGATTTTAATTTTAATCCGTGATTGTATTGAGAAATATGAGGAAAAGCACGGAGAAATTATAATAGGCGGAAATAATAATAACACAAATTAATAAAGCAAAAAATTTTTCCGTGAATATTGACCGCCCCTGATAAATATGTTATAATATAATAACTGATTGAAATATGGGAGGAAAGTATATGACTAATATTCCGGAGATTTTCGGCTGTAATGTATTCAATGAAACAGTCATGAAAGCAAAACTGCCGAAAAACATCTATAAAAATCTGCGACGCACTATGGAAAAGAGTGTACCGCTTGATATGGAAACAGCAGACGTGGTTGCAAATGCTATCAAGGACTGGGCTTTGGAACTTGGTGCAACTCACTATACACACTGGTTTCAGCCTATGACTGGTACAACAGCAGAAAAACATGATTCATTTATAAGTATCGGGGCAAACGGTACTGCTCTTATGGAGTTTTCGGGCAAGGCACTTATAAAGGGCGAACCTGATGCATCATCATTTCCGTCAGGCGGATTAAGGCAGACAAGTTCCGCAAGAGGTTACACCGCATGGGACCCGACTTCTTATTGTTTTGTAAAAGAGGGAAGTTTGTATATACCAACTGTTTTTGTATCGTATACAGGTGAAACCCTTGACAAGAAAACTCCGCTTTTGCGTTCAATGGACGCTTTAAGCAAGTCTGCTGTAAGATTCCTGAAACTTTTCGGAAATGAAAATGTGACAAGAGTTACTTCAACTGTCGGTGCGGAGCAGGAGTATTTCCTTATTGACAAGGCAAAATATGACCAGAGAGAAGATTTGATTCTTACAGGCAGAACACTTTTTGGTGCAAAACCGCCGAAGGGTCAGGAACTTGACGACCAGTATTTTGCAAACTTAAAGCCACGTATCGCATCATATATGGCTGATTTGGATATGGAATTATGGAAACTTGGCATCTACTCAAAGACAAAGCACAATGAAGTTGCACCCGCACAACATGAAATGGCACCTATTTTCACAACATCAAATCTTGGTACAGACCAGAATGAACTTGCTATGGAAGTCATGGAAAAAGTTGCACTCCGTCACGGTCTTGTGTGCCTGCTCCACGAAAAGCCGTTTGAGGGCGTAAATGGCTCCGGAAAACACAACAACTGGTCCATGACTACAAATGACGGACAGAATCTGCTTGACCCTGGTGATACGCCTATGGAAAATTTGCAGTTCCTTACTATCCTTTGTGCATTGATTAAAGGTGTTGACGAATATGCCGACCTTATGAGACTTTCCGCAGCATCAGCAGGAAATGACCACAGACTTGGTGCAGATGAAGCACCTCCTGCAATTATTTCCATGTTTTTAGGTGAAGAACTTGATGCAGTACTTAAAGCAATTGAGGAGGACGGTGTTTATAAAACTCAGGCTCAGGCATTTGAAATCGGAGTAAATGCACTTCCGTCATTTCCGAAAGATTCAACAGACAGAAACAGAACATCGCCGTTTGCGTTCACGGGAAACCGCTTTGAGTTCAGAATGGTTGGCTCATCTGATAATATAGGCTGTCCTAATGCTTTGCTTAATACTATTGTGGCAGAGGAATTGAGCTGGTTTGCAGACAGACTTGAACCATATAAGAACAGTGAACAGTTTGAAAAGGAATTAAAGAAACTGCTGAAAGAAGTTCTGAAAGCTCACAGACGTATTATTTTCAATGGTGATGGTTATTCTCCTGAATGGGTAAAGGAAGCCGAAAGACGTGGACTTCCTAATTATCCGTCAATTGTTGACTGTATGCCACATTATACAGACGAAAAAAATCTTAAAATACTTCGTAAATTCGGCATCTTCAACAAAGAAGAACTTATTGCAAGAACTGAAATTCATCTTGAAAAATATTCAAAGACAAGACGTATTGAAGCCCGTACTATGATTGAAATGGCAAGAAAACAGTTACTTCCTGCATCTCTTGACTATCTCAACAAGCTTTGTGTTTCCATTGCATCAAAGAAAGCAATCGGCATGACTGCTTTGACAGAAGAAAAAATTGCATCAAAACTGAATGAACTTTGTGACAGATTCTATGAATCAATTGAAAGACTTGAAAAAATCGTTGCAGAAGCCTGCAAAATTTCCGACGTACAGAAACAGGCAGAGTTTTTTCATGATTATGTACTTGCTGAAATGAATATTATGCGCAATATTGCTGATGAAATTGAAATCAATATGCCACAGGATTTATATCCTATTCCGACGTATTCAGAAATTATTTACAATGTTTAATAAAAAGTCCCCTGATTTTTCAGGGGATTTTGTTATTGTTATGGTTTCTGTTTTCCACAGTTTGCACAGAATTTTCCAGTATTTGTAGTACCGCATGAGCAGTTCCACTTGTCGTCAGAAGGTTTTGGCTTTCCACAGTTTGCACAGAATTTTCCGCTGTTTACAGCACCACATGAACAAGTCCATTTGTTGTCAGCAGGTTTCGGACTTCCGCAGTTTGCACAGAACTTTCCGCTATTTACAGCACCGCATGAACATTTCCACTCACTATTGGAATCAGGTTTTTCTTTACCACAGTTTGCACAGAATTTTCCGGTATTTGCAGTACCGCAGGAGCATTTCCATGTATTAGCCTGCTGTTGATTTGCCTGTTGCTGTAATCCCATATTAAAGAGATTTTGAGTATTCATACCGCCCATAGCCTGCGCCATGTTCATTCCATAGAATCCCATAGCATTTCCGCCTGCATTTCCTGCCGCTGTATTCATTGATGAACTTTGCGCCTCTACCATTTTAGCAGCTGCATTGAGTGGGTTTGTGTTCCATGCCATATCTTCGTATTTCTTAATGTTGTCCTCGTCCTCTTTTGGAATTGATACAGACTTTATTGCAACTTTGAAGATTTCAATGCCACGTGCTTCTCTCCATTCCTTTTTGAGTATATCCTTCATAACCTCTGTTATTTCTTCTGTATGCAACGGAAGTTCATCGTATCTGACAGAGGAAGTAAGTTTTGCAAGAGCAGGCTGTAAATGATTCATAAATTCACTGTAGAGTGTATTATCAAGCTGCGCTCTGTCATATGTTTCTGAAACATTTCCGCATACATTCTGATAGAATAAAAGAGGGTCTTTAATCATGTATGAGTATACACCGTTGCAACGCAGTCCGACAGTAAAGCTTCTTCCTAAATCAGCGTAAGAAACTCTGAAAGGAATCGGGGTTGATGTGCCGAATTTATTATCTGTAATTTCTCTGATGTTAAAATAATAAACTCTCTGGTCGTGTGCAGTACCTCCGCCGAATGAGATACGTTTTCCTATTGTCTTGAAAGTTTCTTTTATGCTTGTTCCTAAACTTCCATAAAAAATACTTGGTTCAGTTGATGTATCGTATGTGTATTCACCAGGAATTGCACATAATTCAACAACCTGACCTTGGTCAACGATAATCATACACTGACCTTCATTTATAACAACAATACTTCCGTTTGTGATTATATTGCTGTCCTGTTTGTAACCTACTGATTTTTTGCCGATTTTTTTCTGTCCTTTTTTGACAAGTATATCAGTCGGAATAGCTTCACAATAGAAATAGTCTTTGTATGTGTCAGAAAGTGTTGAACTGATACCACCTACAACTGCTCTTATAAGTCCCATAATATCAAGTCTCCTTTAATTAAAATATATTATTCCCAATCTTTCCAGATTTCAGGGCAATAACCTATTGTAGCCTTTTTTCCGTTTCTTACAACGGGAGTTTTAATAAGCTGTTGATTTTCAAAAAGCTTATCTTCTTTATCGCTGTCAAGAAGATATTTCATAAGCATGAGAGTATTTTTATCTTTTGCATTTTCATTAATCATATTGTCAATATCCTTGACAGACTGCATCACTGATGTAAATTCACCTTTGCTCATGCCTTTTTCATTCATGTCAATAAGCTGAAATTTTATTCCACGCTCTTTGAAATATCGTTCAGCTTTTTTTGTATCAAAGCACTTTTTTGTGCCGAAAATCTGTATATTCATATGTAAATCCCTCTGTTATGAAGTCATGGTGAGTACAAAAGCGGGTGGAATATTCTTGAGCGTAAAATCAGTATCGACAATATCAAAGAATCTTCTGAAAAGTCCGACTTTGAAAAGCGTGTATTGGAATGTTATGAACTTTCCACCACTTTCTTTGATTATTTTTCTTGTCTCCGCAAGAACTTTGTCTGATATGTCATGTGGAAGTGACGCAAAAGGGAGTCCCGATATTATGTAATCTACAGAATCCGTACCGCATTTTTTCATGTACTTTCTGAGATTCTGAGCATTGCCATGAATCACAAAAACATTATGGCATTTTGCAAATCTTCTGTGTAGAATCTTGTAAAAGTGTTTATTACGTTCTATCACAATAAATTTAGTATCTCTTTTTTTATGTTTGATAACTTCTGCTGTAAATATTCCCATACCTGCCCCATATTCTGCAATAACGGAACAGTGTTCAAAATCAATATTCTTAATCATATTTTCAGCAAGATACTGACTGCTTGGTGCAACCGCACCAACGGTTTTAGGGTGTCTGATGTATTCAGCAAGAAATTCAGCTGTCATTTAAATAAAACCTCCTTTAAAAATTATGTTCTGTTTTGTTGGTAATCTCGAAATTTATACTTATCAAGTCAAGCCCATTCTGTGCAAAATAAAGTCTTAAAGTTGAATAACGTGAAAATATTGGTATAACTTTTGAGAACGAAACAGGCTTGCCGTCTGTGCCGTTCCATGTAAATACAGCACTTGCCGTTCCCATTGCAAAAAGAGTTACAGGAATCTGTGCAAGTTTACTCTGTGCAGATGATGCAGTGACAGTGACTTTATACAAACCCGGATTTAATACAGTAAGTGCAAATCTGTAGTCTTTTCCCTTTTCGGATTTTATTCCGCTTAAATCAAGTGTGAAATTTCCGTCAAGTTCATAGAATACAACAGGTTCATCAGAATCAATTTCATCAGCAGGACGATTTATAATTTCAATGGTATCATCTTCATCAATAAGCCTTTTAAGTGCATTTGTATGAAGCAGGAATTTACAGATATTTTTTGCATTGCGCTGTAACTCTGCACGTTGCAAATCACCTGATGCAAGACTTTCAAGCGTGTTGTCGTCATTGTTTCCACCCTCTGCACATACCATATACAAGTCATTCTGTGCTTGTGCCATAGCTGAAAAATCAGTTTTATTTGGTTCACTGTTGCGTCTGTTTATATGCGCCCACCAGTCCGTCATGACGATTCCGTCAAAACCCCATTCATTGCGGAGAATCTGTGTGTTAAGGTCAGGACTTCCTGCTGTCCATAAGCCATTGAGCTTGCCGTATGAAGTCATGATGCTATCGGCATTACCATATTTTACCGCAATTTCAAATCCTTTAAGATATATTTCACGCAATGCACGTTCAGATACAACTGATTCAAGGAAATGCCTGTTCATTTCCTGATTATTTGCGCAGAAATGCTTTAATGTTCCTGTTACACCTGATTTATGCAGTCCGGTAAGTTCAGCAGATGCCATAGTGCCAGTAAGATAGGGGTCTTCCGAAAAATATTCAAAATTACGTCCGTTCAGTGGGTGACGGTGAATATTCATGCCTGCACCTAAAAGAGAATCCACTTTATTTGATGCCATTTCAAGTCCAAGAAGTTCAAAAAGTTCGCTGATAAGTTCGGTATTGAATGTAGATGCAATCAGTGTACCATTTGGCAGACTGAAAGCTTTTGTACCACAGTCAAGGCGCATACCAGAAGGACCGTCAGCACAACAGGCTGTAGGGATTCCGTATTTTGTGAGACAATCAGCAACTCCACCAAATGCGCTGGCTGTACCTGCTGTAACACGTGGACTTCCCATGCCTTCACCACGTATGATGCAGGCAAGTTCTTCATCTGAAAGCTGTCCGACAAATTCGTCAAGAGTGTTTTTATTGCGGTATACATCAGCAAGCTTTATTCCCTTATTGCCTGTGTACATGAGTTCCTGCGGAATGTTTTCAATGTGCCTTGCATTTTCGTCAACCTCATTCAGCGGTACGGATTCCCATACAAGTCCGCCATGATTTGCCATACGCTCAAACGGTTTAACAGGTGCAAGTGCCTGAATACATTCCTTTACAACAAAATCATCTGCTAATCCGACATAATCAATATATGTTGTTTCTTCAGAGGTAACAACATAAAACCTGTATTCGCCCTTTTCAAGTACCCAGCAGTTTTTGTGACCTGTTACGCCTGAATCGTCATAAGAAGCAAATTCACTGAAATCAATTTCAAGGCATAAATCCTGCGATTCATTTGGTACAAGATTTTTTGTTTTCTCATATCCGCAAAGAACTTTTTTCGGCTGACCGAGTTTGCCTTGTGGCTTTTCAACGTATAGCATAACAACTTCTTTTCCGCTGTATCTGCCTGTATTCGTAACATGGATATATATATTCATTCTTATATCTGCATCATCAGAAGCAAGATATTCTGTTTTGAAAGTTGTATATGAAAGTCCATAGCCGAACGGATAGCGCACTTTTTCAGGTGCGAAAGTATCAAAATATCTGTAGCCGACGTAAATATCTTCTGCATAGAAATTTTTATGTTTGTCACCGAAATATTTGTGTGAGGGATAATCTTCAATATTGTATGCGATAGTATCAGGAAGTTTTCCAGACGGCGAGACTTCACCTGTAAGTACCATAGCTGTACCTGTTCCACCAGTCATACCGCCCTGCCATACATATAAAATTGAATCGGGTTTGCAGTCTTCTATGAAGTTCAGGTCAATAAGTCCACCAGTATTAAGTAAAACAATTACTTTTTCAAATGTCCTGCGGACTTTTGTAAGCATATCTTTTTCGACATCTGTCAATAAGAATGAGCCTGCCTCATATTTAACGTCCTGCTCCTCACCTGCGGTTCTGCCGATTATTACAATAGCAGTACTGCTTTTTTCAGCGGATTTTCTTACAAGTTCATCATCAAGTGGCATTTCTTTCTGCGCCCACGGTTCAGCTCCCCAGCCTGTTCCTACATCAAAAGGATTTTCGCTGTCCCACTTTATATATATATCAAGCAGTTCCTCATTGAGTTTTACACCTGCATCAATAAGCCCATCCACAATGCTTATAACTCTTGATACATTAACCATACCGCCCGAGCCTGTACCGCTTTTGTAGTAGTGTAGCTGTATACGTCCGAAAACTGAAATAATCTCATCTTTTTTCAATGGAAGTGCAGAATTATCATTTTTGAGCATTACAATTCCTTCTGAAACAGTCTGCGATGCAATTTTCAGGTATTTTTCCCAGTCAAGAATTTTATTCATAGAGCAGTGCCTCATTTCACGAATTAATCATCACACATAATTATAACAAATATTTCAGCATTTTGCAATAGTTTTTATAAAAAAAGCAGACAAATTTCTGTCCGCTTTTAGTTAAGTATATTTGTAATCTTCAAGATATTGTTTTAATTTTTTTGATTTGTGAGCAGGAACAGTGATTTTTCTGTCATAAACAAAGATACGGAATGCAGGTTCTAAAATAAAACCGCTTTGCCTGCCTTTGAGAATATAGAAATTACTGATTTCAGAAACATGAAAAGACCAGTTGTGCCTGAAAGGTTCTCTGCAATAAAATTCACCTGTATCTGTATCAATTTTAATTTTCCAGACTGTCAGATAAAAAGCACGAATCAAGCCAAGAAATACTAAAATTATGCCTGTTACTGAATTGTCGAAATGAATCAGAATAAAGCCGAATATTATCAGATAACCTGCTGTTATAACATTAAACATTGAAATTTTTTTGACTTTTATTTTCATAAAACAATACCTCACTAATTTTTTGTATATTTTTTAATCAATAGGCGGTCGGCTTACAGAATTTTCTGAAATTATATATTCATAGTCAGTTTTCAGGTTTTCGGGAAACAACAGATATATTGTTTCATTCTCACCAACAGTATAATTATTAAGATATTCAATGTAGACCATATTTTTCATTATATACAGAAAATCATCTATGTTCTTTTCTTTTAATGTCTGTACATCTTTTGTTTCTTCTCCGATAGCAACAGGAGTACAGAACTCCTGATTTGCCCCTTTTGTACGAATTTCCAGAACTGAAAGCGGTTCACCGTTTTCGTCAATCCAGTATTCATTGTTTGTAATATCAAGCATGACCCATTTATTCAAAGTGCTGTCCCACACTTCATTTACAACGTGGCAGTCATTGTCATAGCGGGAATTAGGCATAAGCCATACTTTTCGTGAAAATATGCCCAATGACAAGCACATCTCATTCAAAATCTGAGCTTTTGCTCTGCAATTTATTCCACATGACTTTTTATTCAGGCTGTATTCAAGCAAAGACAAAGCCCTTGTTTCAATATGATTATCATAGTTACTTTTATGTGTAAGACGGGGTGCAAATTCGTTCATAAGATGCATGGCTTTTTCAAATTCTGAGCCATTTTCTGCTATTTTTTCAAGATTATATTTTTCTTTCAGTATAGTATAATCGTCATTTGAAAAATCATATGTGAGTTCAATTTCTTCTCCGTCTGAAAATTCCAAATTATTGTACAGAATACCCGATTCCATTATGTAAATTTCTTCAGTATTTTGCAGATAACTTTCATCATCAAAAAATGCCTGATAAATGTTAATACCAATACTTGCAAGCAATGCAACGGACAACACAATATACAATATATTTTTTTTCATTTTTTATTCCTTTAATTTTGTCATTTAATTAATGTAAAATATCCAAGAACAAGTATTCCAAGTACTATTCTGTACCAGCCAAACACCTTGAAGTCGTGTTTTTTGATATAATCCATAAGAAACTTGATTACAAATATTGATACAACAAATGCAACAATCATTCCGATACCAAGTATTGCGAGTTGTGTTGAATCAAATCCGCCGTCATATTTTATAATTTTGAGCAGACTTGCGCCGAACATTACAGGTACAGCAAGATAAAATGTAAATTCAGCCGCAACAGTTCTTGATACACCGATAAGCAATGCGCCGACAATTGTAGCTCCTGAACGAGATGTTCCGGGAAAAATAGCAGCTATCAATTGAAATGCGCCGATTATTAAAGCTGTCTGATATGTAAGGTCGGCAATTTTTGTTATTTTTGATTTTTTTGATTTATTCCAGTTTTCCACAACGATAAATGCAATACCGAATGTTATAAGTGCTATTGCAACAACCCATGGATTATAGAAATGTGCATCAAGCCATTCATCAAAAAGAACTCCGACAACTGCGGCAGGCAGACAGGCAACAATAACCTTGAACCACATCTGCATAATATCCATTTTGATATACGCTCCGAAACCGTCTTTCTGTAATGGGTGCGGATTATTTTCTTTGCCGAACGGGAAAAGTTTTTTCCAGAAGATTATAACTACAGCAAGTATTGCACCAAGCTGAATCACAACATTGAACATACTTATAAAAGCATCATTTACTTCTGTATCACTGCTGACTTTCAGCTGTAAAAATTCGTCAACAAGAATCAGGTGACCTGTACTGCTGACGGGTAGCCACTCCGTTATGCCCTCAACTATTCCAAGAATTATGGATTTTATGTATTCCCATATCATATTTATATTTTTCCTTTCTCTGACAGGATTTGCTGAATTTATTATATCATATTATTATTTATATGTCAAATTATTTTTTTTATAATATTTTGTTAGGTAACACAAACTTATTGAAAAAATTTGCTATTGACAAAATTAACCTGAGATGTTATAATATAATCACCATAAAGTCAGCGGCTGATATATGAAAAATATACAAATTTGTCAAAAATTTATTGATTAAGGAAGTAAATGGAATGAAAGTTAATGTTATTGGCGAAAAACTCTCACAAGAGGAAATTAATGCCTACATGGCATACGGCAGAGAAAAATACAGCAACAAAATCATCAAGGAAATGACCGTCAAGGCTGATGATGATTTTGTTGACCTTAAATTTGAGTTTGCCGACGTTCCTTTTCACCGTATCAGACGCATAACAGGTTATCTTGTCGGAACTCTTGACCGCTTTAATAATGGAAAGCGTGCAGAGGAGCAGGAAAGAGTTAAGCACACCTGTTAATCAGAAAAATACATATCGGAGGTAATTTTATCATGGCTAAATATGTTTGTCCGGTTTGCGGATATGTTCACGAGGGAGACGAAGCTCCTGAAAAATGTCCACAGTGTGGAGTACCAGGCTCAAAGTTCATCAAGAAAGACAGCAGTGAAAAGCTTGTTTTTGCTTGTGAACATGAAGTAGGTGTTGCAAAGGCTGTTACAGATGCTGAAATAATTGACGGTCTTAAAGCTAATTTTTCAGGCGAATGTACAGAAGTCGGAATGTATCTTGCTATGGCAAGAGTAGCATTTAGAGAGGGCTATCCTGAAATTGGTCTTTACTGGGAAAAAGCTGCTTATGAAGAAGCTGAACACGCTGCAAAATTTGCTGAACTTCTCGGAGATGTTGTTTCTGCTTCAACTAAAGAGAATCTTGAAAAAAGAGTTGCTGCTGAACACGGTGCAACAGAGGGCAAGCTTGCACTTGCAAAGAAAGCTAAGGAACTCAATCTTGATGCTATTCATGATACTGTACATGAAATGGCTAAGGATGAAGCTCGTCACGGCAAGGCTTTTGAGGGTCTTTTAAAGAGATATTTCGGTTAATCTTTTGAGATTTATATGTATCTGGGAGGAATGTTTTCAACATTCCTCTTTATTATTCTGAAATGAGGTGAAATATTATGGCTGTCAGACCTGTATTTGTTCCGAATGATGCAGTACCATTCTATAATGTGGTGAATATTGATTTTGCATGGAACGGCGGATTTGCGGTGTCGCAGAAAAGAAAGAATATTGAAGCTGTGCATAATGGATTCAGGCTGAAAAATGCTGACGGAAAACCGCTTGAAATTTCAAGCAAGTCTGCTATTGAGCTTGGTGTTAAACTAAGTGCATTTAATCTTCTGAAATACGTTCCTGAACTTAATAAAAGTATTCCTGTTGAAAACGTGTATCAGGCAGGAAAAATATTTGAAAGAGGAGGCAATTTTCCTGATTTGATGTTTGTAACTTCAAAAGAGGCAAAGCGTGATGAACGTTTTAAACAGAACGGCAAAATAACAGGCTTTATATTTGATAATCAGAAATTCCCGACAACTCCGCAGTCTCTTTTTTATGATTATATCTATCTCAATGCAGTTCTTGAAAATCCAGAATTCGCAGAGGAACTTGTAAAATATAACGGATTTACGGATATTGAGTATAACCCGAACAAAAGTATAAGCACACAAGCTAAATCAGCCGCTATATTTGTTTCACTCTACAGACTGGGACTGACAGATGAAATAAAAGACGCTGAAAAGTTCAAGGCTTTATTTAAAACAAAATTTTAGCAAATAAAGTAATAACACCATAGTATTTTTGAATAAGTACTATGGTGTTATTCTTATATCAATAAAAATAAAACGTAGGGTCAGCTCCCAGCCATGTTTGTGTTAAGCCGTCTTCAGTGACATTTTTCTCAATCCACGCAATTCCGAAAACATATTCTGATGTTTTAGTTGATTCATCTGTAATAAACTCAACAAATCCTTCTTTAGAATAGGCACACTTATAATCATACGGAGAATAAAATTTTCCGTCTTTGCATATATCACAATCGTACTCTATTCCTATTGAAAGCTTTCCGCTGTTCTTATGGAATCCAACGCTTACCAGTTTTTCACCCGATTCTATTCCGTCGTTTTCAGATGAAGTATAATCTTCTATTTTACAAGTAATTCTATGTAATTTTCCGTCAGGAATAAAATTAATAACAGCACTATATCTTCCGTCCAGTTCAGAAAAACAACTTTTATCTGAAATCAGCTTTGTTAATTTTACGTCAGATGTCAGAATATCATCAATATAAAAATTTATTTCTCCAAAAGGTGTATTAAGCATTATAAACTCTCCCTCAATATTGTAAATAATCAAGAAAAAGTCCAAAAAATTAAAATCCGGACTTTTAGGAAGTACACCTGACAGGAATTGAACCTGCACACATGACGTCGGAGGTCATTGCTCTATCCATTGGGCTACAGGTGCATATTTTATGAAATTTATCCAAAAACACAACAATATTATTATATCAAAAACTATTGAAATTTGCAAGCGTTTATGATATAATAATTTTAGAAAAAAATTTTTTTGTATAATATTTACATAATGGAGGTGAAATTTTGGATTACATATATATTATTGTTGCACAGACTGGCACAAAGCCTGCAAAGTTTTTCAGGTTAATCACAAAAAAGCCATATAATCATGTATCACTTTCAGGAAGTGCCGATTTATCTGAAATGTATAGTTTCTGTCGGACTTACAAACCTTTTCCGTTGCCTGCTACATTCAACAGAGAAATTGTGGGTAAGGGAACACTTGGAAAGTTCGGATATATCCCATGTGAAATATATCGTATAAAAGTAACCCATGAACAAAAACAGGAGTATAACAGGATAATAAAGCATTTTGTCAATAACAGGAAAATATATTCATATAATATTCTCGGACTTTTTGCAGTCTATTTTAATATAAACTGGGAGCGAAACCATAACTTTGCCTGTTCGCAGTTTGTAGCGTACACTATGAACAGAATCGGCATACCGCTTGAAAAACCATTCAGTCTTTACATTCCTGATGATTTTCGCAAATTTCCCGGTGCTGATTTATATTATGCAGGTGAACTTAACTGCTTTTATGATGATATTACTGCAAACAGCGATATTCAGAAGCAAAAAGCAGTTCTGCCTTGAGTTCATCAGGCGTAATAAGATATATCCAGAAAAAAAACTTGTTTTCGGGTGATATTTTATTCAGATTGAAATTATAGGTTTTGTCAAGAATATGGAGTTCAGCATTATTTTCGCTGACTATAAGATTTGCAGGCTTGATTTTTTCGTCATTAAGCCTGTTATACGAATTTGTATAGGAATACATAAACATCTGCACTCCGACGGTCAGAATGATGTACACAAAAATTATTCTGACCGCTTTTTTGTTTTTTCTCATAAAATTTTTTACTCCTTTATCCTGTTAAGTAAATTGCTCAAAGAACGTCCGATAAGCTGACCTGAATACTGCACCTGTTCCAATGTATTTCCATGTGAGCCGACTTCAATAAGCAGACTGCCTGTTGTCAAATCCTGATTATAGTGACGGTAATCGAATAATATCGGACGTGTAAGTCCTGCATAATCATTTTCAAGCTGTTGTTGCAGACTGCAAGCGAAGTGAAAATTTTTCATGTAGTTTGGCATATCAAGAGTGCCGTCGTCACAACCTGATATTATCATAATCTGAGCAGCCTCTTTTCCGTCAATTTCAATGTATGGTTGAGCTGCAAAGCTGTCATTTGATATTGCATCACGATGAATGTCAAGTGCCACTTTTATTGTAGGGTACTGCTCAAGAATCGGGACTATGCTTTCCCTGCTTCTGCCGTATGAGCCATTGTATGAGGGGTAATCGTGTATTTCTGTTACGTGTATAACACCTATACCACGAGCTTCCAGTTCTGCCTGAATAGCATTTCCGACCATAATCATATTTTTTGTTGAATCAGTAGTTCTGTAATTGAAATTTGCATCTAAATTTTCTCTTACAAATGGTTCAAAGCTTTCTGTTGTGTGAGTATGATAAATTAATACTTGCGGTTCGTCTGTATCAGATATTGTAAAATCTGGAAAAAGCCTGCTTTCTTCGATAAGTGTCTGATTTGATATTGAAGTCTTGTTGTTGACCTGTCCACCGTCAGAAAGGCTAAAAAATGAAGTTCCGCTGTATTCTCCGTATGTGGTGCGGACAATATCAATTCCCTTAGTCCAGTCCTCATTTTTCGGATAAGGCTTTTCACCAGCATTATCGTTTGTCATATCAAGCGGACTTTGCAGTCTCACTTCTGACGGAAATTCTTCTTCTGCAATGCCATATCCCTCTGAAAGAATAGTTTTACCACTAAGAATATTTTCAGAGGTATTTTCATGTGAAAGACTGTAATAATCTGACTTTTCAACTGATTTTTCAGCTGTTCCGCCAACAGAAATATGCTCCATTTTGCTTACAGCTGATTTTATAAATGGGATTCCTTTTGCTATTCCGGCGGTACAGAAAGGTACAAGCATAAGCAGTATACACCTTACAGCACCTGTAATTTTTCGACGTTTGAAACGTGTCATAACTTCACCTCATTATTATAACCTTTTATTCAGATATATTCATATCAAGGAAAAAATAGTACTTTTTTTCGGACAGGCATTTTGCTGAATAACAGAGAATATACTATAAAGGGTGATTTTTATCCAATTATCAGCAGAATACCCCCACTTCTAAGCGAACGAAGTGAGCGATGAATGCCGATAAGGTGTTGACAAATCATCATGTTTTTGGTATAATTAATATATCCTGATAAGTTAAGATAAGCGGTTACACTATCGAATCGTATCGTGTGTAAAATCTTAAGCGTCAGTTAGTCTTCTGTAAAAAAGAAGTCAGGAAAAATAAAATAATAAATTAAAGTAGAGGTGTGGATTTAAAGTCCTATCCAGTAGTGGCGAAGTGGACACGTCTGTAAGAATAAGGGTTGCCTGATTTTTTCAGGTGGAAACTTAAATACCAATCTTCTTACGAAGCCCCCACCTCTTAGCGAGTGAAACGAGCGTAGGTGGGGGAGAGTTCATGTACAAGTGTTATACAATGAAAAGATTTATCCGTTTAGTTATGACAGATGCAGTTATATTTTCAATCTGTCTTATATTTTTCTTTCTTGGAAAAACATTGCTTTCATCTGCAAAAGATAAGGAAAAACCCGTGTTTCTTCCTGTTATCATGTATCATAGTATATGTGGAGATACACCAAAAGACTATATCGTAACACCTCAACAGCTTGAAAGTGATTTGTACTGGCTGAAAAACAACGGATATTCAACAGTTACAGCGGAGCAGGTGATAAACTATACAAAAGGCATAGGTAATCTGCCTGAAAAGTGTGTTATGATTACTCTTGATGACGGCTTCTACAATAATTTGTCAGTGCTTGTGCCTTTGCTTGAAAAATACGATATGACAGCAGTTGTATCTGTTGTTGGCACTTATACTGATAATAATGCAGTGAAAGACCCTCATAATCCGGATTATTCATATTTGACATGGGAAGATATTGCAGAACTATATCAGTCGGGACGTGTTGAATTAGGAAATCATACATATAATATGCACTCTCTGAAAGGTGAGCGTATAGGGTGCGGAATGGCTGAAAACGAATCCGAAACAGATTACCGAAAAAAACTCAATGAGGATATTTCGCATTTGCAGGACAGTTTCAAAGAAAATCTGAACCTTGAGCCTGTAGTATTCACATATCCGTTTGGAAAAGTGAGTCGTGAGAGTCTACCGATAATTTATGAAAATGGTTTTCTTATGACACTTACCTGCCGTGAACTACCGAATTATATCACACGTGAGCCAAAATGCCTCTATGGTATAGGAAGATATAACAGAAGTGGATTATATTCTACAGAAGAATATATGGAAAAGCTTTTGTCAGAATAAATTAACAGATTTTCTTGTTTTACAGTCTTGACATTTTTTGAAAAATGGTTGATAATAGTAATATACTAATTAATCAGGAGACTTTTAAAATGAGAAAATTTTTGTTATTTATTGTAATATCATTTGCTTTAGCGACCTTTTATTCTTGTGATGATTTTGAGACAATACCGATAAAAGAGGTAAACACGAATTTTTCAGAAGATTCTTATGAGGAAGAAACAACAGAGGATTTTACATATAATTTTTCCGATTTTCTGGACAGTTCGTATTCTTCTGAATCTTCAGAAAGTTCTTACTCTTTTGATTTTCCGGATATTTCCGAATATGAAGATGATATTCCCGAAACAACAGAAGCAGAGGAAACGACTAAAGAAACAACAGAAACAACAACTGTTTCTACAGCAACAACAACTGAAACAGAACAGACTGAAACAACATCAGCAGAAACTACAACTACCACAACAACTAAAGCTGTAAATGAAGATTTAGTATTGCTTGATGTTCCGTATATCTCTCAAAAAGATGAATATCCCACAGGCTGTGAGCTTGTAAGTGCATCAATGCTTCTGAAATATTATGGATTTGATATTACAGCAGGTGAATTTATTGAAAATGGCTATATAGAAAAAAAAGAGCCTGAAAGAGACTCTGATGTTATTTATTGTGCCGACCCGAATAAATTTTTTATCGGTGACCCATATACAGAAAGTGGTTATGGCTGTTATGCTCCTGCATTGGTTAATGCAATGAAAAAATATCTTGACGGAAAATTCTGTGATGCTGTAAATCTTTCGGGTATGAGCCTTGATGATTTGTGTATGGAATACATAGATTTAGATGAGCCTGTTATAATATGGGCAAGTGTGGACATGAAACCGACAGAAAAGAAAGAGAAAGTAAAGTGTGTTATCAAAGAAACAGGAAAGGAGATTAACTGGATTTCAAACGAGCATTGTCTTGTGCTTGTCGGATATGACAAT
This sequence comes from Ruminococcus sp., assembly GCA_029060755.1. Taxonomy (GTDB): domain Bacteria; phylum Bacillota; class Clostridia; order Oscillospirales; family Ruminococcaceae; genus Ruminococcus. The sequence continues at coordinate 46,760 of JAIDTI010000001.1, read as the reverse complement.
AATTACTATTATTTCAATGACCCGCAAAGCGGTTGTGCTGTTCCATATAGAAAATCAGACGTTGAAGCACGTTACAAGGAGTTAGGCAGACAGGCTGTTATTGTCAGACTTTGGTAGTATCTTTTTAATATTCTGCATTGGTTTTCAGTATTTCACATATTGATGTGGCATCATCTTTTCCTACTACTATATGGTCAACAAGTTTAATATTCAATAAATTGAGTGTATGTTTGATTTTCAATGTTGTATCTATATCTCTTTGTGAAGGTTTTGAACTTCCATAAGGGTGACAATGAGCAAAGAAAATACGTTCAGAATTATTTGCTTTTGCAAAGTGATATATTTTTTTATGGGACACTTCAATCATATCACTTTCGCTTGATATAATTTTTTTATGATTTATTATTTCTAAATTCTCATTTACAGCAACAACAATGAGTTCTTCTGTATAGCTGTTATGAAAAAAAGCATTGAAAAATTTCTTTGAATTGTCTATAGAATTAAGTTTTATTTTTTTAAAGTTATCAGAGTGTATTTTTAATTTATTCAGACTGCATATTTTTGTTATCTTCAATATAAGATTCAGAAGTACAGCACTTTCCATTGATATTCCAAATTCATTCATAGCAAAGAAAATATCTGTTTTCATTTCGCCGTTGATTATGTTATGAGTATTCAGGATTTTTTCTGTTGCTTTTTTGATACATTCAGCATTTTTTTCTGAATATGACAGTATAAACTCTATTTTTTCTCTGTCTGTAAGTGATTTATATCCGTGTTTTTTGTATTTATTTCTTAATTTTTTAATATCGTTTTGCATAAGTTTTTCCTCTTAATCAATTAATAGTGAACACACATTTTTCATTATATCACATTATAAAATATCTTTCCAGTGAAAAATACTACTGTTATTTTTTGAAAAAAGAAGATTATTTTGCACATAAAAAATATGCAGATAAAAAAATATTCTGAATATGGTTGAAAAATATACAATTATTTCATTGACTTTGTAAATACAATATGATATAATTAAAACAGCTAAAATAATACAGCTTATGTGCTTATAGCTGTATGGAAAAGGAGAAATTTATGAAAGCAAAGAAACTTTTAAGCGGTCTCACTTCTCTTGCTGTTGCTTTTTCGGCAGGTGCTTTCAGTTCAGTCATTCCGCAGAATATGCTGACTTCTGATGCGGCTGCTGTAAACTGGAAATTTGATTTTGGCGGAGCAGGTGCTGCAAACGGCTATACAGGAGTATCGGCAACGGACGGTTACAACGCTTCAAAGGGCTATGGTTTTGCGCAGACTGCAAATGTAGCCAATGTAACAGCAGGTGGAAACGGAGCTGGCAATGACGCTGTACAGTTCAAGACTGAAAATAAAGAAAATACTTTTAATGTTGATTTGCCAAAAGGACTTTATGAAGTAAAGATTATCACGGGAAACTGCAACCGTACTTCCATTAAAATTGAGGGTATGCTACAGATGATAAACCTTACAGGAAATAATGCTGTTGAAACAATACAGATTCCTGTTACAGACGGTCAGCTTAATATTCAGGCAGTTGCAGGCAGAGCAGGCACGCAGTTCTCAATATCTGCTGTTGAAATCACACAGCTTAATACCACAGGTAAAATGAGTCCTACAATATGGCTTTGCGGAGATTCAACAGTTGCAAATTACTATAATACAGCTGATACTTCACAGCACGGCTGGGGACAGTTTTTAGGTGAATATGTTGACAAATCATGGCAGATACGCAACATGGCGGCAAGCGGACAGTTTGCAAAGGGATTTGTTGACGGCGGACAGTTTGTTCCTATTGAATATTACGGAAAAACAGGTGATATTTACGTTATTTCAATAGGAATAAATGACACAAACTATTCAAATGCAACAGAATATTATGAAACTGTTACAGATATGGTTAAAAAAGCAAAAGCAAAAGGCATGAGAGTTGTACTTGTAAAACAGCAGGGCAGACGAGGTGACCTTATAAGAAGTCCATTGTTAAGCGGTCGTTGGTTTGGCGGTGAACTTGATAAAATAGGCAGTGAACAGAATGTTACTGTTGTTGATTTGTTCAATCCTTGGCAGGAGTTCGGCTTATCTGTCGGTTATGACGATATGGCATCATATTACGCAATTCAGGCGAATGGCTCAAATGATGACTTGCATCAAAGCAAAATGGGTTCAATGAAACTTGCTGAACTCATGTCAAAGCTTTACAATTTCAGCGGTATCACAGCAGAAGTAATGGACGAAACTGTTATGTATACGTTCAAAAATGTGAACAGTGGTCTTTATATGGAAGTTGCAGACGGAAAAGTTGAAAGCGGTGCAAACGTTCAGCAATGGGGCATGACTGAACCAATGGCGCATAACACATGGAAAATCAAATCAGCAGGAGACGACTATTACTATATTTATCCGGCATTAAGTGATGACATTGTGCTTGATATTGCAGGAAACAAGGCACTTAATGGTCAGAATATAGGACTTTATGTGCAGAACGGTCAGGACAATCAGAAATTCAAGTTTACTAAAAATCTCGACGGCACTTATAAAATCCGTACAAAAGTTGCAAATGATATGTCTGCAATTGAAGTAAAAAATGCCTATACAGATGCAGGTGCAAATATTCAGCAGTGGGAAGTGAACGGCGCAAGCTGTCAGGACTGGTTTATCGAAAAGGCAGTTATTGCCACAACTACAACAACAGAGGCTACAACAGAGGAAATTACAACTACAACAGAAGTTACTACTGTAACAACTCCTGCTGTAAATATTCTGCTTGGTGATGCAAATTGCGACGGTTCAGTAAATATTGCAGATGCTACAGCAATTGTTCAGTTTTTAGGAAATCGTGATAAATATGGTCTTTCTCCGCAGGGAGAAATCAATGCAGATGTGTATAACACAGGTGACGGCGTTACGGGTATGGACGCACTTTTCCTTCAGCAAGTCGAAGCAGGTATGGTGGAACTTCCTGTATATACTCCTCCGACAACTACAACAGAGAAAACTACAGAAACAACAACTACTACAGTTACAACTACAGCAGACCCTCACTATTATGCGGTTGACCAGTCATGGAGCAGTGGTGTTGCTGAAACAGTAAACGAGGGCTATACAAAGACTGAACCTACAGAAAAAAGCGAAGTAGTGGGCTATCTCAATTTTGATAATATTCTTGACAGCAGTGTTACATTTGATGTAGATGTTGCATCAGCAGGAAACTACATGACACACATCAGATTTGCAAATGGTACGGATACCGACAGAAAAATGAAAGTTTATGTAAACGGCAATAAGAATGATTATTGGCTTCAGTCATTTACAGGTACTGGTAGTTGGACAACATGGACAGAGTTCGGAATAGTTTTACCGCTTATTGCAGGTAAAAACACAATAGAACTTGTATCAGCAACAGAAAACGGCGGTCCGAATCTTGATTACATCACTCTTACTCCTACAGATGAGCCGTATGCTGAAACATATGACCCGAACAGCAATGCAAATCCGACAGGCTCAGACAAGCCGACTATCTATATTGCTGGTGATTCAACAGTACAGAGCTACCGTGCGCAGTATGCACCACAACAGGGCTGGGGATATTATCTTGCCGACTACTTTACAGACAATGTAATAGTATCAAATCATTCAATTGCAGGACGTTCAACAAAGAAATTCTATGATGAGGGCAGATGGCAGACTATAGCAGACAGTCTTAAACAGGGCGATTATGTAATGGTGCAGTTTGCTATAAATGATTCAGGTGCATCAAATGCCGACAGATACGCCCCGACTTGCGGAAATGTAAATAATCCGTCCGCTGGTTCTTATGAATGGTATATGACAGAGTTTATTAAATCTGCAAAGGAAAAGGGTGCAACTCCGATTCTTGTCACAACAGTTATCGGCATGAAAGCATATTCAAACGGCAAATTCACCAACAGCTATACAAATTATTGTGATGCCTGCAAACAGCTTGCATCAAAATACAGTATACCATGTATTGACCTCAATACCCTTATGGTAAATCACTATAACTCAATCGGCTATGATAGTGCAGTCAAATATCATCTTATGGGTGTTGTTGACGGTTCAACAGACGGCACACACTTTTGTGAGACTGGTGCAAAGGCTGTTGCCAGACTTGTTGCAGATGATGTAAAGAATCAGAAAATAGCAGGTCTTGGCGAATATGTAAAATAAAATAACAGAAATAACGCTGTTCATTCAAAAACAGCGTTATTTTTTGCAAAAAATAAAGGACGCTCAAAAGAACGTCCGATACTTTTTGTGATGTAGGTCGATTAAGCTCTTTCAACCTTACCTGAACGCAGGCATCTTGAGCAAGCGTAGATATGACAAGGAGTACCCTTGACGATAGCCTTAACACGCTTTACGTTTGGCTTCCATGTTCTGTTTGTTCTTCTGTGTGAGTGGGAAACCTTAATTCCAAATGTAACGCCCTTACCGCAGATTTCGCATTTTGCCACTGTCCGCACCTCCTTATAGAATCATAAAAATCAGATAATATGGGCATATTATCAGACAACAAATATATTGTATCATACTTTTTCAGAAAATGCAAGTGTTTTTTGAAAAAAAATACAAATTTTTTTAATAAGCATAAATTTGCAAATTAGACTTGAAAAAATTGTGCATTTGTAGTATAATAAGTATTGTATCATAATTTGAGAGGAGTAAAAAAATGTTAAACTTTTTTTTGAGAATTTTCAGTCGTGTCCTGATGCTTTTTCTTGTACTTCCTGTTACAAATTCTGTAAAAGGACTTGTTGCAAGGGCACTTGGTGATGATACGGCGGACAGAGAGGGCAGAATTACGCTTAATCCTTTGGCACATCTTGACCCGCTTGGCTCACTTGCCATTCTTATATGCGGATTCGGCTGGTCTAAACCTTTGCCGATTAACGTCAACAATATGAAAAGCCTGAGAAAAGGCATTATTCTTATTTCCCTTACAGCACCTGTAACACATTATCTCATGGCGATTTTATGTATGAATATGTATACTTTTATGTCATTGAAATTAAATATTGCAAGCAATGCCATGTCTGCTTTGTATATAATTCTGATTTTCCTTGCAAATATCAATGTATGTCTTGGAACTATAGATTTGCTTCCGTTGCCACCGCTTGACGGCTTTCATATTCTCTATCAGCTGGCAAATCCTAAAATGCTCAACTGGTATCACAGAAATCATCAGCAGATAAATCAGTATTCAACATATATTCTTCTTGGACTGTTCTTTATAGGTACTCTCACAGGCGGACTGATTGACCCTTTAGGTTGGCTTATCAATCTTGTGTTCAGACTTCTGAGTGTAACAACTGCATGGATTCCGCTGGTGTTCGGCTGATATGGAAACAATAACATATAAGCTTGATGTATACGAAGGTCCTCTTGATGTTCTGTTAAATCTTATAATAAAACATAAGCTGAATATTTATGATATTGAAATATCAAAACTTCTGGAGCAGTATATGCTGTATATTGATGAGTTGCACCGTCAGAATCTTGAACTTGCAGGGGAATTTCTTGAAATGGCGGCAAGACTTATCTATATAAAGACAGCAGAACTTCTCCCGAAACCTGAAGAAGCAGAGAAGATGAAAAAAGAACTTGAGGGGGCTTTGATTGAACTTTCTCTTTGCAGACTTGCGGCAGAAGCACTTGCAAAAAGAAGTGTCGGCAACAATATTTTTGTGCGCAAGCCCATGAAAATAAAAGCAGATATGACGTATACACTGAAACACGACCCCGAAATACTTGTATCAGCTTACAGTGCATTATCGCCACGGAAATTAAAAGATGAACTGAAAAAAACTCACATAGAAAACAAGATAAACGCAGTTGTAAAGCGGAAAATAGTTCCTGTTATGACAAAAGTAATACATATTCTGCGTGAATTGTATTCAACAGGCGAAGTGCAGATGGACAGGCTTTATGACGGTATAACAGACCGTTCAGCAAGAGTTGCAACTTTTCTTGCTGTTCTTGAAATGACAAGATTCGGCAGAATTACCATAAGTGACGATAATACAATGGTATTTTTAAAAGGAGGCGCACGCAGGAATTGGAAATCAAGGAAAAACTCGGAGCAATAGAAGCTGTTATTTTTGCAGGTGGTGAAGCTGTTGAGTCAAGCCGTATCGCCCACGCCTGCGGAATTGATGTCGGCAGTATTCCGATGATGATAGACTTGCTTAATGAGCGTTACGACGATTGCGGAAGTGGTATCTGTATAAAAAATCTTGAAGGCTGTTATCAGATGTGTACAAGAGAAAAATTTGCTCCGCAGATTCGTGAAGCACTTGAAACAAAGAAAAATACACCTCTTTCAAATGCGGCTCTGGAAGTGCTTACGATTATAGCATATAATCAGCCCGTTTCAAAGGGATTTGTAGAAAATGTGCGTGGAATTGACAGTTCATCTGTTATAAATAATCTTGTTGAAAAGGCACTTATTGAGGAATCCGGCAGACTTGATGTTCCCGGAAAGCCTGTTGTTTACCGTACAACCGCAAATTTTCTGCGTTGTTTCGGATTGACTTCAATTTCAGAACTTCCACCGCTTGCAGACTATCAGCCCTCCCGACAACTTGAATTTGAGCTTGATAATGCTGATACAGATGAAAATGCTTAAAAGTGAGGAAAAGGAATGATAATTTTAAAGATACTGCTCTGGCTAATTCTTGCAGTTATAGGGGTTATTCTGTTGATTCTTATTATACCTGCAAGTGCAGAAGTAAGCTATATTGATAAAAAATTCACTTATAAAATAAGCTATGGATTTATGAATATGTACGATTCAGGCGGAAAAGGACTTGCATTGAAGTTTATCAATAAAAGAAAAAACAAAAAGCCTGATGAGGATTCAGATGATACGGACGATTTTGTGATGCCTGAACCTGATGAAATTTTTGATAATACGGAAGATGAAGAACTTGCTGAAACAGAATCCGAAACGACAGAAGAAGTGGCAGAGTCTTTTGAAGAAAAAGCTGACAGTAAACCGAAAAAGAAAAATAAATCGAAAAGTCCGAAAAATACGAACAAATCAGCAGAAAAAGACAGTCGGCTTGATGAAAAGATTGAGTTTGTGCTTGATTTAGTGCGTTCATCAGACAGACCATTACTTCATATCTGTAAGGGATTCAGATTCAGTAAGATTTATATTGATTTTATGATTGCAGATGAAGATGCTTATAAGTGTGCATTGAATTACGGAAAAATAAGCGGAGCAGTGTATAATCTTCTTGGATATATGTCAACTCTTTTCAGAGTAAGTTACAGGACAGTTGATATTTTTCCGAATTTCAAGGAAAAAGAAAGCTGTTTTGATGCTTCTGTAAAATGCAGTTTCAAGCTTATCACACCGATTATTGCAGGAATCTATTTCCTGATAATATATATGTTCAGATTTTTCATTCCGCAGAAAATGCAGGAAAGAAAATTAAAAAAATCAAAAAAGTGAGGTTTTAAATTATGGATACAAAGAAAAAGCCGTCTATAAATGAATTGATAGGCGTTTCAATGGAAAAAGTCAAGGAAATGGCAGATGTCAACTCAATCATAGGCGACCCTATTACAACGGCAGACGGAACTACAGTTATTCCGATTTCCAAAGTGTGCTATGGATTTGCTTCTGGCGGTTCTGATTTGCCGTCAAAATATGACAAGGATTTGTTTGCAGGCGGAGCAGGTGCAGGAATAAGCATAAAGCCAGAGGGATTCCTTGTAATCTCACCTGACGGAACTACAAAAATGGTTACCGTTGAATCAGGAAACGACAAAATTAATAGTGCTATAAACTCTGTTCCTACTTTTATTGAGAAAATCCAGTCTATAATAAACAAGAAGAAAGCAGGTAAAAAAAATCCGGAGGAAAGTGAAGTATCTCTTACGGATTGATTGTAATATAGCATGGCTTTTCCGCATATTATACAGAGAAATATATTTTTTTCGGAGGTATGCGGAAATGAAAAAGTATGCTGTTATTCTGTCGATAATGATGATTTTTCAGGGATTGAATATTTCTGATGTATATGCTGATGATAAAGTAGAAGTTTCTGCAAAAGCAGCTGTTGTTATTTCTGCCGATACGGGAGAAATTCTGTTTGAACATAACTGCAACGAAAAACTTCCTATGGCAAGTACGACAAAAATCATGACAACTTTGCTTTGTATTGAAAGCGGAAATCTCGATGAGCCTTTTATCGTGGACAGCGATGCTATTCACGTAGAAGGTTCGTCAATGGGATTGCAGGAGGGCGATACTGTTACAAAGTATGCGTTGTGTTGCGGAATGCTTTTACCGTCGGGAAATGATGCTGCAAATGCTACAGCAGTAAAGCTGGCAGGGAGTATTGAAAATTTCGCTGAAATGATGAACGACAGGGCAAAGGAAATGGGCTTGACAAAGACTTATTTTGTTACTCCGTCTGGACTTGAGGGGGAGGGGCATGGCTCGTCTGCCTATGATATGGCGATTCTTGCATCAGAAGCACTGAAAAATGATATTTTCCGTGAAATATGTTCAAGTGAGACCATAAAACTTGAATACGGCAATCCACCGTATACACGCTGGCTGAAAAATACAAACAAACTTCTTTCACTCTATAGCGGTACATATGGAGTTAAAACAGGCTTTACAGATGAAGCAGGTCGCTGTCTTGTTTCAGCTTGTGAGCGTGACGGCAAAAATCTTGTATGTGTAACACTGAATGACCGCAATGACTGGAATGACCATTCCGCTTTATATGACAGTTGTTTCAAGACCGCAAAGACTGTTGATTTTGAAATTTCGGAAGATATACAGCTTGATGTTGCAGGTGCAGAAAAAGACAAAATAAGCGTTACTGCTGACCCCGTACATTTCACAACGCTTTCAGCAGATGCTGGTGACTTTGATTATATCGTCAATGCACCGCCGTTTGTATATGCTCCAGTTTGTGAGGGAGATGAAGTGGCAGAATTAAGCATATACTACAAAAACAGAAAAATAAAGCAGATTCCGCTGTATTCAGCAGAAAATGCGGATTATAAGATACCCGAACCAGAAAAGAAAAAGAATTTTATTACTAAAATCAAGGAGTTTTTCTCCTGAAAGGAGATAAAATGGAAAAAATAAGAATACAGAAAATGATTGCTGACAGTGGATACTGTTCACGCAGAAAAGCAGAGGAGCTTATTTCCAAAGGCAAGGTTAAACTTAACGGACGTTCTGTTAAATTAGGTGATAAATGCGGATTCAACGATATTATCACAATTGATGGCGAGCGTATAAATATTCCACGCAAGAAAAAATTTGTCTATATCATGATGAATAAGCCACGTGGATATGTTACAACAGTATCAGATGAACTTGACAGACGTTGTGTAATGGATTTACTGGAAGGTGTTGAGGAGCGTGTGTACCCTGTCGGCAGACTTGACAGAAATTCAGAAGGACTTCTGCTTTTCACTAATGATGGCGAATTTGCAAATAATATCATGCACCCGAGCAGACATATATCCAAAACATATCGTGTAACAGTTCGCCCCGATATAAATGACGAACAGCTTGTAAGACTTTCAGAGGGTGTGGAGATTGACGGCAAAAAGACACTTCCTGCAACTGTTATTGTAAAAGAGAAACAGCAGGGCAGAGTTGTTCTGCTTATCACCATAAGAGAGGGCAGAAACAGACAGATTCGTAAAATGTGTGAAGCAGTAGGACTTGAAGTTGCAAGACTTCGCCGTATAAGTGTAGGTCCTTTGCGTCTTGGTATGCTTAAACCGGGTACATGGCGAGAACTTACAGCAGATGAACTTCGTGCTATAAGAACGGCTATAGGCAAGGAGAAGTAACAGATGCTTGAAATACAGGAAAAATTTGACAATACAGGTTATGAAGCTGTCATAGAACAGGCAGGTATAAACAACGTCCACATAACAGAGGCAATGGAGCAGGGCAATGCAACAGGGTTTATTGCTTATGCCTATGAATCGGAAAGAACTGTTGTATATGATTATGACGATAACGGCGACATTATGCTTTGTGATGGTCTTGTGCGTTCTGTTATGTTCAAAAGCGTACTGAAAGGAATTGAAACAATGGTTTTTGAGATTGAAGACAAAAGCAAGTTTGAGAATCTGAAAAAACTGCATTTTCTTTCAGGTGACAGCAATATATGTGAAAACCTTGACGGATTTATGAATACCTGTGAGTCGTGCAGAAAAAAGGAGGCGGATTGATATGCCCATAAGAATATCTTCTGAACTTCCTGCATTTAAGACATTAGGCAAGGAAAATATATTTGTAATGTCAAAGGAACGTGCAGAACATCAGGATATACGACCGCTTAAAGTGCTGATTCTTAACATTATGCCGAAAAAAATTGAAACAGAGTGCCAGCTCCTCCGACTTTTAAGCAATACGCCGTTGCAGGTTGATATTGAACTTCTGCAAATGGCATCTCATGTATCGAAAAATACATCAACACATCATCTTGAATCATTCTATAAGACTTTTGACGAAATAAAGAATTGCAGATATGACGGTATGATTGTAACTGGCGCACCTGTTGAACTTCTTGACTATGAGCAGGTGGACTACTGGAAAGAAATAACGGAAATATTTGAATGGTCAAAAACTCATGTATTTTCGTCTCTCCATATCTGCTGGGCGGCTCAGGCTGGATTATATTATCATTTCGGAATACCAAAATATCCGCTTAAACAGAAAATGTTCGGAATTTTTCCGCACAGGTCAGAAGTCGAAAACAGTCTGATTTTAAGAGGTTTTGACGATGTTTTCTATGTACCGCACAGCAGAAATACAGAGATACACCGTGAGGATATTGAAAAGGAAAAGCAGTTGATTATCCTGACAAGTTCTGAACTTTCAGGAGTTCACATAATTGCAAACAAAAATGGCAGGCAGTATTTTATTACAGGTCATTCAGAATATGACAGAGATACTATAGCATCAGAGTATTTCCGTGATGTAAAAAAGGGAATTGATATACAGTTGCCTTATAATTATTTCCCTGACAACAACCCTGAAAATACACCTGTTTTTTCATGGAGATGTACAGCAAATCTCATGTTTTCAAACTGGCTTAATTATTGTGTTTATCAGCGTACACCGTATAATCTTGATGAACTTGAAATAAGAAGCTGGACATGGGAAACAGACTATTAAAAAGGAGTAAAAAATGGACGAACAGTTTAATCCCTATAATTATAATGAAAACTTTAATCCGAATCCGCCACAGCAAAAACCGATATGGGCATCAGTAACAAGCTTTGTACTTGGTATTATGAATATATGCTTATGTTGCTGTACAACGTATATTTTTGCACCGCTTTCACTTATTTTCGGCATAATAGCACTTAGCAAAAAGTGGGCTGGAAAAGGACTTGCAATTGCTGGTGTGATTCTTTCGTCAATATCAATTATCTTCTTGATAGTATCAAATATTGCACTTAAAGAAGTGAACAACGATATAACAAAATTTATTATGAATGCAGATAAATATGTGCAGGAATATGAGGAAACAGGAGAAGTTCCCGAAGATTTCAAGAAATACTGCGACCCTAAATATGACGGAGTATGGGAATATATGGGATATGACAGTTTTGATGCTTTCTATAAAGACTATATGGACCGCTTTACAGAAAAATATTACAGCAGAAATGGAAACACCAAAAATAATAACACGGATTCCAATGATTTTCTTGATAATGCAGGCGAAAAACCTGTTGACTTATAAAAAAATCCTCTCCAGATTTTTTCTGGAGAGTTTTTTTGTTATTACATTATTTCAACAAGACCTCTGAAACGTTCCATAGCTTCAATAGTACGCTGTTTGTCGCCGAATGATGTAAGTCTGAACCAGCCCTCACCATTCTTGCCGAAACCAGCTCCGGGAGTGCCGACAACCTGAATTTTTTCAAGCATAAGGTCAAAAAATTCCCAACTGCCCATGTTATTCGGGCATTTGAACCATATATATGGTGAATTAATTCCGCCTGTAAATTTCACTCCTAAAGATGTCATTGTATCAGCGATAATGCGTGCATTTTCCTGATAATAAGCAATGTTTTCATGAATTTGTTTAAGTCCCTCATCTGTAAATACAGCAGCAGCGGCACACTGTACAGGATACGAAACGCCGTTGAACTTACTTCCCTGACGGCGACCCCATAATTGAGCAACTGAAACTTCTGTTCCGTCACTTGCTTTAACAATAAGCTCATTCGGAATTACAGTATATCCACATCTCATGCCTGTAAATCCTGCTGTTTTGGAGAGTGAACACATTTCAATTGCGACTTCCTTTGCACCGTCAACACAGAAAATACTGCGTGGAATATTTTCTTCTGTTATAAATGCTTCGTATGCTGAATCATAGATAATTACAGCATTATTCTGCTTTGCATAATCAATCCATGTTTTAAGCTGTTCAGCCGTATAAACAGAGCCAGTCGGATTGTTAGGTGAGCATAAATAGATAATATCAGCATGAACACTGAAATCGGGCATAGCTGCAAAGCCGTTTTCCTCATTTGAATCAGCGTAAATGATTTTACGTCCGCTCATGAGATTTGAATCAACATATACAGGATAAGCAGGGTCTGTTACAAGGATAATATTGTCATCTCCGAAAATATCGACAATATTTCCGCAGTCAGCTTTTGCACCGTCATTTATGCGGATTTCATCAGGCGAAACATCAGCCCCGAAACTCTTGTAATAGTCCGATACGGCATTTTTAAGGAAGTCATAGCCTGCACCACTGTCCTCATAGCCCTTGAATGTTTCTTTTACTCCCATTTCGTCACAGCCCTTTTTCATTGCATCAATTACAACAGGTGCAATAGGCAGAGTGACATCACCAATTCCCATACGGATAATATCAGCATCAGGGTTTGCTGTTTTGTAAGCATTGATTTTCTTTGCTATATTGATAAATAAGTAGTTTTTCTCAAGTTTAAGAAAATTTTCGTTTAACTGTGGCATTATAAGCACTCCTTCATCATGTTAATATAATCATCTTCAACAGTTCCGTCACATATGAAATCAGCTGAGCCAGTCATTAAAACTGTTCCGTCTGATTTGTATGTGATACGCAAATCACCGCCACGAAGATGAATTAATATTTCCTCATCATATTTGCAGTAGTCGTTGAGTACAGACGCAACAGCAGATGCGCAAGCACCCGTACCGCAAGCAAAAGTCTCACCGCTTCCACGCTCCCACACACGCATATTAAGGGTGTGACTGTCGATTACTTCAATAAATTCTGTGTTGATTCTTTCAGGGAAAAGCGGGTGATTTTCAAATTTCACACCGATTTTTTCAAGGTCAAGCTCTGCAATTCCTTTTGTAAAAAGTACAGCATGAGGATTTCCCATAGAAACGCAGGTAAGATTATATGTTTTTCCGTCAACATCAACAGGAACATCAATAAATTTATCAAGTTCGCTGTCTACAGGGATATTTTTTGGCTCAAGTATTGCTTTACCCATATCGACCCTGACAAGTTCAACTTTGTTATCAGAATTTACAAAAAGTGTGAGATATTTTATTCCCGAAAGAGTTTCAAGAGTAATCTCTTTTTTATCTGTAAGACCTTTTTCGTAAACATATTTGCCGATACAGCGTGTAGCGTTACCGCACATTTTACCCTCTGAGCCGTCAATATTAAACATACGCATACGGAAATCAGCTACATCAGACGGCATAATCATAACAAGCCCGTCTGAGCCTATGCCTTTTCGCACATCACTGAGTATCATTGCAACTTTTTCAGGTTCGTCAACAGTCTCCTCAAAGCAGTTCACATAGATATAATCGTTTCCGATACCGTGCATTTTAGTAAATCTCATATCAATCTTCCTTTCAATGCTAAATTCTCCCACTATTATTATATTACTGTAAAGTGCAGAAGTCAAGAGGATATGAAAATTTTTTATAGTGTTGCATATAGATTTGTTTCCCATGCGGGGATATATAACTGATGACGGATATATAGCTTATAGTCGGGGTTGATAGTCTTTATAAGAAGCGGAATTTCAAAAATATCCTCATTTCTGTGATAAAGAGAAATCATAAGTCGGGGAGAATGTTTTGCAATTGTATTTGCCGAACCCCATATAGCCTCACGCTCAAAGCCCTCAACGTCCATTTTTATTATTGTGGCACTTTTTTTATTGAGTATCTTATCAACTGAAATAGCCTGAATAAGTGTATCGGAGCTTGCGGAAATAGCAGACTGTCTGCCCGCTTTTGATGCAAACGGCAATTCAGTATCAGTACACCATGCAACTGCATTAAATGTGAATATATTCGGCATATCGTCAACAAATTTAAGCAATTTTCGGAAATTCTTTCTGTCGGGTTCAACTGCATATATTCCAGCATATCTTCCACGTGTAAAGCTCAATAATTCGCCTATGGTATCACCGTTGTACGCTCCCAAATCAATGTATGTTTCATTAAGATGCGGTTTTATAATATCTCTGTAAATCTCTGATTTCGGAGTTGTAACACTTGAAAGATAGCTTATATCTCCGCTTATCTTGAAATTTATGATATTTGCATAGACTTTCTTTGAGTAGTCGTCGCAGAGCATATCATACACCTGCTGAATCTTCTGCGCATTTTCAACGCAGTATTCATAAGTGAAAAGTCCGTTGCCGGCAACAGGTACATCAGGAACATAAAGAGTATGCTTTTCGGCGATTGATATTATTCTGTCAACTATTTCCTGATAGCCTGCCGCAAAGGCAAGTACAATCACAAAATCGTCAACCATTTCTTCAATTTCAGAAAGCTTGTGTACACGATAGCCCTGAAATGAGTGACCACGCACAAAATCGTCACTTGCAAATATTCCTGAAAGGGTTATGCCTTTTTCTTTGAAAACGGACATTATTTTCAATGCGCCGTCGCCCATACCGTATATAAAAATAGGTCTTTTTTCTGCTTTAAGCTTGTCCCATGTGGACATTTTTTCTTTTATAAAGGAAATCATTTCAACACTCCGCAAATTTTATTCGTTATCAACTGAATCATTATGAAAATTAATCATGTCTCTGCCACGTATACTATATCTGTCACGCATCTGATTAACATATTTGTCAATAAGATCTGCAACTTTTCTTACATTTTTGATGCTCTGTACTTCTTTAACAGGGGTATCAGTATCTTTGCTGTGAATTATAATAGTGCCACAGCCGACAAGTCTCTGTCCGAATGAGCGAGTTATACTCTTGTCTGATATTTTGTAAAGGTCAATTTCATCTTCTTTTATAGTGAAAAAACCTGCTTTTGTTATAAATTTTGTTTCTGTAAGATAATATCTTGTAAAAGAAATAGGAAGTCCGAGAAAAGTACGCTTTTTGTCAGTCCATATATAATCTATCTCATGTTTCGCCATAAAAAACCACTCCTTTTCGACCGTATAACTTATTTTACCACAAAATCTGTCAGAAGTCAATAAATTTTTCCCGTGAGCAGTAACCCACGGGAAATTTTTTTTATGATTCAGATTTTTCTGCTTCAATATCTTCGCCCTTCATAAGACGTTCAAAATCTGCATTGTCGATTTTTTCATATTTGAGAAGATATTGTGCAAGCTTGTGCATTTTATCTTCATTTGCTTTGAGGATTGCTGTGCAGTCTCTGTAAGCCTTTTCGATAATATCTTTTACTTCAGCATCAATTTGAGCTGCTATAGTTTCACTGTAATTTCTTGTGTGACCGTAATCCTTGCCAAGAAATACTTCGTCATTGTCCGAGCCATATACAACAGTTCCGAGCTTGCTTGAAAATCCGTATTTTGTAACCATGTTTCTTGCGGTATTTGTAGCACGTTCAATGTCATTTGATGCACCTGTACATATATCATCAAGGAAAAGTTCTTCTGCAACACGTCCGCCAAGAAGCATTATAATATTTTCTTTCATGGTGTTTCTTGAAACGTGCATATCGTCTGTATCGGGACGGGTAACTGTAAGTCCTGCCGCCATTCCACGCTGAATTATAGTAACCTGATGCACTTTGTCTTGTGTAGGAAGATTATATGCGGCTATGGCATGACCTGCTTCGTGATATGCTGTTATTTTTTTATCATGTTCAGTTACAATGCGTGATTTTTTCTCTGGTCCTGCAATGACTTTCATTGTGGCTTCTTCAATATCTTTTTCAGTAATTGCTTTTCGCTCTGCTCTTGCGGCTAATAATGCAGCTTCATTAAGCAGATTTTCAAGGTCTGCACCTGTAAAGCCCTGTGTTGTACGTGCAATTATATTCAAATCAACATCAGGAGCGAAAGGCTTGTTTTTACCGTGAACATAGAGTATTTCCTCACGTCCCTTGACATCAGGATAACCGACAACAATTTGTCTGTCAAATCTTCCAGGACGGAGTAATGCAGGGTCAAGAATGTCACGGCGGTTTGTTGCGGCAATTACAATTACACTCTCATTTCCGACAAAGCCGTCCATCTCAACAAGAAGCTGGTTAAGAGTCTGCTCTCTTTCATCGTGTCCGCCACCAAGTCCTGCGCCTCTGTGACGACCAACAGCATCAATTTCATCAATGAATATAATAGCCGGAGCGTGTTTCTTTGCCTGTTCAAACAAGTCACGCACTCTTGACGCACCTACGCCGACAAACATCTCAACAAAATCCGAGCCTGAAATCGGGAAAAATGGCACACCGGCTTCACCTGCAACAGCTCTTGCAAGAAGTGTTTTACCAGTTCCGGGAGGTCCTAAAAGAAGTACACCTTTCGGAATTTTTGCACCTATATCAGTATACTTATCAGGCTTTTTGAGATAGTCAACAATCTCCTGAAGTTCTTGTTTTTCTTCATCTGCACCTGCAACATCAGCAAAAGTAGCTTTTCTTGCATCAGGCTGTGCCTTGAGATTTGCCTTTCCGAAACTTGAATATTTTCCACCGCCGCTGCTTTGTTTCATCATAAAATAAAGAATGAATATTCCAAGCAGTACAGTCAATACAACAGGAATAATAGAATAAATCCATGTTCTGTCCGTGATTTTAATATAGTTCTGAATAAGAGGGTCATTCGGATATTTTTCATTATATGCTTTTCTGTAGCCTTCTGTATCATCAATGAAAAGGCTGACATTAGGGACAGAATATTTGTGCTTTTCCGTTTCTCCTCTAAGCTGGTAGATAAGTTCCCCTGTACCTAAATCAAGCTGATAATATGAAACTTCATAATTATCAAAATGTGTGATAACTGATGTGTATTCTGTATTCTCTGTATTGTCTGAAAGTCTTGATATGACAAAATATAAACAGAAAATAGAGATACAAACAATAATAAGATAAGTAAAAATGCCTCTGTTTTTTTTCGGTGTCATTGCACACTCCAATCTAATTCTTTACCGCATATATTTTCAACAGACGCTTTGTATTATTATCAGGAGCAACTCTTTGTGCTATACCGATATTTTCGGCGAATATCGTACCTTCGCTGTCCTCAATAAAGTGCAGGAAAGGTCTTTGCGGTTCAGGAATTTTTTCATTAATTAATTTTTTTACAGAAGAAAAAAAGTTTCTCCCTTTCAGCTTTATTCTGTCGCCATATTTTCTGTTTCTGACAACAGCTCTACCTTTTATTTTATCATAATCAAGGACGAAAAATGTTAATTTTTTGTTAACATAATCAAATTTCATAAAACTATCACATTCAATAATTTCACAGATAAGCTTTGAATCGGAAAAAATAATATTTTCGCCGATTTCAAGGTCTTTTGAGATAAATTCTGTTTTTTCATGTGTGATTTTTTTTATTTCTGCGGTTTTGCCGTCGGAGATAAAATAAATATCATGTGAAAGATTAAGTTTTCCGCCGTTTATGAGAATATCATCACATTCTGTAATCCTTTTATTTGAAACAGGAAAATTGTTTGTGCTTAAAAGTCTTGAAATACATCTATGTCGGATAACTTCATTATACTCTGAAAGTCCTCTGAAAATTCCATTGTCGGAACATTTTTTGATTGTTTCATCAACTTCTGTTTCAATAAGAGAATTTTCACTTCTTAGACTGTCTATTGAACGGACAGAAGTTTCAGTAAGTGAGCCGTTTATCTCCCTCATAAGTGGGATTATTCTATGGCGTATTTTATTTCTTGTGTAGTCATCAGTAAGATTTGTGCTGTCTGTTACATAATCTTGTCCGACTTCTGAAAGATATTCTTCAATTTCACGTCTTGAAACAGCAAGTAGTGGACGGACAATATTATCTCTCACAACAGGAATACCCGAAAGTCCTTTTAATGCTGTTCCTCTAATAAGATTATGTATAACTGTTTCCAGATTGTCATCTGCATTGTGAGCCGTTGCAATTTTTCTGCCGACTGAATACCTGCTGAATATGTCATATCGCAGTTTTCTTGCGGATTCCTCGCATGAGAGTGAGTTTTTTTCCGCATACCCTTTAACGTCGCACGCAACAGCAGTAAAATGTATACCCATTCTTTCGCAGAGATTACGGCAGAACTGTTCGTCACGGTCACTTTCAGTACCACGCAGACAATGATTGACATGAAGTGCAGAAATGGTTATTCCCAGACGTTCACGCAGATTATACATTGTCAGAAGCAGGCATACGCTGTCCGCACCGCCCGAAAGACCACATATTATTTCATCTCCATAGGAGAACATATTGTATTTTTTTGCAAAGTTATAAATTTTATCTATCATAATTATTCAGGAGGTGTTCCATTTTCAGGGTTTGAAAAAAGTGTATATTTGCCGTTCCACATAAGTTTTACATTGCCAAGCTCACCGTGACGGTTTTTTGCAACAATACATTCAGAAACGTTCTGAAGTTCGCTTTGTGTGTTGTAGTAGGCATCACGATAAAGAAAAAGCACTATATCTGCATCTTGTTCAATTGAACCTGAATCACGCAAATCAGAAAGAACAGGTTTTTTGTCATTACGTCCCTCAACTGCTCTTGAAAGCTGAGAGAGGAGAATAACAGGCACATTGAGTTCCTTTGCCATGATTTTAAGCTGTCGTGTTATTTCTGATACTACATTTACACGATTGTCGGAATGTGAAGTTGAACCCATGAGCTGTAGATAGTCAATTATAACAAGTCCAAGATTTTTCAAACGTCTTAATTTTGCTTTCATCTGCGGAACTGTAACATTTGCTGTTTCGTCAATATAAATCGGCAGAAGACTGAGATAAGATGCACAATCGGCAATTCTTCCCCATTCGTCTGTATTTATTCCGCCATTTCGGAAACTTTCTGATGATACTCTTGCTTCTGTTGAGAGCATACGTGTTGCAAGCTGTTCTTTTGACATTTCAAGGCTGAATATAGCAACCTCTTTTTCAGTTGTCCTTGCAACGTTTCGGGCGATATTCATAACAAAAGAAGTTTTTCCCATTCCGGGACGTGCAGCAATAATAATAAGGTCTGATTTATTCAGTCCAGATGTTATTTTATCAAGCAATGTAAAGCCTGTTCTTGCACCGATATATTTTTCTCTGTCCTCACCCGAAAGCTTGCCAAGTCTTTCAAATGCTTCAAATACAGCAACAGATATTGGCAATAGTCCGCTTGTATCTCTGCCTTGTCTTATATCATATATTTTCTGCTCTGCCAGGTCAATAAGAAGCTGTGCATTGTTTTCACCGCTGTATATCTCATTAAGAATTGACATTGCCACATTTCCAAGACTTCTTATAAGATATTTGTCTGCAAGAATATTGCAGTATGTTTCAACATTTCCTTCAGAATGAAGTATATCGCCAAGCTGAAAGAAATAGCGTTTTGCTTCTGCTGAATCTTCAAACAAATGCAGTTTTGTTGTTTCGTCAATAACTGTGAGAACGTCAACCTGTTTGTTGTTTGCAACCATTGTACATATGACATTGTAAATCTTACGCAGGTTTTCATTATAGAAATATTCGGATTTTACTTTTTCCACAACATTTGGAATAAGACTTGAATCTGCAAGCATAAATCCGATTACAGCCTGTTCAACTTCTAAACTATGTGGCAGTTCTTTTGACTGGAAAGCAAGGTTATTGTTTTCCATTAGCCCTCAACAACCTCAATATCAATTTTTTCTGATATGCCTGTGTAAAATTTGATAGTTGCAGAATATGAGCCGAAATTTTTTATTTCAGAACTGAGAGTGACTTTTTTCTTGTCAATTTTCAGTCCGAACTGTGTATTTATTGCATCTGCAACCTGTGCAGGAGTAACAGAGCCGAAAAGACGGTCATTCGAGCCGGCTTTTGCCTTTATTACAACCTTTTTATCTTTGATTTTTTCAGCTGATTCCTGAGCAGTCTTTTTTTCTGTATCAATTTTGTGCTGTTCGGAGGACTGCTGTCCTTTGAGTTTGTTGAGATTTTCTGCATTAGCTTCAATAGCAAATCCTTTTGGCAGGAGCATATTTCTTGCATAACCGTCTGCAACATTTTTTACTTCTCCTTTTTTTCCCGAGCCTTTTACATCTTGTAAAAAAATAACTTTCATACTTATTTTTCCTTCCTTTTATTTATTTGTATTTTTTAACGAAACATCATCGTCACGCTTATCAACAGCATCAACAAGAAGATTAAATGCCTCATTGATGCTTTTGTCTTTAAGCTGAGTAGCAGCCATTGTCTGATGACCTCCGCCGCCAAGAAGTTCCATTATTACCTGTACATTTACCGCTCCAAGTGAGCGTGCGGAAATATTTATGGTATTTCCTGTTTTATATATAACAAATGAAGCATCTACATTTGTAATGTTAAGAAGTTCATCTGCCGCCTGCGGTGCAACAATTCTTATATCGTCACATTTGAAATCTGCTGTTGCAATTGCGCAGTTTTTATGTATTTTTGCAGATGATACAATCTGCGACCTGTCTTTATAAGCTTCAAACGAATTTGAAAAAAGCAGTTTTACTGCAACAGTATCAGCACCAAGCTTTTTCAGGAAAGCAGCCGCCTCAAATGTGCGGACACCTGTTCTCATCACAAAACTTTTTGTATCAAGCATAATTCCGGCAAGAAGTGCTTCTGCATAGTATACGGGCAGTTTTTCATCATCAACAAATCGGAAATACTGTATAAGTTCTGTAACCATTTCAGAGGCAGATGACGCATAAGGCTCATGATAAAAAATAACTGAATTTTCAATAGACCTTACAGCACGGCGGTGGTGGTCGATTATCACGACAGACTTTTTCATATTGTCATATAGTTCATAACTTTCAAGACAGTCAGTATTGTGAATATCAACAATTATAAGCAGGTCATTATCGCCGAGAGAATCAAGAGCAATCTGTGGAGTTATAAAAAGGTCGTTCTCTGTCTGCGATTCAACTCTTTCAATAAGATTTACTGCAAGATTTGTTGTTTTATCCACTACAATATGAACAGGTTTTCCGATAAGTTTCAAAGCTCCTGCCATACCGCATGAAGCCCCTACAGAATCAAGGTCGCCGAAACGATGTCCCATAATAAAAATCTTGTCAGAGTTCATTATAATATCCTGCATGGCATTTGCGATAATTCTGGTTTTTGTCCGTGACATTTTTTCAACGCCCTTTGAAACACCGCCGAAAAAGTGATAGCCGTTTTCGGATTTTATTACAGCCTGGTCACCGCCACGCCCGAGTGCCATATCAAGACATTGACGGGCAATTTTTTCGCTTTCAGCAAGTGTTTTTGCACCTTGTCCTATACCGATTGAAAATGTCAGCGGATATTTTCCGGCGATTTTTATATTTCTTGCAAGGTCAAGTATCCTGAATTTGTCCCGTATTTTTTCATTAAGATGACGCTGTTCAATTACAGCATAGAAAGTATTTGATGAAATTTTCTTTACAAATCCGTTCGTACTGTTCATGAACTGTTCAATAAGCTGTTCAATTTCAACAGAAGCATGAGCTTTTTCACTTTCTTTGGCGTTCTGCATGATTTCATCATAAGTATCAATTGTGAGTATTACAACATTCGGGTGCGATTCCTCACATTCTTTTTTTAGATTAAAATATTCGGTTTCATCATGAAAGTATATTATAAGAAAAGAAATATCATTTTCGTCAAATTTTTCAACAAAAGTTCTGTACATAGCTCCGTTTATACGGCATATGGGATTACCGCCCGACATGACAGAATCAACATCAATCTTTACATATTCCTCAAAGTTAAGACCGAAAACATCAGAACCACGACTTATTTTATCAGAAAAGCTTTGATTATACCATACAAACTTTTTTTCTTCGCTTATAACGGCTATAGGTGCGGGGAGATTATTCATGTATTCTGCTGATGAGTTTTCAAGATGATTATTCATTTTCATCATATGCCGTATGAAATTTCTTGACCAGGCAACAGAAATAATCACCAGTGCAACAATAAGAACTACAGCGGATATAATTCCGCAAAGACCGTGTACACTGTTATAGCTGTACAGCGACAGAGATACAAATATCTGACAAATAAGAATTGCAAAGATAAGTGTAAAAAATACTGTCGGAAACTTTTTTTTCACGTCTTATACTCCTTTCAGAAACCGTGCTTATCATCATGTCTCCATGATTATCGGGAGAATCATAGGACTGCGTTTTGTCTTTTCATAAATGTAATCTGAAAGAGCTTCTTTCATTTTTGTTTTCAGTGTATTCCACTCTTTCATTTCAAAAGACGAACATTCATAAAGTGTATGATTAAGCCTGATTTTTGCACCTATCATCAGTTCTTCCGATTCTCTTACATATACAAAGCCACGTGAAATAATATCAGGACCTGCAATAATTGTATTTGAAGAACGCTCAATCGTTACTACAACTATGATAAGACCATCTTCAGCAAGATGCTTTCTGTCACGCAGAACTATTGAGCCTACATCTCCCACTCCTAAGCCGTCAACAAGAACACGACCTGCGGGAACTTGTGCAACAACTTTCATGCTCACACCGTCTGTTTCAATGACATTGCCTATTTCTGCAATTATTATGTTGTCTTTCGGCATACCCATAGAATAAGCAAGGTCAGCATGTTTTTTGAGATGCTTGTATTCGCCATGAACAGGGATAAAGAATTTCGGTTTTGTAAGGGTATGGATAAGTTTTAACTCCTCCTGACAGGCATGACCCGAAACGTGTACCTCATACATAGCTTCATATACAACTTCTGCACCTGATTTCATAAGTTCATTTACTACACGTGTAACATATTTTTCATTTCCGGGAATAGGAGTTGCAGAAATTATGATAAAATCTCTTGATGTGATAACAACTTTTCTATGGTCATTCATAGCCATTCTTGTAAGTGATGACATAGGTTCGCCCTGACTTCCCGTTGTTATGAGTACGATACGCTCATTTTCGTATTGATTCATCATTTCAATATCGATTATAACACCATCAGGAATTTCAAGATAGCCAAGTTCTATTGCCGTATTTATTACATTTACCATACTTCTGCCGAATATAGCAACTTTACGCTTATATCTGACAGCAGAATTTATAATCTGCTGAACACGGTGAATATTTGAGGAGAATGTTGCAATAATGATTCTCTTTCCCTCACCCTGCTGAAAAAGTCGGTCGAAGGATTCGCCTACCGTTTTTTCAGAGTGTGTATATCCTGGTCTTTCGGCATTGGTTGAATCAGCCATAAGAGCAAGGACACCTTTTTTACTTCCAAGTTCGCCAAAATATGCAAGGTCTATTGTTTCGCCGTCGATAGGGGAGAAGTCCACCTTGAAATCGCCCGTATGGACAATAATTCCTGCTGGTGTATGGATAGCCATAGCAACAGCATCAGGGATAGAGTGGTTTACCTTTATGAACTCGACCGACATACAGCCCATTTTTGCACTCTCTCGTGGTTTTTTCACAATTATTTTAACCTGATTTATAATGCCTGCTTCTCTTAGCTTTCCTTCAATAAGTCCTGCTGTAAGTCTTGTTGCATAGACTGGAACATTTACCTTTTTCAACAGATAGACAAGACCGCCTATGTGGTCTTCGTGTCCGTGAGTTATAACTATTCCTCTGACTTTATTCACATTTTTTTCAACATAGGAAAAATCAGGAATCACAATATCCACTCCCGGCATATCAGCATCAGGAAATGCAAGTCCGCAGTCAAGAATAAACATATCGTTACAACATTCAAAAACGGTCATGTTTTTTCCTATTTCGTTAAGTCCACCTAAAGGAATAATTCTAAGAGGTGTTTTTCTTTGCTTTTTCTCCTGTCTGGAGTGTTTTTCTTTTGTCTCTGCATTTTTTGCAACAGCTTTTTTTGTTTCTTTTGCAGTAATTTCAACAGAAGTTTCAGTTTTTTTCTTGCTGACTCTTTTTGTTGTACTGCTTTTAGCAGTTGGACGTGTTGATTTAGTTTTCTGGTTTTTTTCGTTCAATTGTTTAGCCTCGCTTTCTTCAGATAGTAATATCTTAATTGATTTAATTTAATACGGATACATACTAACAATAATATATATATAATTATACAAGAAATAATTATTTATGTCAAGACTAAAAAAGAGAACATTTACAGATAATTTAAATATTATGTTGTTTTATTTTTTCTGTCCAGACTGCACATAGTTCCGACGCTGTTTCAGCGGATAAAGTCTGTGCAAGCAGAGAAATTCTGTTTTTTCCGCTTTGTGTGATGATTATACGCCCTTTTTTGTCATCTATGGTGTGATTTTTCGGTATATACTCCATACCTGAAAGAGTTATTTCACGTTTTGCACTTGCGATTTTCGGAAGTCTCTGAACTGTTTCAATCAGATTTTCTGCAATATGAGTACACATATACAGCGAATCACGAAGAAAACGTGTATTTTCTGCATTTTTCGGAAGTCCTGTTTCAGAGCTGAAACGTTTTATCCTGTCAGTATTGAGAAAATCCGCACCATAGTGAAAAGTATCGGGAAGCCATACAGTACAGCCTTTTTCCGTCTGATTAAGGCAGTATGCAAGCATTAATTTCTCATATGAGATAAAACCGATTTCAGCGGAATAAGCATTTACACGCTGTCCATCGTCGGCAATCTGAAATACAAGTTTATCACTTTCTCCCGAAAAAAATTCAAGCCATAATGAGCGTACAGCTTTATTTCCACAGCTTATTCCTGCATCCATGATTTTTCTGTTGCCTAAAGAATCAGCAATATTATTAATGTAGATGCTGTTAAATGATGTTATGGAATGTATTCTGCCCGAACGTTCAGACGGTGCAGACGGTTCAGAATAAACTATCTCTTTTAATATATGCTCATTCAGAGGAAGTCCTATATTTCCGAAAAATGACAGCTTGAGTTCTGAATCGCCGTTTATAAATATTCCGCAGTCCGCCGACAAAAGAGGATAGCCGAAACGGAATGACGGCATATCTGTATTTTCGCATACATATACATCTTTTCCACATTCAGAAATGCCACTGCATAATGCATACAGAATAGGCAGACGATTAAAGCAGTTTGTACCGACACTGAATCTTGTGAACAGTCGGGCAACTGTTCTGCCAAGTGCTGATGCTTCAACGGACGATACAGGGGTTATAGCCTCACAATAATTATCTCTGAAACTGAAATATTTGTTTTCGCCGATATAACTCATTTTCAAATACTCCTTTGCTTTGTATTTTACGTATATTATTTTTGACTGACTTAGTAAAATTATTCCTTTTTCACGTTTTTCATCAACAGAAGTATACCTATAAGATTAGGAAATGCCATAAGACCGTTGAAAATGTCGGAGACTGTCCATACTGTCGGGGCTGAAAATACTGCTCCTGATGCAGATACAAGAGTATATATGATACAGAAAAGTATATTTTCCATTCCAGTAAGATAGCGGAATGAAATTTCTCCGCAGTAATACCAGCCTATAATCGTACAGAGGGCAAATATTCCAAGCTGAACAGTTATAAACGGCATACTGTATTTTCCAAGTACAGCCGAAAATGATTCGTTCACTGAAAAATTTTTGGTGGAGCATAATAATGTTACAGCCGTAAGAGTACAGCATATTATCGTATCAAAACATACTTCAAACATACTCCACATACCCTGTTTCTGCGGTGATGATTCTCCGGCGGAGCTATGTAGAATGGGTGAACTTCCAAGACCTGCTTCATTTGAGAAAATACCCCGTCTTATACCAACAGAGACAGCATAGCCGAAAATTCCACCTGATGCTGATTTGAAACTGAAAGCTTCTGTAAATATTTTTATGAAAACATCGGGTATATTGCTTCTGAAAATAAACATTACTATTATACATATAATAATGTAAGAAACTGATGCAACAGGCAGAAGATATTGTGCAAATGTGCCGATTCGTTCCGCACCTCCGCTTGTGATTGCAAAAATCACAACAGAAATGATAATAAATATGATAATAGAGTTGACTTTGCAAGTATCGTATAAACTTACAGCAAAAGTATTTATCTGAACCATACCGCCCATGCCGAATGATGCAAGTACACAGAAAAATGCAAAGACTTTTGCAAGCGGTTTACAGCCCAGTCCTTTTTCAAGATAAGCCATTGTGCCTTTTACAGATTTATCGCTGTATTTCATGGAGAGAACGTTTTCAGCGTATACTATTGCCATACCAAGAAAAGCTGAAATCCATAGCCAGAATACAGAGCCTGCTCCGCCTGCAACAAGTGCGGAAGATGTTCCGATTATATTTCCTGTTCCCATAGTCGTTCCTAAACTCATACACACGGTTTTTAGTTGAGACAGTCCGCTGTTGTCGGATTTTTTACTGCTGAAAAGAAATTTCGGCATAGAAAACTGAATAAATTTCAGCTTGAAAGTGAAAATAATTCCTGTTGCGATAAGCAGAAAAATAAGTCCGTTTCCCCATACAAAATTATTTATTTTTTCAAGAAAATCCGTCATATAAAAAATCCTCCATAAATTTACAAAAAAGTGTATACATTATAAAATATTTGAGTTATAATATAAATATACCAGTTTGTTTTTTCGGAGAGTGCAGAAATGAAGAATTTTAAACCTGAAAAAAAAGCACTTAATGCTTTAAGGGTAATTATTTTAATTGTATCAGCAGTTTTAACAGGGGTAATAAAAATATATATTCCGGTTGATATTGTTTTCATGATTTTTGCTGTTGCAATTGTTATGACTGATATTGTCATGATTTTTATATATCTGCCGATTTATTTTTCGTCATTAAGCTATGATATGACAGACGAAAAAATTGTAAAGCACAGCGGAGTCTTTTTTAAGTCGCATCAGTCTGTCAGATATTCGACTGTACAATACAGCACGGTTGTCACTACACCGCTTTCACATAAAACAGGCTTGAATTTTGTTGTATTATTTGTATATGGCGGAAATCTTAGACTTGTTTTTCTGAAAGAAGATGATGCTATGGAAATATTAAGGAGATGCGGAGATGTATCACGAACACCCTCTTAGAATAATGCGTTACTCATTTAAAAATATATGGCTTCTGATATTCCCTTTGATAAGAGGTGCAACAGTCATAAAATTTGACCCTGCTGGTTTTTATGCGTGGATTCAGGGTGCATGGCTTGATATTGCAATCATAGGTATCATTCTGCTTTTTGGATTTGTACAGTGGTATTTTTCCATGATACAGATAACAGAATCGGCAGTAATTCACCAGAACGGTATATTTATAAAGGTCACAACAACAATACCTATTGAAAATATAAGTGCTGTCACTTCGGAACAGTTGTTTTTTCTTATTCCGCTGAAAGCAATGACATTCAGATGTGATACAAGGGCAGGATTTTTCAAGTCAAGTGATATGAAACTTCTTGTAACGACAAAAGTCGGAAAAGAACTCATGTCACATATTCCGAAACTTGAAAAAGATAAGTCGGATATGGACTTTCCTGAACCGACAGTTTTATCAGTACTTTTGTTTTCAGTATTCTTTTCAAGCGGATTTTCAGGAGCAGTATATATTGCAACATTCTTTTTCAAGGGTGGAGATATTGCACATAATCTTGTTTCGGAGTGGGTTGCTAAAATTACGGAAACAACGGAAAAAATAAGCGAAAAAATGATTCTGCGTATACCACAGGCTGGAATTGTAGTAGGAATGTTTTTTCTTACAACATGGCTTTTGTCTTTTATAGTAAATCTTTTAAGATATTTAAGATTCAAGGTTTCAGCGGACAAAAAGTATATCAACATATCATGCGGAATAACGAAGCGTAAGGAATACAGAATCAGGACAGACTATATAAACTATACAAATCTCCGACAAAATCTCATAATGAAAATATGTGGTGCTGTATCGGTTAATATAAGCTGTTCAGGATATGAGAACAGTTCACGTCAGCTTCCAGTGCTTCTGCCTATGCGGAAAGAGAGTAATCTTGGAAACGGTCTTGAGAAAATAGGTATTTCAAGCCGTAAAAGACTTGATTTCCGTCCGAAAACATCTGCATTTATGACATATACTTTCATGCCTTGTCTTATGATAGTTTCAGTTTATCTGCTTTACTGCCTTGCGGATAAGTATATCCCACAGCTTGCGGAACTTTCATACTTTCTGCTTGTAATGGCGGAAATACCTCTTGTGTGGCTTATGTCCGTAAAAATAGCGTCACTTCTGAAAAGTGGTATCACCATAGACAGCGATAAGATAATTGTACGCTGTTCAGAGTGGACTTCTTTTCATACTGTTATTGCGGAAAATAAAAAAGTCGTTTCAGTTGAAGTAAGTCAAAGCATATTTCAACGTATAACAAATAAAAGATGTCATGTAAGTATATGGTTTACTGGTGAAAGCAAATCAAAATTTACTGTCAAGGCTATTGATGTAGCAGATGCAGAAAAAATTTGTAACTTATTGTAATTTCAGCTTAATTGACATGATTTTCCTGCAATGCTATAATAATAGTGACATTTGTCACTGCAAAAGTGACATACAGCATCTTACAAATCAGGAAAATTTGTGATATTATATAATTACAGTAAAAAATATAATATCATGATTAACAGAGGAGGTATTTTATGGGATTTATAGCAATTATTCTTATTGCAGGAGTTATGATGGCTATTCCTGCTGTTATAACACTGGTTATTATAGCTTGTGTAAAATCTAGCAAAAAAGAAGAAAAACAGTTCTATATAATTAACGGGGAGCGTGTGGAATTACCGCCAATACCACCAAAATCACCCAAATCACCAAAACCGCCACGACCAAAACTAAGTGCGTCAGCTGTTATGCTCCTTATCGGTACAGCTTTTATAGTTCTTGGTGCAATTGCTTTTGTTGCTGCAAACTGGGTTAAAATGAACGCACTCGGTCGTGTGTTTGCACTTCTTGCTGAATCTGCATTAGGATTCGGAATAAGTGTTCTGCTTAAAAAAGTCATAAAGCTTAACCGCACATCAATGTCATTCTATATGATTGGTTCAATAATTGCAGTTATCGCATTTATAACAGCAGGATATTACAGACTTCTCGGCGACTGGTTTGCAGTCGATGGCGATGGCTTTGCACTTCTCTACTCTGTATCAGCACTTATAGTTGCTTCTGCATCATTTGCAGGCTATTCACTTTACAACAGCAAGGCTTTCAACTACATAGGTTCTGCTTTCACTTCTTTAGCGATTGTTTTCCTCTGTATTCAGCCAACTGAAAACTATGAGCAGTTCGCCCCTGTTATCGCTCTTGCACAGCTTATCATGACGGCTGTAATACATTTCTTAAAACCACAAAAAGATACAGATATGGAAAGACCTGTTGTATTAGTCGGCGATATTTCAGCTGTTGTATATCAGTTTCTTGCGTGCTTATATGTTCTCTGGACAACTTTTGACCCGACAATATATACTTTCCTTGTACTCATTATACTGCTTGCACAGTTTCTTGTATATGGTATTTTCAAAAATAAAAAATATATGTTCCCTCTGTTTAATCTTGTGGGATTATATACAGGAATGATTATATCTTTCCTTGCTGAAGATAAAATAGGAAAATATGATGCAATGCTTTTGTTCTCATTTATTACACTTGCATTTTGTCTTGTAAACAGATTTATCCCGAAAAATCTTGCATCATGTAAGGTTATTACGCTTGTTGGTGCTGTTATAGGCTCAATTGTTTCACTTTCTGCGGTAAACAGAGAAACTCTCTGGGCAGGATTTATCGTTCCTGCTGTAACTTCTGTTATAATTGCAAGCTATGGACTTAATCAGGATAAATCAGTTCAGACAGCATCAGGACTTGCTTTTCCGATAATTCCGTTTCTTATGGCAGTGTTCTTTAATTCAAATCTTATGTTGGTTACGCACATGGGAAGTGATGAAAGAATAACATTTGCTTATGGACTTCTTGTACTGATATATGTACTTACAGCAGGATTCTTTGTATATCTTCCGAAAATAAATTTCAGCTTCTATGCAAATCACCCCGTAAAATCGCAGGCTATTATATACACAAGCATGATTTCTGCGACAGCTGTACTTCTCAGTATTTCAAGATATTCACAGCTTTTCATGATTCCTGTTATACTCTGTATAGCACATTTTGTTGTATCTTATTCAATGAGCTGTAACATTACAGCAACAGGCTCAGTTATAGGATTTATTTTTCTCACAAACAGCATACTCAAACATTATCTTGATGATGATTCAGATATGAGACTTTATATAATGCTTGGTCTTTTCATTATACTTGTTATTATTTCAAGAATTGTTTTCCCTGACGGTTTTTCAGTTAAAAGTGATAACAAAACACTGATTGATGTTATTCTGCTTAGTTCATGGACAGCTGTTATTCCGTTTCCGCTTACAAGCAGAGCAACATTTTTTCTTAGAACAATTGCAATAGCTGTATTTATTGCAGGATTCATAAAAAGAAATACAAAGAAAGAAACAGCTTGTGTACTTGTTTCTATTTCAGCAACAATTGCTTGCTTTGCATTTATGACAAGACCTTTCCTTACACCTGCTTCATCAATGATTGCAAGTAAAGTCAATATCGCTATATTTGCACTTCTTGGTGCAGCATATATGATTATATGGAAAAATAATAAGAGTGTGTCAAAGAGTGCATCAACAATAATATTTGTACTTTCATTTATAAGTCTTATGATTGACGGACTTATATTTAACAATATAGGAAACAGAATATTTGTTCTTGCTGTAACAGCAGGAGTACTTGTTCTCTCATTCTTCCTGAAAAGTAAAACATGGTTTACAGTTTCATCAATTTCACTTGTTGTGCTTACAATTTCATCAACATACAGATATTTCAATAGTGCAGGCTGGTGGCTCTATCTGCTTATAGTAGGTATTGTGTTTATAACAATTGCATCTATAAATGAAATATGCAAGAAAAACGGTGAGACAATGAAATCAAAAGTATCAAAAACTTTCAGTGACTGGACATGGTGAGATGCAGACTGTAAATATAGTTACAATACTATCAGCAGTATTGCTTTTTATCGGTTTAGGCGGAATGATTGGCACAGTCGGCTGGATTTTAAGACGTGGCAACAATAACAGAATGACGCATCTTTTTATAATGTGTCAGCTTTCAATTGCGCTATGGCTTATTTCTCAACTTCTTATTCTGTTTTCGGAGAGCATACGTCAGCTATGGATTAGCTATATTATAGGAAATATCGGTATATGCTGTTTTTCGCCGTTCTGGTTTATGTTCTCCGCTGAATATTCAGGAGTAAAAATAAGAAAATATACAAAGTTTCTGCCTGTTATTTCTGCTGTAATGTTCATATCCATAGCAACAAATCCGATTCACAGCTTGTATTATATGGAATTTCAAAAAGGCAATATAAAATATGGATTCCTTTTCTATGCTTTTCAGCTTATATTTTATATATTCATAATATCGGGAATTGCTGTTATCGGTGCAGGCAAAAAAAATGAGCGTTCGCGCACACTCCTTGCACTTGCAACGGCTGTTCCTCTTATTGTGAACGTATTCACGGTTACAGGTGTTATCAAATCAAAAATTGAACTTACTCCGCTTTTTTTTGCTTTTTCTGTAATTATGATTCTCATAGCTATAAAACGTTTCGGCTTGCTTAATATAAACAGAATAGCCATAAATGATACTATAGATAATATCAGTACAGCTGTTATTGTTTTTGATGCGGATAATAAAATAACATATAAGAACAAATATTCCGATAAAATAATAAATCTTGAAAATATCAGGACAATGACTGATTTTATAGAAAAAATCGGCAGTAATCAGGGTGATATTGAAATAGATGATATATTTTACAATGTAAGACAAAGCAATTGCGTAAACAAAAAGGGCGTTGAAATTGCAAAAGTCATTATAATTAACAATGTATCTGAATACTATGAACTTGCTGAAACAGAAAAAAAGCTGTCGCTTGAACATGAACGCAACAGAATTGCACAGGAAATTCACGATTCAGCTGGACATACTTTTACAATGATTAGCTCAATTGCCAAAGTTTTACAGGTTGAAACAGACAGAAACAAAATTCTTGAATATGTTTCAGAGATTGACGGCTTATCAAGAAGTGGCATAACACAGTTGAGATGCTCAATAAATAATCTGCGTGACGATGAATTTATGACATCTGTCACAAGAGCAGTTCAGACTGTTACAACAGCTGTACGCAATATAAAGGTTGAAACGTGTATTCAGGGAGCAGAGGACGAAAGTTTTTCGTTTTGTATTCGTGAAGTGTACGATAATATCCGTGAAACACTTACAAATGCTATGAGATATTCAGGTGCGGACAGAATAGACATTATCGTGAAATTTCTTGCTGACCGTCTTGAACTGTATATTTTCGATAACGGAGCAGGGTGTTCCGAAATAAAAGAAAATAACGGTCTTTCGGGTATTCGTACACGCACAGAAGCAATCGGTGGAAGTGTTAAGTTTTCGTCAGTTGAGGGTGAGGGCTTTACTACAATAATAAAAATACCAAAGGAGCAGAAAATTGAATGATAAAGGTAATTATTGCAGATGATGTACAGATTCTGCGGACAGGACTTAAAGCAGTTCTTTCACAGGATAATGATATACAGGTTGTGGGTGAAGCATCAGACGGCAAAGAAGCGTATGAAATGTCAATACGTCTCCGCCCTGATGTTGTGCTTATGGATATGCGTATGCCCGATTTTGACGGCGGTTACGGCACAAAGCAGATTAAACAGAAACTTAACAGCGTGAAAGTACTTGTACTTACAACATTTGACGATAAAGAAACAGTGCAAAAGGCACTTTCAAGCGGTGCGGACGGTTATATCCTGAAAGAAATGGACAATGCACAGATTATAAACTCAATTAAAGCTGTTTCGGGTGGTATAAATGTATTCTGCGACAATATTTTTCAGTCGATAAAGCAGGAAACTGTTATGCCGTCCAATCCTGATGAATTCGGCTTGACAGAGCGTGAAACAGAATTTCTCCGCCATATATGCGACGGCTGTGACAACAAAGAAATTGCACACAGAATGTTTCTTGCTGAAGGAACAGTCCGTAACGGCATATCACGGCTACTTGAAAAACTTCACCTGAAAGACCGTACACAACTGGCGGTTTTTGCTATAAAAAATAATATAATTTAACAAAACAGACGTTCCCCAAAATAAGGAACGTCTGTTTTTTTACTGCTGATTCAGATAATCTTCTATGCTTAATTCGCCTTCAGAAGTTGAGAGGTATGAATAATATCCAAGAATAGCAGAAGCGTCATTTGAGTCAATAATATCGTCTGAATTTACATCACCTGCCAAAAATTCATCATCATTAAGTCCGCTGTCCTCACCTGTTGAAACTGCTGAAAATGCGTCAAGAGCCATTGTTGCATCATTTGCATCAATAAAACCGTCGTTATTTATATCGCCCTTATTTGCACCTGTAATTTTTATATGAAGATTCTTTACATTTGGAATAACTGTAAGACTTTCTTCGCCCGTTCTCATTGAAACATTGCTGTATCTCTGGTCAGCATAATCTTCTGCCTGTGTAAGGAAGTAAACATCATATTCGCCGTACGGAATATTTCTGTTAAAAATCATGTCAAAGCTTGTAAGTGCATAATCAGTGGTATTTTCGCCGTATGGAGTAAGCGGAGAGTTGTCTTTGTATATAGTACCAAGGTCGCAGGCAAAGAACATTGTGTTCAGTTTCTCATCTTTTCCACAGGCAGTGTAATGTCTTATTCTTTTAAGTTCGCCGTCTTTTTCCTCCGCATAGGCATAAGGGATATACGGGACTTGCGGGTCAATGACGTTATCAAGTTTTATGAAAGAAGTCGGGCATTTCCATTTCGGGTCAACGCTCCAGCAGGTTTTTGATGTATCATCAATAAAAACATCTGTTGTTACAGTAAGACCTTTTGCAAGCTCCTCACGACTTATAACAAGTGTACCCTCTGAATCGGTTTCAGCATGGGGAGTAAAATAAACAGTTGGTATGTAATCGGCATTTGCAGTAAATGCTGATGTTGTGGCAGTCATTAAGACTACTGCTGATAATGTTACTAAAAGTTTTTTCATTTTTCTCTTTCTCCTTAAATTAATTCTGTCATTTTCAATACGATTTCTGCCACTCTTTTAGCGGCAATTTTCTCAAATTCATCAAAGGACATTGCACCCTCATCATCTGCATTATCAGAAATACAGCGTACACTCACGTATGGAACATCATTGAGATAGCAGGCATGACCTACAGCTGTACTTTCCATATCAACAGCATAGGGATTGAATTTTTCCTGAATCTGTGCTTTGATACTGCTGTCAGAAATAAATGCTTCACCTGATACAATACGACCTCTGAAACTTGTTATGTTATTATCAGCACATACTTTTTCTGCTGTTTCAATAAGTTTTTCATCAGCCTTGAAAATTGCACAGTATGGCGGATAATCCTTGAGGAAATGCAAATCCAAATCATGCGGAAGCACTTCTGTTGATATTACAATATCACACACTTTTACAGCTTTATTCATACCGCCTGCAACACCTGTATTGATAACATAATCAGGCTTGAAATTATCAATCATGACTTGCGTGCAGAGTGCAGAGTTTACCTTTGCAATACCACAGCAGGCATTGATGACAGTGTTGCCCTTGTATGAGTTGATATAGAAATCAAAGCCCGATATACGCTTTATTTCAGCATCACCAAGCATATTTCTTATATCTGCAAGTTCGGACGGCATAGCTCCTATAATTGCAATTGTTTTCATGTTTTCACTCCTTTTTTTTATTATATATAAATTATACCATATCAGCGTAACAAAATCAATAGGAAATTTATATAATATTTATTGAGGTGATTATTTATGGCAAATGGCATTGATGTTTCTGAATGGCAGGGGAAAATTGACTGGAACATAGTAAAGACTGATTTTGTGATAATACGTGCAGGATATGGAAATCAGGCAAATCAGACTGACAAGTATTTTGAGCAGAATTATAATGGCTGTAAATCAAATAATATACCATGCGGTGTATATTGGTACAGCTACGCAAAATCGCCTGAAGATGCAAAGCGTGAGGCTCTGGCTTGTCTTGAAGTTATCAAAGAAAAACAGTTTGAATATCCGATTTATTATGATGTAGAGGAACAGAGCGTATTATCTATGGGAAAATCGGCTGTAAGTGATATAATACGCACTTTTCTTGATATTGTTGAAAAAAACGGCTGTTTTGTGGGATTATATATGTCAGCAAATGCACTTGAAACATATATTGAATCTGAAATTACAGAAAAATATACTGTATGGGTTGCAAATTATGATGTGCCGAAACCGAATTACAACGGAAAGTACGGTATGTGGCAGAAATCCGCAAAAGGCAGAATAAACGGCATAGACGGAGATGTTGATATAAATGAGTCTTTTGAGAATTATCCCGATATTATCAGCAATGCAAAGCTTAACGGTTTCGGAAAATCACATCGAATAACTTTAATAATTGACGGAGAGACAATTATTGACGATTATCCTTTTTAAAGTGCATCATCATTTCATTTGTGAGACTTAAATCATCAGGCTGACCTTGTATATTCTCACGCTCAACCCATTCCGCACGGCTTAACTCTGTTTCATCAAGTGTTATGTCAGAATCTCCGTCAACATCACAATAGAATCCTGCAAGTATAGTTTGAGTTGCGCCCCACGGCTGTGACTTATAATAGCGAATATTCTTTACTTTAAGTCCGACCTCCTCCATTACTTCACGTCTGACAGTTTCCTCCAGTGTTTCGCCTATTTCCGTAAATCCTGCAATAAGTGCATCATGTGCCACACCTCTGTTTTCTGCGTATCTTGTTATAAGCAGACGATTTCCGTCAGTTACTCCGACAATAACAGCAGGATTTATGCGTGGATATATTTTTTTTCCGCAGAACGTGCATTTCAAGGCACGTTCTTTTCTGTCGGGAACTGTAATTCCTCCACATTTTCCGCAGTATCGGCTTGAATTGTACCACACTGATAAATGACAAGCTATTGAAAGTGCAAATTGATTTATGCGCTTTTCTGTTTTGTCATGACGGAAATTTGCTACATCAGTGTAGCTGAAACCTTCGGGAACAGCTATAACTGAATCATTCAGCAGAAAATATCTCTTATCCCCGACAGCAAAAAGATAAGTCAGATTATCGGGCAATGTCAAATCAGCATAGACAGGAAAAGGATTTTCCTTGTCATCTCTGTAAAGAACTGTTTTTCCATCAAAGTGAAAAACAATGCTGTTTTCGTCGGGCTGAATATCGACAGAATATGTATTGTCAAGTTTCAACGGCTGAATATCCTGTATCATTTGTTTCCTCACTCCTCATAAGTTTAAATTCATATAAAGTCATTGCAACTGCAACAACAGCAGAAAGCAAATCCGCAACAGGACCAGTATATATTACACCGTCAATACCGCCTAAAATATGCGGAAGTATAAGCAAAATCGGTATAAAGAATAAAATCTGTCTTGTAAGTGACAAAAATACACCTTTTATTGCTTTTCCTATTGATGTAAAGAATGTTGACGAAATCGGCTGTATGCAGTTAATCCATGTGAAAAATAAGAATATTCTGAAAAATCTTATGCCGAACTCAAAATATGTTTCTGTACCTGTACCAAATATTGATAGAATCTGTTTCGGGAAAATCTGGAACAATATAAATGCGATTACTGAAATAGTTGCACCTGTTGTAAGGGCAAGTCTGTATGCTTTTTTTACTCTGTCATATTTCTTTGCACCATAGTTATAGCTTTCTATCGGCTGTGTACCTTGTGCAAGACCTATTACAATTGCAAAGACAATCATATTTACTTTCATGATAATACCTGCACAAGCGATAGGTTCGTCCTTGCCGTAAACTGAAAGTTCGCCATAGTGACCTAATGAATTATTAAGTACAACCTGTACAATTGCAATAGCAAGCTGATTGAAACATGATGCCATGCCGATTGAGCATACACGGTGTATTGTTGTAAAGTCAGGCGTGAAATGTTCTTTTGTAAGCTTTATGGTTTTGAATTTTGTGATGTAAACAATAACAATAACAGCAGAAACAACCTGTCCTATAACAGTAGCAAGTGCAGCACCTTTCATTCCCCAGTCAAAAACAAGTACAAAAATTGCATCAAGGATAGTATTTATTATAGCACCTGTCAGGTTGCAAGCCATTGTAATCTGCGGGCTTCCGTCTGCCCTGATTATATGTCCTCCGCCTGTTGTAAGAATCAGGAATGGAAAACCAAATGCAGACACAAATACATAATCCTGCGCATACGGCAGAACATCATCAGATGAGCCGAAAACTTTAAGCAGAGGTGTAAGAAATGCGAAAGTTATCGCACTTATTATAAATCCACTTACAATAAGCATAGTAAAGGAATTTCCTGCAAAATATCCTGCACGCTTTATATCTCCTCTTCCTATGGTAAGATTAAAGCATGATGCACCGCCTATTCCAAGAAGCAAAGCGACCGCCATGCAGATTGTTGAGAACGGAAAAGCTATAGTTGTAGCGGCATTTCCGTTTGTGCCTACACCCTGACCGATAAAAAGCTGGTCTACTATATTATACAATGCACTGACAAGCATTCCTATAATACTGGGTACGGAAAATTTTACCATTAATTTTGATACGGATTCATATCCTAACGGGTTTTCATTCATTTTTTTTACTCCTTTTTTCTTATTTCTAATTAATTATACACCTTTGGAAAAAATTTTGCAAGTACTTGACAAAATAAAAATTCAATGATATGATTGATAATGGAAAGGTGGAATTTTAATGAATTTCAGGGAAAAATTTATAGGAGATAAGAATTTCTACAAATCTGTACTTATTATGGTTATACCAATGATTCTGCAAAATCTTGTAACTAATTTTGTAAGTCTTATTGATAATATCATGGTGGGACGTATAGGTACACCGCAGATGAATGGTGTTTCAATTGTGAATCAGTTTATATTTGTATTTAATATAACTATTTTCGGAGGAGTTGCAGGGGCAGGAATTTTCGGCTCTCAATTTTTTGGAAAAGGCGACCATGAGGGACAGAAATACACTGTAAGATTTCGGCTTATTACCTGCACTCTTATAATAGCTCTGGCTGTTTTTATATTCGGGTTATTTGATACACCGCTTATTTCTTTATTTATAAGCAAGGAGGATTCACCCGAAGAAATAGCTGATACTATGATGTACGCAAAACAGTATATGAAAATAATGCTTATAAGTCTTTTGCCTTTTGGAATAGGTCAGGCTTATTCAAGTGTTGTAAGGGAATGTGGAGAAACTAAAATTCCTATGATAGCATCAATGATTGCTGTTGGTGTAAATATTTTGCTTGATTATGTGCTTATTTTCGGAAAATTAGGATTTCCTGAAATGAAAGTTGAGGGTGCAGCTGTTGCAACTGTTGTTTCAAAGTTTATTGAAGCAGGTGTTGTTGTTATATGGGCGCACACTCACCACG
The DNA here is from genome assembly GCA_029060755.1 of Ruminococcus sp. Lineage (GTDB taxonomy): Bacteria > Bacillota > Clostridia > Oscillospirales > Ruminococcaceae > Ruminococcus. The sequence goes on along the minus strand of JAIDTI010000001.1, from coordinate 7,752 downwards.
ACAGAAATAAGTACATAGTCGGATTATACAAAAATTTCCGCATACCGTCAGCATTGACATGGGAAATGATTAAAAAAGGAATACCTCTGCTTATGAACGAATTTTTATGGGCAGCAGGAATATCAATGATAGCACAATGCTACTCTATCAGAGGGCTTGACGTTGTTGCAGCAAGAAATATTTCAGGAACAATAACAAATCTTTTCGGAACAGTATATATTCAGCTTGGTGCTTGTATAGGAATAATAGTTGGTGCAAAACTTGGAGCAAACAAGCTGAAAGATGCAAGAGATACAGACAATAAACTGTTATTTTTCAGTGTTGTATTATCTGTTATTGTTGCTCTTATGATACTTCCGCTTGCAAATCTGTTTCCGAATTTCTATAATACGGAGCAGGAAATCCGTGACCTTGCTTCATATATGATAATAATTCAGGCATTTGCTATGCCTTTGTGGTCGTATACAAATGCCTGTTATTTCACTATAAGAAGCGGAGGAAAAACGGGTATAACATTTCTTTTTGATTTCGGTTACACATGGCTTTTCATGATACCTCTTGCATATATCCTTTCATATTTTACAGCTATGAATATTCATCTGCTTTTTGCTGTTGTCACATTTTCAGAAATATTGAAAGTTGTAATCGGTTATTTCATGGTTAAAAGTGACATATGGATAAATAATTTGGTTGATAACTGAAAAAACTATTGCATTTTTGCAGAAATTGTGATATAATAATAGAATAATATTGAAAAATGGGGGTTGAAACCTATGTTGTCAGATATAGAAATTGCACAGAATGCGAAAATGAAAAAGATAAGTGAGATTGCATCTGCTCTTGGAATAAGCGATGATTATCTTGAGCCTTACGGACACTATAAAGCAAAGCTGTCAGAAAGTTTATACTCTCAGCTTGCATTTCGTGAGGACGGAAAACTTATTCTTGTTACAGCTATAAATCCTACTCCGGCAGGTGAGGGAAAGACGACTGTCAGTGTCGGACTTGCTGAAGCTATGGGAAAAATCGGCAAAAATGCTGTACTTGCTTTGCGTGAGCCGTCTCTTGGACCTGTTTTTGGAATAAAAGGCGGTGCGGCTGGTGGAGGATATGCTCAGGTTGTACCAATGGAGGACATAAATCTGCATTTTACAGGTGATATGCACGCTATAACAGCAGCTAACAATCTTCTTTGTGCTATGATTGATAATCACATTCAGCAGGGAAATGAACTGAAAATAGACCAGAGACGTATATTATTCAAGCGTTGTATGGATATGAATGACCGTGCATTGAGAAATATTGTTGTAGGACTTGGCGGAAAGGCTAACGGCGTGCCACGTGAGGACGGATTCAATATTACTGTTGCATCTGAAATCATGGCTATACTTTGTCTTGCAACTGATTTAGGCGATCTTAAAAAGCGTCTTGGAAATATACTTGTTGCATATAATCTTGATGGAGAGCCTGTTTTTGCACGTGAAATCGGCTGTACAGGTGCTATGACCGCACTTTTGAAAGATGCTCTTAAACCAAATCTTGTACAGACTCTTGAAAACAATCCCGCATTTATTCACGGAGGACCATTCGCTAATATTGCACATGGCTGTAATTCTGTCCGTGCAACAAAGCTTGCTCTTAAACTTGGCGACTATTGCATTACGGAAGCAGGTTTCGGCTCGGATTTAGGTGCAGAAAAATTCTTTGATATAAAGTGCAGATATGGCGGTCTTACTCCTGCTTGTGTTGTACTTGTTGCAACAATCCGTGCATTGAAATATAACGGAAAAGTGCCAAAAAACGAACTTGAAAAAGAAAATCTCTGGGCATTGGAAAAAGGTATTGTAAATTTGCAGACACACATTGAAAATATACACAAATTCCATGTTCCTGTTGTTGTTGCAATTAATCGCTTCGGTACTGATACAGATGCAGAAGTTGAATTTGTAAAGAACTTCTGTTCCGATATGGGAGTAGATGTTTCTATGTGTGAAGTATTCGCAAAAGGCGGTGATGGCGGTATCGACCTCGCAAATAAAGTGTGCGATACAATCAGACTTACAGATGACAGCAATGAGAAATTCCACCCGATTTATGCAACAGAACTTCCGATTAAGGACAAAATTGAAAAGATTGCAAAGGAAATTTACCGTGCAGACGGTGTGAATTATACTCCGCAGGCAGAAAAGGCAATCAAGGAAATTGAAAGCATAGGATTCAGAAATCTTCCTATATGTGTTGCAAAAACACAATATTCATTGTCGGATAATCCGTCACTTCTCGGCAAGCCAAAGAATTTCAGTATAACAGTACGTGATGCAAGAGTTTCAGCAGGTGCAGGATTTGTTGTAATCTATACAGGCGATATTCTGACAATGCCCGGACTTCCGAAAGTACCGTCCGCACTTAATATAGACTGCGACATAAACGGCAATATAACGGGGCTTTTCTGATATGAAGATAGTAACAAATTCACCACAGGAAACTATTGAAACAGCAGTAAAGCTTGGCAGATTACTGAAAAAAGGCGATATAATCGCATATAAGGGCAATCTCGGAGCAGGAAAAACCACTTTTACAAGAGGTCTTGCAATGGGTCTTGGACTTGGCGACAATGTGACATCTCCGACTTTTGCCCTTGTAAATGAGTACTGCGGAAACAATATTAATATGTATCATTTTGATATGTACCGTATAGAATCAGAGGGCGATTTGGAGTCATCAGGGTTTTATGATTATGATTTTTCAGATAATGTTGCTGTTATTGAGTGGTCGGAGAATATATCAGAGTTTCTGCCGAAAAATACAATATATATCACAATAAATGCTCTTGATGATACAAAAAGAGAAATTATTATAGAGGACGGTGGAAAATTTGATTCTGCTTGGAATTGATACGTCAGGAAAAACAGCGTCAACTGCACTTTTTGATACAGAAACAGAAATTTTTCTTGCACATACTTCACTTTATACAGAAAAAACGCACTCACAAGTAATAATGCCTGCTGTAAAGAATATGATAGAACAGGCTGGCAAGAAAGTTTCTGATATTGACGTTATAGCTGTTGCAAACGGACCAGGGAGTTATACGGGCTTGCGTATTGGTGTATCTGTTGTAAAAGCTATGGGATTTGGTCTTGACTGTAAATGTTGCGGAGTTTCTACTCTCAAAGGACTTGCATATAATAATACAGCCTATAAAGGCACTATATGTTCAATCATGAATGCAAGGGCGGAACTTGTATATACCTGCACATACAAAAGTGACGGATATGCAGTTGAGCCGATATGCAGTGAGAAGATTATAAGCCATGATGAACTTGCGGAATTTCTTGCCATGAATGGTACAGAAGTACTTCTCTGCGGAGACGGTTCACCTGATTTCTTTATGAATTACCGTTCGCCAATGTTTACTATTGCACCTCCGCAAAGCAGATTGCAGAGTGCGTGCGGAATATGTTTAGGTGCTATGTCAGAAAAATTTGTTTTGCCTGATGAACTGGAAGTATCATATTTACAGAAATCAAAGGCTGAAAAAGATTTAGAAAATAATTAGGAGTGATTTTTTAATGATAGCAATTGGTTGTGACCATGCAGGAGTTGAAATGAAAAAAGCGGTTACTGATGCACTTAAAGAAAAGGGTTTTGAACTCATGGATTTAGGTACAGACGGTGAGCCGTGCGATTATCCTGTAATTGCAAAGGCTGTGTGTGAACTTGTACAGTCAGGAGAATGTGAAAAAGGTATTCTTATTTGCGGTACGGGTATAGGAATGTCAATGACGGCAAATAAATTCAAGGGTATAAGAGCCGCACTCTGTTCCGATTCATTTTCCGCAAAATATACAAGACTGCATAATGATGCAAATGTGATGTGTATGGGTGCAAGAGTTATTGGAACAGGTCTTGCCTGTGAACTTGCTGAAATATTCATGACAACAGAATTTGAGGGCGGTCGTCATAAGCGTCGCATTGACTTAATCACTGATATAGAAAATAATAGATAGGAGCTGTTTTATTATGGCAGATTTACACATCATCAATCACCCGCTTGTACAGCACAAGATTTCTCTTTTGAGAGATAAAAATACAGGTACAAAGGAATTTCGTGAACTTGTTTCGGAAATAGCAATGTTTATATGCTATGAGGCAACAAGAGATTTACCGCTTAAGGAAGTTGAAATTGAAACACCTATTGCAGTTGCAAAGACAAAGGTCATTTCGGGCAGAAAGCTTGCATTTGTGCCGATTCTCCGTGCAGGTCTTGGCATGATAGACGGTGTAACAGCACTTGTACCAGCAGCAAAAATTGGTCATATCGGAATATTCCGTGAGCCTGATACGAAAGAGGCAGTAAAATATTATTCAAAAATGCCTGATGATATTGCAGAACGTCATGTTATTATTGTTGATCCTATGCTTGCAACAGGTCATTCAGCAGTAGCAGCTATTGATGAAATAAAAAAACTTGGTGTCAAGAACATCAAGTTTATGTGCATTATCTGTTCACCTGAAGGCGTTGACAAAGTGCGTATGATGCACCCTGATGTTGATATTTATACAGGTGTTATGGATAAAGGACTTAATGAGGATAAGTATATCGTTCCGGGTGTCGGAGATGCAGGCGACCGAATTTTCGGTACAAAATAAATATTTCCGCCACAAAATCAAGTACATATTTATTCAACAAAAAAGGACGTTTTATAGCGTCCCTTTTTTTTGCATATATGTTTTTTCTTTGTTTAAGTAAATAATTGAACATATAATTAATCCGACTAAATCGGTAAGCAGAGTACCAAGCGAACTGCAACGCCTGAAACTATCAGGCAAACTATTTTTATTACATTCCTGAATTATATACAGAATCATATGGACTGTACTATCTGCAAACTCTGCTATAAGTACGGCAAAAAGCGGTGCAAGCATTATAATATAGCGTTTTTTCCAGTCTTTGATGCGGAATTTTGTTGCAAAGAATGTCCATACAGCCGCCGCTGTACCTAATGATGTCCACCAGAAAAAGCCAAGTATTTCTCCATGAGTCTGTTGAAAGAAATATGCAGTTTCTCTTGTATTATCGGGATATTTTGCATTGTAAGCAAAATAATTTGATATATCGGCTAAAAATATGTATAGTGCATAGAAGAAATCAAGACCCACGAAAAATAAAAATATATCAAGAAACTGCTTTTTCGGTGGTTTGTCTCTGTGGATTAAAAGAAGTATTATCATGGCATACAGTCCGAAAGAACCCATAATCTGCGAAAGATTGAATATTTCATAGTTCAGATTGCTAAGAATCTGTTGAGTGAATCCCATTATTCCGCCAATCCACAGAAATTTTGTAAAGCTGAAAAATTTTTTTATATTATTCATGTAACTCACCTCAAAGTATTGATTGTGTTAAGATTAATAGTACACTTATTATAGTATCATACTTTTTTGAATTTGTCAAGAGATTTGCAAAAAAAATTGGCTTGCATTTTAAAATACAAGCCTAATCTGTTTTATTCCATAAGGATTTTCAGTGCTGTTGAATACTTGTAATCCCAGTAATCAAGTTTTTCTTTAGATACGCACGATAAGTCAACAATACGACTTCTGTCCATATTGTGATTGAGGTCAGCAAGTTTTACAGCCTTTGCAATCGGATTTTCCTTGATTTTTCTGATATAGCTGAAATAATCAATACTTTTATCATATGTCAGCAAGCGGACAGCAGTTGTAACTTCGGGAGGAAATTCTTTTTCAAGCTGTTCAATCGTAACAGCAGTATCTTCAACAACATCATGAAGAAGTGCCACACAAGTTGTAATTTCGTCCGTCATCTGCTCTGCAACATGAAAAGGGTGAAATATATATGGTACTCCGTTTATATCAGTTTGTCCGTGATGTGCATCGTAGGCAATCTTCATTGCCTTATTAGTAAGCATTGTGTAAATCATATAGCAGAAAAAGCATTTTTAAGGTCGTCAAGAATATCATCAACATTTTCAAGTCCGACAGAAAGACGAATCATACCGCCATTGATACCAGCAGCGACAAGCTGTTCATCTGTAAGCTGTCTGTGAGTTGCACTTGCAGGGTGAAGAACACAAGTTCTTATATCAGCAACGTGTACTTCATTTGATGCAAGTTTAAGTGAATCCATGAACTTGACAGCAGTATCACGTCCGCCCTTGATTACGAATGAAATAACACCGCTTGTACCGTCAGGGAGATATTTCTTTGCAAGTTCATTGTATGGATTGCTTGCAAGTGCAGGATAATTTACTGATTCAACCTTGTCATTTGATTCAAGATACTCTGCAACAGCCATAGCATTTTTGCAGTATCTTTCCATACGTACAGCAAGTGTTTCAAGTCCTAAATTCAGATAAAATGCGGACTGTGCAGACGGATAACAGCCAAAGTCACGCATTAACTGCATACGTGCCTTGACGATATAAGCTGCTTTGCCGTAAGTCTGAGTATATATAAGACCGTGATAGCTTTCGTCAGGCTCTGTAAATTCAGGGAACTTGCCGTTTGCCCAATTGAAATTGCCTGAATCAACGATAACACCGCCGACCTGTACAGCGTGACCGTCCATATATTTTGAAGTTGAGTGAATTACAATATCTGCACCGTATTCAATCGGACGGCAGAGAACAGGAGTAGGAAATGTATTGTCCACAATAAGAGGAACATTGTTTTCATGAGCGATTTTTGCAAATTTCTCTATATCAAGTACAGTAAGTGCAGGATTTGCAATAGTTTCACCGAAAACAGCTTTTGTATTTGGTTTGAAAGCGGCTCTTATTTCTTCCTCTGAAGCATCAGGATTTACAAATATACACTCAATACCCATTTTCTTGAAAGTAACAGCAAAAAGATTGATAGTACCGCCATAGACTGTAGCAGTTGAAATAAAACTGTCGCCAGACTGCAATATATTAAGCATTGCACACATTGTAGCCGCCTGTCCGCTTGATGTACACATTGCACCGATACCGCCCTCCAAATCGGCAATTTTTTCCTCAACTGCCATTACTGTCGGATTTTCGAAGCGTGAGTAGATAAGACTTTTTGTAGGGTCATCAAATACAGCAGCAACATCATCTGTTGAATCATATACATAGGTTGTGCTTTGTACAATCGGGACAACTCTTGGTTCAGTATTTTTTGGTGTATAGCCTGAATGAAGGCATTTTGTTTCAATTTTCATTTGAAATCCTCCTGATATTTATAATTTGCTGTACTTTCGGAACACAAAATTCCAATATAGCACAGTATTTGTCAACGAATGTTATAATATATGTTTCCTTGTATTTTGGTATGGATAAAGTCATAGGGAACATATGTTTCTGAATGATGTCACGTTCCATAGGGGTTATATCTGTAAGAAGTTCTGCATTATGTAATGCAACATCAGAATGTTTTCTGCTATGATTCGGGTCACTTTTTGATTTTTCTGCATTGTATTTTTTTCTGTCATAATAGAAAAGGTCGTGCATCAGTCCTGCTCTTGCGGCAGAGCGTGCATCAAGATGAAATATTCTGCAAATTTTATAGCTGTAGTATGCAACATTAAGACAATGCTGAAATCTTGTTGTGCATATATGATGAGTTATATTTTTCAGTTTTTCAAGTTCGGGGGCATTAATAATGTCATAGACATAAAAATAAAAAGCACTGTTTATGAGTTCTTTTTTTGAGCATATGGCTTTAAGCATAGAATCCCTCCTGATAATATAAACCTCTGATTATAAT